>NZ_JBEXLS010000045.1:0-56652 GCF_040610055.1 Streptomyces sp. NPDC004539 | reverse complement strand
ATCATCGGCTCTCGGGTGACAGCCACACCCGGCACTCCTGGGTGTCCCGATCCTACGAATGACCCGGATCAACCCACGAAGAAAGGTATGGATCGAGTGACGGGTTCGGTGCCCGCAACGTACGAGGCTCCCGTGCTGTCGGGGGAGGCGTCCGAAGTCTCAACCCACAGGAGCCGTGTTGGTTCCGTATTCTGCCGCACTCGACCTGCCCCATGCCCTGGTCGAGTGGGCCACGATGCTCATCGTCACCCGCGAGGGTGACCGCCGCTGCAAGCTCCCGCCGCACCAGCGTGCCCTCATCGGCCTGGTGTACCTGCGCCGGCACGACACCCTTGCCCAACTCGTGGCCGGCTTCGGTATTTCCGTCGGTACCGCCCACGCTCACACGGCCGCGATGATCCGCCTACCTGCCGACCGCGCACCCGGTCTGCTGCGTGCCCTGCGCGAGGCAGACCCGGAGTGCGTCCTGCTGGACGGCACCCTGGCGGAATGCGACCGGGTCGGTGACAGCCGGGCCGACTTCTCCCACAAGCACCGCCGCCACGGGATGAACGTGCAGATGGTGACCGACCCGGCCGGGCGGCTGCCGTGGATCTCGCCCGCACCGCCCGACCGCGCGCACGACCTGACCGTCCCCCAGAGGGGGTGCCCCCAGCCAGCACCCACCGGATCATCAGGATCTGTGAACGCCAGGGCATCCCGATCCTCGCCGACCGCGCCTATGCGGGCGCCGGCCCCTGGGTGACGACGGCCCTCAGACGCCCGCCGGGCCGTGACCTCACACCCACCCAACAGACCGTCAACCGCGCGCTGTCCGCAGCACGGGCACCGGCCGAGCGCGGCATCGCACGACTGAAATCCTGACGCAGCTTCCACAGATCCCGGCGCAGCCCGAATCGAATGACGTCAATCACTGCCGCAGTCCTCACCCTGGAGCGTCAGCGCTGAAAACGCTCAGTCTTGTGAATAGGGGCCCGCGAGCCGAGGGGCCACCTGCTCCCGACCTCATCACCTGAGAAGAGGTCGGGAGCGGTACTGGTAGAGATATTCTGACAAGTTCGGCTTGTCCCGCACTTCCTTTGTGGGTTCCTTTCTCGTTTCTTTTTCGGCTTCCTGTCTCACTTCCCGCTAGGCAGGAAACACCCGTATTCGCCTTGCCGCAGGTAGGGGCTGTATTGGTTCTGCCGATGTCATGCGCAACTGAGTACCCGACGGGTACCCGAGTAGACGTGTGTAGGGGTGGCGCGCTCCGGTCGTCATATTGGGGGTCAATTTAAATAATTGACCCAGTTGAATTCCTCGGGTGATTTTATCTCTCTCATTTCCTATTGTTTGGCCGGCTCGATCGCCGCCGAATTGAAGGGGGATTGATTCGGCGGTCCGGGTGGCAGGGATTTTCGCCATTTCCCGCACCTTGAATTCCTCTGGGCAATTCGGCGTGAATGTCAAATCCTGGTTGCATTGCTCTGAAATGGCGAGACAATTGAATTACCGGCGCAATTCGGAAGGGTGAGCGCCCCGAATGATCGGAGACGATCGTGGAAAGTCGGCCCGAGGGAACTCGGAGCGAGGGATTCGCGAAGAGCGGTGAGGTCACGGCGGAAGACCTGAAAGGTGTCTCGGAAGACGACTTCTTGGACTTGCGGAAGATTGCGCGCGGCTACTGCCGCACCGTCGACGCGACCCGTTCCCGCAAGCGCATGGACGGCAGCGCGACCGCCGCAAGGGGTGGGCGCGCCCTGTACGGCACCGACGACGTGAGCGACGACGTGACACAGGACGCCGTTTTGATCTTCGCGAAGCGACTGCGCGAGATCATGGAGAAGTACGAGGTAGCGGCAGTCTGGGTCGCCAACCGTGAGCCGTGCGCATGGCAGTACGTTCGTCGGGACGGCGAAACCATCATCGTCACACGGAAGAAGATCCAGTACTGGGCGGTACGGGACGCTGCCGCGCGGAACGGGTACCGGCTGGACATGAAATTCCAGGGGGGCGACGAAAAATCAGGAAAGCAGGCTGCGCGTGGAATCCCGTATGTCGACAAGCTTTCCACGCTCGCGGTCACGTCGTATCTCGCGGGTAACAGTGCGGAGATCTTCCGTTCAGTGTGGGGCGACGGAAGTGAATTCCCAACCCTTAGTGTCTTCCTTCGGTACGCCAGCGAGGCGGATGATCTTGGCCGTGCTGGTGTCTTGGGTCGTGCAGCAGAGGAATTGTACGGTGGTCCCCGGAATTCGTCGTCGAAAGTGCAGCGTGCACGCGATGCGGGGATCAAGGAACTGCGCTCCCTGTCTGCGGCTCTTGACGCCGCGCGGGATGAAATGGTCTACCGCAGCATGCGGCAGCAGGAGACTGGCTAGGCACGGAAAGGCTACCGGAACCCCTGCCCTCAACGGGTAGGGGTGCTGGCATTCAGGGTGAAATAATCTTTGATAAATCCCCTCATGATCGGGGATTGGGGGATTTCTTGAGCCGTATTTAAGTGAGGGACGATACGGCGAGAAGTAACCCGCCGCGATGTCTCGCGCCGGTTTTCCGGTATGGCAAGAAAATGCGCGAGAAATTCACTTGATCGGTAATCGGGTGATTCCGGTCGCCGTATTTAGGTGAGAGTTCACTACGCTTTATTCGCTCTTTCACCGGCTGAGTTCCACTTCAGCGCGCGATTTTCTCGCGCGTTGAGTGGGGTGCTCATGACGGAGCCCCCATGTCCTGAATCCATCGGAGAAGGATCATGGAAGCGAAAAGTGCGATCAGGTTGATATCCGACGTGATCTACAAGCCCGGCTGGGCGTTCGTCGCCAGCGATCACACGGGCCGTTTCGAGGACGCGATCACAGTGCGGATTGCGTACCCGGCCCGCAACAGCAACCGGGACCAAGCCGCGTCCGGATACCCGGAAGAGATCAACACGTACGCGGAATTCCCGTTGGTGGTCAAGGACTGCACCAACGAGGACCTGTACGCGGAACTCCTCCGGATGATCATTTCGATCGAGGAGCACGAGGCACGGGAGTTCCTGCGCGTGGACCCGACCCAATGGGCACCGTTCCACCCTCACCGGGTGGACGGGATGCGCCGCTGGGCGGCACGTACCGGCAGGGACGACCTGCGGGCCGATCTTCAGTTCGGGCTCGCGTGATGTCCGACCCGGCGTGTCGTCCGATCGGCTGGTGCGCGCTGCTGCGCGTGATCGGACCGACCGCCGTGTCCTTGTGCCGATGAGCGAGTCTGCCGCGTTGCATGGGTGCGGCATCCCCACCGAGGGGTGCCGCCGCCCGTCCGCAACAGGCACATGATCATCGAGGAGAAGATCATGCAGCTCATCCATGACGCGACTGCCTCTGTCATCGAACCGGGCGCCACCATCCACATGGCATCCGGCCCGAGTGAAGGGCAGGCGTGGCGGTTCGAGAAGATCAGTGAGCATCCGGCGGATGGTCACCGCGTGCACGCGAGCCGGTCGCACCCCAAGATCGGCCGCGTTCACAGGGAGTTCCACCCCCGGCTGTTCGGTTGCTCGGTGAAGATCGACCTCCCTTGGTACGCCGACCGGGAGCGCATTCTGCACGCCGTTCGCCACACGGGGGCGACGTGCGCGAGCGCGTTCACGGCGGCGGTCGTCGCATGGATGGTCCATGAGTACGGCAACGCCGAATGGGGGCCGGTGCTCAACATGTTGGGCGTGCACGTCGGGGAGTGACCGCCGGATCACGAGAGGCGCGTGTCCATGCTGGGACGCGCGCCTTTCTGATCTTGCGGTCCGCGAGATCCCCGCCTCACCGGGCGGGACCGTGATCGTCCCGGAAGGACTGGCAATGGCCAGGAAGATCAGCTCGATGGACGTTCCGCCGCTGGTCGGTGAGGTCGTCCGGATCGTCGGGCAGGACCGGTGGGGACGGGTTCGCACGGCGTACTACGCCGACAGCCCGGACGCGGGACTGTTCGAGATCGAATTCGCCGACGGCACCTTGGAGAAGCTGCCGTTCGGCGCGGTCGTAGGTCAGTTCTCCGACTACCCGGAGAACCTTGCCTCAGGGCGCGTACCGCCACGGGCGTGAGCGCGTCGTACGGGGCTTGACGGTGATCCTGCCCGTCGGCCCCGGTCACCCCCCTTTTCCCTGTGTGAGGGCCCCCATGGCGCCTGCGGGGATGCCGCCCCGCGCGCCCGGAGTCCGGGCTCCGGGCGTCTCGGTGGCCCTCACCGTCCCGGTCGGATTGGAGAGAACGGGACATGCCCAAGCTTGCCACGCAATCATGGGCGGTACGGAGGGCGTTGGCGAACCGTCAGCCCTTCACCACCTACGGCGCGTTGCGCGCCACGGATCAACAGTCGTACTGCGTCGGCCTGTTGCCGCAGGAGTGGGCCGACCGGTACCGGTCGGACGCCGTCGCCGGACGCATCCGGTATCAGGTGTTCAGCTACAGCACTCCGATCGCGTGGGTGCTGGACGACGGCACGGTCGTCGTTCCGCACGTGCGTTACTCGATCACCACCAGTGGTCATCAGGGTCTGCTGTACGCACTGCACTCGGAGCCTGACACGTTCCCGCAGGACGAACGGGATGTACTGCCGTACGCTCCCACGCAGGCTCCCGGGAGCTGGGACTGGCCCCGGTACGACACTCCGCCGAAGCGCGACCGGCGGGCGGGGGTCCTCGCAGGGGACTTCGCGCCGGTGCGCATGGAGTACAGCGAGAGCTACAGCGTCCGTCAGGGCTGGGCGACGTCGTACGACGTGGGCCCCGCGTCCGGTGTGGGACAGGCGGCCTGACCATGGCGTACACGATCGAGATCACCCGCCATGTGGTCAGCTACCGCACCCCACAGGACGTCACCCCGGAAGGGGAGTCCTGCGGCGGGGAATGGATGGACGGCGACTGGCGCACGATCGAGCGGCCGTCCACCACCCGCGTCGAGTACGACGAGATCGACGCGCAGACGTGGGACGGCGACGTGATCGCCTGGGCCGTCCGCACGATCGGGCCGACCGGGGCGAGCGAGCCGTCGTTCTGCCCGGTCGGTGAGGCCGTCCCCGAACACGCCTGGCTCAGCGGCCGGTACGACGACCCCTACCGGGGCGACAACCGGGTCACGGAGACCAGCGTCCGGCTGACCGAAGACTGGTCCCCGCAGCAGCGCGCGGCCGTCTTCCACGCGGTGAGCCGTGGCTGAGCCCGCCAGCATCCCGTGCCCGCGCGACGCCTCCTGAAGCGGAGGCGCGGGCCTCGGTCGGGGTGACGCCGTCGTACCCGACGGCACCACCCCGGCTTCTCGGGCCCGGCAGAGTTCACCGGCCGACACAGAAAGCTCCCGCGCCTTCCCGGGTTCCTCTGCCCTGGGAAGGCGCGGGTTTTACGCGGGGGCGCCGCAGCGTTCGACGCGGCGGCCCCGACCCTTCCCCGACTCCGAGGAGGAGACGGACGTGAGTACTGAGACGGTGACGGTCGACATGGAGGTGACGGAGACGGTGACGTACGCGTTCCCGGTCACCGTGGAAGTCCCCGTGGGCGTGGCGGACGACCCGGACGCCCTGAACGCCTACCTCGCCGGACACGACGAACTGTGGCTCGGGCAGATGCCACAGTTCCAGCGTGAGCAGGGTGGAACGAGGTTCCCGCCGACCTGCGCGATCACATGACAGGGGTGGCCGCATCCGTGCGGTGAACGACGGGCCCCGGCCCGGCCGTTGGCGGAAGCGCCAGCGGACCGGGCCCGTTCTCCCCGCGCGCCGTTACCGCCCTGGAGGGAGGGACCGATGAGCATGAGTGACCTGTACGACATCAAGATCGGCCGGCGGGTCCGGCACGTCGACGACCCCGCCCGGGACGCCGGGGTCGTCCGGGAGTTCTGTCCCTACCGCCTGTTCGTCAAGGTCGACTGGGGGGAGACACCCCGCGAGCCGATCACGGCCACAGCCTTGCTGACACCCGCGTTCGACACGGTCACCGTGCGGCAGGTGTCGGACGGCCGGGGCCGCGTCCTGCGGGCCGTCGCCTGTGTGAGCGCCGACCCCGAGGGCGAGCGCGTCGTGATCGAGAAGTGGCTCACACCGGGCACGAACGGCGCCTGAGCGTACCCCCGGGACGATCACCTACCGGCGGATCAAGGGCGCGGCCCCGCAGGAGACGTGCCTCGAACCGGAGCGCGTCGTCACCCGGGGCGACCTGTATCCGGACGTCGCGAACCTGCTCTGACCGCACATCACCACGGCGGGGACGACCGGCCTTGCGGCACCCGTGCGCCGAACCGGAGCCGAGAGAACCTCCTTTCACGAACACGGCGGGCGCGCACAGCACGTCCGCCGCCCCTGACGCCCGTACCCCCTCCTCTTCTCCTCCCCCCCCGGAGGGAGGGGGTACGGGTCCACCCGGAGGTGCCACCGCCACCTGGAGCGGCGGCACCCCCGGTCCATCCCGGTAGAGAGGGGGACAAGGGAGTGCAGCACATGGAGAACACGGCGAACGTCAAGATCGAGCTCACGGTGACCGAGGAGGTCACCTACCGGTTCCCCCTCACCGTGGACGTCCCCACCGAGGTGGCCGACGACCCGGAAGCCCTGAGGGAGTACCTCGCCGACGACGACAGCCTGTGGGTCGACGACCTTCCCGTCACCGGCGGCGACGGGGCCAGCCTCAACGTGAACGAACGCGCGGTGGACGAAGTGAAACTCCTTTCCCGGCCGGTGAGCGATTCCTGAGCGGCCCGGCACACCAGCCGCTACGAACTCCCGGCCGACCATCAGAACCCCCGCACCTTCCTCGTTCCCGTCCCCGGGAAGGTGCGGGACCCGCCGGGGGCGCCGTGTTCGGCGGCGTCCCCGGCCCTTCCCGCGACCTGAAGGGAGAACGACGACACCATGACCAAGCAGAAGATGATCGAGATCACGGCCAAACTGAAGGTGGTCGAGGAACTGCTGCGCACGTTCGAGGCCGTCGTGACGGTACCCGTCGCGGTGGCCGACGACCCGCAGGCCCTGACCGAGTACCTCGCCGAACACGAAGAACTGTGGAGCGATCAGGTCCAGGGCGCCGACGGCGAGACGACCGACGTACACGAGAGCCCGCTGTCCAAAGGCAAGTGGATCAGCGTGCACCGCTCCACCGGGTGATGAGCACCCCAACTGCTGAGGGGACGCGTTCGAGGACGAACGCCGCGCACCGTATCTGACGCAGCCTCAGGCTGCCGCAGTACCTGACATCGGCCTCCGGGAATCTCCGGAGGCCGACGGGTTTCCCTTCCCGGCCGACGACCGTCGGCCCGATCC
The DNA here is from genome assembly GCF_040610055.1 of Streptomyces sp. NPDC004539. Classification (NCBI taxonomy): domain Bacteria; kingdom Bacillati; phylum Actinomycetota; class Actinomycetes; order Kitasatosporales; family Streptomycetaceae; genus Streptomyces; species Streptomyces sp. NPDC004539. The sequence continues at coordinate 49,385 of NZ_JBEXLS010000045.1, read as the reverse complement.
CGCCTGCTCCGGAGAGGAGGCACCCCATGATCCCTGTCGACGTATCCGAGGAGACGGGCGAACGGTACGTCCGCAACATCATCGCCGCATGGCGCGCCGCCACCCCGCAGCAGCGCCGGCGCGGGCGTACGTGGTACCGCACGGCCCACGACCTCGCGTCCCTGATCACCGACGGCCACCCGCGTGCCGGAGCCGGCGTGATCGCCGCCCTCTCGGCGAACAAGTCCTGGCCGCACAACCAGCGCCTGGCGCGCCAGGCGTACGAAACGGGGGTACCCACCGGTCATGTCCAGGACGCCCTGACCAAGGCCAACCGAATCATGGCCGGCACGGACCCCGAGGAGATCCTTCCGATGCACCGCAAGACAGGAATGTTCTTCCGGTGCATCGCCGACCCGTGAGACCCCGACGCGGTGGTGATCGACCGTCACGCCCACGACCTCGCCGTTGGCGAACTCCACGGAAGCCGTGACCGAGGTCTGGGCAGCGCCCGACGGTACGCCCTGCTGGCCCACTGCTACCGCGAAGCGGCCCTGAGGCTCGGCGAGTTGCCCAGCACCGTCCAGGCCGTCACCTGGGTCGTCCACACCGAACGCATTGCAGGAACCGGAACCCGGCCACCCCTCGATATCACCGATCCGCCCGAATAATCCGGCGGAGATCGGGATTTGGGCATAGCGCGGACCTGTATTTTCGTGAGTACGAAACAGTGAGGAGGAAGACATTGGGAACGTACATCGTCGAACGACCTGACATCGGTCTGGAGATCGTCACACCGGAAACGGATGTCCTCTACCCCTTCGATCTTGAGTGCGGAACATACGCGTTGGTCATGGGAAACCCGGAGAGGGCGACTGTCACCCTCGCCATCAAGGGATCGCCAAAAGACCTCCAGGAATTCGTGATGCGAGTCGCGAAGCTGGTGTGGAACCAGATCCCGGAGGAAGCCCCAGGCGGCCGGGATCATCCGCCGACTTGACGCACATCGCGGGGGAGCGCGTACGACTCTTCCCCGTCAGGGTTGTGTAGCTCAGTTGGTAGAGCGCCGGTCTTATAAGCCGTGAGGTCGCGGGTTCGAGCCCCGCCGCAACCACTTCTCTCGCTGGAACACGGAAACCAGAAATGACCTGCCATGTAGTCCAGTTCTTCGGCGGGATCGGCAGCTGGGCAGCTGCTCAACGCGTCGTCGCCGAACACGGAACGCGCGACGTCGTCCTGCTCTTCGCCGACACCCTCGTCGAGGACGAGGACCTGTACCGGTTTCTCGACGACGCCGCGGAACAGATCGGCGTACCGGTCACCCGCGTCGCCGACGGCCGTACCCCCTTCGAAGTCTTCCGGCAACGGCGCTTCCTGGGCAACGCCCGCCTGGCGCCCTGCTCGGACCTTCTCAAGCAACGCCCCTGCCGCCGCTGGCTGGAGACCCATACCGACCTGGCCGACACAGTGCTGCACATCGGCATCGACTGGTCCGAGGAGCGCCGTGCCCCCGCCGTCGTGCGTGGCTGGGTGCCGTGGACGGTGTCCTTCCCGATACGCGACTCGCCCCACCTGACGAAAGAACAGATGCTGGACGCGGCCAGGGCGGCGGGACTCGAACCGCCGCGTTTGTACGCGCTGGGCTTCGCCCACAACAACTGCGGATCGCTGTGCGTACGCGGCGGACAAAACCACTGGGCCCACGTCCTGGAAGTCTTCCCCGAACGGTACGCGCAGGCCGAGCACGAGGAACAGCGGCTGCGCGCCGAACTCGGAAGCGTGGCGATGCTGCGCGACCGCACCGGCGGCCTCTCCCGGCCGCTCACCCTGACCGAATTCCGAGAGCGTCAGGAAAACCGGGTACCCGAACCCCAGAAAGGATAAGAAACGGAGGGGTCATGAGCAGTGAACCGAACGAGGAGGGGGCATGGACGATCATTCATCGGAAGCGGGCGGAAGTCCGGGACGGTGAATTCGAGGGAGTTTTCCTCGGAGTTGACAGAGAGCGTTGGATCGTCGGCCGGATGTACACGGGGAAGAGTATTTCTGACGGGTTCGACAAGAACGGTGAGTGGTGGTACTCCCACTGCTTCGGTGTCTCCGGAGAAGCCGGGTTCGTCTGCAATATGCGCAAGGCTGTTTCCGGGTACATGGAGGTAGCGCGCGAGGCTCTGCTGTGGGACGTCGTGTTCGAGTGGGCGGCGGGGGATGCCGTCGACCGCTACCTGGTCAGGCGGGTTCCGCTGGGCGGTGTGGCCGACATGTCGGCCGGTTGGCGGCGAACCGCTGACGGTCCGTCGGTGAACGCGCTCGGCGGGAGCACCGTTCTCCTGCCCGCCGTCCTGGCGAAGCGCCAACTGCTGGGCTACCTGCGCCGTACCGCCCCCGAGGCCGGTTCCCACCCGGCGGGTGAGGGACTCGACCTCGACGAGGCGTACGAACAAGTGATCAGCACGAGCGGGCCGGTGCGGTTCGAGATGGGCCGCAACACCTACTGGCTCACCCACGACGGCCGCTACAGCGACCGGCACCGCTTCCTCCGCCACCCTCACCCGGACAAGAAGGGAGACGGTTCGTGACCGACATCTACGAGTGCATCGAGACCGGCTGCAAGGCGACCCCGACGCACGTCGTGCGGACGGACCGGCTATGGACGGTTCTGGAGGTGTGCGAGCAGCACATCGGGTGGGTGGTGCAGTTCTTCATGAGCATCCACAACCGCGAGGTCGAGCCGTTCGTGATCGCGCCGATCGCGTTCCACGCGGAGGCCCGGATCTCCGTACCGATGATCAAAGCGGACCTCCTCGACGAGGCTGCCCGCCGCATCCACGACGAGATCGCCGTGCAGAACCGGAGCGAGGAACTTGTCAGAACCCGTGCGATCGAGGTGCTGAGGGAGATGTGCCGGGAGCCCAGAACATGACCGAAGACGACTTCTGGCTCGGTCATCTGCACGGATACGGATTCGACGACACGACCGGAGAAGTCTGGCTCGACTCGATGATCGACGAACCGGGCCCCCACTTCAAGTGGACCGTCTTCGTCCGCCTGAAGAGGGACGCTCAAGTTGACCTCGCCGTATTTCTCCTCACCCAGATCCTCAGCGAACCGGACACAAAGGAGCAGAACGATGATGCGTGACGTCAACACCGCCTTCGCCCAGGAGAAGACGGGGCAGATCGATGACGCGCGAGCGCAGGCCCGCGCCTTCCAGGACCGTGTCGACCGGGGCGAGGTCGAACTCGTCGCCCCGGACCGGTACCGGGTTCTCACCGGCTTGGACGCGGGGGAGGTCTTCACCGTCCGACGTGACCTGGAGGGGAAGGTCGAAGAGATCCTCGCCCGGCACGGTCTGGACACCACCACCGGCGCCGCGGCCTTGTACACGACGACCCCGGCCTGGCACGGTCTGGGGGCCGTGATCCCGGGCGGTACCTCCGGCATCGACGAGGTGCTGCGACTGGCCCGCATCGACTGGGAGGTGGCCAAGAAGCCCGCCCTGTTCGAGTGGGACGACGGTGTCCGGACGGCCGCGGACCGATTTGTGACCGTCCGCACGGACACCGGCGACGCCCTCGGGACCGTCGGGGAGCGCTACGAGGTCTTCCAGAACCGGCGTGTCTTCCAGTTCCTCCAGGACCTCGTGGACAGCCACGACGCGGTGTGGGAGTCGGCCGGGGCCCTGCGGGGCGGGCGGAAGGTCTTCGTGACCTTGCGGATTCCCCGCTCGATCGTGATCGACCGAGGCGGCCTGGACGACGAGATCGTCCTCTACCTCGCGGTGATCAACGCCCACGACGGGAGCGCGTCGGCCGAATCGGTCGTCACCCCGTGGCGGATCGTGTGCGGCAACACCGAACGCTTCGCCGTCCGCGACGCCCCGCACCGCTGGGGCATCCGCCACACCCGGAGCGGCCTGGACAACCTGGAGGAGGCCCGCCGCAACCTCGGCCTGACCGTCGGCTACGCCACCGCGTTCGAGGCCGAGGAGAACCAGCTCGTGCGCACCGGCCTGCTGATTGACGACTTCCACCACCTGATCGACACCCTGTGGACGGTCGACGGCGACGCCTCCGACGGCGTCAGGGCGACCGCGCGCAGGCGCCACGACGAACTCGACGGCATGTTCCGCGACCAGTCCCGCCACCTCGGCCGCACCGCCTACACCGCCGAACGGACCGTCACCGACTACCTCGACCACCACATGCGCGTCGTCCCCCGCACCCTCGGCAACGACCTCGCCCGCGCCCAACGCGCCCTGGAGGGCGGCAACGACGAACTCAAGACCCGAGCCCACCGCCAACTCCTCCTACGCACACGGTGACCCGGGACACCACGCCACCAGCGGCCCGCCAAACGGCGGGCCGCCCTTTTGTGCCCACGGCGAGTGCTTGACCTGGGCCGCACCCCCTGCCCCTCAACGTCAAGGAGAGCCCCCGTGATTGCTGCCTGCTTCAACCCGCTGGACATCGAGTGCCTCGTGAAGACGGCTGTGGAACTGTGGGATGAGACCGACTGCGGCGATCTCTCCGAGCACCAACAGGACACCCTCGACCGCGCACGCTCGGCCATACTCGCCGAGCACGCCGGCCGGACGCCTTCCTCCCCCGAAGCGGTGACCTTCATCAGCCCACGCCCGGCGGGCCACGCCTGGGTACTGCGCCGCTGGGATCGCCACGACGACGTGGTGACCCTCCACGTCGACGAGGACTCCGCACTGGCCGAACTCGCCGTGTACGTACGCGAGGTCTGGCACAACCTCGTAGGTAAGCACGAAGTCCCCGCCCAGCCGCCCACGGACGACCGCGCGGCGGTGCGGCTCTACTACGGCCCCGACGGCGACGACCGCCCGGACGAGGGATACGACGTCTACGCCGAGGGCATCACCCGGCACGGGCGGACCCGCATCGTGCCGCTCGACTTTCACTTCCCCGACGAGGACGCGAGCGAGCAGGCGAACCGCGACGCCACCTTCCATCCGCAGACCGACGACAACGATCTCCCCTGCGTCGAGGTCGACGGCGTCCTGGTATTCACCTACCTCGACCACGAGGCGGGCGCGGTCCGGGTTTCCGTGGGCCGCGACTTGGCGCAAGATCGGCTGGTCCGCCCCGACGGCACCATCCCCCTGCGCGTGGACGTCGACGGCGCCGCGCTGCTGGACGACAGTGTGGAGGACGGTCCCCCGTGGGACGTGCTGAACAAGCTGCTCGACGCAGCCGACGACCACCAGGAACGCGCAATCCGCGAGGCGGCGGTCGCGGCCGGCGTTCTCTGGCACTGCCCGATCTGTGAGTGGGACAACCCCTGCGAGGCCGCCTACTGCGAGGGTCCGGGCCTCTGCCGCGCCCCGAAGCCGAAGAAGACCAGCTGCCGAAGCAACGAATCCTTCCCGAACCGGCCGCACTCGCGACCACAGACCCAACACCCCATCTATGAAATGGAGTTCAACATGCAGACCTACACCTTCGTCCTCGACCAGCCCGAACACCAGGACCTCGACGGACCGCACTACGTCGTCGCCGAGGGCGACACCTGCGACGACGCGGAGATACGCGCCCGCGACCATCTCCACGAGGTGACCAGGACCCCGCACGGATTCCGCCGCACCCTCGTGTTCGTCGGCGCACCGCTCACCCCGCCCGACACCGAAGGCGGTGAGTGGCACGACACCCGCACGCGACCGGCCTCCTGACCGGCCCGCCACCGAGAACACCACCGTCATGCGGTGCACCACACCTGGCTGCGAAGGCACCGACTTCGTCGCCTCGACAACCGCCTACCTCTCCATCGGCCTCGGACCCACCACGGAAGGAGAACCGACGGCCGAGATCAAGGGGCTCTCCTGTGAGGAGATCGAACTCGCCTGCCGGACCTGCGGCCAGCCGATCACCGACGACTGCGACTCGTCGTACGACACCGCGGTCCGCGACCTGCTGACGGAACTCCTCCGCGACCTCGGAATCCCTCTGAACCAGGCCGCCACCCGTCCCAGACCTGAGACTTCTGAGAGGTACGCCGGACGGACCATGCCGGGATCGCCGGTGGGGTCGTGCGCCGACTGCGGCAAGTCGTTGATCCGGGACCGTACCGGAGACCGGGTGCACGACGAGTGGGGCGAATACCTCTGCCCGGTCACTCACCGAGTCCACCGGACCGGACACGACGGCACGTAGCCACGTCGCCCCGTCCGATTCGACTCCGGTGGCGGCTTGGTCTGCATTCCACGCCACCGGACTCCGTCCCCTGCCGCTCCCAGGGGACGGAACGGCCCTCTCCCGAAAGACGCTCCGGGAGAGGGCCACCCCCTACACGTACCTCGCCCGGATTCAACTCTGGGACGACACCGCATTCTCGTCGAACCATGAAGGAAAGGACCATGTTTAACCGTGACACGTACCTCCGCCTCGTGGAGGGAATCATCGCCCGTGAGGGCCACGCCGTGCAGTACGTCTACGGCTCCCCGGGAGCCGGGGCCAGGCCCTTCGCCTACACGATCGGGCTGCACACCCTCCCCGATCACGACTACGAACTCGCGGTATCGGGACTGGACGACCGTTCGTCCGGCGCGCTGCTCAAGGCTGTGGCCGGTGTACTCACCGACGGCGGCACCGCTCCCGTCGAAGGACTGGAGATCGACGGAGTGCTCCCGAACAGATACAAGATCCGGCTGCGGCGAGTCAGCCGACCACATCGGCTCGGCATCATCCAGGCCCTGTACGACCGCACGCCGCCGGTCTGGCAAGTGCTGTGGCCCGACAAGGATCACGTCTATCCGGACGACGGAGACGACCGCCCTGTGAGAGAGGCTCAGCCTCTCCTGTGAGCCGACAGGACAAGTCAAGCAAAGACGTTTCGCACCATCGAAACGATCGTGCCCCCTGTCGTGGCGTTGCGGATCAACTTGCGGTCGTGTCGGTGGTGTTGGGTTGCGCGAGGGCGCTTTCGGGGCGTTCACGGCAGAGCTCATCCATGCTGCTTCCGGGGAGGTAGCGGCGGGGGAAGGCGATCCATTCGTCGTGCGTCTTGAAGAGCACGGTGGTGACCAGTTGTAAGAGCGTGTCGTCGTTGGGGAAGACCTGGACGACGTCGGTGCGGGAAGCCCGCGAACGCGGTCGGGTCCTCCTCCACTTCCAGGAGCATGGCCCTGCCCTTGGGAGACTGGGCGCCGATCATGTCGGCGACGGTGTCGAGCCGGGTACGCACGAGGTCGGCGGTGGGCTGGATGAAGATGGTGCGGATGATCGCGGCGACCTTCCTCTCCGCGCCGATGTGCGCGGTCGCTTCGGCCTCGATCAACTCCCGCACATCCGCTCGGCGATAGCGCGGTCCAGCTCGATTCCGTCGGCCGAGCGTAGTGACGCATGCAGCCGCATCAGCTCAGACCGGGACAGGACCATCGTGCACTCGTCATGGTTGAACTGGCTGTTCACCCAAGAGAGTTACCCGGTGGCCCACCCCCTGTTCAGCGAACGGCACTCACCCGTGGAAGTGTGCCCCGGGCAGGCACCGCCCCGCATGTCCTCATCTCACCGTGCCGACTACAGCAGTTGGGCTGAGACAAATCCGGACAGCAGGACGAGGGTGCCGCCGATCTCGCAGACCACCAGCGCTTCCAGCACAAAACGCAGGCTGGATCTCCGGTCCCTCATCTGGTTGTCGGTCTCGCCCTCCAGTCCGAGCCGGATGTAGTTCCCGATCGTCACCAGGAACATCGCGATGACCATCGTCGCGGCGACGATGTTCACGGCGGACGGCCAGCCGGAGAACTGGACAAGGGGCGCGAGTATCGCCGCGGTCGCGAACGAGTACATCAGCCCCGCGTTGTGGGCGACGTTGACATACCGGTGCGCCGTGCCGTCGGGCGAGGTGAGCGACTGCTTCCATTTCCACACGCCGAGGACCAGGGCGAGGGTGAAGATGGTCCCGGCAAGGGTGAACACCCAGGCAGTTTCCGTGCGCATCAGGCCATTCCTCCGAAAGTCTTGCGGGCAGGACGAGATGCCCGCCGGAGATGGCGGGCATCTCGCCCTGCTGGCTGTGGCGTCAGGGGGTGCCGGTGTTCCTGTGGGTCCCGGCATCCCCTGGGCCTGGTGAGAACTTCCCTGCCGCGTTACCCGTGTATCCGCGCCGTCATGCGCGGCGGATGCGGTGCCGGAGTGTTGTGTGCGTCACCTTGTCAGCCAGTCGAGGAACTGGCTCCACCGGCCTGCGGGTTTGCGGGCTGTGCTGTGGTTCCCGTCGCCCGTGGGAGCCACGGTCCGGGTCTGCGGGACGGACTGCCGTGCCGGCTGGACGGGGGTGAAGTTGACGGGGAGCGTGGCGAGGGTGCGGTTGAAGGGACCGGGCCGCCAGGTCAGGCTCTCTGCCGGGACGGACAGCTGGGTGTCCGGCAGTTTCTTGAACAGGTTCTCGATGGCGGTGACGGTGATGTGCATCGCGGGGTCCTTGGACGGGCAGGCGTGCGGGCCCGCGCTCCACGCCAGGTGAGCGCGGTTGCTGCCGGCCTGGCGCGCACTGGAGAGTGCCGGGCCGGTGTTGGCCGCGGCGAAACTGACCATCACCAGATCACCCTCCGCGAGCTTCTCTCCCGCGAGTTCGACGTCGCTCACCGGGTAGTGGGGGGCGAGGTTCGTGATGGGCGGGTTCTCCCACAGGGTGTCGTCGATGGCCTCCCTGACCAGGCCGCCGCCCGTGGCGTACTTGTCGAGGGTGAGAACGCGGTGGAACGTGTTGCCGATGAGGCCGCGCAGCGGCTCGGCGCCCGCCCCCAGGAGCAGCGCCAGCTGGTAGACCATCTCCTGGTCGGTGAGCTGTGCGTCATGGGCCATGAGCCAGGAGGTGACGTCATCGCCGGGACGTTGGCGCTTGAGGACCACCAGCTCACCGACAGCCTGGAAGAGGACGTCGGCCGCCTGCTCGGCGTTGGCGCCGTCGAACATGCCGGAGATACCGAAGAGCACCCGGTCCCCCACGTCCGGGGGGCATCCGAAGAGTTCGTTGAAGACGAACAGCGGCAGCTGCTTGGCGTAGTCACCCATCAGGTCAGCCGAACCCCGCGCGCTGAACTGCGCTATGAGGTAGCCCGAGATCTGCTCGACACTCTTCGCCAGCTTGCCGGAGTCGATGCGCGCCATGCTGTCGGTGACCGCCCGGCGCAGCCGCGAGTGCTCGGCGCCGTCGGCGAACATGCAGTTCGGACGGTACGCCAGCAGCGGCACCACCGGGCTGTTCGCGGGAATCCGGCCGTCTTTGAGGTCACGCCAGCGGCGGGCGTCCTTGCGGAAGGTACCGGAGTCCTGGAGCACCTGGAGTGCGGTCGTGTAGTCGGTGACGAGGGCTGCCTCCACCCCGGGGGCCAGCTCCACGGGAGTGACCGGCCCGAAGTGACGCATGTAGTCGTAGTACGCCTGCGGGTCGGCCGCGAAGTCCGGCCCGTACAACGGCACACGGCCACCCGAGTCGTGAGCCGGACACCCCGGCGGCGGTACGAGTGAGGTGGACTGGGCATCCATAATATTGCTCCTAGCTAAGCGGGGTCCGCAGAGCGGACCCGGTGTGCTGATTGTTCCAGCCGAGATCTTCGCCGCGTGCCTCCTGGGGGATGACGCGCACGGTCGGGCAGGTCTCGGTGGTGGTCGTGGGGCATCGGGTCAGCCAGTTGACGAACTGGCTCCACATTCCTGCGGACTTGCGGGCGGTGCGGCTGTGCCCGTCGCCGGCGGACGGCTCGTCAGGAGACGAGGAGGCCCCGCTGCTGTACGAGGTGATCCTGGCGGGAAGCGTGGTCAGCGCGTGGTGGAAGGGACCGGGACGCCGGGGCAGGAGTTTCTCCGGGACGGCGAGCGCGACGTCGGGGAACCGGCTGAGCGGGTTCTCGGCGGCGGTGACGGTGATGTGCAGGGCGGGGTCCTTCGACGGACAGGCGTGCGGACCCGCACTCCATACCAAAAAACTCCGGTTGCCTCCCGTCCGGAGTGCCTCCCTGGGCGAGGCCCGTGTTGGCCGCCGCGAAGTTCGTGAGGGGCGCGTTCTGCCACAGCGTGTCGTCGACGGCCTCCACGACGTCCGGGTCGATGTCCCGGACCCGGGTGAGAACACGGCGGAAGGTGTTGCCGAGGGGATTGCGGAGCGGCTCGATACCCGCTCCCAGGAGCAGCGCCAGCTGGTGGACCATCTCCTCGTCGGCGAGGCATCCGGGATCAGCCATGAGCCAGGACGTGACGCCGGCGCCGGGCTCATCGCGTTTGAGGGCCACCAGCTCACCGACAGCCTGGTACAGGACGTCGGCCGCCTGCTCGGCGTTGGCGCCGTCGAGCATGCCGGTGATACCGAAGTGCACCCGGTCGCCGATCCCCGGGGGCATCCGAAGAGTTCGTCGAAGACGAACAGCGGTAGCTGCCTGGCGTAGTCACCCATCAGACCGGCCGAACCTCGCGCAGCGAACTGGGCCATGAGGTAGTCCGCGATCCGTACGGTGCTGTGGGCAAGCCGGCGCGGTTCCACCAGTGCCATGCTGTCGGTGACCGCCTGACGCAGTCTCAGATGGTCGGCGCCGTCGCCGCACATGCAGTTCGGACGGTACGCCAGCAGCGGCACCACGGGACTGTCCGCAGGGACACGGCCGCTGCCGAGTGCTCGCCAATGCCGGGCGTCCTCGCGGAACATGGGGTCCCGCAGCACCTGGAATGCGGTCGTGCAGTCGCTGACGAGGGCCGCCTCCACCCCGGGCTCCACGGGGGTGACCGGCCCGAAGTGACGCATGTAGTCGTCGTAGTACGCCTGCGGGTCGGCCACGAAGTCCGGCCCGTACAACGGCACACGGCCACCCGAGTCGTGAGCCGGACACCCCGGCGGAGGCACGGGCGAACGGGACTGCTGAGTGGACTGGACATCCATGATCGTGTCTTGCTCCTAGCAGACGCGGCCGGGCAGGTGGTGGACCAGTGGTGTGTGCGTCATCAGCCGACGGCTTCTCGTCGCGGGTGCCGCAGATGTCAGGGGACGTGTCGCCGAGCAGGTCCGGGGCCGCACGGAACCTCGTCGCCGCGCGGATACGGTCCCGAACACGGCGGGATCAACTTTCGCAGATCTTCGCTCAGTTCACAGCAGATCCAATCAGAGTACGGACGATGCTGAGTAACTGAGTGCTTGGTCCGGTGTTCCGTATCTGGTCCCGGGTCAGGTTCCGCGCCGGTCCGGGGTGGCTTCGCCGGTGGGTCCGCGAGCCATGAGGTCGATCATGGCGAGGTGGATCGTGGCTTCGGAACGTTGCGGGTGGCGTTCGTAGTCGCGGGCGCGGCGTGCGCAGGACACCTGACTCCTGGCCCGCGAGGCGCAGAGGACCGGCATCCTCACCAGCGCGCTGGAACTCGTGAGCCAGCCCGAGGGGATGCCCCCTCCTCGGGGCCGCCCTGCGTGAAGCCGTTCTGACAGCCAATCACCTGTGAGGCGACTCGCGGACCACGTCGCGGCGAGAAGGGCGGCCGACTGAGCCTGCCGGGTCTCCACGGGGTACCCGCCGGGCCCTGGGCACGGGAGACTGCCACCCAGGGCCCCGGCGGCCGGACACTGGTGACGCGACTTCAGCACAGCGACCGTCCTATGAGCGACGCCCCGAACCTCCAGCAGCAGTACCGCGACCAGCCGAACAGGAGGCGAACCGCTTCATGAACGACGCCACCGAGACCTTGCTGCGAGACACGGCACGACGACTTGAGCGGGCCATCGTCGCGCGGGACTGTCCCGCGATGGTCGCGCTGCAAGGCGACGGGCGGAACCTGATCCTCTCGGACTACGACTACCTGCGTGACGACCCGACAGCCTTCGCCTTCGAACACCGCGCGGCGTACAAGGCACAGGAGATCAACGCGGTCCGCTTCGCGTTCGTCGTCCCGCAGGTGTGGCTGTGGGCCGACGACACCATCTACGCGCGGGCCGTCGCCAATCTGCCGCTACGGCAGGGCGAACAGGAGCTCATCGCCTGGACCACCTACGACGAAGGCGACGGAGTCGACTACGGCTATCTCCCCTACGCGCGGCGCCCGAACGGTCATCCCGTCTTCGACGACGAAGCCCACAAAATATTCAGGGCCCCGACCCGGCCTTTCGACCACTACCCGGGCCTGCGTCTGCTCCGAGCGCTGAACGCGGACGAGTGATCCGAACCCCGCGGCACATGTCCTCCCCGGTAGAAGCCGGACGGCGGAAACCCTCGGACGACGGCGGCAGTTCGAGTGCCCCGCCCCTACGCTGCTCCCACAGAATGCGCCCCACAGACTCGGTGCCTTGATCCTCACGACGCCGAGACGGTGTGTCCCATCCGGCTCGGGGGCGCCGTACGGCGACAGGCTTCCACCCGACTGCGCGCAGGCTCGCACCTGACTCGCAGTCCTGGGTGTACGTGATGGCCCGGCGGAATCCCATCCGAGAGGCGGCACCCCACGAGGCGCTGCACGCGTTCGGCGTTCCGTCCGTGGCGACGCGGGTCACCTCGATGGTCAGTCGGTCGTCGAGGATGCGGCTGATGGGGTGGCCCACGATGGCCACGCCGCACAAGGCGCCGTCAGGGCGCAGGACCCCGATGCTGAACCTGTGCCCCTGCGGCCTTCGGTGATGGCGGTGGAGCAGATCGACGATGTCGCATGCTTCACGGAACGTCAGCGGCACGATCGTCAACCGCTCCTGCTGATCTGTCATCGGCATCGCGCTCCTCATCAGGCCCACGGGCGACACCGACGGTGTCTACGGCCTGGAGTTGTCGAGGGACGGTCGTGTCGCTCCCGCGTAGTCGTCCCCCGGATACCGGTAGGGCTCGATCCTGATCGGGACGTGGGGTCGGGGCGCGTCGATCATCTGGCCGCCGCCGATGTAGAGGCCGACGTGGTGGATGCCGCCGTCGGGGGTGCCGTAGAAGACGAGGTCTCCGGGCCGGAGTTGTGTGTCGGCGGGGAGGCGGGGGCCGTGGTCGTACTGGGTCTGGGCGGTGCGGGGGAGGGGGATGCCGACGGCGGCGTAGGCGGCGGTGGTCAGGCCGGAGCAGTCGAAGCCGGTGTCGCCTGCGGCGGGGCCGTCGCCTCCCCATTCGTAGGGGAGCCCGAGTTGGCCCTGGGCGTAGTTAATAGCTTCGAGGGCGGCGGTGGTGGGGGCGGTGTCCGTGCCGAACGCCGGGCCCGCGGTGTAGGTGTCGGCCTGTGCGAGGACCTGGGAGACGTACGCGTCTGAGTGGTTGTAGGTCTTGAGCGCGCCGGGGATGTCCGCGGCGTTGCGGGCGCCGGAGTCGCACAGGTACGCGCTGGCGGCGTACACGGCGTCGTGGGCGTCGTAGGGAGACGGCGGGGTGGCTCCGCCCTCGGGGAGGGGGTGGCGGGTGGTGACGTTGTGGAAGGTGGCCGGGAGGAACTGCATGGGGCCTTGGGCGCCGGCGTGGTTGGCGCCGTTCAGGACGCCGGGGAGGGCGGAGCGGCCGTGGTCGGACTCGGTTTTGCCGACGGCGGCCAGGATCGTCCAGGGCAGGCCGGGGCAGGTGGCGGACGCCTCCATGTAGAGGGCGAGGTAGGCGGGCGGGACGTCGGTGAGCGCGGATCTGCTGGGCTGGACGGTGCTGCTGGCGACGGAGGAGAGGATGCCGCCCGCGCCGGCTGCGCCGAGGACGGCGATCGTGATGAGCAGTGCGGCGGCGAGCACGGCGAGTCTTCCCATTGCGGCTCACCTGAGGGGGCGGCGGGGGGTGGGGGAGGGCGGGACCGGCGGGGGAGGCGGGAGTCCTGCCCCGGTGTGCGGGTCGGCGGAGCGGACGGGGTTGACCGGCGGCAGGTGGGGCCAGGCGCGGGGGAGTTCGGCCAGCGGGAGCCGTCGGAGGGCGGGGCGGGCGTTGTCGAGGGGGTGCCAGCGGTTCTCGGCCGGGTCGCCGGAGCAGGCGTCGGCGTTGATGGTCGCGATCGGGACGAGCGCGGGGTCGTCGAGGCCGGCCAGCGCTTCGGCGAGCGCGTGGCGGATCTGGGCTTCCCGGCGGGGGGTCGGCATCCAGATCAGGACGGGGGTGGTGATGCCGGTGGTGGCGGCGAGCCGTGCGTAGCGGGGGAGTTTCGCGGCGACGCGGTCGGGGCGCTCGGTACCGAAGTCGAACTCCAGGAACCATTCGACGCTGGTGGGGCCGCTCTGCCAGATGCCGTAGGCGTCCGGGCGGACGATGTCCCCGAAGAGCCGGGTGCAGCGGGCCTCCGACCACCAGGCGGTGAGCCGGCCGGTGGTGTCGGGGTGGCGGGAGCGGGCGATGAGGGCGGTGAAGAAGCCGTTCGTGCCGACGGTGTGCGCGAGGTGGAGGGAGTAGGCGATCCCGAGGGCACGGTCGTGCTGGTAGTCCAGTTCACGCGGCTCGATGCCGTGTTCGCGGGCTAGGAGGGCGGCGCCGGCGATGTCCAGGACGTAGTGCATGGGCGCGCTGCCGTAGGTCATGAACGGCTGGAAGCGGTCGATGACGCGCCATCGGTACAGCCGCAGCAGTCGCATGTTCGCGGCGCGTTCGGAGGGCCAGGCCAGTTCGGTGATCTGGTGGGTGGTCAGGACGCGGTGTTCAAGGAGCATGTGGGCCAGCCAGCGGTCGCGGCCGGTCAGGCGCGGGGTGAGGCGGGCGAGGTAGGCGCTGGTCGCGGCGGTGGTGGGGGTGGGGCGTTGGGGCTGGTGGCCGCGCAGGGCGCGTTGGGGCGTCGGGTTGGTGATCAAGGGACCCTCCTGGGGTGCGGGTGTTGTCCGGGAGGCGGAGTCATCGGCGGGGTGCGGTGACCGGGGCGAGCGGGGACGGCGGGAGGAGCTCGGTCGGGGAGTCGAAGACGGGCGTGGAGGGGTCCGGCGGCGCCAAGTGAGGCCAGACGCAGCCCAGTTCGGGGAGCGGGAGTCGGCGGTGGGAGAGCCGGTCGAGGGGCTGCCAGCGGGCGTCGGCCGGATTGGTGTGGGGGGTGAGGCCGGCGCTGGAGGTGGCCACGGGGACGAGGGCGGAGTCGCCGAGGGCGGCGAGGGCGGAGATCAGGGCGTGCCGGACGCGGGTCTCGCGGCGGACGGTGGGCAGCCAGATCAGGACGGGGGTGATGGTTCCCGTCGTGGCGGCGAGGCGGTGGTAGCGGGGGAGCTTCGCGGCCACGAGGTCGGGGCGTGTGGTGGCGAGGTCGAACTCCAGGAACCACTCGAAGCCGGCGGAGCCTTCCTGCCAGCGGCCGTAGCCGTCGGGGATGACGAAGTCGCCGAAGTGGCGCCGACAGCGGGCCTCGGACCACCACGCGGTGAGCCGGCCGGTGGCGTCGGGACGCCGGGAGCGGGCGATGAGAGCGGTGAAGAAGCCGTTCGTGCCCACCGCGTGCGAGAGGTGGAGGGAGTGCGCGATGCCCAGGGCACGGGCGTGCCGGTAGGAGAGGTCCTCCGGGTCGAGGCCGTCCTCGAAAGCGAGGGTGGCGGCACCGGCGACGTCGAGGACGTAGTGCATGGGGGCGCCGCCGCCGTTGGCGAAGAACGGCTGGAAGCGGTCGACCAGACGCCACTTCCACAGCTGGAGAAGGCGCTGCTGGGCGGAGTGCAGGGAGAGGAAGGCGGCCTCGGCGATCTGCGGGGTGGTCAGCACCCGGTGTTCGTGGAGCATCCGGGCGATCCAGAGGTCGCGTTCGGTGAGCCGCTCGGCGAGCCGGGTGACGTACGCGCTGCTCGCCGCGGCACGCTCGCTCAGCCGGGAGGGCCGGGTCCCGCGCAGGGCGCGTTGAGGAGTCGGGTTGTAGGCCATGAGCTGTGCCTCCGGACATGGGGTCAGGGCGTGCGGCGGGGATCTGCCGTACGCCGGGCTTGCGGGGGAGCGGGGGCCGGGCGGGGGAGGGCGCGCGAGGCGGCGGCGGCGCGGATCTGCTCGGCGCGGCCGGGGATCGGCGGGGGGAGGGGTTCGGTGACGACGGTGAAGGCGGGCGCCTCGGCGCCGTGCAGGACGGGTCGTACGACGGCGTGGAAGGCGTCGAGGTGGGAGAGGTCGTGCGCGGTGAGACGGGGGTGGGTGTGCTGGGCGAGGTGGCGGGCGTCCTCGGGGGAGGCGTTGAAGTAGACCTTCGTGCGGGCGTTGGTGCTGATGCCCTCTTCGAGGTCCTTGGGGAGCTGGCGCAGGTACTGGTGGGCGAGGGTCATCGCCAGGCGGAAGGCGCGGGCCTCGGCGAGCATGTCCTCCAGCGGATAGGGCAGGTTGAGGAAGTTGTGGGCCTCGTCGATGTACATCCCGGCGTCGTGGCGCCGGGACTGGGGGATGCGGGCGCGGCGGGTGGCGGCCTGCCAGGTCCGTGCCACCACGATCGAACCCACCAGCCGGGCGGTGTCCGTGCCGAGGGAGTCCTTCGCGATCCGCACCAGGCAGATCCCGCCGTCGAGGACCTGCTCCATGTCCACGGTGGACGGTCCTCCGGCGAGCGCGGAGCGCACGAACGGCCGCAGGAGCAGCCCGCGGAGCTTGTTCATCAGGGGAGCGGTCACCTGCGCGCGCGAGGCACCGGACAGGGAGTCGTACCAGGACCAGAACCCTTTGAGGACCTCGTCGTGGATCTGGTCGACCGCGCGCCGGCGGAAGGAGGGCACGGACAGCAGCCGGGGCAGGTCGGTCAGGAGCGGTGTCCCGGGGAGTTCCCGCAGGGTGAGCAGGCCGGCGCGCAGGATGTCCTCGGTGCGCGGCCCCCAGGAGGAGGCGTAGATCCGGGAGAAGATCGACACCAGGTTGTCGACCGTGCGGGCGGCGTCGGCGCCTTCGAGGGGGTTGAGGACGGGCGGGCGGGAGCGGCTGTCGGCGTCGAACAGCACCACCTTCTCGCCGAGTTCCTCGGGCAGCCGCATCAGGATGTCGGTGATCAGGTCGCCTTTCGGGTCGACCACGACCAGTCCGCGCCCGGCGTCCGCGTCGGCGAGGATCATGCGGGCCATCAGCTCGGACTTGCCGGACCCGGTGGCCCCCAGAATGTGGAGGTGCTGGCGGGCGTCGGGCACCCGCAGGCCGACCGGACGGGGGCGTCCGGAGTCGGTGAGGCCGATGGGACGCACGTCGGCCCCGGCGGTGGCGATGCCTGGGGGCGGTGGAACGGCACGCGCCCCGGCGCGAGGGAGGGCGGGGATCGCCTCGTCCCACGGCAGATGCGCGATCGCCGCCAGCTCGGGCAGCGACAGCAAGTCCCCCTTGTCCAAACGCCGTTCGGCGACCCGTTCGGCAGGACGGCGGATGCGGGCGCGGCGGTAGTAGTTGTGCTCGGTGAACGTGGCGAACGCCGACGCGATCGCATGGCACCGCCCCCGCAGCCGGTCCCGCGTCGCGGCACGCTTCCTCGCGTCCGGGGAACCGGGGACGGTCGCGGTGACGGCGTACCGGATACGGGTCTCGTACGACGCGCCGCGCTCCTTGGCCACGATCGCCCGGTCCTCCGCCGCGGTGCTCAGCGCCGTCTGACGGTCCACCACCGGAAGCGTGCTCCGGGTGCGGTGGGACGGGCCCGGTGTGACGAGGTCGAGGAGGCTCCCGAAGAGATGGGTGGAGCGCCGGCCGCGGGAGCGCCGTGCGGCCCGCCGTGTCTTCTTGACGCGGTGGCCGGTGACAGGGCGGGCGAGGATCTGGACGACGGCCTCCTCACCGGACCCGAGGCCGACGGGCGCGCCGAGCAGGGCGCGCAGCGGGTCGGTGGGGAAGACAGTGCGCAGGGGGAGTGCCTCGCTCCGGGCGAGCCGCATCTCCCCGCCCGCCGACTCGGCAGGGCGGGCCCGGCCGACCGTGACCGTGGTGGTGCGGGTGTGGGCGCCGGGCCAGGCGGCCTCGACGGCACGCTCCACCGCTCCGGGCGGGACGGTGCCGGGGACCCACAGGCGCAGGCGGATGGTCTCGCGGTCGAAGACGTACTCCCACGTCACGTGCGGCTGGCCGGTGAGATGACGGCGCCAGGCCGGGCGCAGGAGGCCCAGGAGATTCGCCCACAGGGCCTCGGCACCCGCCGGGTCGGCCGTCGGCGGGGGAAGCACGGCGACGAGACGGGCGCCGCTCGCGAGAGTGCGCCGGCAGCGGCGACGCCACCAGCGGCGGGTCCACAGCAGCAGAAGACACAAGGCTCCTGTGGCCGGGGCACCGAGCGGCGCCCAGGCGGGCACGGTGTGAAGGAGGGGGCCGAGGAGGGAGCGGACGGTGCCCGCAGGGTCGCGGAGGTAGTCCTGCAACAGCGACGCGAGGTCACGGTGATCGGTGGGCACGGCAAGTCTCCGGAAGTGAACTGGCCTTGAGGGCAGAGGTGTTGGACCGCGAGGCGCGAGGGCGGGAGCGGATCACGCACCGCCGAGGTCGATCTCGTCGTCAGGGTCCGCCTCCGACTCGGGGGACCTCTGGGCGGCGTCTTCCATGTCGGGGTCGAAGAGGTAGTCCTGTTCGCCCGGGGGCTGTTGGGCGTAGGCGGCGAGTTCGGCGGGGTCGGTGGTGATGAGGTAGTGCTCGGTGGGGGAGGCGGTGGCCTGGAAGGCGACGCGGTGGGTGCCGGCGGTCAGGAGGCCCTGGCCGCGGTCGGCGGTGAGGAGGAACTGCCGCTCGCCTTCGGAGAGGTCGAAGGTGCGGGCGATCTCGTCGACGGCCTGGGGAGCTTGGCGCAGGAGGATCTGCGTGGCGGCGTTCGCGACGAGCGCCTTGCCGAGGTCGGTGGCGAGGACGTCGGCGGCGTCCTGGGTGGCGGCGGTGAGCCCGGCCCACCGTTTGCGGAACGCCTTGGCCATGCGGAACAGGTAGTCCGCTCCGGCCGGGTCCTTCATCAGCAGCCAGACCTCGTCGACGGTGACGAGCCGGGGGCGGCGTGCGGCGGGGTCGGAGACCTGGCGCCAGACGGTGTCCAGGGTCAGCAGGGTGGCGGCGGGCTTGAGTTCGTCGGCGAGGTCGCGCAGGGAGAAGACGACGAGGTGGCCCTCGGGGCGGGTGGTCGTGGGCCCGGCGAAGAGGGTGGAGAACGCGCCGTCGGTGAACGGCCGCAGCCGGGCGGCGAGTTCTGCGGCGGTGCGGTTCTTGGTGCGGCGCAGGAGGTGGGCGAGGTCGGCGAGGAGCGGGGCCGGCCGTGTCCAGGTCCTGGGGTCCGCTGTGATTCCGGCGCGCTGGTAGGTGGCGGTGATCGCCTGGTCGAGCACGGCCCGTTGCTCGGGCGGGAGCGGGGTGTCCAGGAGGGCGGCGGTGAGGGTGTGGAGGAAGAGGGCGCGTCGGGTGAGGGTGTCCTTGGGGGCGGTGCGGCGTCCGTCGGGTCGGGTGTGGAGGGGGAGGTCGAGGGGGTTGAGGCGGACTCCGTCGGCGCCGAGGCGAAGGGTGGTGCCGCCGACGGTGTCGGCGAGGCGGGTGTATTCGTCCTCGGGGTCGATGACGTACGCCTCGATGCCCCGGTAGAGGGAGCGGAGGAGTTCGAGTTTGACGAGGTAGGACTTGCCGGCGCCGGAGCGGCCGAGGATGACGGAGTTGTGGTTGTCGAGGGTGAAACGGTCCCAGTGGACGAGCCCTTGGGAGCCGAGGTTGTGGCCGTACAGGACGCCGGTGGGGGAAGTGTGGGCGGCGGGGTCGGGCGGGGGGAGGTCGGGGCTGGTGAAGGGGAAGGCGGCGGCGAGGGCCTGGGTGTCGAAGGTGCGGCGCATGCGGATGGGGTCGAGGCCGAGGGGGAGGGTGGTGGTCCAGCCCTGGAGGGTGCGGTAGGTGGTGGGTTTCGCGTCGAGGAGGAGGCTGGCGGCGAGGGTGCGGACGGCGGCGGTCTCCTCGGCGAGCCCGGTACGGCTGGTGGCGTGGACGGTGAGGTAGAGGCCGAGGCGGAACAGCTTCCCCTCGCCTCGGGCGACCCGTGCGGACAAGTCGTGGGCGTCCTCGGTGGCGGCCTCCGCTTGGGGGTCGAGGAGCCGTCCGTGTTCGGCGTCGTGGCGGCGGCCGGATTCGAGGCGGGCGAGCTGGCGCTTGAGGTGGGTGGCGCTGGTGGTGGGGTCGACGGGTTCGACGTGGAGGCTGATGTCGAGGCGGCCGGGGTGGGTGAGGAGGGGCTGGAGCCAGCCGGGGTGGACCTCGCGGGGATAACCGGTGATCGCGAACGAGGCGACCCAGTCGCCGCCGACCTCAAGATGACGCGGTGCCACGGCGATCGAGTCCGGCGCGAACTCACCGCCCGCATCAACGTGTTGAGGATGTCGCATCACGGCGTCCACCCGTCCGCCGCCTTGGTGGTGACGATGTCGTCGGCGCCGGTGAGCGGTGCGCTCGCGGGCAGGAGGCTGTCGGGGTTGCACGCGGAGGCCAGGACCGCGGTCGCCTGACCAGCGTCCAGAAGCGTGACGTGCACGCCGAGCGGGTTGAGGAGAGCGGCGGCCTCGTGGACACGGTGCACGAGGTGGGCCTCGGCCGCGCGCCGGGCGGCCGGATTCGTCGGTTCGACGCCGTGGCGGTCTTTGTGCCGGCGCAGGGCGGCGGCCAGCCGCGATGCGTTGTCGAGTCGGGCGGCGGGGTGGACGGGTTCGCGTAGGACGAGGAGGACTTGGCGGGAGAGCAGGTCGCTGCCGGCGGCGAGGTGGTCGAGGAAGTCGGTGTGCTCGTGGGCGGCTGCCTCCAGCGCGGGGTGCGGCAGGGAGGCGGCCCGCTGGCGCAGTTCGCCGATCTGGGCGGTGAGGTCGAGGCGTTGGCAGCGGATGAGGATCTGGGCGGGGGTGGTGAGGGAGTGGAGGTAGCGGCCGAACCCGGCGACGAGGGCGTCTTGTTCGGCGGGGGTGCGCAGGGCGAAGTTCACGGTCCCGCACACCGCGATCGCGGCGATGCCGTCGGCGCCGAGGTCGACGATCCCGGCTTCCGTGACCCCCTCGGCTGGCAGCCGCAGCGCGGCCGGCGATGCCGGAGTGGGTTGAGGGTGTGTGGCGCGGACGGTGAGCCAGGCGGGTGCGGGGTGGATTCCTTCCGGGGCGGCGATCTGGAGTGTGGGGGCGAGGCGTTGGCGTACGGCGGCGAGGAGGAGCCGGTCGAGGGAGAGGCCGTCGCGCCGGCCCAGGGCGATGAAGACGGCGCACGCCGCGATCGGGGTCGCGGGGATCAGGAAGACCCCGGCGGGGACGAAGGACCGTGTCGCGGTCCAGGCGGTGTAGAGGACGAGGCCGGTGACGGTCAGGATGAGGAGCTGGCGGGCGGTGAGGTTGGCGAGGACGGTGTCCTCGCGGTCGACGTCGGCGGGGATGCGGACGGGCTGGGTCACGACGGACCACCTCCTCGGGGGCGGTAGGCGCGCGGTGGCGGGGGAGCGACGAAGGTCGTCGGGGGCGGCGGGCTGGTGCGCGGCGGGCGGGCCGGTGCAGGCGGGGGTGTGGGCGGTTGGAAGACGACGGGGGCTGGGGGCCGGGTGGTGTGGCGGGGTGGGATGTGGGGCTGCGGGGTGGGCGGCTGGAAGAGAGGCCGGGTCGGCACCGGGGCCCTGCCGGTCGCCCGGACCGCCGGAGCCGGAGAGGCGGAGCCTGGTGCGCGGAACGCGGGGAGACCTGGCGGGAAGAGCGGCCGGGGCGACGATGGAGTGGTTGTCTGGGGCGTGCCGGGGGCTTGAAAGGTCGGCATCGGAGGCGGCCCCGCGGCATGGCCGGTCGGTCCGCTCGGCCCGGGATACGGGGCGTGCGGCGGGAGGAACAGAGGGGGTCCCGGAGGCGCGAGCCTGCGCGGCGCCGGACCACCCGGGCGAGGTCCGGACGGGCGGCCGGAGCGTGACGCCCACCCCGACGGCCCCGGCGGCGGACTACGCCGCGCCGCACCGGCCGTACCGGCCGCCGCGGTGTGACGTCCGTGGAGGAAGCCGAACGTCTTGTACATCACGTACGCCCGCGCGACGCTCCCGACGAGGGAGTGACCGCTGCTGAGACGCACGGACCCCAGGACCCAGAACGGGATCTTGAAGACGATGTACATGAGCGCCAGCGTGACGAGGACGGTCACGAGCCCGCTGTCACCGAGCCCGAACAGCCCGCCCCTGCCGAACCCGCCCGGGGTGAGGAACACCCGCACCCCGGTGATCAGCGCGAGGGACTGCGCGACCTGGATGGCGAGCACGCCGCCGAACGCCCGCCACCACCAGCGGGCGACGGCGTCGGTCTGCGGCAGCACATGACAGATCAGGGCCAGCGGCGCTCCTACGACCAGGATGATCGTGAGTGCGACACGGACCACGAAGGTCAGCAGCAGGGCGACCAGCACGACGACGACCACCAGCCACATCAGGATCAGGAAGACGCTGCCCTCGTTCGAGGTGAAGGCCGTGAGCACGAAGTCCCGCAGCGCGAACCCGGCTGTAGAGGCGTCGACGCCCCCGCTGAGCGCGGCCCGCGAAAGCGCGTTGGCGAGGTCGACGGCCTTGCCCGCGAGGAACAGCGACAGCGCGGCGGCCAGGAACGCGACCGGGATACGCGGGACGACCTCCTTGACGGAGTACCGGGTCTGCACGCTCTCGTGGCTCATCACCACGATCCCCGCGACCGCGATGAGCAGGGCGTAGCAGGCGAGCGCGATCTCCCACGAGTTCGCCCACAACTCCCCCACCCGCGGCAGCGAGGCGGGGTTCGGGGTGGTGAGGAGGGTGTCGCTGAGGAGGTTCAGCAAAGGGTTGAGCGCGGACTTGACGACCGACCTGAAGAACCCGGTGATCGCGCTGTTGATGCCCTTCGCGATCCACCCGGAGATCCCGCCGCCCCCGCCCCCGTCGGGAACCTCGGCCGGCGGCAGCGCACTTGCCGACGGCACGGGGGAGGGCGACGCACCGGGTTGCGGGATACAGTCCGGCTCCGTGCACGAAGGCCCTGTGTCCGACGGCATCGGAACCGGGGTGGGCGAGGCGGAGGCCGTGGGGGCTGGTGCCGGGGCGGGGCTGGGACCGGGGTCGGCGACGGCGGTGAACACCGAGGCGCACACCGCCAGCACCACGAACCCGAACACCAGCGACCGACGCCGCCGACGCCGTCCACGACCGTTCGACATCGCCACGGGTGCCGGGCCGTGGTCCCTGAGCGCCTCATGGTGCGGACGGGTTTCCATCAGGCACCCACGATCCCTTTGAGGACCTCGACGACCAGCGGTGCGAGTGCCGCCATGCCGTATCCCCAACCGGCGCTCTTGAAAGCGGTCTTGGCCTTCTCCACCTCGCCGGGGTCACCGCCGGCCATGACGTACCGCATGCCGCCCAGGGTGAGGAAGACGGTGGCCAGCCCCGCGAGGATGCCCATGATCCAGTTACGGATGTTGTTCAGCACCTCGTTCACCGACGCCGCCAGCCCGAGCACCTGCCCGGACTCGGCCGCCGACGCGGACGACACCCCCAGCAGACACACCACCAGCAGCACGGTCCCGGTCAGCAACAGCCACCAGAAGACCGGGCGTCGGTCCTGGGCGAGAACCCGGTTCAGCGCCGCACGGCCCCGGACGGCCGCGAGCCGGAGACGACGAAGAAGAAGGAGTGTCCGGCGCATCAGTCCACCTCCGGATCTGAAGGGGAGTGGGAAGGGGTCGTGGAACCCCCGCATGTCAAAAGGCCGGAATCGGGGCCGTTTTTGGCCGTGCCCGGTCGGGATTTCTGCGTACGGCGGCTGCTCACGGGGTCCGCGGAGGCGACGCGGGGAAGGGCGTTGATCGCGGTGGAGGCGACGGGGTCGTCGTCGGTGGTGTCGAGGGCTTCGTCGTGGAGGTAGGCGGCGAGGCGGGTTTCGGCGCGTCTGCGGGTCTTGTAGGCGGCGTTGGGTGTGGTCCTGTGGCGGTCCGCCCAGTCGGTGACGGTGGTGTCGTCGAGTCGGGTGGAGCCGATGAGGTCGGCTTCGGTCCGGGTGAGGACCGCTTCGCGGACCGCGCGGGCGAGGACGAGGTCCGGGTGTCCCCAGGGGAGTCGGGGCACGGCCGGCCCGAATCCGGGGGCGACGGGGGTGGGGGAGTTGAGGGTCCTGGTGAGTGCGGCGTGTCCCTGGCGGTAGGCGGCCCAGCGCAGTCGGGGCAGGACCCGGGGGCGGACCACGTCCACGGACGCGAGTGCGTGCAGGAACCCGGAGACGACTTCGGCCTGGAGGTCGGGGGAGTCCCCCGGGAGGCTGTCGGTGAGACGTCGTACGACTCCGGCGAGGGCAGGCAGCGCCATTCCGGCACAGGCCAGTACCCAGGGGGCGCCGTCCCGCCGGGAGCGGCGCACGAGGAGGGTCCATACGGCGTCGCGGGTGAGTCGGGGGCAGGCGGGGTTCAGGAGGAGGGTGCGGAGTTCGTCGAGCGGCAGGTGACGGGGCGGCAGACCGCGGATACGGCGGCCGTCGACGGTCAGCGGTTCGGGTCCGCCGGCCAGGAGCGCGAAGGATTCCCGGACGGTGTCCAGGGGCAGGACGGGGGTGGTGCGGTGGGTGTCGTGGCGGGAGGAAGCCATGACCGGACGCCTCCTCAGGCAGAGGGGAAGAGGGACGTCCCCCACGGGAGCGCAGCGGCGACAAGGAACCGCCAAGGAGCGGCAATTGCGCCCAGGCCACAGGCCCGGGCAGCGCGCTCGGCCGACGCGTGAAGCGGGGCGCGGTCGGGCTCGGTCCGGGGAGTCTGAACCGGCGGCTGTGCACGGGTGAGCGGGCCGCGCTTTAGCGGTGGCGTAGGTCTTCTTTAGCCGGTGGTGCGGTACCGCGTCCGGCCGTTGGAGGCCAGCTCGCGGGGCCCTCCTGCGGTCTTCTGCCGGGGTGTGGCTAAAACGACGGTGAATCCCGGTCTTTTAGGTGCAGGCGACATACGCGCGCCAGTCCGGAGGAGACCGAGAATGGACCCGCGAACCCGCACCAGGACCAATTGCCGCGCGGAACACGAGAACCTTCAGGACCCGGGTCCGGCCGCCCTCGACCAGGCGGTCGTCCTGCCCGGGTCCGCACCAGGACCCGGCGGAAGCCCGCAGGACGGCGAGGACGTGGCCGGAGCCGGACACCGGTCGGCCCACCGACTCCGCAGGACAAGAGGAGTCACCCCACCGACTCGTTCCCGGACGGACACCTCCGCGCGGTCCGCATCAGGACCGCATCACCGCCCCCTGCGTCGCCCACCCGACTCTCGCACCCGCTCGGACGAGACCCCGCAAAGACCGGTCGAGTCCGCCGCGAACACCGTCCCGACTCCCACCCGGACACCCGGGACCGAGCCCCACGCCCCGGCACACCGCCCCAGGGACGCGGTGTCGGGCCGGCCGGGGGCGCGGGGCCGTCCGTCCACGCGACCGCCCGGCACTTCGCGAGGAGCGTTGAGCAGATGACGTCGGGCGAGGAACCCGGTAGGACCCCGGACACACGACGCGCCCACGATCTCGACACCTGGGTGCGGTCACTGTGCGCGTTCACCGTCGCGTCCGTCGCGGCCTACGCCTCCTACATCCACCAACGCGACTTCGCCGTACAGGGCGGCGCCGACCCCGTGAGCGCCGCCCTGTGGCCGCTCTCGGTCGACGGACTCCTCCTCCTGTCCACCATCGGTCTCCTCAAGCAGCAGGACGAACTCTCCCGCCGCACCCGCTGGTCCATCCGGACCGCCTTCCTCCTCGGCATCGCCGTCTCCCTCGCCGCGAACATCGCCGCCGCCCCCACCATGCAATGGAAACCGGTCCTCGTCGCCGGATGGCCGCCCGTCGCCCTGCTCCTGTCCGTCGAACTCCTCATCCACAGCCCGGACACCCCACCGAAACCAGCACACCCCACAGACCGTCCCGGACCGCAGAACCCGTCGACCACCCAGGAGACAGACCTCTTCAAGAAGGCCAGAGGCATCGACACCCGGCACCGCGAACGACACCAACGACCCGCCTCGGCCGAGACACTCCGCAAAGAACTCCACATCGGCGCGACCCGGTCGAGGGAACTCACGGCCGAGATCAGAAGGAGCATCGACTGCGGACAGGCATACCCGGACCAGGCGGACAAGCACGCCGACACGGGCTCATGACGGTCCCTTGCCCGTAGTCACTCCAGGCTTACGGCGACAGCCTCATCCGCGAGTACCGCGACTCCGTTCCCAAGCCCCTTCTTGTCGGCCAGGCCGCCTGTGTGATCCAGGACATCAGGAAGACTCTCGGGGAACTCACACGCCGCTGAGACGGCTCCACCCGGCATAGGACGTGCCGCAGAGCGCGCACCGCGGAGTCCCTCATGCTCAACGGCTGACCCGAGGACAACACCGTGCCCGAGACGGGCGAACACATCCGGGAGGCCGCCCCCGGTGGACCAGGGGCGGCACAGTCGTCGTACAGCCGTGTTCGGCCGCCCGGTCAGGGGCAGAGCCCCCGGTCAGAGTTGTAGTAGATGCCGGTCGTGCCGCTCCACGCCATGCAGATGCCGGGCCTGGCGGGGAGGTCCTTGTACACCGGGCCGGCGTAGCTCTTGAAGGAGCCGGCGTCCTTGGCCGGCTTGCCGCTGGTCGGCGTGGTGTCGAGGGTGACCTCCATGGGCATGCGGACGCCGGGCTTGGTGCGGATGTTGACGGCGCACCACTTCTGGTCCTTGTCGCTGTAGGCCAGGTAGATCGTGGAGATCGCCTTGTACGGCGCGGACTCGACCGGAGTCTCCCGGAAGACCTCGTACCCCTTGCCGCACTCCCCGTTGTACGCGCCGGGGGTGGCGGCCGAGGCCGGAGTGGTCGCGGCGATCGTGCCGCCGAGGGCCAGGACGGCGAGTGCGCCGGCGGTGGCCGCTTTGTGGCGGGTCATCGATTTCATGGTGTTCCCCCTGTGAGCGTCGTGGTCGGGACGGCCGGTCGTTGCCGTCCACGCACAGTGAGACAGGAAGTGCGTGCGGACAGTTGCTCGCTTTTTGTCGCGGTCCTGTCACCGGTGTCACGAGGATCGTTACAGGCAGGACGGCGCGGACGGCTTGGCGGGCCACCGTGTGCACCGTCGCCTCATCGAGACCCTGACATGTGTCAGGGACGCGGAGTCCCGGCCACGGCCTACAGTCCGAGGTGCTGACTCGGGGACCTCTTGGCCGCTACGACGGCTGGGACAGGAGCGCCTTGAACGCTCCGGTGCTGCGGCATGCCGCCTGGTCAGCCGTGAAGGGTCGGATTCCGGCAATCAGGAGGAGAAGGTGCGTAAAGCCGTACTCGGTTTGTTCGTGGCGCTGGCGGCTGTGCTCGCCGTAGCGCCGCTCGCCGGTGCTGACCACACCGAGACCGTCGCCTGCTGCGGCGGCACGGGCGGTTTCTGAAACCGCCGCCTGCTGCGGAGACGGGCCCGCAGTCCCGTAGACGGTACCCACCCGCTGAAGTGCTGGACAACACTCCCCTTGGACAAGGAGATGTGATGCGTAAAGCCGTAGTCGGTCTGTTGGTGGCGTTGGCGGCTGTGCTCGCCGTAGCGCCGCTCGCCGGTGCTGACCACACCGAGACCGTCGCCTGCTGCGGCGGCGGGCCCGGTTTCCCGTAGACGGCATCCGCCCGCTGAGGTCCCCGAAGTTTTAATGGGTACTCACCGCTAGCGCGATCTTGCAGCGAGGGTCCGCCAGCATGCTGGCGGACCCTTTCCTACGGTTCGAAGCGGTGGGCGGGTTGAATCCGTCCGCACCTGATCACGTGGTGCGGGGCACCGCTCGCCTTCTGTGACAAGCTCCGAGACCGCCGGCACGAGTAGGCACGGCGTCAGCCGGCGGTTGGTGCTTTGTGTGTCCACTGGCTGGTGCGGGGGCTTTTGTGAGGCGTTGGGTCATCATGGGGTGGGGAACTGGCGACCTCGCGTAATCGGCTGTCGTGTATTCCTCGTGCGCTGAGCTTGTCGGCGACTTCGTTGAGGTCAGCAGCGTATGCGGGCGACGTCACCGTCGATACGGACGATGCACTCTTTGAAGAGCGCCATGGGCTGACCTTCGTCTTCGGGAACCAACGTTAGTCCGAGGTCCATGATGGGCTTGATGGCCTGCGCGGTTCGAGAGCCGTCGGGGTCTGGGCCGTGCAGGGTCGCCCAGCTCTCGAACAGCACACGGACCCCTTCCCATCCGGGCCCTGGGATGAAGTGGCAGAGGAAAGTTGGCTGATCAGTTGCGTACTGCCGTAGCTCGCCGATCCGGGTGTCGCCCTGTGTGAGCCACCACGTGCCGTTCACTACCGCTCCCTTCAGCTCAGCCGCGGCTTCGAGCAGGTTGCCTGAGCTCCCGAGCTCCGTAGTGTCGAATTGTCCGTCAAACTGGCTCCCTCACGCGGAAGTTCAACAGACGTGTGGGCGGCCTCCGTCCGATTCTGTGCTCCGACCAAGGAATGCACCGAACCAGAACGAAGGCCGTGTGGATGAGCCTGCCGCACCTCGATGTCCCAGGGGAAGCGTCACGCTTCCGGGACCACTTCTTCGATTGCCTGACTGCACGCGGGGACGAACTGTTCGAGCTGGCCGACGCGCTGCTGTGCGTGGATGGTCCGGTGACCTCGCCGGTGGAGCTCACGCTGGTGGCCGAGCACCGGCGTGGGCACGGCGCGATGTACGAGGCGTTGAACTGCGGGAACGTGGACGTGCCCCGGCTGCGGCAGGTGCTGGCCGGTCTGCCGATGCCGCGGGCCGCCGACGGGCGCCTGGTCCTGGCGGTCGACGTCAGCCACTGGCTCCGCCCGGACGCGCCGACCAGCGCGGACCGTCTGTTCTGTCACGTCTACGGCCGCAACGGCCGCTCCTCAGACCAGTGCATCCCCGGCTGGCCGTACTTCTTCGTCGCCGCCCTCGAATCGGGCCGCACCTCCTGGTGCCAGCTCCTGGACGCTGTCTGTCTCGGACCCGAAGACGACGTCGCCGAGGTCACCGCCGTCCAGGTCCGCCGGGTCGTCACCGACCTGATCGAGATGGGCCGCTGGCATGACGGTGACCGCGACATCCTGATCGTCTTCGACGCCCCGCGCATGGCCCAGCTCCTGGATCTTCGTATCGACCTCGATGAGCTTCCGGTCCTCGGCGATGATCTCCTCGTACCGGGCCCGGAAAACGCTACCGACCTTCGTTCTCGTGGGCATGGCGCCTACCACTCCTCGGCACGGGACGCCGGCACTCCCTCCGCCGGCGACAAGTCCCGGCTTCTGCTCGCAGCATCTTGCCGCACGAGACTCATGACAACCCATGGCCAAAGCTGTTACGTACGACGGGTTCAAAAGACGACCTCTTACGTCAACGGGCCGTTGCCGCCGAGACCCGCTGCACCGTAGGTTCTCCGCGGTGACCTTGATGGAGACGCAGAGCCTCGCGTCGATGAGCGACGGGGCGCGGTTGTGCTGGACGGCGCTGGGGGACACGGCTCGGCAGCCGCCCGTGGTGATGCTCCACGGCGGTCCGGGGCTGCCGGACTACCTGGGCGACGTCGCCCCCATGGTCGCGGACCTCACGCCCGTGTACCGGTACGACCAGCGTGGCACCGGCCGATCCCCGTGGGAGGGCCGTCATTCCCTCGGCCGGCATGTCGACGACCTCGCCGAACTGCTCGACGTATGGGAGGTGCCCAGGGCCGTGCTGGTCGGGCACTCCTACGGCACCGACCTGGCGAGCCGGTTCTGCCTGGCGTACCCCGATCGGATCGCCGGAATGCTGCTGATGTGCGGGCCGTTCGTCGGTGACTGGCGCGCCGGGGACCGGGCGGAGCGTGACCGCCGTATGACCGCCGCGCAGCAGGAGCGGCTCCGCGTACTGGAGGAGTCGCCGCGCCGTACGGAGGAGGAGGAAGTCGAGCTGCTCACGCTGGCCTGGTTCACCGACCATGCCGATCCCGAACGTGGCTGGAACTGGGCAGCGCGGGGTGCCCGGCGGCGGCGCCCCGTCAACTGGGTCATGAACAGGGAACTCGGCAGGGAGGGACGCGCGGACCCGCTCGACGGGCACCTTGCCGAACTGAGTGAGCACTTGCCCGCGCGAACGGAACTCCTCGCCGGGGTCGCCGATCCTCGGCCCCTGTCGGCTCTCGAATCACTCGCGTTCCGGCTCGGTCTACCGTTGACGCGGATCGCGGACGCCGGGCACGAGCCCTGGCTGGAGCAGCCCGACGCCGTACGTACGCACCTCCGGAGATTCGTGCGGGGCGCGGTGGACGCATAGGGCTTCGACCGGCCCTCCGGCCGTGTGCTTCCCGGCCTCGGGTGCACACCGCGACCCGGTAGCCGTACGGCTGCCGTCAGGCCCCCCAGCGCACGGCGATCGTGTCTCCGACGCCCACGGCCGTCTCCCGTGCGGCGGTCGCGAAGGACGAGCCGTCGATGCTGACCTTCCAGGTGCTGGAGCCGTTGGCGGCCGTGCCGTTGAGGGCGGTGACGGTCCCGGTGCCGGAGGACGGTGTCACGGCTGTCACGCAGCCGGACGGAGTGGCCGAACCTCCCGAACCCCCTGAACCTCCCGAACCCCCCGAGCCCGTCGCCGCGTCGAGGACGGCACCCAAGGTCGTCGTCGCGCCGGTCGGCGTCAGGGCGACCGAGCACACCCGCAGGTTCCCGGACCCGTCGTCCACGGTCAGCGCCAGCTTCGTCGCCGTACCGGCGGTGAAGGACGACTGCCCCACCCACTGCGGGGCGCCGGCGGTCGTCGGGACGGGCGGTGTGGCCGTGAAGCCGCCTCCGGCCACCGCGCGCAGGCCGTCGATGGACGCGTACGAGGACGGACTCGTGTCGCTGGGCAGGTACTTGAAGCCGCCGCCGGGGTTGAACTGCTGGGCGATCAGGAAGTCGACCGGGGTCTTGCCCTGGGCGGTGAGGAAGTCACCGGTCTGCGGATTGATCCCGCAGGCGTTGAGGCCGGACACGGCCCAGCCGTTGGAATCGGTGTTCACCCCGAACACGGCGTTGAAGGCCCCGGTGCTCGCCACCAGCTTGCTCTTGAGGAACGCCTTGGCCTGCACGACGTCGGTGTCGGTGTTCGGCACGCCCGACACGCACAGCGCCGCCATGGCCGCGCCGGTCATGTCGATGTCGCTCGCGGCGGCGAGCTGGGTGGGGTTGCCCTCGGCCTTGCCGTAGTTCCAGCCGCCGTCGTTGTGCTGGTTGGCGCGCAGCCGGGTGACGATCGCGTCGCGCAGCGACTGGGGGACGCGGACCTGCCCGGATGCCGTCTTCGCGCCGCCCAGGGCCAGCGCGGCGAACACCGTGCCGTTGAAGGTGGCCGACGGGCCGAAGTAACCGGCTTCCGAGGTCTGCCAGTAGCCGTAGATGTCGGCGATCAGGTTGCGGGAGGCGGAGACACGGGCCGGGTCGAGGCCGGCGGCGTAGGCGTTGAGGGCGGCGCGTTCGTAGTCGGTGACGACGGGGGAGGAGGACGGCCAGCCGCCGGTGGACAGCAGGTCGCGGTAGACGGTTCTCGCGTTCTTGCTCGTGTCGCCGCCCGGCGTCACGTCCACGGCGGCGGTCCCGGCCGCGGCGAAGGCGCTGAACGCCCACTCGTTGGACAGCCCCGACCCGGCGTACGAACCGTCCGCCGCCTGAAGGGACTTGAGGTAGGTGACGCCGTTCGTCTTCGAGGTGGCGATCTGCGCCGGGGTGGCGGTGGCCGCCGCGGGCAGCGTGGTGAGCGCGAAGGCGCCGAGGGCGGCGGCGAGGGTCAGGGCGGAACGACGGGACATGGCCTGCTCCTTGGGTGAGGGACGCCGACCGGACCCGCCTGCGGTGGGTGGGGCCGCCGTCCGGGACGCGTGGATCGGCTTCCGAAGGTGCTGCGCCGCCTGGGCATTCGGGCTCGGAACGGCCCTCTGCCGTCCCACACCGCTGCGCGTCAGCCCCGGACTCCCACCGGGTTCCCCCACTCGGCAGTGCCGGACGGTACCCGACCGCCACCCGCGTGGCCAGAGCGACCCGCGTCACCCTGTGCGACACCTTGACGCTCTCTGTGAACCGTGTTCAAATCCGCCTGATACGCAAGAAGTTCCAGGGGAAGCCGGTCGAAAACCGGCGCTGACCCGCAACCGTGGGCCCGGCACACGCCGGGCGAGCCGGACTGCCTGGAGCGTGATCCGAGCAACGAACGCCGTCGCGGACTACGGCGTGGTGCGACCGACTCTCGTACGGGGGAACTCCCGTGACCACGAGGGTCCTCAACCACGTCTCCGTCCCGCGCCGGACGAGGGGGCGGCCATGGGGACCGGAGAGCGAAGAGGCGCGCGGTCGGGCACAACACCCGGCGCCTGGACGGCACTTGCGACCGCGCTGCTGCTGATCGCAGCCGCCTGCACGACCTTCCTCACCACCATCTCCCCAGCCGCCGCCGACCCCATCGGCGACTGCACCGCGACCGACGGCGCGGTCGCCGCCGTCGACTTCGAGCCGTTCGGCGGCAAGGTCGAGCGCGGCTGCGACACCACCCCGACCACCGGCTACGACCTCCTCCACGACGCCGGCTTCACCACCACCGGCACCCGGCACGACGGCCCCGGCTTCATCTGCCGTATCGGCTCCGGCACCTTCAACTCCGGTACGCAGTACCCGACTCCGGACGAGGAACCCTGCGTTCTGACCCCGCAGGCGACGGCCTACTGGTCGTACTGGACCGCCGCACCCGGCCAGGACGAATGGACCTACAGCCGGTACGGAGCCATGGACCGCACACTCAAGGACGGCGACGTCGACGCCTGGGTCTACGGCGGCACCGACGTCGGCGGCAGCACGGGCCGGCCCGCCTTCACCCCGGACGACGTCCGCGCGGGCACCACCGGCACCCCCGATCCGGGCACCACCCCCACCGGCGCGCCCGGCGACATCGACCTGGCCTCCGCGGCGACCTGGCTCAAGAGCCGCCTCACCGACGGCGAACGCGTCGTCGACGACGGCGCCCCGAACCACCTCCTGACCACCGAGACCGCCTACGCCCTCGCCGCCACCGACGGCAGGAGCGCCGGCCTCGACAAGATCACCGCCTTCCTCGCCGCCCACACCGCCGACTACGCCTACCCGAACGGCACCGACCGGGCCCCCGACGCCACGGCAGCCGCCCGCCTGGCCCTCCTCGCCGAGATCACCGGACAGGACGCGCACACCTTCGGCGGCCACGACCTCGTCGGCGACCTGGCGAAGAACGTGTGCGCGGCGGGCCCGGAGTCCGGCGAACCGACCCCCGGCTGCACCGCCAAGGGCGACTTCGCGGGCGCCGGGTACGCCGAGGGACAGGCTCTGTCCGTACTGGCCCTGTTGCGGTCCGGAACGACTCCTCCGGCGGCCACCGTCGGCCGCCTCACCCAACTCCAGTGCGCCGACGGCGGCATCACCAGCATCCTCATCCGCCCCGGCGAGCACTGCGACGGCGACTCCGCCACCACCGGCCTGGTCGCCCTCGTCCTGAACAAGGCGGGCGGTCACGACGACGCGGTCACGAAGGCGCGCACCTACCTGACGAAGACCCAGCGCGCGGACGGCGCGTTCCCCGGCTACACCGGTTCCACGACCGGCGGCGTGTACGCGACCGCGTACGCCGCCCAGGCCCTGCGCGTACTCGGCGACACCACCCGCGCGAACGCGGCCGTGGGCTGGCTGTCGCGGCAGCAACTCGACGGCGGCGGCTTCGGGTTCGAGGAGGGCGCCACCGACCCGGCCCTCTATCCGACCCCGCCCGCCGTCCTCGCCGGCGCCGGCACCAGCCTCGTCACCCTGACCACGAAGCAGGCCGAGCCGACCGACCCGCCGACGACCCCCACCGCGCCCCCGACCACCCCGCCCCCGGGGGTCGGCCCCGACCTCAAGAAGGGCGTCGCCTACCTCACCGACCCCGCCAACCTGAAGCAGGGCCGCTACTACACCGCCGGACCCGGGACGACCCGCGCCGACTTCGGCCTGACCGTCGACGGCGCCTACGCCCTCGCCGCGACCGGCCTCGACAACGCCGGACTGCGCGGCATCGTCGACTTCCTCGACCACGAGGGCAAGGACGGCGAGGGCCGCACCGTCAACGACTGGACCGGCATCGGCACACCCCACGCCACCGGCGGCTCCCTCGGCAAGACAGCCCTGCTCGCCGAGGCCGTCGGCCGCGACCCGCGCGACTTCGCCGGCCACGACCTGATCGCCGCGCTCGACAAGGCCGTATGCACGAAGGCGAGCACCGCGCCCGACCGTTCCTGCGCGGCGAAGGGCGCCTACACCTATGCGCCTTCCGTGTTCGGCCAATCCCTCGCGGTGATCGCGCAGTTGAGGGCCGGGGAGAAGGCGCGGGAGCCGGTCGCCTATCTGGCGAGCCTCCAGCAGGACAGCGGCGCCTGGCCGAGCCTGATCCCGGCGACGAAGGACGCCGACGTCGACTCCACCGCGATCGCGGCCATGGCGCTCGATCTGGCCGGCGGCGACACGGCGGAGAAGGCCGTGGACAAGGCCCTCTCCTGGCTCGCGTCAAGGCAGTTGGCCGACGGCGGCTTCCCCGGCGCCGCCGGGAACTCGGTCAACTCGGCCGCGCTCGCGGTGCAGGGGCTCTCCCTCGACGCGGAGAAGTACGCCGACGAGATCGCCGACGCCCGGAGGTTCCTCGCCGGACAGCAGAACGACGACGGCGGGTTCCGGGTGGCGAAGGAGGGGCAGGCCGGCTCCGACCTGCGCGCCTCCACCCAGGCCGTCGGCGGCGCGACCGGCGTCAGCTTCGGCACCCTGACGCGCAGCCTGGCCGGCACTTCGCCCCAGCCCACACCGAGCCCCAGCGGCAGCGCCCCGGCGATCGTCACGCCGGGCGGCGGCACCGGGGGAGTGGGTACGGACGGCGGCAGCGGCAGGGGAGTCCTGGCGTCGACGGGCGTACAGGTCGGCGCCCTCGGTGCGATCGCCCTCGTGCTGGTGCTCGCGGGCTGGTGGACCGTCGTCATCGCCCGCAGGCGCGCGGCGAGCGGAGCCGGGCGATGACCGGACGAGTCCTGCGGGCCGGGGCGGCTCTTGGGCTGACGGCCGCCGCGCTCGCCGCCGCGCTCACCCCCGCCACGGCCGCGCCCCAGCCCATGGGCCGGTGCACCACCACGTCCGGAGCGGTCCTCGCCGTGGACTTTAGCCACTGGGGCGGCCCGGTCTACCGCTCCTGCGGCACCACCCCGACCACCGGCTACGAACTCCTCAACCAGGGCGGCTGGCGAACCACCGGCACCGGACACGACGGGCCCGCGTTCATCTGCCGCATCGGCTACAGCGGACACGACAGCGGCAGGCAGTACCCGACCGCCGCCGAGGACGACTGCGTCCTCACCCCGCCCGCCTCCGCCTACTGGTCGTACTGGCACGCAGACCCGGGCGACGACGACTGGACCTACAGCCAACTCGGCGCCATGCTCTACAAACCCCAGCCCGGCAGCGTCGACCTGTGGACCTTCGGCGGCACCGACGTCGGCGGCACCCAGGGCCGCCCGGCGGTCACCCCCGGACAACTGCGCGCCCACAACACCCGCCCGCAGGGCGACGCCCCCAAACCCTCCGCCACCGGGAAGACCCCCGCGTCGCCGCCCGACACGGACCCCGGCCCCGCACCCGAACAGCCCCGGACCACGCCACCGACGCCGTCACCCGAGAAGACGGAGCCCAGCGCATCCCCCTCGACGCCCCCCACCCCGCCGCCTCCCTCACCGGCTGCCGAGACTCCCCGCCCCAGCACCGGCGTGGTCGACGCCGCGCCCGCCGCCGACGCCCCGCACGACTCCGGCTCGCTCACCCCGGTCGCCGTCGGCGCCGCCCTGGTCGCGCTGATCGGCGGCGCGGCGGCCTTCGCGGCCCGCCGACGCCGTCGTACGGAGTGACCGCCGTGTCCCGTACGACCGTGGCGGCGCCCGCGACCGGTCCTGCGCCGGACACGGGCGGGCGCCGGCTGCCGCGTGTCCTGCATCCGGTGGCCTGGTGGGTGTGGGCCCTGGCGCTGGCCACCGCCGTCAGCCGTACCGACAACCCGCTGCTGCTGTTCCTCGTGCTCGCCGTCCTCGGCTATGTCGTCACCGCGCGGCGCACCGAGGCCCCTTGGGCGCGCGGCTTCAAGTACTACCTCTATCTGGCCCTGACCGTCGTGGCGATCCGGGTCGTCTTCCGAGCCGTCTTCTCCACCGGCATCACCCCCCACGACCACTTCCTCTTCTCCCTCCCGCGCGTTCCCACCCCCGACTGGTACGCGGGCATCCGGATCGGCGGCCCGGTCTCGCTGGAGGCGCTGCTCTCGGCGGCGACCGACGGACTGCGCCTGGCCTGCATGCTGTGCTGCATCGGCGCCGCGAACACCCTCGCCAATCCGAAGCGGGCCCTGCGCGTGCTGCCCGGCGCCCTGTACGAACTCGGCGTCGCGGTCACGGTCGCGATCAGCGTGGCCCCGCAGTTGGTGCAGAGCGTCCAACGCGTCGCACGGGCAAGGAAGTTGAGGGCCGGACGTACTCAGGGGATGCGGGCGCTGCGCGGGATCGCCGTCCCGGTGCTGGAGGACGCCCTGGAACGTTCCCTGCGGCTGGCCGCCGCGATGGACTCCCGGGGCTACGGCCGCGCGGGCACCGCCACCCGCCGCTCCCGCCGGATCACCGGCGCGCTGATGCTGCTCGGCATGTGCGGTCTGTGCGCGGGGGCGTACGGACTGCTGGACGCGACCGCGCCCGCCTTCCTCGGCCTGCCCGCCATGGGACTCGGCGCCGCACTGTGCCTGGCCGGCCTGCGCCTCGGCGGCCGACGCGTCACCCGTACGACCTACCGCCCCGACCCCTGGCGGCTGCCCGAGTGGGCCGTCACCGGCAGCGGCGTCCTCTCCGCCGTCCTGCTCCTGACCGGCCTCGGCTACGACCCCGCCCAGCTCAACGCCACCTTCCACCCCCTCACCTGGCCCGACCTGCCCCTGATCCCCACCGCCGCGATCCTCCTCGCCGCGACCGCCGGTTTCCTCTCGCCCCCGCCCGGAGCGCCGTGATCACCTTCGACCAGGTCACCGTCCAGTACGACGACGCCCCCCAACCCGCCCTGAAAGACGCCGACTTCACGGTCGAGGAGGGCGAGCTGTGCCTCGTCGTCGGACACACCGGCGTCGGCAAGTCCACACTCCTCGGCGCGGTCAACGGACTCGTGCCCCACTTCACCGGCGGCACCCTCCACGGCCGGGTCACCGTCGACGGCCGCGACACCGCCCACCACCCGCCCCGCGAACTCGCCGACGTCGTAGGGGTGGTGGGCCAGGACCCGATCGACGGCTTCGTCACCGACACGGTGGAGGAAGAACTCGCCTACGCCATGGAGCAGTTGGCGATCCCGCCGGGGACCATGCGCAAACGCGTCGAGGAGACCCTCGACCTGCTCGGCCTCGCCGACCTGCGCCACCGCGCCCTGAACGAACTCTCCGGCGGCCAGCAACAGCGCGTCGCCATCGGCTCCGTCCTCACCGCCCACCCCCGGGTCCTCGTCCTCGACGAACCCACCTCCGCCCTGGACCCGACCGCCGCCGAGGAGGTCCTCGCCGCCGTCACCCGCCTCGTCCACGACCTCGGCGTCACCGTCCTCATGGCCGAACACCGCCTGGAGCGCGTCGTCCAGTACGCCGACCGCGTCATCCACCTCCCCGGCGACGGCCGAGCCCGCATCGGCCCGGCCGCCGACATCCTCCGCACGTCGAGCATCGCGCCGCCGATCGTCGAACTGGGCCGCGCGGCGGGCTGGTCCCCGCTGCCCCTGTCCGTCCGCGACGCCCGCCGCGCCGCCGCACCCCTGCGCGCCGAACTGACCGACCGCACCCCGGCACCAGTACGCCCGGCACCCGCACAGGAACGGGCCCGGCTGCTCGCGGCGCGCGGGGTCACCGTCACCTACCGGGGCGTGCCCGCCGTACGGGAGGTCGACCTCGATCTGCACGCCGGGGAGGTGACCGCCCTGATGGGCCGCAACGGATCGGGCAAGTCCTCGCTGCTGTGGGCGCTCCAGGGGTCGGGACCGCGCCGCGCCGGGACGGTACGGACCGCCGACGGAACCGATCCCCACGACGTGCCCGCCGCCCGCGCCCGCCGACTGGTCGGCCTGGTCCCGCAGACCCCGGCCGACCTGCTCTACCTGGAGAGCGTGAAGCAGGAACTCGACCAGGCGGACGGCGAATCGGGCACGACGGCGGTGTCGGCACGCGAGATCCTGGACCGGCTCGCTCCCGGCATCGAGGACGCCACGCACCCCCGCGACCTGTCGGAAGGACAGAAGCTCGCCCTCGTCCTCGCCCTCCAACTCTCCGCCGC
Source organism: Streptomyces sp. NPDC004539 (assembly GCF_040610055.1). Taxonomy (NCBI): domain Bacteria; kingdom Bacillati; phylum Actinomycetota; class Actinomycetes; order Kitasatosporales; family Streptomycetaceae; genus Streptomyces; species Streptomyces sp. NPDC004539. Next base: position 11,264 of record NZ_JBEXLS010000045.1, on the reverse strand, counting down.
CCCACGGGTCGTTCTGCTGGACGAACCGACGCGCGGCCTGGACTACCGGGCCAAGACGGCGCTGACCGGGATCGTCGACTCTCTCGCGGGGGAGGGCCGGGCGGTCGTGATCTCCACCCACGACGTCGAGTTCGCCGCGCGGGCCGCCGACCGTGTGGTCGTCATGGCGGAGGGAGAGGTCGTCGCCGACGGTCCGACCGTCGAAGTCATCGTCTCCTCACCGGTGTTCGCGCCCCAGACGGCCAAGATCCTCGCCCCGCTACCGTATTTGACGGTGGATCAGGTCGAGGCGGCCCTGTCGTGACGGCCGCCATCCGGCTGACGCCGCGCGTCGGGGTCGTCATGACGCTCGCCGCCTTCCTCGGAGTCGTCGCGTTCTTCTGGCCGTTCGCCGTCGCCCCGGGGAAGTTCGGCTCCCACTACGCGCCCCCGCTCATCTTCGGCGTACTGCTCGTCCTCGTCCTGTGCGTGGTGCTGTCCGAGATCGCCGAGGGCGGCATCGACTCCAAGGCGCTGGCCATGCTGGGGGTCCTGTCCGCCGTCAACGCGGCCCTGCGCCCGCTGGGCGCCGGAACCGCCGGCGTCGAGACCGTCTTCTTCGTCCTCGTCCTCGCCGGACGCGTCTACGGACCCGGCTTCGGCTTCACTCTCGGCTGCACCTCCCTCTTCGCCTCCGCGCTCATCACGGGCGGGGTCGGGCCGTGGATGCCGTACCAGATGTTCGGCTGCGCGTTCGTCGGCATGCTCGCCGGGTTCCTGCCCCGGGCGACCGGCCGCCGGGAGGTCCTCATGCTCGCCGTCTACGGCTCACTCTCCGGCTACCTCTTCGGCTTCCTCCTCAACCTCTCCTTCTGGCCCTTCTCCCTCGACCCGAACAGCTCCCTCGCCTACCTCCCCGGCCTGCCCTTCACCGAACAGTGGCACCGCTACCTCGCCTTCGACCTCGCCACCTCCCTCGGCTGGGACACCGGCCGGGCCGTCACCAACTTCCTGTGCGTCCTGCTGGCCGGCCCAGCGGTCCTCACCACCTTCCGGCGTGCCGCCCGCAAGGCCCGGTTCCACGCACCGGCCCGTTTCGAGGAACCCCGGCGGACTTGACGCCGGTTCACTCCGAGGTCGTCGACCAGTTCGCGGACGATCCCGACGCGGATGCGGGACGAGGCGAGCGCCGTAGTGCCGGGGAAGCCGCGTCGTCAACCGGTGCGTACGATGCCCGGATCGTCAGCCGAGCCCGCCGAGCCGACGCCTGCGGGACGCGTACTCCTCGACCGCCTCCCGGAGGTCCTTCCTGGTCATGTCCGGCCACGGCGTCCGCGTGAAGACCATCTCGGCGAACGCCATCTGCCACAGGAAGAAGTTCGACGTGCGCGTCTCGCCGCCGGGGCGCAGATAGAGGTCCACGTCCGGAAGGGCGAGCCCGTTGAGGTAGCGGGCGAACACCTTCCCGTCCAGCGCGGTATCGGCCAGGACTCCGCTGCGGGCGTCCTCGGCCACCTGGTTGACCGCACGCAGGATCTCGTCCCGCCCGCCGTAGTTGATGCACAGGACGAGGGTCAGCGCGTCGCGGTCCCCGGTGAGTTCCTCGGCCGACTCGATCTCACGCAGCAGGAAGCCGGGGAGACCCTCCCGCGCACCCAGCCACCGCACCCGCACCGGCGACGACCTCCTGAAGCGCCCGCGCCCCCTGCCGGTGCCCGCCGCCGCGCGGCAGCCCCCGCTGCTCCGCCCACCGGCCGTTGCCGTCCGGCGACAGCGCCACATGGCGGGGCAGGAGTTCTCCCGGTATGTACGTCACCATTTCCGCTTCCCCCGTTTTCCCCGTCCAGGGGACAGCCGTCTCTGACCAGGCCGCCCGCCGACGGAGGAGTCGGAGAAGCGTACGACGGGGGGAGTTGGTGTAGGAACGGGTCTCAGGGGCTGAAGTGATCGGCATATGCCCCGCCGGCGTGATGGAGTTGGGGTGATACGGGGTGGCGGTGCGGTGCTCAGAGTGGGCGAACTTCGGAGGCGTGAGATGCAAGGTGGCCGGGTCGCGGTCGTGGGCGGGAGCATAGCGGGATGCGCGGCGGTGCTCGCGCTGGGACGGGCCGGCGCCGGGGAGATCACGGTGTACGAGCGCGCGTCGGGCCGCATGGCCGAACGCGGGGTCGGGGTCGCCGTGCACAACGACCGCTACGCCGAACTGGAGTCGGCCGGGTACATAGACGCCTCCGTTCCGTGGGCGCGGATCGTCCACAACCGTTTCTACGTCCGCGACCACACGGCACCGCACGACCCGCGAGGCCGCGAGGTCGCCGTGATGCCCTTCCCGTTCCGCACGTACAACTGGGGTTCCCTCTGGCAGGACTTGCGCCGTCGGATACCCGAGGCGGTGGAGTTCCGCACCGGTGCGGCGGTCGAGACGGTCGAGGTGACGCCGGAGGGGGCCGTGGTCCACACGGGCGGCGGCAGCGAGCACTACGACGTGGTCATCGGCGCGGACGGCTACCGCTCGGCGGTGCGCGCGGCGGCGTACGCCGATGTCCTGCCCGAGTACGCCGGCTACCTGGCCTGGCGCGGCGCCTACCCGGCGAGCCGGCTGCCCGACCCGGAACTGCTGCCCGGGGACGAGGGGGCGTACGTCCTCTTCGACGGCGGCCACCTGGTCGTGTACCGCATACCCGACGGAGCCGGCGGGCACCGCGTCAACTGGATTCTCTACGCGACCCCTCCGCCCGGACTTGACCAGGGCCTGCACACCCCCACGAGCCTTCCCCCAGGTACGGCGGACGACGGACTGCGCGCCCATCTCGCCCAGATCTGCGCCGAGATGCTGCCGCCCTACTGGGCCGACCTGGTCCAGGCGACCACCTCCGACGAACTGCTCCTGCAACCCATCTACGACTTCACGGCGCCTCACTACGCGGTGGACCGGGCCCTGCTCATCGGAGACGCGGCCACCGTCGCCCGCCCCCACACAGGCGCGGGCGCGGTCAAGGCCCTCCAGGACGTCACCCTCCTGGAGAAGGCGTTGACTTCGGCCGCCGACTGGCCCGAGGGCCTGGCCGCCTACGACGCGGGCCGCGCCCCCGTGGGCCGCGCCATGGTCGATCTCGGACGTCGGCTCGGCCAGGCGCTGGTCACCGAGACGCCGAACTGGCGGACGTTCGATCAGACGGCCCTGGAGACCTGGTGGAAGGAAGCGACCGGCGCGGGCGGGTTCGGGGGGCGGAAGCTGACACGCTAGGCGCTTCGACCCAGTCATGCGCCGAACACACCTCGCGGCTCGTCCCGCCGCGCGGCAGACGACCTCGATCGCGTTTCCGCCCTTTCCCCGCGGCCACTGAACGCCGACGTCGGGAACCTTGACGCCCGTGGTCGTGCACCCCGGCGCCACCCAAAGGGTCGGGGCAGGTTGCGGACGTCGAGGTACTGGTTGGCGCGTTCGTTGCCTGTCCCTTCGACGCCGGAGCGGGCGGCGGTCGCGTTTGAGGCAGAGGCGGCGGACAGGGTGCCGTCGCTCAGGACCATCGGCAGCCGTTCGGCGTTGACGTGCTTGCCGGATGCCGGGGCCAGGCCGGGGAGTTTGGGTGGGGTCGGTGCACAAGCGTGGGAGGGGGCAGCCGAGATACGGCCGGAAGGGATAGCAGAGCCGGTCTTGAGCGGGTGACCGCTGCCTCTGGGGCTGCTTGATGTCGGTCGCGGGTGTCGAGCGTAGGGGTCGTGCGGCGGGTGGGCGCGGGGTTCCCCGGGGCCGTCGTATCGCTTGGTGATCATCCTGGTGCGGCCCCGCGCAGAAGTGACCGTTTTCGTACCAGGGCGGGAACTGGCGGCGTGACCTCGATAGAACGGGCCGCGTATCTGCGGTTCAAGCGGTTGATGTCGGCGCGGGAGATGCCTGTCTTCTTCACGCTCAGGCCCGAGGAAGCGGCGTGGGCGCGGGAGCGGACCCGTTCCGATGAGCATCTGCTCGCCCTGGCTCTGGCGCTGAAGCGCTACCAGAAGCTGGGCTACTTCCCGAAGTCGGACGAGGTCCCCGAGGCAGTGGTCGAGCACGTGCCGGGCGCGCTGGAGCTCGTCGAGGGCACCGGGCCGCACTACGAGTCGGCCAACACCGCCAAGCTGCACCGCAAGCTGGTGCGTGAGCGGCAGGGCATCTCCTACGACCAGGAGCGGGCCCGGGGAAGAACAGCCTGCCGCGGCCTGACAGAACCCCGTGCCGGTCGTACGCTGCGCGAGGTTCTGCGCGATGCGCGGGCCGGGTCAGCTGCCGCAGGCGCATCCGGCGGCGGCCGTGGCCGGTTCGGTGTCGGCGATCTGTCCGCTGGTGCCGCAGCAGGCGTCTCCGCCGCCGGCGGCGCTCTTGCCGAGCTGGTCGACGTCGGCCTTGACGACGTAGACCTCCCAGGGCTCCTTGCCGGGGCCGTGGACCCAGACCTTGTCCTGGAGGGCATAGCAGCACGAGGTGTCGTTCTCCTCGAAGGTGGCCAGGCCGGCGCCCTTGAGGCGGGTGGTGGCGGCGGTGACCTCCTCGGTGGACTCGACCTCGACGCCGAGGTGGTCCAGGCGGGTCTCCTCGCCGGGGGCGCCCTCGATCAGGACGAGCTTGAGCGGCGGGGTGGTGATGGCGAAGTTCGCGTATCCCTCGCGGCGCTTGGCCGGTTCGGTGCCGAACAGCTTGGAGTAGAAGACGATCGACGCCTCCAGGTCGGCGACGCGCAGGGCGAGCTGGGCACGGGACATGGCGGTCTCCCCGAATCAGGTTGTATCGACGGTTGTCGATATAGCCCGACCTTGCCACCGGATTAGATAACTGTCAACATAGAAGCATGTCTAATCAGGTGGTGACGGTGGCCGTCCAGGACCAGCCCGTGGCGTGCTGCCCGCCGATGGTCCGCGCCCCGCTCGGCGAGGAATCGGCCGCTGAGCTGTCGCGCATGTTCAAGGCCCTCGCGGACCCGGTCCGCCTGCGCCTGCTGTCGATGATCGCCTCCCATGAGGGCGGCGAGGCGTGTGTCTGCGACCTGACCGGGCCGTTCGACGTGTCCCAGCCGACGATCTCCCACCACCTGAAGGTGCTGCGCGAGGCCGGGCTGGTCGGCTCCGAGCGGCGCGGGACCTGGGTCTACTACTGGGTCATGCCCGCCGCGCTCAACCAGCTCTCCGGCCTCCTTGAGGCTCCCGCCCCCGCGGTGGCCTCCGGCCCGGCTTCCGGGGCGGTTTCCGGTTCGGGGTGCTGCGGATGACCGCCGTACTCCCGCTGGGGCGCCGGGTGGCCGCCGAGGGCGTCGGGACGGCCGCGCTGGTCGCGGTCGTGGTCGGCTCCGGCATACAGGCGACCGAGCTGTCCCGGGACGTCGGGGTGCAGTTGCTGGCCAACTCCCTGGCCACCGTCTTCGGCCTCAGTGTCCTGATCGTTCTGCTCGGGCCGGTCTCCGGCGCCCACTTCAACCCGGTCGTCTCCGCCGCCGTCTGGTGGACGGACCGCCGCACCGGCGGTGGCCTGACCCTGCGCGAGCTGGCGGCGTATGCGGCAGCCCAGACCGCCGGGGCGATCGGCGGCGCCGTCCTGGCCAACGCCATGTTCGCCCAGCCCCTGGTGACGTGGTCGGCCCACGACCGCTCGGCGCCGCATCTGTGGCTCGGCGAGATGGTCGCGACCTCCGGCCTGGTTCTGCTGGTCTTCGGGCTTGTCCGGTCCGGGCGGGACCGCTTCGCACCGGTGGCGGTGGCCGCCTGGATCGGTGCCGCCTACTGGTTCACCTCCTCGACCTCCTTCGCCAACCCCGCCGTCACGATCGGCCGGGCCTTCACCGACTCCTTCGCCGGGATCGCCCCCGGCTCCCTGCCCACGTTCGTCGCGGCCCAGATCGCCGGGGCCGTCCTTGGCCTGGCTCTGGTCGCGGCTCTCTTCGGCCGCCCCGTCCCGGCCGGCGCTCCCGCCGTCCCGACACCTGCCCCGGCCGGTGAGCACGAGCTCAGCGCTGCCCCCGGTCACTGAACCACCCTGTCCTGAAAGGGGCCTGAGACCATGCCCCCCGACCAAGCCACCCGTGAGCGACGGCCTGCTGGACGTCACGGCGGTCCTGACCCGCACCGCCGAACGCCGCGTGGACCGGTTCACCGGCGTGTTCTCCGCCGGGACCGTGGAACGGTACGTTTTCGAATCGCATGCCGCCCTCCACCGGACCGCCCAAGGCAAGCAGCACCTGTCCGCCCTGACCGACCACTTCGCCACCGAACGGCTGACCGCGCTCGCGCAGGCCAAGGGTCTGATGCCCAAGCCCGTCCCCGAGGTGCTGTTCGTGTGCGTGCAGAACGCCGGACGCTCCCAGATGGCCGCCGCCCTGCTCGCCCACCACGGCCAGGGCCGCGTCCATATCCGCTCGGTCGGCTCCCAACCCGCGGCCGAACTGGAGACCGAGGTCGTCGTGGTGCTGGGTGAACTCGGCCTGGACCTGTCCGCGCGTTCTTCAAGCCGCTGACCGACGACGTGGTGAGGGCCGCCGACGTGGTGATCACCATGGGTTGCGGCGACGCCTGCCCCTTCTTCCTCGGCAAACGCTATCTGGACTGGGACGTCCCCGACCTCGACGGCAAGACTGTCGAGGAGGTCCGCGCCATCCGCGACACCATCGCCGAGCGCGTGACGGGCCTCCTGGCCGAGATCACCACCGTCCCCACAGACGCCGACAGCTGATCTGCCGTGGCCTTCAGGCCCGGTCCGAGCCCAAGGAAGATCCCCGTGAGTACTCCCGCCCGTCCGTCCGTGCTGTTCGTCTGCGTTCACAACGCCGGCCGGTCCCAGATGGCCGCCGCGTTCCTCACCCACCTCGTCGGCGACCGGGTCGAGGTCCGCTCCGCCGGGTCTGTCCCCGCCGACCAGGTCAACCCCGCCGTCGTCGAGGCCATGAAGGAATCCGGCATCGACATCTCCGCCGAGACCCCCAAGATCCTCACCACCGAGGCCGTCCAGGCATCCGACGTGGTGATCACCATGGGCTGCGGGGACACCTGCCCCGTCTTCCCCGGCAAGAAGTACCTCGACTGGGCCCTGGAAGACCCGGCCGGGCAGGGCGTCGACGCCGTCCGCCCGATCCGCGACGAGATCGAGACCCGCATCCGCGCCCTGATCGGTGAGATCGCTCCCGCCGGGCGTACCTGACGCGCGAACGCGGCCGGTGACCACCGATCTGGCAGGCGGCGGTCACTGGGCGCGGCTCGCAGGAATGAGTAGTTCTGAGAGACCGGAGACCCCCAGCGCACTGCGTCCGGTTTGTCCCCGATCTTCGTTCTCATAACCTCTCGCGGAACAGCCTTCGCACAATGCCCCTCGCGGTAGGCCCACACCCCCCGCTTCATGCTCGTCCCACCAGCTCCGGGCCGAACTGGAGGTGAAGACCCCCGCCGACCGCGGCCCCGGCCGCGCGTGGGAGTTGGGCCCCGCGTTCGACGCCACGGTGCCCGAGGCCGCGACGAAGCCCACGAGGGTGGGTTACGCCCGTTGCAGCACCGCCCAGCAGGAGCTCCAGAGCCAGCTCGACGCCCTGGCGGAAGCCGGGTGCGACCCGGTCTTCTCCGAGAAGATCAGCACCCGGATCAGGGTCCGGCCCGAGTTCGTCAAGGCGATGGACTTCGCCCGCACCATCAAGAAGGCTGTCCCCCACCAGCGCGTGATCCTCACGGTGCACGAGATGAAACGGCTGGGACGTGGCGTCGCCGAACTCCTGGCCATCGCCAAGGACCTGCGCCACCACGACATCGAGCTCGAACTCCTCACCGGCCCCCTCCGGACACGGCCCCGCCCTCTTCGCGTTCTTCGCCGGCATGGCCGAGTCCGAACGGGAGTATATCCGGGAGAAATCCCTCGAAGGCCAGGCGTCCGCCCGCGAACGCGGCCGGCACGGAGGACGCCCCAAGGTCGTCGACGCCGACATGGCCGACTACGCCCGCGCCCTGCGCGCCCAGGGCGTCCCCGTCCCGCAGATCGCCGGCGAGCTCGTCATCCCCTCCGGCAAGAACAAGAGCGAGCACCCCTCGGGTCGCCACCGTCTACCGCCTCCTCGCCGAAGCTGACGCCGGGTGACTGCGGGCGGGGCCGTCGGCGCCGCAGAGCGGTCTGGGAGACTCGGGCGGTGACCGCTGTGGACGAGACCGCCCGTATGGGCCTGTTCCGCCGGGGCTTCGCCCTGGAGTACACCACGCTCGCCTGGAACGTCGTCGGCATCGTAGTGCTCGCCATCGCTGCGGTCCCCGCCCGCTCGGTGGCACTGGCCGGGTTCGGCCTGGACTCTCTGATCGAGATCGGTGCCTCGACGGTGGTGATCTGGGAGCTGTTCGGCACCGGCGAAGCCCGCCGGCGCCGCGCCCTGAAGTTGATCGGCCTCGGCTTCGCGGCTCTCGCCGCCTACCTGTTGGTCCAGTCCACCTGGGTGCTGGCCGCCGGACACCACCCGCACCACTCACCGCTGGGCATCGCCTGGACCGCGATCACCGCCGCCGCGATGTTCGCCCTCGCCGCAGGCAAGGTCCGCACCGGCGCCGCCCTGGACAACCCGGTGCTCAAGACCGAGGGCCGCGTCACGCTCATGGACGGGCTCCTGGCCGCCGCCGTCCTGCTCGGCCTCGTCCTCAACGCAGCCTGGGGTCTTTGGTGGGCCGATCCGCTGGCCGGGTACGTGCTGGTCCACTACGCGATCCGCGAGGTACGCGAGATCTTCACCGCCGAATCATGACCCCTCGTCCGCCGCACGTCACGTCCCCGAGCTTGGACCTGCGAAAGCCGTCCCGGTGGCTCGGGGGAGGCCACCAGGACGGCTCCGCCCAGGCGTAGAGCCTGCGGCGCCCTACAGACCCACCGACTTGAGCATGTTCAGCAGCACGTCGGCGTTGTCGATAGCGTTCTGCAACGACTCGTGGGCCGCCTCCAGCTGCCCGGTCTGCGCGGCCAGGGTGTCCACCTCGCGGTTCTGCGCCATCAACCTCAACGGGGTGCCGGCCCGCAGCACCTGCCAGCGGATGAACTCTCGCCGCACCAGGTCGTCCAGAGATGCCCCGGCGGCCTTGAGCTGCTCCTGCCACGCCGCGTGGCGAGCCTCCTCGTCCAGCTTCACCCCGTCGGCCGTCGCCGCCTCGGCCTGGACCACGCCGAGCAACGCGTTTGCCGTCCGCACCCGGTACGCGTCAGGACCGTCGAGCCGGGCGTGTCCCTCCGGTGTGTTCTCCCCGGAGTGCAACCCCAGTGCGGCCATCGCCGCGGCGACCTGCTGGATCGTGGCCGGAGCCTCGCCCCGCCCATCTGCTTACTCGTCCCGGCAGGCTATCGACGCCGCTCACCCCACGTCCGGTGAAGCCGACAACTCTCCCCGTACCGGCGTACGGCACGTCTCCGGCATACTCCGGGCCAGGCCCCAGCACATCGGCCAGGACTTCAAGATCACCTCATGGGTTCGTTTGGGCTTACCTCGAAACCCCAGCAACCGCCCGCAGTTCCAAGATCGCGCTGCTGTCCCTTCCGGCCGTATCTCGGCTGACTTTTTAGGACGTCCGCCGTGGGCGGGCGCCGGGGAGGACGGGGCGAGCGCCTGGCGGGTTCCGCGTCCGTCGATCGACAGGCGCGATACCCTCGAATCACCGCAGCGCCAGGTGCGCATCTCACGTCGTCCTCACGGGTCGGCCGATGAGGCCGTCCTTGAGGGCGCCGGCGATTCTCACCACGCGTTCGGCCTGGTGACGGGCGGCGTTGCGGGTCTGCTCCCCGACGGGGTTGGTGCCGTGTGCGTCGACGTGGGAGGTGCCGTACGGATTGCCGTCGGCGAACTTGACGGGGTCGGTGAATCCGGGGCTGACGATCAGGCCGCCGAAGTGGTGGATCGAGTGGTACAGCGCGAGCAGGGTGGACTCCTGGCCGCCGTGCGCGGTGGCGGAGGTGACGAAGCCGCTGTAGACCTTGTCGGTCAGCTTGCCCTGGGCCCAGAGACCTCCCAGGGTGTCGATGAACTGCTTCAGCTGGGAGGAGACGTTTCCGAAGCGGGTCGGTGTCCCGAAGACCACGGCGTCGGCCCAGTCCACGTCGTCCCGAGTGGCGACCGGAATGTGGGCGCTCACGGCCGCGTGAGCGGCCCAGGCTCCATTGGCGGCGACGGCGGCCTCCGGGGCGAGTTCCGCGACCTTGCGCAGGCGCACCTCCGCGCCTGCTTTCTCTGCGGCTTCGGAGATCTCCTTGGCGATCTCGGCGCTGTAACCGGTCGAGGAGTAGTAGACGACGGTCAGTCTTACGGGGGCGGTTGTGACGGCGATCTCGGTCATGGTGCTTCCTGTTCTTGGTGATCGGTCGGGGAGAGGGGCGCATCGACAGGGAGACGGGCTGCGCGATCCCAGCCGAAGCAGCATGCGCCTGAATTTCATTACAGTCAATACTTGTAACGTAATTCGGTCTTTCTTTCGTGAGGGCGAGTCGCTGCGCCACTGGATCAAGGGGGTCGGTGAACGCGTCCTCCGCAGCGCCTGTCCGGCCGACACCGGCGTCCACACCGGCTTTGACCTGCGATGTTGTGCGAGGCGATCAGTTCCGCTTGCGCCCTCGGGATTGTCTGCGGCGATGAAAGCGGGGTGCTAGACAACCCTTCGGTGCCGAGTGTGGGTGGAGGAACCGAGCTGCCCCGCAGTGAACGGGAGCCGGGGTGGCGTGGTGTGTCGCGCCCTTCCACACACGAACTCACACGAAGTACGGAGAAGTGCGTGAAGCGAAACGAGAGAATCTCGCGTGGCATGGCCCGCCTGCGGCGGGCGACGTTCACGGGCATGGCGGTCCTCGCGGCCGGCGCCCTGCTCGGCGTGGCCGCGACCAGCGCGAGCGCGGACACCGGGCCGACGGACGAGCAACTGCTCTCCCAGTGCCGCACCGCGGACCTCTGCAAGTTCACCCCCACGCGGCTGGACCAGGGCATGGTCGGTCCGGAACACCAGGTCGGTCCCACCGTCATCAACTGCGGCGGCACCGTCAGCCGTACCTGGGGCTGGTCGGAGACCACGGGAGAACAGACACAGGTCAACCTGAGCCTGTCGACGACCATGCAGCTGCTGGACATCCTCAACGGGTCGGCGTCCGTCGCGTTCGGGCGGACGTTCGAGAAGAGCCACACCGCGTCCGAGACCCTGACGCAGAAGATGGAGCCGTTCACCCAGGCGTGGACCACACGGGCCACCGGCCTCCAGGTCATCACGGGCGACTGGGAGCTGCACTTCCCGTCGAGGTTCTTCGGCCACTACTACTGGTACGACAA
>NZ_JBEXLS010000044.1:0-56846 GCF_040610055.1 Streptomyces sp. NPDC004539 | reverse complement strand
GACCGCCGCTGCCCGCGCCGGTGCCGCAGCGACATGACGCCTTCACCGCATGTCACCACAGCCACTTGACAACCTGATTGGGAATCAGTGGCCACTCTGAAACAGCTCAGTGACCTCGGCGCCGGCGGTGTTGCCGCCGTCCGGAGCCAACACCGTGTCGACCCGTCTGCGGGCGATCGCCCACTCCTGCCATTCCCGCTCGGCCGCGGCAAGCTCGACTTGGATGCGGCCGGCCTCCTCCCGCAGCCCGTCGACTCGACGGCGAGCAGCGCGTTCGTGCTATTCCAGCAGTCCGACGGCTGACGGCATTCGTAACCTCCCGGGGAGCGACGACCCGGCAGGCCACGACTCCCACGGAATCACCACTGCTATCCCGCCGGGCGGAAACATACCGATCACACCCGAAAAGACAAGAGCTCCTCAGGCGAGGCGCTTACGGCCCCAGAAGAAGAGGAACACCGTGACGGCGGCTGTCAGGGCCAGCAGGATCGACGCGCCGAACCACTGAAGGCCGTTCATTTGGGAGATCGGCAGGTAGTCGACCGACCAGCCGACGACATCGGCCTTCTTCATGCACAGGTCATGCGCCTGTTCCGTCTGTCCTTGATTGCAGGTGTTCCAGCCGAGGATTTTCCCGTCGCCGGTGACGTACGGGGGGTTCGACCAGTTCACCTGGTGCGCGCCTGAGGGCAACGTCGGCATCGCCTGTTGGAACGGGACGCCCTTGTTCGTCGTGATCGTGACGACGTTGGCGAGCGACAGCAGGAAGTGGGCCAGGAAGTGTGACCAGGCAATCTGGACGACGACGGTGAAACCGAGGGTGACCATCATGGCCACCAGCGTGCGGCGCAGCACCACGCCGATCGCCACCCCGCCGAAGACAGAGAAGAGGGCGAGGGCGACGGGCACGGGTCCGGTGTTGTTGAAGGTGGACCCGGAGGTCCACTCCGAGCTCGTGGACTCGTCGTAGAGGCTCCACCACCACCCGAACCCGACCGACAGCGCGACCGTGCTCACCACGACCACCAGCGCGGTCAGGGCCAGTTTCGTGGTCAGCCAGCGGGTTCGGCTCACGGACTGGGTGACGACCAGCTTGGCGGTGCCGTTCTCCAGGTCGCCGGCGAACAGCGGAGCACCGAGGAAGACACCGAGCAGGATCGGCATCAGCCGCAGTCCCGTGGACGTGGCGTCGTACCCGGCGGTATGCAGCTGGGAGCGCTGGAAGACGATGAACGCCACGGCGAGCGTGGAGACGCCGAGGATGGTCCAGAACGCGGCCCGGTGCTGACGCCAGACCAGCCAGGTCATGCCCTTGAAGGGCTGGCGGAGTTGGGGGAGTCGGCCGGCGCCCGTGGTGCCCGGGGCCGTGAATCTGGCCGTCGTAGAGGTGCTGGTGAGAGAGCTCATACTGCCACCGTCCGGGTGTTGTGCGCCTGGTCCTGGACCTGGGCGGTGGGGTGATCAGAGATGGTGCGTCGGGTGAGCGGAGATAGGCGAGCAGGAGTTCTTCCATGCTCGGGCTGTCCGTTTCCCAAGGACCGGTGGCCGGGCCATCGGGGCGGATCAGGGCGGTGAACTGCCGTCCGCTGATCCGGGACTCGACGAGGGGGTGGTACGCGAGGGAGGCCGGCAGGCCCTCGCCGTCCTTGGTGCCGGTGACCATGGTGTGTGCGGAGAGCAGCTCGTCCACGTCTCCGGCGAGGCGTACTCCGCCGTCGGAGAGGACGACCAGGTAGTCGCACACGTTCTCCAGTTCGGCCAGGACGTGGGTGGACATCAGCACGGTGGTGCCGTGCTCGGCAGCCTCGGCGAGGAGGGTGCCCATCAGTTCGTGGCGCGCGACCGGGTCGAGATCCGACATCGGCTCGTCGAGCAGCAGCAGGTCGGGGTGCTTGCCGAGGGCGACGGCGAGGGCGACGCGGGTGCGTTGACCGCCGGACAGGCTGCCGACCTTCGCGTCGAAGGGCACATTGCCCGCGCGGACGATGTCCTCGGCGGCGCGCTGGTCCCAGCCGGGGTTCAGTTCCCGCCCCAGCCGCAGGGTCTCAGCCACGGTGAACCGGCGGAACAGAGGCTTCTCCTGGGCGAGGAACGAGGTGCGCCCCGAGTCCACCGAGCCCGGTGCCGCGCCGAACACGCTGAGCCTGCCCTCCGTCGGCTCCAGGACGTGGGCCATGATGCTCAGCAGCGTGGTCTTGCCCGCCCCGTTGGGACCGACCAGCCCGCAGATCCGTCCCGCCGGGAGCCGGAAGGAACAGTCCTTCAACGCCCAGCCCCGCCGGTAGCGCATCCCCAGGCCGTGCGCCTCAAGCGCCGGCTCCCCCGCGTTCATACCGTCACTCACCAGTGCTCCTAGTCGTCGTGACCGCCGTCTCCGTACCGGCGGCGTACTGCTTCTCCATTGCCGAGGCGACCAACGCGGCCACATCCTCCTGCTCCAGACCCGCCTCGGCCGCCCGGGACACCCACGCCACCAGCTCCCGGTACAGCGGTGAGTCGGTGCTTGCCGAAGGGCGGGCCAGTGTGCGGCGTACGAACGTGCCCTGGCCGGGCCGCGGTTCGACCAGCCCCTCACGCTCCAGCTCGCGGTACGCCTTGAGGGTGGTGTTCGGGTTGACCGCGCTGACCTCGGCGACATCCTTGGCGGTCGGCAGCCGATCGCCCGGCACCAGTACGCCCAGCCGCAGGGCCTGCTTGGTCTGCTGCACGATCTGCTGGAAGGCGGGGACTCCGCTCCGCCTGTTGATGCGGAACTCCACGATTGCCACCACCATTTCACTACTCGATTAGTGGAATGATGATGGAGGGGTGCGCGAGTGGTTGTCAACGGCGATCGGAAGGGCTTCCTGGGCAGGATTTCGGCCGCCGGCCGCGGCCTCCGTCACGTCGGCGTCCACTTCGGCGGGGGACGCGACCCCCTCAAGCGGCTTGACGCGGCGCACCAGTCTCGCGACTGTCTCGCAACTGCTGGAATCGCGGGCCGTGAAGGGGATCGGGTAATTAAGGAACGATCGTTCTTGACTGGTCGTTCCTCAACTGTCTACCGTGGCGGTCATGGGCAGGCCAAGGGCATTCGACGAGGACGAAGCGGTACGTGCCGCCGTGGACTTGTTCGGCGGACGTGCATATGACGGTGTGTCCGTCGACGATCTCGTCAGCCACCTCGGCGTGCACCGCAACAGCCTGTACAAGACGTTCGGCAGCAAGCGCGGCCTCTACCTCATCGCTCTGCGCCGCCACCTCACCGACGACGTCCGCCCTTTGCTCGACGCCCTCGCCGACGCATCGGATGCCGCAGACGCGCTGCGGCTCGTCACGTCGGCCGACCTCCGCCTGCTGCTGCTCGCGGCGATCGAACGCGCACCGGTCGACGCGGAAGCCGCCTCCGAGGTGACGGCCGCGTTGGCCGCCATCGACCAGGCGATCGCCGACACCCTCGGCGTTCCCGCCGACCTGGCCGCCGCCCTCACCGCCGCCGCGCTGGGCATCCTCCTGCGCGGCAACCCCGACAACGCCACCACCGCGCTGGCCCGACACCTCGACCCACTCCCCTGAAATGGAGACCGACATGGCACTGATACGTATCGACGGCGACGACCTCGTCGTCGTGATCGAGGGTCTCGACAAGCTCTGGTCCTTCAAGAGCAGCCTGACCATCCCGCTGGCCAACGTCCGTGGCGCGACCGCCGACCCCGGTATCGCCTCCGACCCCAAGGGAATCCGCGCGCCGGGCTCCCACGTACCCCGTGTGATCACCGCCGGCACCTTCCATCAGGATGGCGAAAAGGTCTTCTGGGACGTCAGGGACCCATCGAAGGCAATCGTGGTTGAACTCGCCGACGAGACGTACTCACGCCTCGTCCTACAAGTCGACGACCCCCGCGCGACTGTCGCCCTGGTCGAGAACGCCCTTTCCTGAAAGGAGGTAGGCCAATGTTTCGCCACTTGGCAGCGGCTTTAATGGCACTGACCGTCGTCACCGTCGCCCCGGCCGAGGCGACGCCCGGTCTCGTCCCTGCCACCGACCGTGAGGTCGTCTTCACGGCCGACGGTACGAGCGTGTACGGCACCCTGCACGTTCCCGAGCATCGTGCCGGGCAACGGCTGCGGGCGGCACTGCTGCTGCCCGGCAGCGGACCCACCGACCGCGACGGAAATCAACCGCCCGGGTCCGCACCGAACACCCTGGCACAGTTGGCCGACGCGCTCGACGGGGACGGAATCGCCACGCTGCGGTTCGACAAGTACGGCACTGGCCGCACCGGGCTCGGCGCCTACCGGGACCACCCGGAAGAACTCGACTACCCAGCTTTCGTCCGCCAGGCACGGGCCGCCTACGAGTTTTTGCGCGACCAGCCGGAGACCGACCCGCACGAACTGCTGCTCGTCGGACACAGCGAGGGCGCGATGACGGGACTGCTGCTGGGTGGCACCGTCCGCCCGCGCCCGGCCGGCCTGGCGCTGCTGCAACCCCAGGCGATCCGCATGCTGGACCTGGTCGCGCTCCAGCTCAAGGCTCAGATCGCCGAAGCGACCCGACAGGGCCAGTTCACCCCGGAGCAGCAACGCATCGTCAACGCGGCCGTCGACGCGGCCGTCGCCTCCCTGCGCGAACGCCGACCGGTCGACACCACCGACCTGCCCCCCGCGATCGCCCGGCTCTTCGAGGCGTTCCAAGGCCCCAACGCCCGGTTCGTGCTGAGCGATGACGCCGTCTACCCACCGGACACCGCCGCCGCACTCCGGCCGGGAACCAAGGTGCTGCTGACGTGCGGCACGAACGACGCTCAGGTCCCCTGCGCCACGACGAACGCCCTGACGGCCGCCCTGCGTCACGCGCATGCCGGTGGACCGGGCCGAGCGACGCTGCCGGGAGTGGACCATCTGCTGCACGACGCCGACCACCCGGACACGCTCGCGCCACCCGTACTCGACGCCCTGCGCCGGTTCGCTCGACACTGACGCCGACGACTGGACGACCGCAGGGTCCTCAACGGGTTCGTGTGGAAGTTCCGCACCTCAATTCCTGCCCGCAGCCCGTGCAGACCACCGAAACCGCGGCGGCGGTCCGCACCGTGATCCTGACCAGGCCCTCGCCTGTCTCGACCGCCTCGACCAGCACCGAAGCCAGGTGGGGAAGCAGCGCTGTCAACTCGGCATCACACGCCACCGGCCTGCCCCAACAGACCACCCCTCAGCGGATACGACCTAGACACTCGCATCCTCACAGGTCAGCGGCACCCTTCTGCTACCGGGGGTCAGGTCGCCCAATTCCGCTGAATATCCAGATTAATCCAAAATGGTAGGTGTTCTGGGTCGTTGGTCCCTGTGTGAGTAAACCGGTGTGGGATACACGGCAGTTGTCGCCGTCGGCGCAGGAGGCGCTTCAGCTGCGGGCGGTGGCAGCACTGGTGGCGGGCCGGACTCGCGAGGATGTCGCGGCGGTGTTCCAGGTCTCGCTCAAGGTGGTGGACAACTGGTGGGCGAAGTGGCTGGCCGGCGGGCGAGGCACTCATGGCCCAGCCACGAGGGTGCCGGGTAGGCGAGCATCAGATCCTGGGTGAGGTGGTCCGGCAGGCCGTGCCGGACCACCGACCCTGTGACCTGCGACTGGCCGGGCAGTTGTGGACGCGCGCCGGGGTGGGGGATCTGATCGCGAAGCCGTACCGGGTGCGACTGACCGAGCAAGGGGTGGGCAAGCACCTGCGCCGGTGGGGCTTGCCGTTCCAGCGTCCGGACAAGCGGGCCGTCGAGCAGAGCCCGGAGGCGGTGCGCGTCTGGCGGGAGAAGACTTGGCCGGCGATCCGTGCAAAAGCGAAGGCCGAAGGCGGTGAGGTGCTCTTCGCCGACCAGGTCACCGGCCGCACCTGGGGCGCCAAGGGGTGCACCTCCATCGCGCGCCGCAGCGGGAACCGGTTCTCGGTCAACGCGATGTCCGCGATCAGCACGAAGGGCCGGATGCACTTCATGGTGTTCACCGAGACCTTCGACGCCGACGTGATGTGCCGCTTCCTCGACCGGCTCGCAGGCCACTTCGACCGCAAAGGTCCACCTCGTCCTGAACGGCCACTCCGCGCACCGCTCCCGTAAGGTCCGCACCTCGCTGACCGATAACCCCGACCGGATCGAGCTGCACTTCCTGCCGTCGTACTCACCCGAACTGAACCCCGACGAGTTGGTCAAAGCCAACCTCAAACGGAGCCTGCCGATTCATAGCCGCGCCCGTGACCAGGCCCAACTGGCCGCTGAGACCCGCAGGTTCTTCCACCAGCGCCCGCGGCAGCCACACATCGTCCGCGGCTACTTCGGCGGTCCACACGTCCGCTACATCCTCGAACGGAACCCTTTGGATTTATGATTAATACTCTGTATGCCAGCTCTCGAACTCATGAGGCCCGCCCGTCGACAATCGCTCGCTGAACGGGTCTATCTCATTGACCAGAACGGCTATGAAAAACGGAACCATGCCAGCATCAAACAGAGTCCATCGGCTAGTCCCGTAAGGCGATTGTCTACGGAAAACGGTCACCCTCCAGTCGTCGGGAGAACCCACTCGTAGCCAGAAAGCGGTGTCGCCATTGGCAGTGTCCGCGAAAGGCAGCAGGGGCGGCAGGTCTGATACGCCGAGCAGGGCACTCAGCTCTTGCTGATCCCGATCCGAAAGAGTGGTTTCGAGCTTGTCCAAGATATCGCCGTAGGGCGAATCAAGGACGGGTGGCGTGTTTACGGAGAGATACTCGTTGATCACACCACCACCGTACTCTTCCACGAACGCACGGTAGTCGGCCGGGAATACTAGCTCCGTATTCCGCTCGACCTCCTGCCAGTCAACCGCATCACCGCCGGAAGGAGGTACGGGGAGCAGTTCGCGCAGGTGTTCAAGATCGGGACGTGGCATCCAGGGCTTCCTTTCAGGTGCTTGCAACAGCCAGTGCCTACGGCTGCCCTGGCATGGGCACATCGGCACCGGTACGGCTATCGATCACGGTACCGAGATTTTTCCAGCCCCGACCTGCCGTGTATACGAGGTTCGAGACGGTTGCGGCATCGAAACCGGCATAGCGTCCGTTCTTGTCCCACGCTGTGTAGGTCATTCGGAACTCGTAGGGCACGGTCCGTCGGCCGCTGTAGATCGGAGTCACCTCGTACTGCACTACATGCTCCGAGTCGATGAGGGAGCGGACGCTGTCCTCGAAGTACAGCATGTTGTCCATTGGAGGAATCGGCTTGTGGGGCTTGCCGACATCAGAGTTGGCGTCAGAACCGCAGGTTGCCAGGTTCTCCAATTGGTCGCCTTTCCCACTGAGCTGACGGCCGAGGAGGTGACAGGCGTTGCGATCCTGAGGCCGGCCGCCCAGATGCTTGAGGTAGGACACTGCCCAGTCGTAACCAGGCGGTTTGATACCTTCGCGCGTCCGGGTCTTGGTACCGGGGTTGGCAATCACGTAGGCAGAGTCCAAGCATGCTTCGATGCCGGTAGCCCGGTTGCCATTGGCGGCGTCCAGCGGGCCAGGGTCCACCCAACCAATTCCCTGCCTGCGGCAGTCAGAAGAATCGTCGCCTCTACTGCTTGAGCCGTCTCGAACGCCCGGATCAGTCCCAGGTGCTTCGTGCGCACCCGGCGTGTACTGCTCATTATCCAGCAGATCCATTATCTCAACAGCACCAATGACCAACTTAAGCATGTCACCGGGCTTCCACTTGCCGTTGTTCGGGTCCCAGTCAGGCTTGGGGGCCGGGCGGTCCGGGCCGGGCTTGGGGTTCTTTCCGTTGTTGGGGTTCTGGTCGATCGGGGGCCGGTACGGCTTGATGACCCTGGGCCTTGCCACTTCTGAAACAACACGGCAGGCGTACGTGCAGGTTTGGGTACCTGCACCAGGTCCGACCTTGCTTCCCGTTCCTGGCGTGTCGTTCCCTCGGTCCAGACGGCCGGATCGGCTTCGCAAAGGAGTCGTGTTCAGAGGAAGAGATGTCGTCGAGGTTGTCGAGGACGACGATGAAGACGACCAAGACCAGTCCCAGGACCAGTCCGAGGTGTCGACCTTACTCAGCTGGTACGACGCCACTCCTGCAAGTGCCACCAGGCCGGCTGCCACCACATATCCCTCGAATACGCAGGCGTCCCAGAAGCAGTGGCCGGTGGGGTCGGTCCCGTTCAGCGGCCCGCCGGCGCCGTAGCTGTATCGGTTGGCGTTCCCCGAGGGTGTCGGTTCCAGTTGCCAGGTGTCCCGCGCCCCGAAGGTGCCGGTGCCCGGCTGGTACCAGCGGGCGGCCATGTTGACGTCGCCGGTGGTGGGGTCGGTCCAGCCGGACTGGTAGCCGACGGCGGGGGTGGTGCCGGTGGTGGCGGTCTTGGTGCCGAAGGGGTCGTAGGTGGTGGAGCTGGAAGTCTGGGTGGCGTCGGGGGTGAGGCCGGCGATGAGGTCGGTGTGCTGGTCGGTGAGGGCCCACTGTTTGGTGGTGCCGTCGGTGTAGGAGAGGAGGGCGCCGTCGGGGGTGCGGTTGTAGGTGGTGGTGCCGTCCGTGGCGAGGTTGTTGGAGCCGCCGTCGTAGGTAAAGGTCGTGGTGCCTCGGGCCTGGACGCGGTCGAGGGAGTCGTAGGTGTAGGTGGTGGTGCCGTCGGTGATCTTGCGTTCGAAGGCGTCGGAGGTGAGGGCGCGCGGGGTGCCGGTTCCCGTGGTGGAAGAGGCGAGGGTGCCGCGGGCTGTGTAGGTGTAGGCCGTGGTGCCGTCGGTGAGTTGGCGGTTGCGGGCGTCGAAGGTCGCTGTCTTCGTGCCGGCCTGGGTGCGGTTGCCGGAGGCGTCCCAGGTGTAGGCGGTGGTGGTGGCGTCCTTGGTCCAGGACATCATGCGGTTGGCCTGGTCGTAGGCGTAGGTGTTGGTTCCCGCGCCCGCGGTGCCCGTCGTCTTCTTCGACGTGAGGTTGTTGTCGAGGTCGTAGCCGTAGGTGGTCGAGGCGACCGTGGTCGTGCCGTCGATCGTGGTGACGGTGTCGGTGTTCAGGCGGCCGAATTCGTCGTAGGCGTAGGCGCGTTTGGCGGTGGCCGTATAGGCGGTGGCTCCTGCGGGCTTCGTCGCGTACTGCTCCAGCTTCGGTCGGCCGGCGGCGTCGAAGTCGTACCAGATCTGGTTGTTGGTGATTCCGTCGGCGGTCCAGTCGATGCGGCCAGCGGTGTCGTAGCCGTAGCTGGTGGTGCCTGCGGTGGTCTTGCGCATCGTCATGGCGCCGTCGGCGTTGTAGCGGTATTCGGAGGCACCGCCTGGACCGGCTGTGGTGAGGAGTTGGCCGCGGTCGTTGTAGGTGTAGGTGTTGCGGGTGAGGGCGTCCGCGGTGCCGGTGGTGGTGAGGCGGCCGGCGAGGTCGTACTCCAGGGTGCGGGTCGTGGTGGCGGCTTCGGCGCCGGTGCCGGTTTCTCTGGTGAGGCGGCCGAGAGCGTCGTAGGTCTTGTCACGCTGCACGCCGCCGGGCAGGAGTTCCTTCACGGCCTGGCCGGTCTTGTCGTAGACGGTGGTCCAGGTGCGGTCGGAGGCGGCTGGGTGGGCCTGGGTGGAGGGTTCGACGGTGGATTCGGGCAGGCCCCACGGGGTGA
Organism: Streptomyces sp. NPDC004539; assembly: GCF_040610055.1. NCBI lineage: Bacteria > Bacillati > Actinomycetota > Actinomycetes > Kitasatosporales > Streptomycetaceae > Streptomyces > Streptomyces sp. NPDC004539. The sequence goes on along the minus strand of NZ_JBEXLS010000044.1, from coordinate 47,257 downwards.
AGGTGTAGGTGGTCGTGTTGCTGCGGCCGTCGGTGAGTCTGGTGCGGTTGCCCGTCGCGTCGTAGCCGAACGAGGTGGTGAGGGAGGCGGTCGTGGAGACCGGTTCGGTCTGCCGGGTGGTGCGGCTCAGGGCGTCGTAGGTGTAGGTGGTGCGGGCGTTGGTCTGGGGGGAGATGGCCGCGGTGAGGTTGCCTTCGGCGTCGTACTCGGCGGTCGCGGTGCGCAGGGCGGTGGTGCCGGTGCCGTAGTCGGTGGTGGCGGTGGTGTTGCCGAGGGCGTTGTACGCGGTGGTGGTGCGGCGGTTGGTGGCGTCGGTGGTCTGGGTTCGGCGGCCGAGGCCGTCGTAGTCGAACTTGGTGGTTCCGGTGGGGGTGGTGACGGTCCTGGGTTCGCCGGCCGGGTTGTAGGTGCTGGTGGTGGTGATGCCGGTCGGGGTGGTCGAGGCGGTCTGGTTGTTCGCGTCGTCCCAGGTGTAGCGGGAGACGAGGTTGGCCGTGGTGGGATGGCGCTCGACGGTGGTGGCGGTGAGGGCGCGGCCGAGTTCGTCGTAGGTGGACTCGGTGCGGGCGCCCAGCGGGTCGGTGGCCGACAGTTGGAGGCCGGTGGGGGTCCAGCTGTAGCGGGTGATTCCGCCGCCGTCCGTGCTGGTGGGGTTGAGGAGGGCGGGGTCGGTCTCGGCCGCGAGGGCTGCGGCGGCGTCGGCGGCCGGGTCGGTCCGGGTGAGGAGTTGGCCGAACTGGTCGTAGGTGTAGCGGGTGACGCGGCCGAGCGGGTCGGTGGTGGTCTGGGGGAGGCCGGTGGTGGTGTAGGTGGTGCGGGAGGTGGCGGTGAGGGGGGTGGTGGTGCCCGGTGGGGTGTAGTCGGGGAGGGTGACGGCGGTGGTGCGGCCGAGGCGGTCGAGCTGGGTGCGGGTGATGTTGCCGCGGGGGTCCTTGGCCTCGGTGGCTTCGCCGAAGGTGTTGTAGCCGGTGAGGGCGGTCGGGCTGAGCGTGGCGGGGGTGGCGCCGTTCTCCTCGGTCTGGACGGCCGGGGCGGTCGACTGGACGAGGCGGCCGAGCGGGTCGTAGCGGTAGGTGGTGGTGTGGGCGGCCGGGTCGGCGCCGGTGGTGTTGCCTCGCGGGCTGACGGTGGTGAGCGGCAGGCCGCGGCGGTCGTAGGTGGTGGTGACGGTGTGGGTGGTGGTGCCGTCGGTGGCGGTCTGCCGGGTGACGTTGCCGGCCGGGTCGTAGACGGAGGTGGTGGTGAGCTTGCCGGTTCCCGTGATGGTCTGGGCCTGCTCGGTGACGCGGTCGTCGTTGTCGTAGGCGTAGGTGGTGGCGCGGCCCAGGCCGGTGGGGTCGAGGACCGCGGTGGTGGTGCGGCCGAGGGCGTCCACGGTGAAGGTCTGGACGGTGGCGCCGCTCCCGGTGGTGCGGCGGGTGAGGTGGCCGGCCAGGTCGTAGGTGTCGGCCTGCGCGACGATGTCGCGGCGGGAGCCGTCGGCCTGGGTGACCTGCCGTGCGGTGGTCGTGGCGGGGAGGCCGTCGTCGTAGTAGGTGTACGCGGTGGTGGCGCCCATGGCGTCGGTGGTGGACGCGAGACGGCCGGCCGGGTCGTAGGCGTTGGCGGCGACGGTCAGGTCCCGGGTGGTGCCGGTCGGGTCGCCGGTCCAGTCCTTCAGGACGGTCGTGGCGTGCTGGCCGCGTGCGGTGTACGTGTAGGTGAGGCGGGTGCCGGCCGGGTCGGTCTGGGCGGTGACGCGGCCGAGCGGGTCGTGTTCGTAGCGGGTGGTGTTCTGTTCGGCGTCCGTGCTGCTGTCGTTGAGGCCGTAGGCGTCGTAGTGGTTGACGGTCGTGCGCTCGGGGTCGTCGCCGGTGGTGTCCTTCGTGGTCTCGGTAAGGAGGTTGCCGTCGGCGTCGTAGGTGCGGGTGATCGCGGCGGTGTGGACGGTGTTCGTGATCTCGTTCTTCACGCCGGCGCCGGTCTCGCTGACGATGCGGGACGCCTCGTCGTAGCCGTAGGTGGTGGTGACGCCGGTCGGGAAGGTGTCGGAGATCTGCTTCTCGGCGGTTTTCCGGCCGAGGCCGTCGTAGGTGTACGACGTGATCAGGCCGGAGGGCGAGGTCACTTCGGCGAGGTCGCCGCCCGCGTAGTAGCGGTAGGAGGTCTTCGCTCCGCCGGGGGTGGTCTGGGTGAGGACGAGGCCGGCCGGGGCGGTGCCGCCTCCGACTGCGGCTTCGGTACCCGCGGTGTAGGTGGTCGCGGCGGCCGTTGTGTCGGTGCGGGTGACGGTGGTGGGCAGGCCGAGGGTGCTGTAGGTGAAGGTGGTGCGGTAGCGGTTGTCCGCGGGGCCGGTGGAGCGGGCGTCGCGCTGGGTGAGGGGTTTGTCGTTGCGCGGGTCGAGCGGGTCGTCGGCGTTGAGGAAGTAGGTGGCGAAGCTGGTGGCGCAGGAGGCGGCGTCGCGGCAGGTGGTGGTGGAGACGGTGTTGCCGCGCGTGTCGTGGCCGGTGACGGTGGCGTGGCCGTTGGGGTCGGTGACGGTGTGGAGGTAGCCGCCGGTGTCGTAGGCGTAGGTGGTGGTGCCGCCGTCGGCGTCGGTGGCGGCGGTGCGACGCTGGCCGCGCAGGGCGTCGTAGGTGGTGCTGGTGGTGGCGCCTGCGGGGTCGGTGACGGTGACCGTCATGGCCAGGGCGGAGCTGCCGGAGTGTTCGCGGGAACGGTAGTGCTCGGCGACCTGGTCGGCGGTCAGGCCGTGCTGGTAGACGGCGACTTCGTCGATCTGGCCGGTGAAGTAGCTGGCGTCGGCGGGGGCGGCGGGCCAGTTCTTGGCGAAGCCGGCGCCTATGTAGGTGCGGGTGTTGGACTGGTGGCTGACGGCTCCGGTGAGGGTGGCGGCTTGGACGCCGTCGAGGTAGAGGGTCTGGGCGGTGCCGGTGGCGGTGACGACGGCGTGGTGCCACTGGTCGTCGGTGACGGTGTCGGCGGAGGCGACCTTCGCGGTGCCGAGGCCGGGTGAGTAGAACTTGCCGTTGAGTTTGCCGTCGGTGCCCACGTAGAGCAGGGGGGCGTAGGTGCCGGTGGCGGTGGCGCCCATGGGGGCGGACTGGTCGCCGATCAGGACGCCGGCCTTGGTGGTCTTGAACCAGAGTTCGACGGCGAGGTCGGTGGAGCCGCGCAGGATGGTGCCCGGGATCTCGGCGTAGCCGTTGCCGGCCAGGGTGACGGCGGTGTTGTCGCCGGTGCCGAAGGCGCCGTCGGCGCCAAGGGTGGCGTTGGTGTAGGTGCCGTCGCCGTCGAGGACGGCGACCTGGCTGCGCGCGGTGGAGCCGCCGGTCTCGTCGAGGCGCCAGTAGCCGGCGGGGGCGTCGACGGTGACGGCGCCGCGGTAGTGGGGTCCGTCGCCGGTGACCATGCCGGTGCGGGAGCGGTAGTGTGCGCCGATCTCGGCGGCGGTGAGGGTCTTGGGGTAGAAGGCGACTTCGTCGAGGGCGCCGCTGAAGTGGCCCCAGGGGTCGGTGGAGTCCAGGGCCGTCCAGCGGGAGCCGGTGCGGCCCTTGCCGAGGAAGATCCGCGTCTGGTCGAGGTGGGTGATCGCGCCGGGCACCGTGCCGGCGAGGGCTCCGTCGACGTACAGGGCGGAGGTGGTGCCGTTTCCGGTCAGGACGGCATGGTGCCACTGGCTGTCGGTGACCGTGCTCTTGGAGACCGGAGGCGTCCAGTTGGTGGTGTCCGAGTAGAACTGGCCGCGCAGCTTGCCGTCCGTGCCCACGTACAGCAGCGGGGTGGCCCGGGAGGGGACTTCGTCCTCGCTGATGTCGGCGTTGGACTCGGTCAGGAGGATGCCGGGCTTGTCCGTGCGGAACCACAGCTCCGCCGACAGGGCGGTGCCGGTCAGGGAGTTGTCGGCGACCTGGACGTAGGAGTCGCCGTTCAGGCCGACGGCGGTGTCGTCCCCGGCAGCGAAGGCCCCGTAGGTGCCGAGGGCGGCGTTGTCGCCGTAGGTGCCGTCCGATCCTTCCGCGAGGGCGGTGGCGGCGGTAGTGCCGCGCCGGTCGCCCAGGCGCCAGTACTCGGCGGGGCCGGAGGCGCGCACGGTGTCGCTGTAGGCGGCGGAACCGGCCGAGTAGGAGGGCGCGGACACCTTCCACGTCCCGCCGTTGTTGTCCTTGGCCTGGGTGACGCGCTCGGTGTCGGAGTCGTACGTCACCTCGGCGCTGACGCGTCCCGAGGGCAAGGTGACCTTGGTGATCCGGGAGACAGCCGTCCTGGCCGCGTAGTGGTCGGCGACCGTGCTCGCGTCCACGGTGTGGCCGTATACAGCGACTTCGTCGATCGATCCGGTGAAGTGGCCGAGCTGGTCGGTCTTGTCGATGCCCGCCCAGGGCACGCTGGTCCAGCCCAGGCCGGCGTAGGTGTAACGCTGTTCGAGGTGGTCGATGACACCGGTCTTGGAGCCGACCGCCGCGCCGTCGAGGTAGAGCGTCTGGGACGTGCCCGCACCCGAGAGGACGACGTGGTGCCAGGCTCCGTCGTTGACCGCCGCAGTAGAAGTCAGCGGGGTCCAGGTGGTGCCGGCGAAGTAGAACTGGCCGCGCAGCTTGCCGTCGGTGCCCACGTAGAGGAGCGGGGTGGCCTGGCTGACGGACGGATCGACGTCCTCCATCCGCTCGTTGGCCTGAGAGAGCAGCACGCCGGGCTTCGTGGTCTGGAACCACAGCTCCACCGACGCGAACGGGGAGGAGCCCAGGGCGTCGTCGGGCAGCGCGAGATGGGAGTCCGTGCCGTCGAAGGAGCCCGCCTTGTTGCCGGTTCCGGACAGGGCACCGTTCGCACCGCGGGTGACGTCCCGGTACAGGGCGTCGTTCAGCCCGGTGTTGGAGACGGCTTCGCTGGCCGCGCTCTCCTGTTCGCTCTCGTTCAGCCGCCAGTATCCGGAGGGGCCGTCGTCCAGCACCGTGCTGCGGTAGAGGCTGCCGTTCTCGTAGGTGTAGACCGTGCAGGCGGTCGTCGACGAGGGCGGGCAGACCTTGGCCAGGCGGTCTCCGTCGTAGGTGTAGGTCCACTTCAGGCCGGTTCCCGTGCCGGCCACCGCGTTCGTCTCGGCCGTCGTGACGTGGCCGCCGGACCAGGTGAACGTCAGGAGGCGGCCGGAGAGTACGTCCTTGGCCTGGGTCAGCCGGCCGTCGGTGTAGGTGAGTTCCTGCGTGCGGCCGTGCCCGTCGGCGATCTTCGTCAGGAGTCCGGCGGTGCTGAAGGTGTAGAGGGTTCCGGAGCCGTCGCGCAGGGTCCAGCCGCCGCCGCTCTGTGCTTTGAGGACACCGACCGATCCGGACGGGGCGGCGTAGGTGCCGTCGGCGTTCTTGCCGAAGCGGACCTGGGTGCCGGTCGCGAGGGTGAGCACCACGCTGCCGGTGCTCTCCGCCTCGGCGCGCATGTCCCAGCGGGTCGCCCAGCCCGCGCCGAAGGCGTTCTTCTGCCGCGGGTCCTGGGAGTTGTAGGTGCGGGTCACCGACAGTTCGGGGCCGACGGTCGGTATCGCGGCGTCGGTGGCCGAGGTGGCGTAGTTCCCGGAGCGCTCGCCGAAGCTGCGTCCGCTGTCGGAGCCGCCGAGGTGGCTGGTGATCGCGGGCTGGGGCACCTGGGTCGTCAGCAGCGAGGGGCCGGGGCGGGCCGATGTGGAGCTGCCGTCGTAGGCGTATCCGTACCAGGCGTACGTCTTCGACCAGGACAGCCAGCCGCTGGTGACCGCCCACTGCTGGGAGGCGACGCGCGGTCCTGTCTTGCAGTTCTTGCGGGTGTTCTTGCCCTCGACCTCGCAGACCTCGAACTGGTACTGGAGCGCCTTGGGGTAGCGGTCGCGGTCGGCGCCGGAGGCCCACAGGGTCGGGGTCAGGGTGTTGACGACGGCTCCGCTCGCCGGGGCGGCGCCGGTCAGGTAGGGCGGGACGTTGACGGCGGACACTCGCATCGCGGAGACCGGGACTCCGGCGCCGCTGAAGGTGGCGACGCCGTTGTCGTTCATCGTCCAGGCGAGGGTGTAGTCGGCCGGGGTGAGCGGTGCGATCTTCGCGTCGACGGTGACGGTGGCGCCCGGCGGGACGTCGGCGGGCATCGTCGTCCAGCGGATCTTGGAGGTGTCGGTGATCTCCTTGCCGGCCGCGTCGTACAGCAGGTAGCGCAGGGTGAAGTTGCCGCCCTTGGGCCAGGTCTGCTGGCCGCGGTTGGTGACCGTGACCTTGAAGACGCCTTCGGAGGTCGCGGTCATCGGGGTGACGAACTCGCCCAGCTTGTAGGTGGCGCCGTACTTCGTCCAGGTCACGTCCAGGGACGGCTTGCCGTTGGGGTAGTCGTCGGAGCCGAAGGTTTTCCACGCCTTGGAGTCGGTCGTCGACGCCTTCAGCGCGAGGCCGTAGTTCTTCTTCCGGCCGTGCGTCCAGTCGTCGACGAGCTGCCGGCCCGCCGACCCCAGCGGGATCGACTCCCATGCCGCGGCCCCGCACGGGTAGGCGGTCTGTCCTTCGGGGCGCCAGCCGTGGGTGAAGGACTTCGAGGAGAGCGCGGAACCGGTCGAGGGACCCGGGTAGGTCTTCGTCGTCGACTCCGCCCAGTTCGACGTGATCGCGTGGACCGTCACCGGGCGGGCTGTGCACGAGTAGGACCACGTGTTGTACAGCGCGAGGCGGGCGCCGACCACCCAGGCGTTCTTCAGGGTGTTCTCCACCCCGGCGAACCGCAGGAACGCCGCGGCCTTGTGGCCGCCGCCGTCGTAGGTGCCCACCTTGACGTTCGTGTCGCCGGAGAAGTCCGCGTTGTACGGGGACTGCACGTAGGTGCCCGAGGAGGCGTTGGCCGAGGTGACGGTGGTGACGGTCGGGTCCACCTTCACCGGGAAGACGCGCTGCGGCGCGTTCAGCCACTCGGTGTCGAGCGAGACCTTCAGAGCCTGCCCGTCGGCGGTATCGAGCAGTTCGTAGCTGACGCCGGTGGATATCTCGCCCTGGTTGGAGTCGGGAGCGAGGTTCGAATCCTCCATCCACCCGGCCGGTACGGTCGCCCGCACTCCGCCTGCCGCATCGCGGAACGTCACCGCCCCTGTGGCCTCCAGACGGGCCGTCACCCCCTGCGTGTGGAGCGGGAAGACCCACTCCGTGGGAGCAGCGGCGCTGTTGAGGGTGATGACCTCCTTGACCGAGGTGCCGCCCGCGACGAACCGGACGTCCGCGAAGGGGCGCACGCCCTGGTACACGACGGTGCTCTCGTCGGCCGTGCCCGGCACATGGGCGGCGTCCTGGATCGAGAAGCCGACCGCGGTGTCCGTACCGGTCTTCAGGGAGACCAGCGGGGCACCGTCGGCGTATCCGGCGAACGTCGTTTCCGTGTCACCCGCCGTGATCTTCCAGCCATCGGTGGAAGCGCTGACGGTCTGTGTCGACAGCCCGCCGTTCGCGGGCAGTTCCTTCAGGGTCGTGTCGATCGGCTTCCAGTTGCCCGACGCGTCCTGGAAGTTGACCGGCTCGTCGTAGAAGCGGGTGGTGAGGGTGCCGTCCGTGTTCTCGAACGTCCGGGAGGTGCGCTGCCGTTCGGCGGCGACCTCACGGCTCGTCGCCGCGTCGAAACCCTTCGGGTCCGCCGTGTCCACTGACACGGGTGTGGTCTCGGCATCAGGGAGCGGGGCGCTCGGGGCGCCGACCGGGGACGATGTACCGCTCTCCAACGGCAACTCCCCCGGCGCCGCCGTGTGCCCACGCCGCCCGCCGGCCGCCTCGGCCGAGGTCGCGTCGGCCGTCGCCGTGGACGAACGCCCGTCCGCGGAACCCCACCGCTGTTCGGGGGCCTCGACCGACTCCGGGCTCGGGGCCGTGAGGATCTGCGCGGACGCCACCCCTTCGGTACCGGCCAGAACAGCCATGACGAAGGCGACAGCGACGACAAGCGGAGGTGCTGGGCGCACGGTGATTCCCCCCACCCGGACGATCAAGAGCGAGGGGAATTTAAAGATTCTTTAAGTAGGAGCACAAGAGAAATTCACAACCATGCAAGGAAAGTGAAAATGATCACCCTCGAAACTACATAAAATCTGCACAAATAATCATTCACTGTGGAGTGCCTGGTAGTGAGGCAGCACCTCCCCTGAGCCTCAGTCGGCCGGGCGTCTCCCGGTGGTCTGCCGGGAGGGCCGGTGCTGTTGGAGGGCTGCGTACAACTCCCGCGTCTCCGCGCTGGGTTCCTCGTCGATCTCGGTGAGGACGGTGGTGAGGAGAGTGAGGGTGCGGGGGACGGCGTCGTGGTGGCCGAGGTGGGCCTGGAAGCGGGCGATGTCGCGGTAGACGGCTTCGTTGTAGCGGTCGAGGGTGCGTGCGTGTTCGAGGAGGGTGAGGGCTTCTTCGGGGTCGGTGGTGCGCAGGATGCGGACGAGGCTGCTGACGGCGTCGAGTACTCCGCGGCGGAGGGTTTCGCGGGGAGCGTCGGTCCAGTCCGCGGTGAGGTCGGCGGCGAAGTCGTCGGGGTAGAGGTCGATGGCGTGTTGCAGGGCGTGGCGGCGGTCGTGTTCGGGGAGGTGGTGGGTGATGGTGAGGGCGTGTTGGAGGTTCCAGAGGTCGACGGTGGTCCGGTGGGGGTCGAGGGCGTAGTAGCTGTCGGTGTGGGTGGTGATGTCGGTGACGGTGTCGTGGGTGGCGGTGCGCAGGGTGCGGCGTAGTTGGCTGACGGTGGCGTGGAAGGTGTTGGAGGGGCGGTCGGGCGGGGCGTCGGGCCACAGGGTGGTGGTGAGGGTTTCGCGGCGGGCGCCGTTGCGGTGGAGGGCGAGGTAGGCGAGGACTTCGCGTTGTCGGGGGGTGAGGGCGGCGGTGAGGTCGGTGGGGTCGCCGTCGTCGGGTTGGTGGAGGAGGCGGATGCGGCCGAGGACGCAGAGGTGGAGGGGTGGTGGGTGCTCGATGTCGTCGGCGTCTTCGGTGTCCGGGAGGTTCGGGCTGCTCCTGAGGTTCGTCGGTGTCGACTCGGAGGTCGGTGGGCGGGTCGGGTTGTCCTTTCGGGGTGGCTCGCGGCGCGGTGGGTCCGGGGTGCTGGGCGGGTTGGCGGGTGGCGGGAGGGCGGTGGTGTCGCGGCGACGTGGTGTTCGGAGCGGGATCACCGACGGGTTCTCGGAGACGGGGTGTTGGGGTGGTTGTGCTTGGTGGAGGAGGTGGAGCAGGTCGTGGGTGTCGGGGGCGGGGAGGGTGAAGAGGCGGGTTCCCGTGAGGGTGGAGAGGGACGTGCTGGTGGCGGCGACGATTCCGTCGGAGTGGACGTGGGCGGTGCCTCCGGGGGGCCATTGGCCGAGGAGGATGCCGGCGAGGCGGAGGGTGGAGCCGTTGTCGAGGACGGCTTGGAGGCGGTGTTCGGCGTGGGGCGCAGGGGTGGCGACGAGGATCAGGGCGCCGGATGGGGTGGAGTGGGTGCGGGTGAGGAGTTCGGTTTCCATCTGGTCGAGGGCTGCGTCGAGGTCGGGAACGATGTGGAGGGTGGCGGGGTGGCTGGTGAGGTCGCCGAGGAGGGTGTGGGCGTCGGGGGCGGGGATGATGAACTCCGTTGCGCCGTTGGGTGGTTGTGCGAGTGCGGTGACGACGAGGGCGCGGGCTGCGTCCGGGGCTCCTTGTCCGATGAGGCCGATGCCTCGGGTGCGGGCGAGGTCCAGGGCGAGGGTCTGTCCGTCTTTCACGCCGACGGGCTGGCCGGTCTCCGGCGGGCTGGCGGGGGCTTCGGCTTCGCCGGTGCTGTGCGGTGTCGCTTCGTCGTGGGCGAGACGGAGGGCTCGGACGACGGGGGCGAGGGTGAGGTCGCTGCGGTCGCCGCTTCCGGGACGGTAGCGGATGCGGTGGCGGCGGCGTGCGGTGAGGAGGGCGGCGGTGACGAGGCCGGCGAGTCCGATGCTGACGTAGGCGCCGGTGGGGAGGCTTATGCCGGGCTGCGCGTGGGGCGTCGGGGTATTCGTGGGGGGCGTGGGTGTGGTGGGGGTGGGTGAAGGGCTGGGTGTGGTGGGGGTGTTGGAGCGGGGTGGGGGAACGGGTGCCGGGGTGGTTTGTGCGGGGCGGTCGGGGAGGCGGAGTATCCAGCCGGGGCGGATCAGGTCGGGGTGGGTGAGGGTGTGTCCGTCGGGTTGGGGGCGGCCGTGGTTGAGGGCGTAGATCTGGGGCCAGCGGTTTCCGTCGCCGAGAGTGCGTTCCGCGATGCGCCAGAGGCTGTCGTGTATGCCGTCGCGGGGCGGGCGCACTTCCACCGTCCTCGTCGTACGGCGCTGTGCCTGCGTATGCGTGGGAGCTGTCGCGAGGACGTCAACCTTCTTTACCTGTAGGGACGTTGATACAGGCGTTGTGGTGGGAGGCTCTGCGACGGCGGGGCGTGCGAGCACCGTCACCAGGATCGCGCTGACCAGGGCTGCGGCGAGGGTGCTGAGGGGGCCGGTGCGCGGCAGGGCGGGGCGCGGGAGGACCCGGAGTTCGTCCAGGACGGCGCGGGTAATGTCGAGGAGGAAGGCTGCCCAGGCCGTCCACAGGAGGCAGGCCAGGGCGTTCAGCAGGAATGTGGTGCTCATCGGGGTGAGGAGGAGCGTCTCGATCTCCGGCCAGGTGGGGACCGTACGCGGGAGGGGCCGGCCGATGTAGTGAACGAGTCCCCAGGGGATACCGGCCACGAGGACCGTGAGCAGGCCGGTGGCGAGCAGGCCGCGCAGCAGCGCGATGCTGTTCCGTCCTTGTGGGTGCGACGGCCGGTTTCGGTGGGTGGGCATGGGCGGGCCTCGTCAGGGGTCGGGGGTGGTGATGCCGCGGACGGGGTGGGCGGTGCCGGTGGCGGTCACGGTGAGGGTGTCCAGGCCGATGAAGCGCAGGAGTTGGGTGGTCTGGTGGGCGGTGACGGTCACGGTGACGGTCGTGGTGGTGGCCGTGACGGTGCCGGTGTCCTTCGTGGTGGCGAGGTAGGTCCGGGCGAGGGTGCGGGCCTGGGTGGGGTCGAGGCGTACGGTGCCGTCGGTGCGGTAGGCGGTGAGGTCGAGGGCCTGGGCGCCGGCGCGGGCGGCTTCCTGGGCCTCGCCGAGCGCGCGGGTCTTCGCGGCGAGGGCGAGGCCGCCGTCGAGGAGGAGGCCGGCGAACATGATGATCGCGGCGGTGAGGATGACGAGGAAGGGGGTGACCTGGCCGTCGTCTGCGGTGAGGGGGCGTTTCATGGGGTGTCGTCCTCCGGCCCGCCGGGTCGTGGCATCCCTCCGGCCGCCTGACGAGGCATTGGCGTCCCGCACAATGGCGTCATGACGCGCTGGTTCCGCAGCTATTGGGCCGAGGACGACACCTGGTTCTACGTCGAGGCGGACGCCGGTGGCGGGGTCACCCGCCAGGTCGAACTGCGAGGTCCGCTTCAGAAACCGGTCGCCGCGGCGGCGTCGGTCGAGGAGGAGGCCGCCCGGCGGGCCGGAACTCTCGTCGGTTACGAGGCGACGTTCGGCGCCACGGCCGGGGTACCGGTCGGCGACTGGGACGGGTACGCGCCGCAGGACCTCACCGCCGAGGAGTTCGAGGCCGTCTGGGTGACCGCTCGGGCGGCCTGTGTCACGAGCGCTCGCGTCCGTTCGGCGCGCGGAACGTAGTACGCCGCTCATCGCCTGTCCCCCGCAGGGCGGTTCGTACGCCCCGGCGTTTCGGAGCGCGCGTCCCCGAGGGTTCTGGAGCGGTAGGTGTCGACGGGGGCGGCGAAGTCGGCGGTGAGGGTGATGGTGCCGGGGGCCTGGAGGAGGGCCAGGTCGTGGAGGCCGACGGTGCAGGTGACGGCGACGGTGAGGGTGGAGCCGTTGGTGAGGGCGCCCCTGGTGGTGACGTTCAGGTTCTGGCAGGTGATGCCGGAGTCGTCAAGGGCGGTGGCGGCTGTGGTGCGGGCTCGGGCTGCGGCGTCGGAGGGGGTGTCTTCGAGGGTGGCGGCGCGGGCGGCCTGGTGAGCGGCGGCCTCGATCCGCAGGAGGGTGTCGGTGATGCGTCCGCAGTAGACCAGGAACCACAGCGTCAGGAGCAACACCGGTGCGAGCAGGACGAGTTCAGCGGTCGCCGACCCTGCGTCGGGGGTGGGGCCGGCCCCGCGTCGCCGTGTCATGGCGCCGCCGGAGGGCGGAAGCGCTCGACGGGACCGAAGGCGTGGGTGCGCACGGGCAGGTGGAGGAAGGGGACGACGCCGGCGGCGGTGCCGGTGATGCGGACGTCGGCGCTGGCGGCCGTACGGGTCACGGTGATCCGTACGTCGCGCAGGGGCCCGTGGCCGAGTTGGCCGAGGACGCGTTCGGCCTCGCCGTAGCCGTTGGCGGCGGTTCCGTCCTCGACGCGGGTGGCGGCGAGGGCCTGGGAGGCGGTGGCCTGGGCGATGTGGACGGCGTGCCACCAGACGGTGACCTGCGCGAGCAGCATGACCAGGGTGAGCAGTACCGGCATGACGATCACCATCTCGGTGGTGACCGCTCCTGCGTCGCCGTTCAGCCGGCGTGCGTCGCCTCGGTGGTTCACGGGCCGACCGAGAACGTCACGCTCTTCGCCGCGGCGATGATGTCGGGCCCGAAGATCTGGACGACGGTGATGGCCAGGGCCGCGAGTCCGGCGATCCAGATGACGTTCTCCGTCGTGCTGCCCCGGTCGTCCTTCGCGGCCAGACGGCGCAGGAGGTGGCGGGTCAGGGGGGTGAGGGAACGCAGGGGCGGCATCGGCTTTCCCCTTTCCGGGTGTGGGTGGGATGTCGTCACAGGGAGCGGGTGAGCTGGGCGAGGGCGGGATAGAAGACGAAGAGGATGAACCCGAAGGCCATGAGGACGGCTGGCAGGGCCATGCGTTCGGTGGCGGCGCCCGCCTGGCCCTCGGCTTCGGCGGCGGCGCTGCGGCGCAGGGCGTCCGCTTTGGCGGCGAGGGATGCGCGGACTTTTGCTCCTTCGGTTCCGGCGAGGAACAGGGAGGCGGCGAGTTCGGACAGTTCCCGGATCTGGAGTTCCTCGCCGAGGTGTCCGAGTGCGGTCCAGGGGGAGGTGCGGGTGAGGCGGGCGGTGGTCAGCGCGTGGCGCAGGCGCCGGAAGGACCGGCCGTGTCCGATGTTCACGGCGTCGGTGAGGGAGCCTTCGATGCCGGTTCCGCCGGCGAGCAGGACGTGGACCAGGTTGAGGTAGGCGCTCAGCGCGTGCCGGAAAGCGGTCCTGCGGCGTCGGGCCTCGGCGCGCAGCAGCGCGTCCGGCAGGAGGAACCCGGCGACCGCGAAGGCCAGTGAGCCGGTCAGGGGGACGGTCCAGGACAGGGGCCGGCCGCCGGCCGCGAGGAGTGCTCCGACCAGGGCGGGGAGGAGGAGGCCGGTCAGTGCAAGGGCGGCTTTCTCCGCGAGGTGGGTGTCGGGCGGGCGTTCGGTGACGGCGAGGTCCTGGACGGTGGTGGGGCCCGGCAGTCCGGCCGCGCGCAGCACCGCGGTGAACGGGGTGCCCAGACGTACGGCCCAGCCTCCTTGTTCCTGGGGCGGGTTGAGGGGCGAGGCAGCGGCCGGGTGGAGGCGGGCGGTCAGAGCGGACAGGGGTGGACGCGGCGGGACGAGCCACACCAGCAGGGCCCACAGGCCCAGCCCGGTGCCGGCGGCCAGCAGGATCAGGGCGGTCACTCAGGTCACCTCCCGTGAAGCGGTCTGGCTCGTGCCCGGGGCGAAGAAGCGTTCGGGTTCTTCGATGCGGGCGATGCGGCGCAGCCAGGTGAGGGCGACGGTGAACAGGGCGCCGATGGTAAGCAGGATGATCTGTCCGGCGGGGGTGTCGTAGGGGGTGAGGAAGGCGGGGTTGAGGAGGACGAGTGCGGTGATGAACGTGAACGTGGTCGCGACGACGACGCGTTGGGTGGTGCGGATGCGGGTGCGGCCCGCTTCGATGCGGTGGCGCATCTCCACCTGTGCACGGACGGTCGCCGCCAACTCGCCCAGCAGGGGTGAGAGTTGGCGGGCCTGATGCCGGGAGGAGAGGATCAGGGCGGCGATCACGAGGTCGGCGGTGGGGTCCTGGAGATCGTCGGCGAGGTGCCGGAGAGCGGGGACGAGGGGTTCGCCGCGTTCCAGCCGGGTCGCGAGCGCGGTGACGTGGGGGCGGATCGCCTGGGGTGCGGCGGGGGCCGTGGCCTGGATGGTCTGTTCCAGACCGGCCGCGGCGGCGAGGGTGTCACGCAGCATCTCCGTCCACCCCGCGACCCCCTCGATGCGGGCGGTCCGCTCCCGCTCCCCCGTGCCCGCGCCGAGGAGATGCGGGAGGTTCCACGCGGCCATCGCCGCGAGCAGTCCGCCCGCGATCCAGCCCGTCACCACCCACGCCAGGAGCCCCGCCCCCGCAGCGGCCACCGTCCAACGCCCCGCATGCGGACGGGACGTACGCCGCCGAGGCAGGAGCCGGCCGGAGGGGGTGCGCCACGCGTGGACGACGAGGAGCAGGCCGCAGCCGATCCCCAGCCCCAGCAGTCCCAGTACCGGAGTGTTCATGCCCGGCGCCAGGCCCACTCGGACGAGTCGGCATGGACGGGGTCGAAGCCGACCGCGACCAGGTCCTCCAGCGTCTCGGTGCGCAACGGCACCCCGGGGATCGCGTGCAGGTCCGGACCCGGCCGGTAGATCTCGTTGGAGACGATCTGGCGTTCGTCGGCGTCGACGATCTCGCGGATCGAGGAGACGACGCGTTTGCCGGGCAGGCCGCGCGGGCGGTCGAGATGGACGACGAAGTCGACGCTGGTGGCGACCAGGAGATTCGTGGCCTCCAGAGAGAGACGCTCGGGCCCTTGGACAGCGTAGGCGGCGAGTTTCGTGAACGCGCCCCGGCTCGTGGAGGCGTGCAGGGTGCCCATCGAGCCGTCGTTGCCCTGGGACATCGCGTTGCACATCGGGATCACCTCCGGGCCTCGGACCTCGCCGACGATCACCCGGTCCGGTGACATCCGCAGCGCCCACCGCACCAGGTCCGCCGCGCTCACCTCGCCCCGGCCCTCGATGTTCGCCTCGCGGGCCTGCATCGCCACCACGTCCGGATGCGCCCGCTCGTCGGTGTCGAGGCCGAGTTCGAAGACGTCCTCGACCGTCACCAGCCGCTCCCACGCCGGGATCTCCGACGCGAGCGCGCGCAGCATCGTCGTCTTCCCGATCCCGGTCCCGCCGGTGACCAGAATGTTCTTGCGCGCGTGGACCAGGGCGGCGAGGAAGGATTCGAGGCCGATGTCGAAGGTGCCGCTCGCGCGGAGCTGGGCGAGGGTCGCGTGCTGGAGACGGTGCCGGCGGATCGACAACGACGGCCGCCGCGTCAGCGCCATCACCGCGAACGCCCTTTCCCCGCCCGGTAGTTGGAAGCTGACGCCGGGGCTGGCGCGGTCGAAGCGGCGTTCCTCGATCCCGCTGCGTGCCGCCAGGCTCCGGATCAGGTCGACGAGGTCGCTGTCGGAGACGACGACTGGCGGGAGACGTTCACGGCGGCCGTCGTCGTAACGGACGAAGACCCGGTCCCCGGTGACGTTGATGTTCTCGATCCGCGGGTCCTTCAGCAGCGGCTCCAGGCCGCCCGCGCCGAACATGTCGTTCAGGACCGTCGTGACGACGGCCTGTTCGACGTCCGCCGCCAGCGCCTCCTGGCCGGCGGTCAGGAGCATGCGGGTGTACTCCTCGACGGCGTCCCGCAGGATCTTCCCGGCCACGGCCGCCCGTTCCGTGTCGGGAATCGGCGGACGTCCGGCCTCCTCGTCGGCGCGCAACCGCTGCGTCAGCTCCTCCGCGAGGCGTTTGCGTAGGTGCAGGCGGAGGGCTTCGGCGGGAGGCGCGGTCTGTATCCGGCGCTCCCCCAGGCCGGGGGACATCGTGGGGCGGGCGGGAGATCCCGTGTGGTCGCCCGGGGGCGGGATGACGCCCCCGGCGGGAAGAACCCGGTAGGTCTTGTTCGGTTGGCTCATCGTGATACCTCGCTCCACGACGGTCTCGGATCGGTACGGTGCTCGGTCTGCTGGATACGCAGAGCCGTGGTCTGCTCCTGCGCCGCGGAGAGGGTGAACGAGGCGACGGTGTCGGCGAGTTCGGCCAGGGCGCGGCCCAGAGGCGTGCGGGACGGCGTCGTACGACGACCCGGTCGGCCGCCCAGGAGGGCGGCGCCCTTCGGGTCGTGCGGGAGGCGGGCGGTCACGGCGATGTCGAGTTCCCGGACGACCTCGTCCGTCGGGTAGCCGTCGCCGACCAGGACGAAGCACGCGCGCGGCACCCGGGACGCCGTCGCCGGCCACCGGGTCGCGACGTGAGCGAGAGCGTCGTCGTAGGCGCCGGACAGCAGGAGCAGCGCGTCGGCGCCCTCGATCACCTTCCACGCCGGGGAGTCGGGGTCGAGGCGACCGCAGTCGGCGATCACGACCGTGCCGGGACGGTTCGCCGCCCACCGCAGCACCTCGCTCCCCCGCCGGGTGAGCTGGGCCAGCGACGTACGGGCCTGCTCCGCGCCGACCGGGCCGGCCGCCACGGGAAGTCCTCCGGGGAGCCGCTGCGTGTGCTGCCACACCAGCCCCGGACCCGCCCGGTGGCGGGCAGCCGCCGCCAACGACACCACCCCCGAACCCGCCTCCAGGCGGAACCGAGCCAGGAGATCGCCCCCGGCCGGGTCGCATTCGACGACCACCGGATGCCCGCCCGACGGCCATCCGGCCGCCAGCCCCACCGACGTGGTCGTCACCCCCGGGGAGCCCTTGAGGCTTCCCACCGCCACCAGAGTCACGGGCCGTCCCCGTGTTCCATCACGACGCTGAGCTGTCCCGCCGGCGCCGCCGCGAGCTCGCGGGCGTCGGCCTGGACAAGGAGGAGGGACAGCACCGTGATCTGCCCGGTGGTGTCGGCGTGCACGTCGGTCACCGTCGCCGACCACGCCGTCGGCGGCGAGGACGACGCGTTCGCGGAGCCCTCGGCGGGGACCAGGACGACGCTCACCCGGCTGCCCGGCTCGACCTCGGGCGGGACCTGTCCCGCCTTCAGCGCGACCGCCGCCACCGACCGGCCGGCGGGCGGGACTCGCGCCGGGCCCAGCACGTCCTTCGTCAACGGGGTTCCGGCGGGAAGGCTGTAGGCGACCGGACGGCCCACGACCGACGACCGTGAGCGCACCGAAATCAGCGCCATCCCCTCGACCGACGCGCTCCCCTCCCGCAGATCCCGGCCCGACAGTACCTGACCCACCGTCACCGGACGGGCCAGCACCAACACCGGCTCCCGCTCCCCCACTTGGGTCGCCACCACCACGCCGCCCGCGGTACAGCCCAGCACCAGGAGCACACCCACCAGCAGATAGGGCAGCCGCCGTGGACGCGACACCCCGGCCAGGCGCGCCGACGGCCGTCCACGGCCCGCCGGCGGGCTGTCACGCCCGGGACGGTCGGGACGCGGGAACGTTCGGGTGTTCGCCAACGGGTGCCTCCCGGCACAGAGGTGTCCCCTACTCCGCGCGCACGGCCCGGAGAGCGGGAAAACGGATGAGTTGTCCGGCGGTCAGCCGCCGCTGCTGTTGAGGGCCTGGCTCTCCGCGACACGGAACTCCGCGCCCGACTCGGTCGTCAGCCCGGGGAACACGCCGCTCTCCCCCGCACCGGACCAGTTCACCGTCCAGCGCACCGTCGCCGCCACCGCGTACGCGTCGTGCGGACGGCCGGCGGACGACGCGCGGTAGGTGTAACCACAGTCCGGAGAAGCGCTCTTCGGGTCCACCGCCGCGTCGTACGCCGTCCCGGGACCCTCACACGTGACCGAACCGCCGTCCCCCATCGACCACACCACCGACACCGGCCTCGCCACGGCGGTCACCGACACCCCCGGAACCGACGCCGTCGCCGACACCGCGCCCCACACCCCCCGCTCCAGCCACAACCACGTCGGCAAATCCACCAACTGCTCCGCCACAGGGCTCGCTTCGATCTGCGGGGACGGCAAACGGAGCTGCTCGCGCGCGATCTGCGCCAACTGCTCGGGCGACGGCTGCGGGGCATCGCCGTCCTCCTGCGGGCCATCCGGAATCCAGACCGGCGGACGGTACAACGCGTCCCGCACACCTCCCGCCGCGCACTTGTACACGTACCACGCACCGGCCCCACCCAGCTTCGGCTCCGCCACCGGCCGCCTCACGCTGTACGCGACAGCCACCACTCCCCCGCCGCCCGCCCCGCCGTCGTACGACGTCCGCACCACGTTGAGCGGCGGCTCGAAGTCACTGCGCTCGTACGAACACGACGCCAGATTCAGGTCCGGATTCGACGATCGCGGGAGCGTCCGGTCGCTGCCCCCGTCGGTTGTTCCATCCGGTCCGGTGGCCTCTCGCCTCCGCTGGGGAGGTTGGCCTTGCCCCGGGTCGCTCCCCGCTCCGAGTTCGCATCCGGGGCTCGGGCTCTGGCCGCATTGGACCGACCCCCACCAGTCATCGCCCACGGCCGGAGTCACGGCCGCCAACACAGCGACCAGCGCGACGCTCACAACGCCGAGGGTCCGCGTCAGCACGACCCCACCGCCTCGACCGCGAACCGTGCCACCTTCCAGCCGCCCGCGCCCTTCTTCACCTCGGCGGTGATCGCGCGTCGCCCGCCGGGCGTGTCGTCCGCGAGTTCGCCGCTGTCCCTGCGGTACTTCAGCCAGTTCGTCGAGTCACCGCAGTCAGAGATCAGCACTTCCCTCGGGTTCTCCTCCGGCTCCGCCGAGATCACCTTCGGGTAGTTCTTCGGCTCGCCCTTTGTCACCAGGCCGTTGCGGTGATCCGCGTACATGCTGCGCGAGATCACCGAGAGCGCGTCCCCCGTCGTGTATCGCGCCAACTTCGGGGACTTCCAGTCCGACGTTCTCGCCACCTCGGCCACATCCCGCCACATCCCCACGTACGCCGCCGACGCCCGCTCACGCGCGACCTTCGCCAACGACACATCAGGAGAGGAAGCGGGAGCCGACCTCGCAGGCGTTCCCCCTCCACCCGATGCGCTCTCCCCCGCCGACGTACAGCCGACGACCAGCAACACCAACGCCGCCGCACTCGCCCACTTCACGGACGTACACGTCCCTAAGACAGCCACAGCTCGTCACCTCCGAACGATGCGGATCGCCGTCAGACGTACCGGCGTTCCCAGATCTACCGTGCGTTCCCGTTCACACTGCAAGGTGAGAACGGGACCTCAACGGATTCCGGTCTTGTTCGCGCGGATTTCGACCGCTTGTCCACCGGCACGGAACCCTCCCTCGGGCCCGGCTCATCCAGTTTGCTCACGCGACCGTTCCCTGATCCGACCGTTTCAGAGACCACCCGGGTCGGCCAGCCCGCGTCTCCGGCGCACGATCGTCAGGAGATCCTCTTCGTGTTCGACCGCCCACTCCCCGACCGGCGTAAGGGCGTCCAGGAGTGCGCGGCCGGCCGGGGTGGGGGTGCAGCGAGCGGTGGAGGCGATCTGGCCGGGACGGGGGCGGTGAACAGCGAGTCCGGCGTCCACGAGTCGGTGAAGGGTGTCCCAGAACACCTTCTCCGACAAGGAACGGCCCTTGGTCAGGTCGCGGTTGCGGCCGACGCCCGCGTTCACGGCCTCCGTGACAGCGGTGGGACGCTGCGCGCCGTGGTCCAGCTGGCAGAGAACGGCAAAGGCCCAGCGAGTCCGAAGTACCCCAAGCGCCAAGCCTGTTGCACGCCGAGACTCCTGCTCGGGCGTCAAGACCTCCGCAGCAAGACGAAGTTCATCGCCTCCGCTGTTCCGCTGTTGATGCCGACGGTGCCGTAGCAGCGCGAACGTCAGGTGCTCACGCCGATCGGTCGCCCATCCGGACACCCTCCAAAGGGAGTTCAGCAGTTCCCTGCCCGCCTGCGTCAACTCCTCCAGATCGGAGCCTTTCCCACCACCGGGATCGGCATGCCTGGTGAGCAGGAGCCCTTCGGTCTCCATCTGCCGCAGCCTCGCCAGAAGGACGGGAGCACGGAGAACGTACGGACCCACGAGTTCCGCGTTGCGCGCCGCCCCGGCGTTGATGCGGAGCAGGAGCAGACCGCTGGGCAGCGGGCCGTCGAGGAGGGCGACCAGGACCGAGTAGGTCCAGCGATTCCGGAGCAGCTCGAGGGTCATACCGATCCCTCGCTGTCTTCGCACGTCCGCGTCCATCAGGGTCCGCTACTCCGCTGCGGTGTTCAGCGTCGCCCAGACCACCCGTCCGCCGCGTCCGTTCTCCGACGGGACCGTGCCCCAGTGCCGGGACATGGCTTCGACCAGCATCAGCCCCCGACCTCTTTCCCAGTCAGGCATGGGGAGTTGAGGGGTCGGGACGGCGCACCCAGTGCCGTGGTCCTCCACCTGGATCAACGTCTGATGTCCGGTGGCGGCGAGGACGCAGGTGACGGTCCGGGTGTCGGTGTGGACGACGGCATTGGTAATCAACTCGCTCACCACGAGGGCCGCCGCTTCGCGGCTGTCGGACGCGAGGTGCCAGGTGCCGAGTACCTGCCGGACGTATCGACGGGCCTCGGTCACGCACTCGGCGGTGGCCGGCAGATCGAAGTCAACTCGGTTGGCAGCGTTGAGGAGTTCGAGAGGGGGACCTCCCGAGGCGGTGCTCTCGGAGATTGCCACGGCTGGTTCCTAACGGAAGTCGAGGACGGCCGTAACCGTGCGCTGCCCGGACCTCCCGGTGTTCGCGGTCAGGATCGGTCGACGGCAGCGGGGCTCGTGGGGGTTCGCCGAGGAGCAGGTGTGCACGGCGTCGGCGAAGAGCCTCAGGCACGGCATCCGAATGGTGGAGTCACCCGTTGTCGACTCACGACGGCCACCGCATGCGGTCGGCGCGCGTCACGGAACAAAGACGACTCCGGTCGCGCCGTCACTATGCGCGCCCCACCCGCCTCTTGGCAACACATCACTCCGCACAGTGCACAGAATTCGTGTGCGCCCTGTCCGTCCAACCCGGGCCGTGGCAAAATCCGGGACCTCAGACTTCCAGGAGGCAACGACGTGAGCGCACCACGGTCCGCCCCCACCGTCCTCCAGATGGTTCTGGGCCGGCGCCTCCTCGACCTGCGCAGAGCCGCGGGACACTCCTCCCAGGAGGCCGGCGCACGGCTGCACATCGCGCACACCACCGTCATCCGCATGGAGCAGGCGAAGGTCACTCTCAAATGGGCAACCGTCAAAGCCCTGCTGGAGCTGTACGGCGTCCCCGGGCCCGAGGCCGAGCAGTTCCTCGCCCTCGTGGTGAAGGCCAACGAGCCCGGCTGGTGGCAGCGCTACCGCGACGCCCTGCCCGACTGGTTCGCCGTCCACGTCAGCCTGGAGAACGCCGCCACCCATATCCGCGGCTACGAACCCCACGTCGTCCCCGGCCTCCTCCAGACCCCCGACTACGCCCGCGCCGTCCTCTCCCTCAACCGCCCCCACCCCACCCCCGACGAACTCGACCGCCGCGTCGCCCTCCGCCTCGAACGCCAGACCCTCCTCAACCGCACCCACCCCGCACCGCCCCAGATCTGGGCCATCCTCGACGAGACCGTCCTGCGCCGCCCACCCGGCACCCCCGCCCTCATGCGCACCCAGATCGACCACCTCCTCACCACCGGCGACCTCCCGAACGTCACCCTCCAGGTCATGCCGTTCACCGCCGGCCTCCACGCCGGAGCCTTCGGCCCCTTCACCCTCTTCCGGTTCCCGATGGCCGACTTCCCCGACATCGTCGGCACCGACACCCTCAGCAGCGCCGCCTACACCGAGGAGGACTCCGACGTCGCGCTGCACCGCGAAGTCTTCGACCGGATGAGCACCCAGGCAATGTCCCACCGACGCACCAGGAACCTTCTCCTGGACGTCCGCAAGGAACTGGACCGATGAACCACGCCATAAACGCCGCCCAAGAACTCGGAATCCGAGGATGGCGCAAACCCTGGAGCGGCAGCAACAACGGAAACTGCCTAGAAGCCAAAAAACTCGACGGCGGAAACGTCGCCCTACGGCAGTCCACCGACCCCCACGGCCCCGCCCTCATCTGCACCCCCGAACAGATCACCCAGTTCATCACGGCCGCCAAGGCCGGCCTGGCCGACTTTCTCATCTCCTGAAACAGAACAGCTCATCAACCGGATACGACGGGGACCGACCATGACAGAAGACGGATTCAGTCCGCACCTAATCGATACGAGTAAGCCTCACTCGGCGCGCATGTACGACTGGTTCCTCAACGGCAAGGACCACTACGCCGCCGACATAGCCGCGGCCAAGAAGGTGATGGAGCTCTTCCCCCATGTCAAGAACTCCGCATGGGCCAACCGGGAGTTCATGCACCGCGCCGCGCGCCACCTCGGCAACCAGGGAATCACCCAGTTCCTCGACATCGGCACCGGCATCCCCACCGAACCCAACCTCCACCAGATCGTCCAACGAACCACCCCCACCGCCCGCATCGTCTACGTCGACCACGACCCCATCGTCCTGCGCCACGCCCAGGCCCTCCTCCACGGAACCCCCGAAGGCCACATCGCCTACGTCCACGCCGACGTCCGCGACCCCCAGCAGATCCTCGCGCACGCCCGCGAACACCTCGACTTCACCCAGCCGATCGGCCTCTCCCTGATCGCCCTCATGCACTTCGTCACCGACGAACAGGGCGCCCACCGGATCGTCAGGCAACTCCTCGAACCCATGGCCACCGGAAGCCACCTGATGCTCTCCCACTTCGTCCTGGAGAACCCCGAACTCATGAAACAGGTCGAAGACATCTACCGCGCCGGCGGCAACTCCATCCAGGGCAGATCCATCGCCGGAGTCACCAAATTCTTCGACGGCCTCGAACTCCACGACCCCGGCGTCGTGCTCTCCACCCGATGGCGCCCCGACGACCGGATGCGCGTCCACGACGAGCCGTCCCTGTACGTCGGCGTGGCCCGGAAATCATGAACCACGAAACGGATTCACCAAAAACGGAGTCGCCATGACCGAAGACGGATTCAACGTGCACGACATCGACACGAGCGTTCCGCACTCGGCCCGCTTATACGACTGGTACCTCGGCGGCAAAGACCACTACGCCGCCGACATAGCCGCGGCCGAGAAAGTCATGGAGCTCTTCCCTCGCGTGAAGCAAACGGCGCGCTCCAACCGTGAGTTCATGCACCGGGCCGCCCGCTACCTCAGCGAACTCGGTATCACTCAGTTCCTCGATATCGGCACCGGCATCCCCACCGAACCCAACCTCCACCAGATCGTCCAGCGAGCCACCCCCACCGCCCGCATCGTCTACGTGGACAACGATCCGATCGTCCTGCGCCATGCTCAAGCCCTCCTCCGAGGTACACCCGAGGGGCATCTCACCTACCTCCACGCCGACGTCCGCGACCCCGAGCAGATCCTCGCGCACGCCCGCGAACACCTCGACTTCACCCAGCCGATCGGCCTGTCCATCATCGCGCTGTTGCACTTCGTGACCGATGAGCAGCAGCCTTACCAGATCGTCGAAAAACTACTGGAACCCCTGGTTCCAGAGAGTCATTTGATGCTGTCTCACGCCATCGTCGAAGATCCTGAGATCGTGAAGAAAGTGGACGCCATCTACCGGGCCGGAGGCACCTCGGTCAGGGCGAGATCCTTCGAGGAGATCACCCTGTTCTTCCAGGGACTTCAGGTGTGCGAACCCGGCATCGTCCCGTCCACCGAGTGGCGACCGGACGACACTATGACCGTCCATGACGAACCTGCGGTCTACGCGGGTGTCGCAAGCAAGCCCTGAAGATCAACGGACTCACGAATTTTGAAGTGACGTCGACACGAGGGTGTACCCCAGTGGCTGAAGCACCGCCGCCGCGGCAGCCGTTCTCCCACCGGAGCCGTCGACCACCTCGGCCGTCGCGGCACAGTCCCGTTTCCTCCGAAGGGAGTTGTGTGTCGAACCACGAAACGCGGTGGCAACCATGCAGACCGGACGGCTGTCCCACACGGCTGGATCTGCCATCTCCCCGCCAGGAGACCTTCCTGCACGGGCTCCACGACGTCCGCCACGTGATGAGCGGAGAATGGACCTGGGACACCCTCGTCGCCCTCTACGACGGACCGCTCCGGTTCACGCACCTGCGCGACACCATCCGCGACCTGAACACCGAAGCCAAGTGGCCCGGACGAAAGCACCTCCACCTCCGAGACGGCCCACTGAACCGCACACTCAGACGCCTCGAACAGGCCGAACTCGTCCGACACACCCGCGAGTCCGGTTTCCCCCGGCCCGCCACCTACGAACTCCTGCCCACAGCGAGGGAACTACTCGCCTCCGCGACCCCGCTGGCCCTCTGGGCTGAAGCGCATCCAGAGCTACTCGACCGGGTCAGAAAGCGGCGAGAGGAGGAATCCTCCGGCTGACCGCTCGAAGCCCCTGTCTTCACCTCGACAATGGACCACATGGGGCCGTCCCTCACCAGGAAGAGAGGGGCGGCCCTTCCGATACGCCCGGCAGACCACTTCAACAGACAGAAAAGGTGCTCACTCGGGCTGAAGGAGGAGGCGTGTTGGACGCAGGACGCGGCGTGCGAGCTGAAGCCGGTACCGCCGATCAGGAAGAGATGCGTTTCGTTCACCCGGCGGCGGATCAGGCCGCTGACGCAGTCGGCGTGATGTCGCCGCGGCAGATGCGGCGCAGGCTGCCACGGCTGGTGGGCAGGGTGTTCGTTCTGGCCTGGCGGGTGGACCGCCGGAAAACCGTGGTGCTGTTGGTGTGTCAGACAGTGTCGGGTCTGCTGACTGCGCTCGGGCTGCTGGCAACCGCGTCCGCGCTCATCGTGGTGGTGGAGGCGGCGTCAGAGCCTTCTCGGGTGTGGCGGGCGGTTCCGTCGGTGCTGGTGCTCGCCGGCGCGGCCGGGGCACGGGCGTTGCTGACGCTGGTGATCCAGGGGCTGGTTTTGCGGCTGGAGCCGAGGATCTATCAGGAGGCCGGGCTGCGG
This sequence comes from Streptomyces sp. NPDC004539, assembly GCF_040610055.1. Classification (NCBI taxonomy): domain Bacteria; kingdom Bacillati; phylum Actinomycetota; class Actinomycetes; order Kitasatosporales; family Streptomycetaceae; genus Streptomyces; species Streptomyces sp. NPDC004539. The sequence goes on along the minus strand of NZ_JBEXLS010000044.1, from coordinate 22,326 downwards.
CTGATGCGCGCGGGGTCGGGAACGGAGATGGCCGTCTACGACGATCCGGGTTTCGCGGACCGGTACGAGCAGGCGGAGCGCGGGGTGGAAGAGGCGCAGGCGGCCCTGGGGCAGACGCAGTACCTCGTGTCGGCGGTGGCGGGTCTGGTGGCGGCGGGCGCGGTGGTGGGTTCGTTGTATCCGTTGCTTCTGGTGCTGTTGGCGGCGAGTGCGGTGCCCAGGGTGTGGGCGGCACTGCGGGCGGAGCGGATCACCTATGTGTCGATGGCGGAGATGTCCCGAGACCGGCGGGTGCTCTACGTGCTGAGGTGGTGGCTGGTGGGTTCGGACCAGGCTGATCAGGTCCGTACGGACACGGTGGCGCCGGTTCTGCTGGAGCAGTACCAGCGGGCCGGGCTGCGGGTGCGCGCCACGACGGACCGGGCGGTGGCCGCCCGGATGCGGGTGGGGATTGTCGGGGCGCTGGCGTCGGGGGCGGGGGCGGCGGTGCTGTGGGCGGCGGTGCTGGGTCTGCTGGCGTCGGGGCGGATCAGCACGGCGGTGGCGGGGACAGCAGTCGTCGCGCTGCGGGAGGCGGGGTTGGCGGTGCAGAGTCTGGTCACGCAGGGCAGCGCGCTGATGTTGTCCGGGTACTTCATGGACGACTGGGAGCGGTTCGTCCGGGAGGCCGACGCACAGCGGGTGGAGCGCACGCGCGGCCGTCTGGTGCCTGGGAGGCCGGTGCGGATCGTGCTGGAGGACGCCTTGTTCCGTTATCCGGGCGCTGAGGAGGACACGCTGCGGGGTGTGGATTTCGAGGTGGGGGCCGGGGAGGTCGTCGCGGTGGTCGGCGAGAACGGGTCGGGCAAGTCCACGCTGCTGAAGCTGTTGTGCGGATTGAATCTGCCGACCGGCGGCGCGGCACGCTGGGACGGTGTGGACGTGCGTGAGTACGATCCCGAGGCGTTGTGGAAGCTGTGTGGGGTGGTTCCTCAGGAGTTCGCCAGGTGGCCGATGACCGCGCGCGAGAACATCGCCCTGGGGCAGTCGCGGGACGACGGGGATGCGGCGGTGTGGCGGGCGGCGGAGGCCAGCGGTGCGGACGAGGTCATCACCCGCTTGAGGTCGGGTCTGGACACGCTGCTGGCCAAGGCGATGTGGGGCGGGGAGGCGCTGTCGTCGGGCCAGTGGCAGAGGATCGCTCTCGCGCGTGCCCTGCACCGCGGGCGGGGGCTGCTGGTGTTGGACGAGCCGACTTCCGACATGGACCCGCGCGGTGAGCACGCCGTCTTCCAGAGGCTGCGGGACGCGGCCGGTGGCGCGGCCGTCGTCCTGGTGACGCACAACCTGGAGAACACCCAGGTCGCGGACCGGATCTACGTCATGGAGGGCGGCCGGGTGATCCAGTGCGGCAGTTGGGACACGCTCTCCCGGGAAGGGAGGTTCAGCGAGCTGCTGGCGTTGCGTGCCGACCGGCCGTCGGCGGCCGGGACCACCCCGTAGGGCTGTCCCGGCCGCCACGGGTGTGTCAGGCGCTCAGCCGGAGCGGGTTGTGGCGTGCTCGGCATCGGCCTGGACGAGCAGGTCGGCGACTGCTCGGGCGATCGGCTGTCCGGTCGCGTGCTCGACGAACGCGAACTGGCCGTTGGGGTTCGCTTCGAGGAAGTGCCATCCTTCTGCGTCGACCATGAAGTCGAACGCGCCGTACAGGAGCTGGAATGCGGCGAGGTAGGCGAGGACGCCTTCGCGGATCTCGTCGGGTACGGCGATGGGTGTGTAGTAGATGCGGTCGGTCAGCTGATAGGCCCGCCAGTCCGTGATCTCGCCGTCCTGCCCGGAGGGTGAGTCGATCCGGGCGGCGAACATCTGTGTGCCGACTGCGATCAGCCGGACCTCGTAGTGCGGGACGATCCGGCGCTGGAACTGGCAGAGGGCCTGAGAGACGGTGTCGTTCACCTCCTGCGGGGAGACCTCCCAGGTGTAGACGATCAGCGGATGGCCGGCGGCGTCGTCCGCATCGCGCTGCGGGACCCCTCTCAGGGTCTTGATCACGGAAGGGGCCTCGGAGACGAACTCCTTCGCGTCGAAGGGGGAGTTCGTGACGAGCGTCGTGGGGGTCAGCAGCCCGCAGGAGTGGGCGACGGGGAGTTGCAACGCCTTCAACGATGCGGTCCGGTTGCGGTCGGGCCGGTTGAGCCACAGCGCGGGCAGGGAGTACAGGATGCCGAAGAAGCCCTCGTAGCACTCGTTCGAGGCCCACTCGGCGTCCTGGGGCCGTAGGCCCGGTGCTGCGGCCTGCGGCGGGTTCGGGCGGCGATTGTAGACGGCGGACACCTCAGTCAGGTCCACCTCCCGGTGCGCGTCCGTCAGCCTGCCGCGCCACTGCCCCTGCTCGAAGTGTCCGGTCAGTTCGACGGCGTGCGGGAGGTCCCCCGGGTCCATGCGGACCACAGGGGTTCCCGTCGTACCCAGTTCCCGGATCACCATGTCGGCGGTCGGGTCCAGAGGACGTGTGAGGAGCAGGATCATCAGTCCGTGTCCTCGGAGTTGATCACGGTGGTGGTGTGGGAGGTGGACGCCAGAGCCTCGCCGTGGGTGTCCAGGAACGGGACGCCGTCGAGCTCGGACATCTGCGTCCGCGGGTTGTAGGAGACGCCGCTGAGCAGCGGCTGCTCGGGTCGGTGGGCGCGGGCGTGCAGGAGAGCGAGCATGGAGTGCCTCCAGGTGAGAGGAGCGCCCCGGGAGAGGGGCCGTGCGCGGGCCGTCGGCCCGTGGACTCCCGGGCGCTTCGGCCTTCGTCCTCCATGACACCGCGTCACGGCGGGCCGCGGTGATCCATGGTCATGTCCCGCACGCCGTGTGCAGATCCCGCATACGGCGCGTACGGCGCGTAGCGCGTGGTCTACCGTGTGCCTGCGCATCCTGCTCGGCCCCTTCATCCGCGGGAGGCCCGGTGAACGCCGATCTACAGTGGGACACCATGCAGGTCCGGGCGCTCGTCACCGCCCGCGATCCCGGCGGGCTGATCCGCCTGGGGCGGCAGACCCTGCGCTGGCGTCAGGCCGATCTCGGAGCCCGCATCGGCTGCTCCGCGTCGACCGTCTCCCGCCTGGAGCAGCGCGGCGGGCGGCACACCGACATCGCTCTGCTGCGGCAGGCGGCCGAGGCGGTGAGCGTCCCGACACATGTGCTAGCGGCGTCTTTAGGTCTCGGCGTCACCAAGGCCACTAGAGTTGATCCGCAAGGGCCACGCCGTGCCGAGGAGGACCCGATGCGCCGCCGCACACTGCTCGCAGCCGCCGGTCTCGCAGCACCCGCCACCCTGTTCACCGGCTTGAACGACGCCCTCGCCCAGATGCCCGAACAGCCCACCGGCTCCCCGGTCCCGCTCGGCACCCGCATCGCCCGCGCCCGTGCCCATTTCGACGCCGGACGCCACACCCAGCTCCTCACCGCCCTGCCGGGCCTGCTGGCCGACGCCCACCACGCGGCCCGGGGCCGCGAGGAGATCGCCCTCGCCCGCCTCTCCGCCGTCTACACCCTGGCCTCCCAGCTCCTCACCAAACAGGGCCACTACGACCAGGCTCGTACGACCACCGACCGCGCTCTGGTCTACGCCGACCTGTCCGGCTCCGCCATCGCCGCCGCCGCGGCGGCCCGCGAGACGAGCATCATCCTGCGCCACCAGGACCAGCCGGCCGCCGCCCAGCGGCACATCATGGCCGCGGTCACCCGCATCGAGGACACCGGCCTGAAGACCGACGCACAAGCCTCCGCGTATGCGCAGATGCTGTGCACCCAGGCATACACCCATGCCGTCGCCGCGGACCGCGCCACGGCACTCACCATGATCCGGGACGCCGAGAGAGCAGCCCGCTCCCTGCCCGACCAAGCTCCGAACGGGCGTCTGTTCCCCCTGACCCCCGCCGCGGTCCAGCTCTACGCCGTGGGCGTCCACTGGGCGCTCGGCGACGCTGGAGCCGCACTCGACGTCGGCCGCACACTCCATCCCGGCCAGTTCCGCACCGCCGAACGCAAAGCACGCCTGCACACCGATATCGCCCGCGTCTGGTGGCAGCTCCGTAAACCGGAGCAGACCGCAACGGCACTCCTGTCCGCGACCCGGGCGTCCCTCGCCGAGGTCCGCGACCGGCCCGCCATCCACAACATCGTCACCCAACTCAGCAGCCGGCACCCCCGGACACCAGGCGTCCCTCAACTGGCCGCGGCAACCGGAGTAACCCGCTGAACGAGCTGTGACGTCGGCGTGCGCCCGACGACAGCGGAACCGTCTGCCCCACAATCCGGGCTGTGTCGGTCACAACATCACCGGCCAGATCGTTCACGTACAAGATTCGGCGGGACAACTCCTTGCCTCTGTGACAGGTGGGGGGAGGTTCGGGGCAGTGCTTGTCCGCGCCGGCCCGGTGCAGGCTGGGCACGGAGGCGCCGACGCTTGAGCGGACCTCGGAGCTCAAACACACGGCGATCGCTCACCACGGTGATGCGCCCGCTGGAGGCCCCGGAGTGCAGCACTTCGCGCAGCTGCGAGGAGTCCGCATCCCTCACGTAGGACTGGCCGGCGGCGAGCTGCTGGACGCGGTGCGGGTCCACGTCGTAGCCGATGACGCGGTGCCCCGTCTCGGCGGCACGTACGGCCAGGGGAAGCCCTGCGTAGCCCTGACCGACGACGACCGTCCGCCCAAATTGTCACTCAAAGCGTTCACTTGGGATCTGATAGTAGTCAACGTTCAGGAGGGAATGCACCTCGGACGGCGGTGCACCTGGCACAGCTCGCGCGGCCTACGCGCTCCAACGCGCCCCCGACATCGGCACACAACTCCTGCTGGTGCTCAGTAGCTTGGTGCACGCCCCCCTGACGGGTGGGGCGCAGATCCGCGAGGAGTGCACCGTGCGCAGATTGTCGATCACCGTGGCGGCGTTCACGGGAGCCGCAGCCCTCGTCCTGGGGAGCACCGCCGTAGCGGCGCCGCCGGGTCCGCGGCTCGCCGCGCGCTATCTGAACATCCACCAGTGCGTCTACTACGGCCCCGGTGGGCACTACACCAACCTGCTGCCGAACACCGCCAGCACGTCCTTCAACACCGGAACAAACGTCTCCGCTACGCCGGACACGGCGCTCTCCTGCGGTCCGGGGAGCGGGGGCTGGAGGCCGGCGCCTGCCAACTCGGCGGTGAAGGCGTTCGACCTCACCGCCGGCCGCTACCTGAACATCCACCAGTGCGTCTACTTCTCAGCCGGTCAGCACTACACCGCCATCCTGCCGAACACCCCGAACGTCAACTTCAACACCGGCACCAACGTCTCCGACACGCCCGACACCACGCTGCGGTGCAGCCCGGGCGGAGGCGGCTGGACACTGACGCTCGCCAACTCCGCCGTCATGTCCTTCGACATGACCGGCAACCACTTCCTCAACCTGCACCAGTGCGTGTGGACATCGGCCGGCATGTACTACATGGGCGTGCTGCCGAACACCCCGAACGTGAACTTCAACACCGGCACCAACGCGGCCAACGCGCCCGACACCGCACTCAGCTGCCACCCGGGCGGCGGCGGTTGGTCCCTCCATCCCCTGGACTCGGCCCTCCACCCGCTGGGCGGCTGAGACAAGAAGGCGCGGGGCCGTGATCCGCGAGCTGCGGCGGGCCCCTGAATTCGCCCCCCCGAGGGCCGTCGGAACGCACATCCCGATCACCGGTGGCGAGTGCCCTCAGCCGGTCGAGCGCTCCCCATCTTTCAGAACAGTCGGTTCCATGGCTCCTCCCTCCTTTCCAAGAGACTCATTTCGATGGTGCGATTCGGGGCGGGTTCACAGGAGAGGCTGGGCCTGTGCGACCGTGTGGCTGTTCTCGTCGTCGGGAAAGACGTGATCCTTGCCGGGCCACATCACCTGCCAGACAGGCGAGGTATGTCCGAACAGGGCGTGGATGATGCCGAGTCGCTCAGGTCGGCTGAACCTGCCGAAGTCGGAGCTTGTCGCTGTCCGACAGCAGTCCGTCGAGTTCCAGCTCTTCGGCAGGAACGGTGCCGGTACGGGTCAGGGTGTCGGTCACAATGGTGAGGAGGGCCACTGACAGGTCGTCGATGAGGCCAGAGATCGCGAGTTACCGGGCCCTGTACCGCGAGCACGAGCAGCTGTCGGTCCCGCGAGCGACGCGGGCGCTGGCCGGCGCTGTGCGGCAGTCGCTGCGCAACTCGCACATCTAGGGCGGAGGGCGAGCCCGGGGAACCCGGTGCGCGACCGTTTTCCTGGGATGCCCGACCGGGCCCTGCTCTGTGGCCTGCCCTGAGCGACTCCCCCTGTCAGTGAGTCGCGGTTCTGGCCCACCAAATAGGCTAGAGCCCGTTGAGAGCTTCGCCCCCCGGCTGGTCAACCACACCACCTACACCGACCGCCGCCAAGAAGACCACCTCGTCCCCCACGTCCTACCGGCCGTCCGCGCAGCCCTCGGCGGCCAGCCCCAGCAGCCCGTGCACCTGGTGGGGTTCAGCAAGGGAGGCTTCGCCGCCCTCAACCTCCTCGCCCGCCGCCCCCTTCTCCTCACCGCCGCCAGCGTCTGGGACCCCTCACTCCTCAGCGACCGGCCGCCCCACCCTCAGCTCGTCGACGCCACCGGAAGCACCGAACAGCTCGCCGAGTACGACGTACGCCAGAAACCTGCGCCGCCACGCCCCGCACCTCCGCGGAGCCCGCCGCATCATGCTCGGGGGCGTCGGCACGCTGGAGGCCGACTGGACCGCCGGCCGCCAGCTCCTCGACACCCTCGGCATCCCCCACCACGTCTACCGGGACGCTCCGGCCGAACACCGGTGGGACACCGCATGGCTCGACCCCGCCCTACGCCATCTCCTCGCCCTGGAAGCCCGCCTCCGCTGACCCCGAGGCCACCGGCGGGAGCGTCAGTCCTTCAGCTTCTCGTCACGGACCGGAATCCAGTCCAGAGCCGAACGGATCGCCTCCTCCAGGGACAGCTTCGGCGTCCAGCCCAGCAACTCCGACGCCCGGTCGCTCCGGGTGTAGCCCCCCGCGACGTCGCCGGGGCGCGGGTCGGTGTCGACTGTGGTCAGGGGGGTGGCGACGACGTTGTTGAACGCCGCGCACAGCTCCCGGACCGTGGTCCCCGCACCCGTGCCCAGGTTGATCGCGACCGACGGCCGGGACGCGTCGAGGATCGCGTCGAACCGCTCGATCGCCGCGATGTGCGCCGCCGCGAGATCCCAGACGTGCACGTAGTCCCGGATACCGGACCCGTCCCTGGTCGGCCAGTGGGTACCGGTGACCGGGAACGGCGTGCCCTCCTGGTGAGCCTGGATCAGTTTCCCCAGCGCATGGCTCGGCCGCTTCAGCTGGAGGCCGGTCCGCAGCAGCGGGTCCGAGCCGACCGGGTTGAAGTACCGCAGCGACAGCACCCGCATCTTCCCCGCCGCCGCGATGTCCGCGAACATCTCCTCGCACACCGCCTTCGTCCGCGCGTACGGGCTCTGCGGCGCCAGCGGCGACTCCTCCGAGACGGGGGAACCGTCCTCAGCCCGGTAGATCGACGCCGAACTGCTGAAGATCAGACGGTCGCAGCCGTTGCGGTGCAAGTGCCCCACGAACGCCAAAGACTTGGCGACGTTCGCCTCGTAGTAGCCGATCGGGTCCGCCACCGACTCCGGCACCACGATCAACGCCGCGCAGTGCACCACCGCCGTGATCTCCGGGTGCTCCTCGAAGATCCGGTCGACCAGCGCCCCGTCCGCGATGTCACCCTCGTAGAAGGCCCGCCCGTCGGCGAACTCCCGCCGCCCCCGTACGAGATTGTCGAGGATCACCGGAGTGACGCCCGCGTCCAGACACGCCGACGCGACAGTACTTCCGATGTAACCGGCTCCACCGGCGATCAAGACAGACACGATGCTTCGCTTTCCGGCCTCGGTACAGGCCCCCTGGACGACCGGCACCAACGCTAACGAGACAAGAGCGGCCAAGGTGCGGAAATCCCGCCGCCGGGTAACTCGGCACAGCAAGGAGATAGCCGTACGTCACACGAGATGGTGATCGTCGGCCTCGGTGTACCGAACGCTGAAACATGTACACGAGGGCGCGTCGGAGCGGTCGGCGGCGTTCGGTGTCCGCCAGCCTCATCGACGCACAGCCCGTCCAGTTCGAACAACTCCAGCTCTCCACTCAAGAAGCTTCAGCAACAGCCGTTCCTCTTGTCTTCCTTCCCAGGTGAGATGGGAAGCGCGCTGTTGAACCCCGTGACCTCGCCGGGTCTTCCGGTCCGGACGCCCAACTCCTCGCCATGGTCGTGGCCTTCCGGGCCGCGAGTGGCGGCGTCGGTGGCCCCTCAACGGGACGCGGGAGTTGGTCGGGGATGTCCGAGTAACAGAGGTTGGTGAACTGCCGCACGCCGATCACTTCCTTCCCTTGGCAACGCCCTACGCCGTCGCAAGGATCGAGGTTCCGACGTACTTGGTGACGTGGTTCTCCTTGAAGCGGTACCGCTCCCAGATCTCCGTGACCGGCTCCTCCAGGACGTTCCCCAGGTCCTCCCAGAGGTCCGGCGCGTCGTACACCGGCCAGGCGCGGGCGGTCCCGTTCGGCTCCAGGACGATCAGGTGACCCTCGTTGCGCGGGGTCCACATGATCGTCCTCTGAATCGCGGGCGAGCCCTGTAACTCCGCGCGGCTCGCGAGCAGTTGCGCGTACAGGTCCGTGGCTTCCTGGTCGGCGACGAACTCGTACTCCGACAGGTTCTCCGAGTTCCCCTTGCGCAGCGGGAGGATCATCTTGCCCTTGACGACATCCAGGAGATCACCCTGGTAGAGGCGCTGGAGGAACTTCAGCAGCAGCCGGTACTTGCGTTCCCTGGCGAGCCTCATCGTCCCGATCAGCGCGTCCAACGGTGCGAGCGCCAGCTGGAACGCGTACCCAGAGGGCACGTCCGTCACGTCCGCCGTCCCCATCTCCGCGGCCGTGATCCGCGAGTTCGCCGCGATCCGGTCCAGCAGGTGCTCCACCCGTGCCCGCAGCTCGACTGACTGCGCCGAGGTGTCGAGCGCGTCCATCCGCCCGCTCTCCCCCAGCTGCCACACCGCGCCGGCCTCCACCGTCAGCTTCTCCGGCTTACCCGTCGCCAGGTCCGTCGGGAGCCGCGCCCGGCCAGCGCGATGATCGGCGTCCCGGTGGTCGCGGAGGCCGCCGAACTGTTGGAGTCCGTAGCCGCCAGCCCGTCGAGGGCCTGGAGCACCCGGGCGAGAACGGACCTCCCCCAGCGCTCCCCGCCGTCCGGGATCGTGTTCGTGATGTGGACGACCGGCACGAAGTCGATCATCAGGTCGAGCCGGTTCAGCTCCGTACCGTCCGAGCGGACCCTGAACATGGCCTTCTCCGGCGGGAGTTGGTCCAGGCTCTCCCCGCGCTTCAGGTCCTCCAGCAGCCATTCGGCGTCCGTGAGGTAGCAGGTGACGTTCGGGGCCCAGCCCGGCGACCAGGGGTAGAGCCGGGTTTCCTGTCCGTCGTCGGAGACCGGTCCCAACTCGTACGTCACCCGCCGCACCCTGGCCTTCAGCCCAGCCGCGTCGTCGGCCGGCAGGTCCCAGGCGAGGTGCACCCGCGTGGGAAAGTCCTGGTCCTGGTCGTCGTCCCACTGTGGGAAGAAGAACCCCAGGTCGTACACCCGCAGCGTCGGCCGCCGCTCTCCGGGGACCACACGAGCGTGTACACGCCGTCCCCCAGCAACACCGCCGCGCGCTCCGCCTGCTGGACCCTCAGCGTGAGCAACTCCTTCTCCGCCCACCCCCGCAACCGCTCCTGCACCACCGCGGCCTCCACCACACCGGGCTCCGGGGCCTCCTCGTCCGCATTCTCGCCGCCCACCACCGCGACCTGCTGACCCGTCCCCAGGAGATACCCGAGCGCCGTATCGACCAGGTTCGCCGCGTCCCCCAACTCCCGCCGATCCAGTACGTTTTCGTCACCGGACACCGCCGCGAGCTGCCCGGCCTGGTTGTTGTCGTACGACGCCAGCACCCTGTACGCCGCGAGCCGCCGCCACTCACCCGGCGGCAGCCACGACCCCGCCGGCCCCGGAAACACCCGACTCCCCGGACGCCCCACCTCGGCCATCCCCGGCTTGTAGTTCAGCCACGACCAGGCGTCGATGACGAATTGACGCAGGCCCACAGGTTCTCCCGGACGTCGGCCCCACGCCGCCCACCAGCCTATAAGCGCGCACGTCCATCCAGTGCGGCAGATATTGCGGCTCTCCGAGCAGCAGCGCCGGCTCCCCTGCTTACCGGACGCGGGGGAACCAGGGGTCAGTTCATGTCCAGTTGATGATCATTCATTGACATAATTCGGCGCATTCGGATCAGTGAGCCGCCTTGCGGGCAGCCGCTCTCCCGGTCGGTGACGACCTGGGGGCGCAGAATCCGCAAAGCGGCGGGCAGCACTTCTCAGTCCGCAGCCCGACCGCGCCCATCCGGCACTCTTCGATGCCAACACCCTTGAGCCATAAGCGAGTTGACTGAACCTGTGAGCTTCCTGTGCAAACCGTGAAGTGGGCCACAGTCTGCAGGTTCTGCGTTTGATGTGGTGGCTCCTCCATTCACCGAACGGGAGGAAAACAACCGTGCGCATACTCAGACGCTTATCGGCCGGAGCCCTTGGTGCCGCGTGCCTCGCGGCGCTGCTCAGCGGAACCAGCGCCCAGGCCGCCGGCCCGGCGGACGACGGCCAGGGGCAGGTCGTCTGGCTCCGTTCCAGTGCGCCCGTCGACGTACCGCTGGGCTCCGACTACCCGTCGTTCCTCAAGACCCACCGTTCCGCGGTCATCGTGGAACAGCTCCAGACCAGCGAGACTCCCAGCGTTCCCGAGCCGTCGAGTCCCGCCGACGAACAGAAGATCGCCCTGGAAAACGGCGCGACGTACGTCGCCGACTCCGGCGACGCCGCTGCGGATCGCCGAATACGGGACGCGCGCGCCCTCACCAAGGAGCAGTGCCGGGCAAGGTCTGACGCACACAGCGCCGTCGGCAAGGTCATCAACCACTTCAGCTTCTGCCGCTGGGGTTACAACACCGCCGTCAAGCTCAGCGGGCAGGGCGCCGTCGAGGGCATGGTCCGCTTCCGGGAAACGGAGATCGGAACCGGCTCGGGCCAGATACGGGACGCGACCATCGAGGTCCACACCGACCAGGTCGTCTCCTCCGGGAAGTTCAACGACGCCGCGATCATGAGCTTCTACGTCGGCCAGGCGGGCTGGCCGTCCGCCAGCTCCTGCCGGGTCACCGACATCTCCTCCAACCCGTTCACCACGACCGTCGGTGACTGGCGGGACGAGTACATCGCCTACGGCCTGGTCTCCACCAAGGGCACCGGCACAGGCCCGGACGACATCGCCACCTGCGTGTACCAGCACAGCTGGAAGGTGACCGGCGGCGGCGCCACGACCCCGTGGAGCGTCGGCCCCGCGAGCGGTATCCGCTTCGACTCCTCGGTATCACTGGGCAGCAAGTACTACGCCCAGGGCGTGATCTTCGACCGCGTCATCCCCACTTTCTCCTACGACCGCGCGCAGAACGACACCGCTGGCGTCGCCAACCACATCTACGACGCCCTCTACCGGCCGCAGACGACGTACCCGTCCAAGACCGGCAAGGTGATTCCGGGCGACATCTGGAGCGGGAAGGCGCCTCTGCACCGCAACTGGGGCAGGTACGACGCGGCGGCAGACACCACCGAGAAGAGGAACCGCAGCGCCAAGGACGCCGCCTGTCGAGGGTTGAACCGTCCCGACCCCTCCTACCAGTGCGACGAGTTCCCCTTCGCGTCCACCAAGGAAGGCGCCGGCGTGGGTGACGGAAACTTCTCCGTACGCTACGTACCCGGCACCGAGAACAGCCGGGCCGGAACCGAGCTGTCCGAGTGGTACGGCAGCGACCGTATCCTCCACGGCGACCAGTACGGAATGTCCGTGAGCTAGCCCAAGAGCCGCCGGTATCGGTGGACCTGCTCGGCCGGCCGAGCCACCGGCACGGCGGACTGGGTCAGCGCATGTTCAACGGCGGCTTGCCGTACTTGGCGGCAAGCCGCCCGCGCCGGTCCTGCGTCTGCGCGGACCTCGGGAGTTCCTGCACACCCGACGGGCTGAAAGCGATCACGTAGGTCTCGTACTGGTCGGCAAGACCGCCTTGGTCATCAGGTACAGCCGCTTCGTACCGCTCGCGGGAGTCCTCCCGCCCGAAGGCCCACACCTGTACGGCGTAGATCCGGGACGGGTCGAGAACCAGGGCGGGTTCACCGGGCTCCGTGAGCCGCCCGAAGACCTCCACCGGTTCCCGGCTCGGGCCGGCCGGACCGTTGGTCGTGTCGAACGCCGACATCCGGCCCGTGTACACCGGCCGATACGGCACCGAGCCAACGAGGACCCAGCCCTCCCCGGGACTCTCCACCTGCCGCTGGCTCAAAGTGAGAACGACAGGTGCGGTGTGATCCTGCACCCGAGTTCTCACGACGATCTGGCCGGGGACCGTCAGTACCGCGTCGTCGGCCGCCAAGTCGAAGCCGCTGTCGTGCCGTTCGAACCCCGGCTCCCATAGCTCCCCAACGGGGAAATAGCTGTACTCGACCCTGACCGCGCCTGCATCACTGATCTCCGACATGGCTAGAGCCTGTCAGCAGAACCCCCGAGAACACACAGGTTCTCGGACAGAATCAAGACGCCGACCATGGAGACCGGTACCGCCCCGGTTCACCGGCACCTGCTCAGCCGCTGATCGTCCCCGCCCCGCGGCGGCGGTATCAGCGGATCGAGGAACAGATCCCACACCGCCGAGTCCAGCAGGTCCGGAGAGTCCTCCGTCTCCCCCTGTCCCACGAACGTCGTCATCTGCTCCTCCAGCTCCGCGAACAACCGGGCCGAGCCCACATGTGATACCCGCGCCTGTTCGTACAGCTGGGCCGCCGGAGCAGCCCGAGCACGTTTGCCCCGGGGCGCGTGCACGATCCGCCAGTTCACCGTCGGGTCCACCTGCTCCAGGAGCGCGGGTAGGTAGTCGCCGCCGTTGTTCGCCTCGATGACGACGCAGTCCGCGCGGTGCTCGTGGTACAGCTCGGCAGCCCGCTTCATCGACTGGGTCGGCGTGAACCGCTCCTGCTCGCAGTGCAGCAGGTACCCGCGGGGCCGGTCGTCCCCGTACATCGTCTCGACCGGGTAGCCGCGTCCGGCGACCGTGAAGGCCGTCCTGTCCGCGTCCTCGTGCGACTTCGTCGCCGGGTCCACCGCGACCACCACCCGCTGGAGGTCCGGCAGATGCTCCGGCCGGAACCGGAAGCCCTCGACTTCCAACATCCACGCCTTCCACAGCGCGCCCTCGACGTCTTCGAGGAGTTCGCCGGACAGTTCCTGACGCCCGAGCCGGGTGCCGGCGTACTCCTCCTCCAGCTCCGCCCGCGCCACCGCGCTCAGGTTGGCGTCGTTCTCCCGCATGTGACCGTGCGTGATGACTACCCGGGGAGGCGGCCCGCCCTCCCGGTGCGCCTTCTCTTGCGCGCGCCCGCGCTCCACGAGCTTCTTCACGTGCGGGAGCGGTTTCGGCGTCGACGAGATCACCGCCTACGGCTCCTCGGCCTCGCGCAGGCAGAACCACAGCATGTCGTAGACGTCCTGCGCGGTGTGCCGCGACCAGGCCGCGAACTCGTACAGCCACGCCTTGCCGAACGCCCACCCGCGCAGGTTGTCCGGCGTCTCCGCGCCGAACCATCGGAACACCGTCCCGTTTCTTCAGCCGCAACGTCGTCTCGCCGGGCTAGGAGTTGCACTTCGCCATCTCCTCCGGCGGAATCACCGCCAGCAGACCGGACTTGGGGGACTCGCAGCAGCTGTCCCGTACCAGGGTCGCGTTCTTCGCGATCACGGCGATCTGCAACCCCGGCGCCCCCCGCCCGCTCCCGGACCGCCTCCGCTCCCGTCCGCGTCTTCCCCCACCCGCGCCCCGTGAGCAGCAGCCACACCGTCCACCACCAGCCAGGACGCCGCTGTGCCGCCCGAGCGTGATGATGCCGCCAGCCCTCATGAGGCAGGCCGTCGCAGTCCGGCACCTCGCACGCCCACCGCCGCGCCGACACCTCGTCGGCGCGCACCAACTCGGCTATCTCCGCTTCCACTCTCCAGACTCATCACCGACGGATCGACAAACTCCGCCGCCCCCCGTCCTTCCACCCCACCGCTGCTCACGACACACCCCCGCCAGCCGGCGCTCCAGCTCCAGCCGGTCCAACCACGCCCGACGCTTCTCATCCGTCAGCACGGCGGCGTCCGGCGCCCCCTCCCGCCCGTCCACAACACCGGGCGCCACGGCCCCCTCACACACCGCCTTGCGCTCGATCTCCGTCGCGACCTGCAAGTACCGCAAAAACTCCGACGGCGTCAGCTCCCGAGGGTCAAGACCCCGAAGCCTCGCGACCGCCTTGTTCTGCACCGCCTGCGCCAACCTCGCATGCCGACGCGTCACATCACGCCGTGCTTGAGCCTGCTCCGCGACGAACACCCGGTCCTGTTCCCGGTGGCACGCCGCCGCCCGCCCCACCACCGCCATCGTGCGGGACTTGTCCAACTCGCATGCCACCTTCGTGACACTCCGCGCCGGGCCGAGATCTCGGTATACAGCGAACGCCTCGAACGCCTGCGGCGATTCACTCGGCTGTCGCCCCCAGGAATCGGCAACGCTCCTGGGTTCCACCGGCCAGCCTTCTTTCTCCCCATGCGCCGCCGAGTTTCAGCCCGGTCCTCAGCGTAAGAGTAGACAACCCATGATCGAGCGCAGCGGGTCTTGGTCACGCGCCCCGGTCGTCCTCGACCGGATACGGCACGAACGTGCTGCTGCCGGGATCGATACGCAGAATTCGCCCCAGTGGCGGCACGGCCCGCTGGGAGCAGCCCAGGCGTTCGCAGACGCGGCAGCCCATGCCGATCGGGGTGGCGGTGGAGGCGTTGGTGAGGTCGAGGCCGTCGGAGTAGACGAGGCGGTGGGCGTGGCGGATCTCGCAGCCGAGGCCGATGACGTAGGTCCGGCCCGGTTCGCCCCAGCCGCCTCGGTGGCGGGTGATGGCTCGGGCGGTCCACAAGTAGCGTCCGCCGTCGGGCATTTCGGCGATCTGGACGTGGATGCGGCCGGGTGAGGAGAACGCCTCGTAGACGTTCCACAGGGGGCAGGTGCCGCCGGCGCGGGAGAAGGGGAAGCCGGACGCGGACTGGCGTTTGGAGAGGTTGCCCGCGCGGTCGACGCGGACGAAGGAGAACGGGACGCCGCGCAGCCGGGGGCGTTGGAGGGTGCTGAGGCGGTGGCAGACGGTCTCGTGGCCGAGGCCGTAGTGGTCGGTGAGGCGTTCGATGTCGTAGCGCGCTTCCTCGGCGGCGGTGTGGAAGGCGGTGTAGGGGAGGATCAGGGCGGCAGCGAAGTAGTGCGCGATGCCGATGCGGGCGAGCGCGTGGGCGGGGGTTTCGGGGGTGAAGTCCTCGGTGGCCAGTCGGGTGAGGTCGTCGCCGTGTTCGAGGAGGGCGAGCTGGGTGGCCATGCGGAAGGCGCGTCGGCCGGGGCGGAGTTGGGGGGAGAGGTGGAGGGTGCGGGTTCTGTCGTCGTAGTGGTGGAGTCGGTCGCCGGGGGCGGTTCCGAGGCGGACGCCGTGGGTGTCGGACAGGCGCGTGGTGAGGGCGCCGATCACTTCGCCGGGGCGGATGCCGATCTTTGCGGCGAGGTGTTCGGCGGCGAGGTCGGTGGTGTGGAGGTAGTTCTGGCGGCGGTAGAAGAAGTCGCGGATCTCCTCGTGGGGTGAGAAGGCGGTGGTGCGGTCGCCGTCGCGGTGGTCGGCGGCGCCGGCGAGGCGTTCGGTGAGCTGCTGGTTGCGGTGGCCGAGGTCGAGGAGGACCTGGGCTACGCCGGGGAGGCGGGCGGCGAGGTCGCCGAGGTCGGCGGCGGAGATCCGGGACCCGGCGATCTCACCGGCGAGCGTCTCGCGCAGGTCGGCGACGAGCCGGGTCGTGTCGCGCTCGGAGAAGAACCCGGGGTCGATGCCGAACGCCTCGGTGAGCCGGAGCAGGACGGAGACGGTGAGCGGGCGGGAGTCGTGCTCCATCTGGTTCAGGTAACTCGGCGAGATCCCCAGCACCCGCGCCAGCTCCGCCTGGCTCATGCGGCGTTCCTCGCGCAGTCGCCGCAGCCGCGCCCCCGCGTACGTCTTCCCCACCGACATCTCCTCGGGGCCGGGATTCGATCGGGTCAGCGTACGGGACGCTCCTCCGTTCTTAACCCTTCTCAAAGTTGGCAGAACACGGCCGGAAGATTCGCAGAAGTTGGCAGACATCCAAGGTTGTTGGCACTCAGTGCCGATGTCACAGTCGCAGTGCGGCCCGCCGGACAACGGCAGGCAAGGACCCGAACCGGACCACGACTTCTGCCCTGACGTCGGATGATCCGGTACCGGTCGGCGCCTGCGACGGCAGCATTGCTCAGCTCCGCCCCTCTAGTGACGGCGGGCCGCACTCATACAAACGACACGCAGTGCCACCCCTTTCACGCACAGGTAGCGGGGTTGGCAATCCGCTCGGACCGAGGAGACGGTGACAAGTCATGGCAGATGCGAGGACGCAGGCGGCCGAGGAACTCGCGCGGCGTTGGGCCACCGACCCCCGCTGGCGGGGTGTCGAGCGCACGTACACCGCCGAGAACGTCGTACGGCTGTCCGGCGGTGTCCGTGAGGAGCACACGCTGGCCCGGCGCGGCGCCGAGCGGCTGTGGCGTCAGCTGCACGAGCTGGACTACGTCCACGCGCTCGGCGCGCTGACCGGCGGCCAGGCCGTCCAGCAGGTCAAAGCGGGTCTCCAGGCGATCTACCTGTCCGGCTGGCAGGTCGCGGCGGACGCCAACCAGGCCGGTCACACCTACCCGGACCAGTCTCTGTACCCGGTCAACTCCGTCCCCCAGGTGGTCCGGCGGATCAACAACGCGCTGCTGCGCGCCGACCAGATCGCGCACGCCGAGAACGCCGGGGACACCACGGACTGGCTGGCGCCGATCGTCGCCGACGCGGAGGCCGGGTTCGGCGGTCCACTCAACGCATTCGAGCTGACGAAGGCGATGATCGCGGCGGGCGCCGCCGGCATCCACTACGAGGACCAGCTCGCCTCCGAGAAGAAGTGCGGCCACCTCGGCGGGAAGGTCCTGGTGCCGACGTCGCAGCACGTCCGCACCCTGAACGCGGCCCGCCTGGCCGCCGACATCGCGGACGTTCCGACGCTGATCGTCGCCCGCACCGACGCGCTCGCCGCGAACCTGCTGACCAGCGACGTCGACGAGCGCGACGCCGAGTTCACCACCGGCGAGCGCACGGCGGAGGGCTTCTACCGGGTCCGAGGCGGCATGGCGCCGGTCATCGCGCGCGGTCTCGCGTACGCGCCGTACGCCGATCTCATCTGGGTCGAGACCGGCACTCCGGACCTGGCGCAGGCGCGGGAGTTCGCCGAGGCGATCCACGCGCACCACCCGGACCAGATGCTCGCCTACAACTGCTCGCCGTCCTTCAACTGGAAGGCCGCGCTGGACGACGACCAGATCGCCAAGTTCCAGCGGGAGCTGGGGGCGATGGGGTACCGGTTCCAGTTCATCACCCTGGCCGGGTTCCACTCCCTCAACCACGGCATGTTCGACCTGGCGCGCGGCTACGCCGAGCACGGCATGACCGCCTATGTCGACCTCCAGGAGCGGGAGTTCGCGGCGCAGGCGCAGGGGTTCACCGCCGTCCGCCACCAGCGGGAGGTCGGCACCGGGTACTTCGACCTGGTGTCGACGGCCGTCAACCCGGCCTCGTCGACGACCGCGCTGGCCGGGTCCACGGAGGAGGAGCAGTTCCACTAGCCGTCCCCCGGGGTGCGCGCGAGCGCACCCCTCCCCCGCCGTTCAGGAGACGCCGATGTCGATCACCGCACTCACCCACGCCGTCCGGGTCCTCGCCGCGCCCGGTCACCGTCACGACGAGATCCTCACCCCCGCCGCGCTGGACTTCGTCGGCCGGCTGGTGGCCGCGTTCGGCGAGCGGCGCCGCGCGCTGATGAAGGAGCGCCGGCGGCAGGCCCTGCGGCTGGCAGCCGGGTCCCCGCTGGACTTCCCCATGGTCACCCGGTCGGCGCGCGCCGACCCCGGCTGGCGTGTCGCACCGCCGGCACCGGGCCTCACCGACCGCCGGGTGGAGATCACCGGGCCGCCTGACCGCCGTACGACGGCCGAGGCGCTCGGCTCCGGTGCCTGCGTGTGGACGGCGGACTTCGAGGACGCCACCGCGCCCCTGTGGGACAACGTCGTCGGCGGACAGCTCAATCTCCTGGACGCGGTGGAGCAGCGGTCGGTGACGGTCGTGGTGCAACCGCGCGGCTGGCATCTCGACGAGGAGCACCTGGAGTGCGGCGGCGGCCCGGTGCCCGCCGCGCTCGTCGACTTCGGCCTCTACTTCTTCCACTGCGCGCGGCGCCGGACCGACGCCGGGCAGGGGCCGTACTTCTGCCTCCCCAAGCTGGAGAACCGCTACGAGGCCCGCCTGTGGAACGACATCTTCCTGTTCGCCCAGGATCTGCTGGGCATCCCGCGCGGCACCGTCCGGGCCACCGTCGTCATCGAGACGATCACCGCCGCGTTCGAGATGGAGGAGATCCTCCACGAACTGCGGGAGCACAGTTCGGGGTTGGCCCTGGGTTACTGGAACCACCTCACCAGCCTGGTCAAGACGTTCGGCCACCGCACCGACTTCCTCCTCCCCGACCGTTCGGACATCACCCCGTCCGCGCCCTTCCTGCTCGCCTGCGCCGACCTCCTGGTCGACACCTGCCACCGGCGCGGCGCGCACGCGATCGGCGCGACGACGGACCAGTTCCCCGGCGCAGTCACCGAGGTCCGGCTCGGTAAGGAGCGCGAGGCCACCGCCGGCTTCGACGGGTCGCGGGTCCGTCACCCCTCCCTCGTCCCGGTCTGCCGCGAGGTCTTCGACGCCAGCCCCGGCGACCGGCACCGGGACGCCGTCGAGGTGACCCCGGCCGACCTGCTGTCGGTGCGCCGGGTCAGCCGCCCGCCCACCTCCGACGGGGTGCGCGCGAACGTCCGTGCCGCCCTGCGGTACTTCACCGTCTGGCTGCACGGACAGGGCACGGTCACAGCCGACGGGATCGTCGAGGACGCCGCCGTCGCCGAGATCTCCCGTGTGCAGATCTGGCAGTGGCTGCGTCACCGGCTCGTCGACCGGGAGACGGTGGAGCGGATCGTCGACGACGAGATCGCCGCGCTCGGCGCCGGGTCCGATGTCCGTGGCCTCTTCGAACGGACCACAATGACAGGCGAGTTGCCACTGTTCTTCACCCCGGACGCCTACAGCCGCCACCTGGTGCGCGGGACGGAGGCCGGAGCGTGAGGCGCGTCGGTGTGGTGGGCGGCGGGCAGATGGGGGCCGGGATCGCGGAGGTGTGCGCGCGGGCCGGGCTGGACACCGTCGTCTGCGAGACGGACATGATCGCGGCTCACGCCGCCCGCGACCGGGTGACCGGCTCCCTCGAGCGCGCGGTACGGCGCGGCAGGCTGACGCGAGAGGCGGCTGACGACGCGCTCGCGCGCCTGGTCTTCACCGCCGACCTGGCGGACCTCGCCGACCGGCAGCTCGTCGTCGAGGCCGTCGTGGAGAACCCGGACGCCAAGACGGAGGTGTTCGCCACGCTCGACAAGATCGTCGAGGACCCCGAGGCGGTGCTGGCCACCAACACCTCCTCCCTGCCGATCATGCGGCTGGGCATGGCGACGTCCCGCGCGGACCGGGTCGTGGGCCTGCACTTCTTCAACCCCGTCCCGGTGCTGCCGCTGGTGGAGGTGGTGTCGTCCCTCCATACCTCGCCGGGGACGGTGACGGCCGTACGGGAGTTCGTCACCGGGACGCTCGGTAAGACGGTCGTCCACTCGCAGGACCGGGCCGGCTTCGTCGTCAACGCGCTGCTCGTCCCCTACCTCCTGGCGGCCGTCCGGATGGCCGAATCCGGCTTCGCCACCGCCGCCGACATCGACACGGGCATGGAACTCGGCTGCGCGCATCCCATGGGCCCGCTCAGGCTCGCCGACCTGATCGGCCTCGACACCGTCGCGGCCATCGCGGAATCCCTCTACGAGGAGTTCCGCGAACCCCTCTACGCACCGCCTCCACTGCTCCAGCGGATGGTGCAGGCGGGCCTGCTCGGCAGGAAGACCGGCCGGGGTTTCCACCGCTACGACCAGGGCTGATGTGTCCCGGAGCGTTCCATGTCACCGTCCGCATGGTGGAACGCGCTCTTTCCCCACGCCGTGGCGCCCCTTAAGGTGACCGCAGCAGTTGGTTCGCCCTGCCAGCCAGGCGGGGTGTCGTAAGAGGGAACCCGGTGGGAATCCGGGACTGCCCCGCAGCGGTGAGTGGGAACGACCGCCGTCATACGCACTGGGCCCGGCGTACAGGGTCTGGGAAGCGACGGCCAGTAGGTGTCCTCCGGCAGGAGGACGGGCCCGCGAGTCCGAAGACCTGCCCACTGCCCGCGCGCGGACCGTTCCGGGCGCGGACATCCCGGTGACCTCGTGGGCGGGTCGGCGTACACACCAGACGGAACGACCGCGCCTTTGCCGCGCGGGGTCGTGGCCGTCCGGTTCGTCATCCCCTTCGCGCTCTCGTCCCGTCTCCGGGATCTCAGGGATTCATCTCGCGAAGGAGATCTCCGTGACCAGCAAGTCCGCAGCCGCGGCAGCACGGGCCACCGTGTACGGCTACCCCCGCCAGGGCCAGAACCGGGAACTGAAGAAGGCGATCGAGGGCTACTGGAAGGGCCGCGTCACCGCAGAGGAACTCCGCTCGACGGCCGCCGACCTGCGCGCCGCGAACTGGAAGCAGCTCGCCGACGCCGGTGTCCACGAAGTGCCGACCGGCGACTTCTCGTTCTACGACCACGTCCTGGACACCAGCGTCATGGTCGGCGCGATCCCCGCCCGCCACGCGTCGGTCGAGGACCCGCTGGACCGCTACTTCGCCATGGCGCGCGGCACCCAGGACGTGCCGCCGCTGGAGATGACGAAGTGGTTCGACACCAACTACCACTACCTGGTCCCAGAGTTGGGCCCGGACACGGTGTTCTCCGCGGAATCCGCCAAGCAGGCCGCGGAACTCAAGGAAGCCCTCGCGCTCGGCCTGACCGCGCGCCCGGTCCTGGTCGGCCCCGTCACCTACCTCCTCCTCGCCAAGCCCGCCCCCGGCGCCCCCTCGGACTTCGAGCCGCTGACCCTCCTGGACCGGCTGCTGCCGGTGTACGCGGAGGTCCTCGCCGACCTGCGCGCGGCCGGCGCCGAGTGGGCGCAGCTCGACGAGCCCGCTCTCGTCCAGGACCGCACCCCGGCCGAGCTGAACGCCGCGACCCGTGCCTACCGGGACCTCGGCGCGCTCAACGACCGGCCGAAGCTGCTGGTCGCCTCGTACTTCGACCGGCTCGGCGAGGCGCTCTCCGTGCTGGCAAAGGCGCCGGTCGAGGGGCTCGCCCTCGACTTCACCGACGCTGCCGCCGCCAACCTGGACGACCTGGCCGCCGTCGGCGGGCTGCCCGGCAAGCGGCTGGTCGCCGGGGTCGTCAACGGCCGCAACATCTGGATCAACGATCTCCAGAAGTCCCTGTCGGTCCTGGGGACCCTCCTCGGCCTCGCCGACCAGGTCGACGTCTCCGCCTCGTCGTCCCTCCTGCACGTGCCGCTCGACGCCGCCGCCGAGCAGGACATCGACCCGCAGATCCTGCGCTGGCTCGCCTTCGCGAAGCAGAAGACCGCCGAGGTCGTCACCCTCGCCAAGGGCCTCGCGCAGGGCACGGACACCATCGCCGCCGAACTCGCCGCGAACCGCGCCGACCTGGCCTCCCGCACCGCCTCCCCGATCACCCGCGACCCGGCCGTGCGGGCCCGCGCCGAGGCGGTCACCGACGCGGACGGCCGCCGCTCGCAGCCGTACACCGAGCGCGCGATCGCGCAGCGCGCCCACCTCGGGCTGCCGCTGCTGCCGACGACCACGATCGGGTCGTTCCCGCAGACCGGTGAACTGCGCGCCGCGCGAGCCGACTTGCGGGCCCGGCGCATCGACACCGCCGGCTACGAGGAGCGCATCAAGGCCGAGATCCAGGAGGTCGTCTCCTTCCAGGAGAAGACCGGGATCGACGTGCTGGTGCACGGCGAGGCCGAACGCAACGACATGGTCCAGTACTTCGCCGAGCAGCTCACCGGCTACCTGGCGACGCAGCACGGCTGGGT
>NZ_JBEXLS010000043.1:0-57573 GCF_040610055.1 Streptomyces sp. NPDC004539 | reverse complement strand
GAACGCTCGGAGCCGGCGGTCCGGCAGGCCGCGCACCGCGCCCGCGAACACGTCCAGGCCCGCCGGCCCCGCTTCACCACCGACCCCGCCCGCCGGCGCGACGTCACCGAACGCTTCTTCGCGGCGACGGCGGGCGGCGACATCAACACCCTCATGGAACTGCTCTCCCCCGACGTGACGCTGTGGACCGACGGCGGCGGCAAAGTCCGCCAGGCCCTCAAACCGGTCATCGGCCTTCAGACCGTGGCGAGTTGGTTCGCCACGCTCGGCACCGTCACCTACCAGGGCATCACGCCCGATCAGATGCGGGCAGAACTCACCTGGATCAACGGCGGCCCGGGCCTCGTCTTCCGCGGCCCGGACCGCGTGATCGCCACACTGACCTTCGACTTCGACCCGCAAGGCCGCATCTCGACCATCCACAACGTCGCCAACCCCGACAAACTCCACGCCATCACCCACGGCACCCGGCACCAACTCTCCTGACCAGCCCGATCGTTGCCGACGCCCCCCGGAGCACCCCGCTGCCCCAGCACAGCCCCGGCCCAGGTGAAAGCGTGACGCGGCAGGCTGCGCCCGTCGTGATCCACTTCTGCTGATCGGCTTGCCTGCCTTGCCTGCCTTGCCTGTTGCCGCCCCGCGCCCGACAGTCCTGACCGCCGCCGAGCGGCACCGGTCGACGAAGGCGGCCTGGGGCCACAAGCCCGAGCACCGGGCCAGGGAGCGGGCGCAGACCGTGCTCCGGGCGGCTCGACGCAGGTCCGACCCGCGTATCGCCGTCGAGATGGGAGCGCACGTGGACACCGCGCGCACATGGCGGGGCCGGCTCGCGGACCTGGGCCTGCTGGGACCGGGCGACCGCAAACGCCCGGGGCGGCCCGCCGCTGTCGCGATGGTCGTGCCCGGAACCGGCCCACCTGGCCGCCTGCGATGTCCACGAGGCCACAGTGTTCGGACATCGTGAGTCGACCGCCGTATCGGTCCACACCCCGGTGCACGTCTCCTTTCAGTTTCTCTGCGATCGACTTCGGGGTGCCGCCCTCGGCGATGAGCCGGAGTACCTGGGTGGACGGCTCCCGCCCGGCCTCGACCAGGAGCGGTGACTGACGCTCCCCTCCTGACGCTTCCACGCCGATCGTGAGCCCTTCGGCCGTGACGGCGTTCGGCACCGGGCGCGCGAGCCGTCGGTTCAGGGGGCGGAGCGGGAGGTCACGGCTTTCGTGCCACGGCTCCGAGCTGGGGTACGACGACGGGTTCTTCGCCGGGTTCCGGGTGCCACAGTGAGCAGGACACGAGGCCGGGCTCCAGGAGTGTGAGTCCGTCGAAGTACTGGGCGACTTCGTCGCTGCTGCGGGCGGTGACCGGAGGTGTGGCGTTGGCGTTCCAGAACTCCATCGCCTCCAGCTGGAGGTGGCCGCCGAGGTCGGGCTCCGTGGTGGGGTGGGTCAGGACGAGGAAGCTGCCGGAGGGGAGCGCCTCCACGAGCCGGCCTGCGATGGCTCGCGCCTCGTCGCCGTCGAGGACGAAGTTGAGGATGCCGAGCAGCATCAGCGCGGTGGGCTCGGTGAGGTCGAGTGTGCGTCCGGCGATGCGCAGGACGGCGTCCGGGTCGTGCACGTCGGCGTCGATGTAGTCGGTGGCGCCCTCCGGAGCGCCGGTCGGCAGGGTGCGGGCGTGTGCGAGGACCATGGGGTCGTTGTCGACGTAGACGACCCGCGACTCGGGGGCGATCCGCTGGGCGATCTCGTGGGTGTTCTCCAGGGCGGGCAGGCCGGCGCCGATGTCGAGGAACTGACGGATGCCGTGCTGCTGGGCCAGGCGGTGCACGGCGCGGCCGAGGAATTCCCGGTCGGTGCGCGCGATGTCACGGATGACGGGGATCATTCCGGCGACGTGCTCGCCCACCTGCCGGTCGACCTCGTAGTTGTTCTTGCCGCCCTGCCAGTAGTTCCACACGCGAGCGTTGTGCGCCGTCCGGGTGTCGAGTCGTTGCTCCGTGGAGTCGGTGCTCTGCTTCTCGCTCACGTCTTCCTCTCCTCGCGCACCCAAGGGCCTTGGGGAATGGGGCACTTGGGGTCACAGCCGGGCTACGGCAGATCGGTAGACGGTCATTCTGCCGTACGCGAGTTCCTGGAGTCTTTGCGCCGGTCTTGTTTACGCGTTTCAATTCGAAGGCCCGCAGGGAGCTTACGAGCTCGTGGAGGAAGCTTGCTGGAAAGCGACTATTACTCAACTTAAGGACTTTTTGGCACTCCGAGTCCTTGTGTGCTGGCTGATTTTCTCGGCTGGAGAGATCTCATCGGCCCGTGGTGGAGCGCCACTGTTTGAACGCTTCAAAGCGTGTCATGTATTCTGCCGTCTGCCTGCGGCGACGTGGTCACTCCGAGTGCCACCCGGTCCCGGGCGGATGAGACCGGAGGTCGAGGAGCACTGTGGCAACCGCCCGCCCGCGAGCGCAGGGGCACGCCGGTCCGAGCATGCAGGACGTCGCCGACGCCGCAGGCGTCTCGGTCGGCACCGTCTCCAACGTGCTGAACCATCCGGCCAAGGTGAGCCCGGCCACCGCCGAGCGGGTCCGCGAAGCCATCCGCCGGCTGGGTTTCGTGCGCAACGACGCGGCCCGCTCGCTGGTCTCGGGCTCGACCAACAGCATCGGCCTGGTGCTCGCCGACATCGAGAACTCCCTGTTCATCGACATGGCGCACGGCGCCCAGGGCGCCGCCCGCGCGGTGGGCCAGAACCTGCTGCTCGCGAACACCGCCTGCGACATGACGCTTCAGGACGAGTATCTCGACCTCTTCGACGAGTCCCGGGTGACCGGGGTGCTGCTGGCGCCGATGGAGGACTCCACGGCCGGCATAGCCCGCATCCGTTCGCACGGCCGCCAGGTCGTGCTCCTCAACTACGCCCCGCGACCAGGGACTTGCTGCTCGGTGCTGGTGAACAACGAGCACGTCGGATACCTGGCGGCCCGTCACCTCATCGACACCGGGTGCACGCGGCTGGCCTTCGTGGTCGCGCACGACGACTACCAGCCCGTCCGTGACCGGCGCAGGGGAGTGCGCGAGGCGGTCGAGGAGGCGGGGCCCGGCGTCACCCTGGAGGAGATCGACAGCGCCGGCCTGAAGGCGTCCCACGGCCACGCGGTCGGCCGGGAACTGGCGTGCAGGGCGCCCGGCGATCTGCCGGACGGCCTCGTCGTCGTCACCGACGAGCTGGCCAATGCCGTCATCCACGAACTGCACACCGTGGCGGGAATCCGGGTGCCGGACCAGATCGCGATCGTCGGCTGCGAGAACAACCGGTCGGCGGGCGCCGCGGTGGTGCCGTTGACCGCGGTGGACATGCCGGGCCGGATGATGGGGCGGGAGGCGATCCGGCTGCTGATGGACGAGGTCGCCTCGGGCGGGCAGCATCGCCACGCCACCGTCGTGCTGGAGCCCGAACTGATCGTCCGCGCCAGCGCGCCGCTCTGACCGCCCCGCACGCTCACTCCGGGCGACGGCACCTGAAGGTGTGCGAGGCCCGACAGGACCCGCACACCTTGCGTGATCTTCCGGGTCGTACCTGAACCCGGCTCCCCCCCGCAGCCGGGCCCCCACCGTCGCGGCACTCACGGCCGCCGGACACGCGGCTCTGACCTGCCGCTTCTTCCCTCGCGCGGCGGACAGTCCGTCCCGCGCGCCCCGGACGCGGTTCGGAAACATCCCCGACAGCTCCTTGACACACGGCGAAGACCGGCCATAAGTTCCCGGCATCTCGCGATTGAAGCGTTTCAACGCACTGCGTGCCGAGGAGTTACCCCATGCGCCCCCTCAGAACCCGCCGCACCGCCTTCCTGACGACCGCCACCACCACGAGTCTCCTGCTGAGCGCCTGTGGAGGCGGCAGCTCCTCCGGCAGCGAGGCCGACGAGTTCGGCCTCACCATCAACGACGACAACCACATCGTGCAGGAGGAGCTCACCGCTCTCGGCAAGGGCGCGTGCGCCACGCAGAACAAGGCCCTCCCGCTGAAGATCCAGACCCTGCCGATCAGCAACGTCGACCAGAAGGTGCAGCTCCTCGCCGGACAGAACGCGCTGCCCGTGCAGTTCGCCGCCGGCGGCACCCCCCAGCTCACCAAGACCCTGGACAAGGCGGGCCAGGTCCTCGACCTGGAGAAGACGCTCAAGGACCTCGGCGTCTGGGACGACATCCAGCCGGCGGCCGTCAAGACCGTCGAGAACCTGTACGGCAAGTTCAACGTCATGCCGTACCAGTTCAACATCGAGGGCATCTGGTACAACAAGAAGCTCTTCACCGACCACGGCGTCCCGGTCCCCACCACCTACGACGAACTGGTCGCCGCCGCCGCGAAGTTCAAGGCCGCCGGCCTCACCGCGTTCTCCGCGGACGGCAAGGACGGCTGGCCCCTCACCCGCCTCGTCAGCGGCTACCTCTACCGCTCGCTCGGCCCCGACGCCCTGAAGGCCGTGGCGGACGGCAAGGCCAAGCTGACCGACCCCGAGTACGTCAAGGCCGCCCAGGCCGTCGCCGACCTGGGGAAGGCGGGCTACTTCGGCAAGGGTGTCGGCTCGATCGACTACGACACCGCGACCCAGCAGTTCCTCACCGGCAAGGCCGCCATGTTCTACATGGGCAGCTGGGCGCTCGGCGACTTCAACGACAAGGCCAAGAACAGGATCGGCGCCGAGAACGTCGGCTTCATGCCGTTCCCCGCCGTCGCAGGCGGCAAGGGCAGCACCGACCAGATCCCGGCCAACGTCGGCCTCCCGGTCGCCGTCTCCGCGAAGTCCTACAACGCCGAGGTCGGGGACTGGCTCTCCTGCATCGCCAAGAACTACGGCGCGGGATCGCTCAAGGACCAGGGCACCGTCTCCGGGTTCAAGCCGAACGGCGACACCGGAACTCTTCCGCCGCTCACCAAGACGGTCCAGGACACCATCACGAACACCACGACCAGCGTCCTGTGGTTCGAGGCGCTGTTCAACACGAAGGCGACCGAGACCAGTCAGACGAACGCCGCGCCGCTCGTCACCGGAGCCGTCTCCGCGAAGGACTTCATGCAGAAGGTCCAGTCCGACCTCGACAACGGCTGACACCGCCGGACCGACCGTTGAACCGCGTCAACCCCCCCTTCGTGAGAGAGCCGTCATGCGTTCAGTTCTGGGAGACCGCCGCGCCATCGCCGTCCTGCTCGGCCCGGCGCTGCTGGTGTACACCCTGGTGATGCTGGTGCCGATGGGCTGGTCCCTCGGCTACACCTTCTTCAAGGGCAACGTCATCGAGGGGTTCACCTTCGGAGGGCTCGGCAACTTCGAGAAACTCTGGAACGACCCGCAGGCCCACTCGGCGCTGTGGTTCACGTTCAAGTACGGGGTCGCCGTCAGCGCCGGGCAGATCGTCTGCGGGTATCTCCTCGCGCTGCTCTACGTGTTCGTCCTGCGGAAGTCGTCCGCCGTCGTCCGCACGCTGGTGTTCTTCCCGGTGATCCTTCCGACCGTCGCCGTGGCCCTGATGTTCCAGAAACTCTTCGCCGTCGCGCCGCAGAACGGCCTCGCCAACGTCGCCCTGGAGGGGGTCGGCATCCACCACGGCGACTGGTTCGCCAGTGGCACCGGCTCCTTCATCGTCCTGGTCGTCATGGACGTCTGGCGCTCCATGGGCTTCTACGGCGTCCTCATCTTCGCCGGACTCCTCGACATCCCCGAGGAGACGCTCGAATCGGCGCGCCTCGACGGCGCCACCGGCTGGCGCCTCATCCGGCACATCGTGCTCCCGCTGTCCGCACCCGTGCTGCTGTCGTCGATCGTGTTCAGCATCAACGGCACCCTCAAGGTGTTCGACTCGGTCCTCGCCCTGACGAACGGCGGACCGGGCAGCGACACCACCCCCCTCACCCTCTACATGTTCCGCGCCGCCTTCTCCTACGGCGACTACGGCTACGGCAGCACCATCGCCTCGCTGCTCACCGCCGTCTGCCTCGGCGTCACCCTGATCGTCTTCCGCTTCTCGCGCCGCGACCTGACCAAGGGCTGAACTCCCATGACCGACACCCTGACGGCGCCGCCGCGCGAAGCGCCCACCCGACCCCGGTCCGCACAACCCACCCGAGGACGGGCACACGCCCGGCGCCTGGCCCGCAACGTCCTCGTCACCCTGCTCGTGGCCGTCGAGACGGCACCCCTGCTGTGGCTGGTGCTCAGTTCCTTCAAGACCCAGTCCGAGTTCGTGAACGACCCCGCCTGGTCACTGCCGGGCAAGTGGGACTTCCAGAACTACGCCGACGCGTGGACGACCGGACACGTCGGCCTCTACATCCGCAACAGCCTGCTGGCCACCGCGCCCTCGCTCGCGCTCATCGTCGTCCTCGGCACCGCGGCCGGCTTCGCCCTGGAGGTCATGATCTGGCGTGGCCGCCACCAGGTCCTCCTGGTCTTCCTGGTGGGGATCATGGTGCCGAGCCAGATGATTCTGCTGCCGTTGTTCCGGGTGTACTTCCAGACCGGGCTGTCCGGGACGATGTGGCCGCTGATCATCACCTACACCGCGGTGGGCCTGCCGCTCACGGTCTTCATGATGGCCACGTACTTCCGGGCGGTCCCGCGCGAGATGTTCGAGGCGGCCACCCTCGACGGAGCGGGCATACTCACCGCCTTCTGGCGGATCGGCTTCCCCGTCGTGCGCAACGCCGTCTTCACGGTCGCGCTGGTCCAGTTCTTCTTCATCTGGAACGACCTGCTCGTCTCGCTCACCTTCACCACCGACGACGACCTGCGCACCATCCAGGTCGGACTCCTCAACTTCACCGGCCAGTACGGCGAGACGGCCTACGGCCCGCTGTTCGCCGCCATCAGCATCAACGTCGTAGGAGCTCTCGTTCTCTACCTCCTGATCAACCAGCGCATCATCAAGGGCCTGACCGCAGGGGCGGTGAAGGGATGAGCGACCGGCGCAAGCCCCGGACGGCCGCGCCCACCGCGGAACACCACCGGGAGCCCCTCGGCATCGGCGAGTCCTCGCCGCGCCTGTCCTGGAAGACCACCGCTCCCGCCGGCTGGACGCAATCGGGCTATCAGATCGAGGCGACACGCGACGACGGGACGCACCGCACGGAGTGGGTGACCTCGCCCGATTCCGTACTCGTCCCCTGGCACCTGGCCCCGCTGGCGTCGCGGGAGATCTGCGAGATCCGGGTCAGGGTGCGCGGCACCGACCGGAGCGTCGGCACATGGAGCCCGCCGCTGCGCGTCGAGACAGGTCTGCTGGCCCCGGCCGATTGGACGGCGCGCGCGGTCTCGCCCCGGCAGGAGCCGGAGGAACGCTGGTCCGCGCTGCTCGGCGCCGACCGCCGACCGCCCCTGCTGCGCCGGGAGTTCACCGTCGACGCGGAAGTGGAGCGGGCCCGGCTCTACGTCACCGCACACGGCCTGTACGAGATCGAGATCAACGGCCGGAGGGTCGGCGACCACACGCTCGCGCCCGGCTGGACCAGCTACGCACACCGACTGCGCTACCAGACCCACGACGTCACCGACCACCTGCGCGCCGGCGCCAACGCCATCGGCGCCTGGCTGGCCGACGGCTGGTACCGGGGCCGGCTCGGCTTCGGCGGCGGCCACGCCGACCTCTACGGCGAACGGGTCGCGCTCCTGGCCCAGTTGGAGATCGTCCACCACGACGGCACCGTCACGGTCGTCGCCACCGACACCTCCTGGCGCGCCGGACAGGGCCCGATCCTCTCCTCGGGACTGCTCGACGGCGAGACCTACGACGCGCGGGCCGAACCCTCCGGCTGGTCCCGGCCCGGATTCGACGACGCCGGCTGGTCGCCCGTGGACCTCGTCGACCGGGACCCCGCGACGCTCGTCGCGCCCACCGGTCCGCCGGTCCGCCGCACCCAGGAGATCCCGCCGGCGTCGGTGACCCGGCTGGACGGGGACCGGCTGCTGGTCGACTTCGGGCAGAACCTCGTCGGCCGGGTCCGGTTCACCACGGCCGGTCCGGCCGGACACACGGTGACGGTCCGGCACGCTGAGGTGCTCCAGGACGGCGAACTGTGCGTCCGTCCCCTCCGTGACGCCGTGTCCACCGACCGGTACACGCTGCGCGGCGGCGGCCCCGAGACCTGGGAACCGCGGTTCACGATCCACGGGTTCCGGTACGCCGAGATCACCGGCTGGGGCCACGGCGACCCGTACCGCGACGTCGTCGCCCGGGTCCACCACACCGACATGGCCCGCACCGGCTGGTTCACCTGCTCCAACGAGCAGGTCAACCGGTTGCACGAGAACGTGGTGTGGAGCCTGCGCGGCAACTTCGTCGACATACCCACCGACTGTCCGCAGCGCGACGAACGCCTCGGCTGGACCGGCGACATCCAGATCTTCGCGCCCACCGCCGCCTTCCTGTACGACTGCCACGGCATGCTCGCCTCCTGGCTGCGGGACGTCGCCGTCGAGCAGCACGAGGACGGAACCGTCCCCTGGTACGTCCCCGAGATACCCGGCGGCGAGCAGTGGACCCCGGCCCGGCCGGGCGCCGGCTGGGGCGACGTCGTCGCACTCACCCCGTGGGACCTCTACCGGGCCTCGGGCGACACCGGCCTGCTCGCCGCGCAGTACGACGGCGCCCGCCGCTGGGTCGACCTGATCACCACACTCGCCGACGAGGCGGGCCTGTGGCGCCACGGCTACCAACTCGGCGACTGGCTCGACCCGTTCGCACCCCCGCAGGACCCGGGAGCCGGGCGCACCGACCGGCATCTCATCGCCTCCGCGTACTACGCCCGGTCCCTGCACCAGGTGGCCCGCACCGCCGAGGTACTGGGACGCGAGGACGAACGCCGACACTACGACGGACTCGCGCGCCACGTCCGGCAGGCGTTCACCGACGCCTACCTGCTGCCCGACGGCCGGATGACCAGCGACACCCAGACCGCCTACGCCGTGGCCCTCCAGTTCGGCCTGCTCCCCGACGCGCCGACGCGAGCGGCGGCCGGACGGCGACTGGCCGGCCTGGTCGCCGAAGGCGGCCACACCATCCAGACCGGGTTCATCGGCACCCCGCTCGTGGCACCCGCGCTGAGCGCCACCGGACACGACGACACCGCCTACTCCCTGCTCCTCCAGCAGGACTGCCCGTCGTGGCTGTACGCACTCAAAC
The DNA here is from genome assembly GCF_040610055.1 of Streptomyces sp. NPDC004539. Taxonomy (NCBI): domain Bacteria; kingdom Bacillati; phylum Actinomycetota; class Actinomycetes; order Kitasatosporales; family Streptomycetaceae; genus Streptomyces; species Streptomyces sp. NPDC004539. The sequence continues at coordinate 48,406 of NZ_JBEXLS010000043.1, read as the reverse complement.
ACGACGCCACCACGATCTGGGAACGCTGGGACAGCATGCTCCCCGACGGCACGGTCAACCCGGGCGAGATGACCTCGTTCAACCACTACGCCCTCGGCGCGATCGCCCGGTGGCTGCACACCACGGTCGCCGGGCTCGTAGCGAACGCGCCGGGATACCGCGACATCGTCTTCCGGCCCCGCCCCGGGGGCGGCCTCACGTGGGCGCGAGCCGCCCACGAGTCGCCGTACGGCCGGGTGGCGATCCGCTGGGAGCTGCGCGAGGCGGAACTCGTCGTCGAGACGACCGTGCCCACCGGGGCCACGGGACGCATCGAGTGGCCCGACGGCGGTGTCACCGACCTGCCCACCGGGACCACCACCACATCGCGGCCACAGCACGGCCGCGACACCGCATGAACTCCGTGGTCTCCCCGGCCACGGCCCGTGTCGACATCGCAGCGAAACAAAGGAGTTCTCGCATGCCCAGTTCCGCAAGACCCGGACGGCACCGGCGTTCCGCCCTCGCCGCCACCCTGGTCGCCCTCCTCTGTCTCCTCGGCCTGGTCACCGCCTCCCCCGCGCAGGCCCTCAGCGGCGACGTCCGGATGCACGACCCGAGCCTCATCAAGGTCGGCACCTGCTACTACGGCTTCTCCACCGGCTTCGAGAACGACGCCCAGAACCCCAGCGGTTCCCCCACCCTCCGCAAGACCTGCGGCGGCTCCGCGGCGGCCGGCTGGACCAAGGTGGGGAACATCTTCAACGCGGTCCCGTCCTGGATCACCGCCGCACTCGGCTCCACCCCGCCCAACCTCTGGGCACCCGACATCAAGTACTTCAACGGCAAGTACCACCTGTACTACGCGGGTTCACGGTGGGGCACGAACTACGCGGTGATGGGCCTGGCCACGGCCACGAACATCGAGGGCCCGTGGACCGACCAGGGCATGGTCACGGACGTCAACTACCCGATCGACCCCAACGTCGACTGGGGACCCGACGGCCGGCTCTACATCTCCTGGGGCTCCTGGACCGGCAGCGGCACCTACATGCACGTCCTGGACGCCACCACCGGAAAACTGTCCACCACCGACAACAACCTCTGGCACATCGCGGTCGGCATCGAGAACCCGACGATCGCCCTCGACAACGGCTTCTACTACCTCTTCGGCTCGAAGGGCCTGTGCTGTAGCGGAACCGACAGCACCTACTACACCGTGGTCGGCCGCTCCACCAGCATCACTGGACCGTACCTCGACAAGAACGGCGTCGACATGGCGTCCGGCGGTGGGACCACCGTCCTGACTGGCGCGCGCCCCCGGATCGCCGCCGGCGGGGCCGACGCGTACGACGACGGAGCCGCCAAGTTCCTCGCCTACCACTACTACGACGCCGACGCCGGTGGCCGGGAGACCCTCGACATCCGGCAGCTCACCTTCTCCACCGCCGGCTGGCCCGTCCTGGGCGCCCCGCTCGGCACCGCGAACAACCACCTGGACAACCAGGCCGTGGACAAGTGCGCGGACGTCTGGGGCCTCAGCACCGCCGAGAACGCCCCGGTGAACGGCGGCAACTGCAACTCCGGCGCCAACCAGCAATGGGTGACCAGCCCTTCAGGCTCCGACGTCGCGCTCGTCAACGTCAACAGCGGCAAGTGCCTCCAGTTGCAGGGCGGTTCCACCGCCGAAGGAGCGGCGGCCGTCCAGGCGAGCTGCAACGGGTCCACCGCCCAACTCTGGACGCGCGGCCGGACGCTCGGCAGTTACGTGGTCTACCAGAACGTCAAGAGCGGGAAGTGCCTCACCGCCCCGACCTCGGGCAACGGCGATCCGCTGAAACAGTACGCGTGCGACGGCAGCGCCAACCAGAACTGGAACGTCGTCTGACGCACCCAGACCCTGTCCCCCATACCGAGCATGGACCGCCGGAGCGGCTGCTCGGCAAGGCGCTTGAAGTCGCGTAAATCGTTCGTCGAGGGGATTCTGAGATCCAGTTGAGCACGACCGCTGTCGTGGTCGTGCTCAGGGTTCCTCTCTTCCTTCTGTGTGTACTCCGCAACCGACTGGAGCCATCGAATGCTGAAGCGTCCTGCTGTCGGGCTTGCCACATTGACCGCCGCTACGACTATTGCCGCCGTTGGCGTAGTGATATCCGGAGCGGCAGTTCCGGACAGCAAGGCCGGGGGAGAAGAGACCAAGACTCTTGACCAGCTGTACGCGGCGGCGAAGGCCGAGGGCGGCAAGCTGGTCGTCTACGCGGGCGGGGACTGGGTGAACCAGCAGGACGCCACGAAGACGGCGTTCGAGAAGCGGTTCCCCGGCGTCAAGGTCACGATGGTCGTCGACTACAGCAAGTACCAGGACGCCCGTCTCGACAACCAGCTCGCCACCGACACCGTGGTCCCGGACGTCGTCCAGCTCCAGACGCTCCAGGACTTCCCGCGCTGGAAGGACCAGGGCGCGCTCATGGACTACAAGCCGGCGGGGTTCGGCAAGGTCTACGACGCGTTCAAGGACAAGGACGGAGCGTGGGTCGCCACGGGGGTGCTCGCGTTCGGTGCCGCGTACAACAAGAGCCTCGTCGGCGCGAACCCGCCGAAGAGCGTGAAGGATTTCGCGGACCCGAAGTGGAAGGGAAAGATCGCCTCGGCCTACCCGAACGACGACGACGCCACGCTGTACCTCTACAGCCTGTACGTCAAGAAGTTCGGATGGAACTGGCTGGCCGGGACGGCGAAGAACACCGAGTTCCTGCGCGGCTCCGACTCCGCGGGCAATCAGATGACGGCAGGGAAGAAGGCCATCGGCCTCGGCGGCTGGGTCACCCCTGACGCGGGCGCCGATCCGAAGGCCAAGACCGTCGGTATGCTGCCGCGCACGGATGACCCCTTCGTGGCGTGGGGCCAGCGCGAGGCGATCCTCAAGAAGGCCAAGCACCCCGCCGCCGCCAAGCTCTTCCTCAACTGGCAGCTCTCCAAGGAGGTCCAGAGCGGGGGTTGGTCGGTACGCACCGATGTCGCTGCGCCCAGCGGGCTGAAGCAGGTCTGGGAGTACAAGAACGCGAATGTGGACGGCTTCCCGAAGTTCATGGGGGACCGTGAGGCGGCCGAGCGGCTGCGGCAGCAGATGACGGTGTACATAGGCGAGGTCAAGGGCAATCCCACGCCCGGGTACCTGGGCACGCACCCCGGAAAGTGAGCCATGAGGTCCGCTACGCCGATGCCGGCTCGGCGTAGCGGCCAGTCCGTCGATCGCGCTTTCGGCGAATGGAGAGCGCGTCGTCGGCTCACAACGAGAAGGTCGGCCGTGACCCGGCCAGCTGGTCCGGCAGGTCACCCACCGAGATCGGTGGGTGACCTGCCGCATCGCGGTCTGGTATCAGCGGTACAGCCACTGAGAAGTGGGGTGATGGCGCAGCTGCCTGGCCATGCCGAGGTCGGCCGCGCGCGACTCGGGCAGACGCGAGGCAGTAAGCGCTCAGAACCGTCCCATGTAGTGGAACGAGGAGTAGTGGTCGCTGGTCCACCAGACGTCACCCGTGCTGAGAGCCCGGACGATCCGGCGAGCGTCGCGATTGGGGACGGCACTGGTGCCTTGGGTGGTGTAGACGGTCGTGTTGTACTCCTGGAAGGTCCCCGTGTAGCCGGGGCCGGACGTCCCGGCCCCGCCCGCGTTCATGAAGTCCCGCAGAGCGCCGTCCCGGTCGTTGTACTGGCCGCCCGTGAAGATGTTCTCCTGTATCTGCTGGTGAGTGCGAGAGTCCGCGAAGGAACCCGCCAGGAACCACTGCCGGGTGCCGATGTTGCGCCAGTTCGGCCAGCCCATGTGGAACCAGAGGTCGAATCCCGTCTGCATATCGTTCGGCAGTGCTTGGAGGTGCTGCTGATCGCCGGTCACCGTCGCGGAATTGCTGGTGCTCTGGCTGGGGCCGGACGGCGGGATGGGGGCTGCCATGGCCGTACCGGAGTTGCCGAGGGTGAGAGCCGTGCCGAGAGCGGCGGCCGCAAGCCCGAGAGTGACGGTGCGCCGTGTGCGATGCGTGGTGGTTCGCATGTCGTCCTTCTGTTAGCCGCCACCACCTCGGTGACCGGCCTTGCATCCACACTGACGGGGTCGGCAATTACCAGCCGGTCCGACACGGGAATCAATACGCCTTTGACCAGGCGAATCAATACCAGTCGGACGGAGAGCCGCACGCTTTCGCATGGTCGTTGGTTCCCGGAGGGTGACGGGTTCCGCTCCGACGGCTCCCAGCGAGTTCCGGCGGGTCGGCTACCCCTCCCACATCCGGGAGTCACGCTTCCGGTTCTTCGGCACCGAGGCGAGCACGGAGCAGCTCGCGACGGTGGCGTTCTGGCAGGACAAAAAGGGGGTGACGGACATCAGCGAACTGCTCGAACCCAAGCCCACGCTCTCCCTCGACGACCCGTTGCTCTAGTACGTAGCCCTTGACCTGCGCGCCGCCTTCACCTCCGTACGGTCACCACCCGCGCCCTCCCCCCGGTCAACGCCCGGCAGACCGCCCGCTGCAACCCTGCCATTCGGATCAGCCGCCTTCGAAGGTCAGTCTCTGGCCTTGAGTCGCTCTGCTGAGGACCGGTCGTGACTGTCGGCCCATTCCGCGAGCGCTGTCATCGCCGGAATCAGTGCCGCTCCCTCGACAGTGAGCTGATATTCGACATGTGGTGGCAATTCGGGAAATGCGGTGCGTAGCACGATTCCATCCCGCTCAAGGGCGCGCAACTGTTGGATCAGCATCTTCTGGGTCACGCCGGGGATGGCGCGTTCGAGCGAGGAGAAGCGGCGTGGCTGCTCGCGCATCAAATGGAAAATGATCTTGAGCTTCCATCGCCCCTCCAATGCGGCGAGAGCGCGCTCGACACCCTCGATGCCGCAGTGCGGATCATGGATGCCTTGCACCGAGAGAATACTTACTTTTTTGTCAGTACTTTCCATGACGGGAGCATAGATTTACGGTCGTGAAAAGGGCAATCGCAAGGAGTCTCCCCTTGACACACACCTCGTCATTCGTGTGGTTGAACCAGTACGTTCCCTCGGGCCCGGTCGAGCCCTGGCACTTCAGTACCAGCACGAGGGAACTTCCCGATCTCCGGGAGGGGCAGGTCCTGGCACGCCCGGTCGTGTTCTCGGTCGATCCGACGTTGCGTGGGCAACTGACCGGTATCGACAGCCCTATACACCCCCAGGTGCGGCTCGGTGCCGCGATCGTCGGTCACGCGGTCGCCGAGGTGGTCGAGTCTCGCGCGGACGGGGTGCGCCCTGGCGACCTGGTGACCGGGAGGTTCGACTGGGCGGACCTGGCGGTCTGGCCGCCGCAAGAGGATTCGCTGTCGATCGAACTCCAGCAGGTGGAAGCGGGTATCGGCACACCATCGCACGCACTCGCCGTTCTCGGCCTCACCGGCGGGTTGACCGCATATACCGGGATGATCGGAGCCGGTGGTGTCCAAGCAGGAGAAACGGTGGTGGTATCGGCCGCAGCGGGTAACGTCGGTTCCCTGGCCGGTCAGATCGCGAAGATCCGAGGAGCGCGGGTCATCGGCCTGGCCGGCACCGAAGGGAAGAGGCGTGTTCTTCGGGAACGCCTCGGTTTCGACGCCGCCCTGGACTATCGCGCTCCCGATCTCGCCGAACAGATCCGCAAACACGCGCCGGATGGTGTCGACCTGTATTACGACAACGTCGGTGGCTCTCTCGGTGAAACCGTCATGGACGCCATGAAGCAAGGTGCGCGTATTGTCGCGTGCGGACTGATCTCCACCTTCAACGACGCGGACAGCCTGATGATCGATTCCAGGCCTCTCATCCGGGGCGCACTTACCCTCCGCTTCTTCACCCCTTTGCATTTCGCGGGCATGTTCCCGGCCGCGCGCACGGAACTGACCGAATGGGTCAGAGAGGGGAAAATCCTTCCGCTGACAACCGAACGCCATGGCCTAGAAGCTCTGCCCGGAGCTTTCAGCGGTATGATGCGTGGCGAGAACATGGGCAAAATGCTCGTCACAATGCCGTGAGCAAGTGCACTCCGGGTTCCGCCCGCGATGGATGGGTGTAGAACAAGACGTGACGACGGCGGGGAAGAAGGCGATCGGCCTCGGCGGCTGGGTCGCCCCTGACGCGGGCGGCGACTCCAAGGCCACGACGGTCGGCATGCCGGCGTGCGCGGGCGATCCCTTCGCGGCGTGGGGTCACCGCGAGGCGATCCTCAAGAAGACCGAGCACCCCGCCGCCAGGCTCTTCCTCAACTGGCAACTCTTCAAGGAGGCGCAGGCCGGAGGCTGATCAGTCGGACCAACCAGCCTCCGGCCTGGGGACCGTTAGGCGGTCGAGCGGCTGCGTCAGTAGATGACCGTGCACATCGGAGAGGTCAAGGGCAACTCCACGCCGGGGTATCTGGGCACGCATCCCAAGTGACGGCGGTACCCGACAGAATGATGGAGCGGAGATCCTGCTCAGGTGCTTGCCGCACCGCCCAGGGTGCGCCGCAGCCAGTCGTGCTGCGCAGCTACCGCTGCCTGGGACACTGCGGCCTGCGGAACTGCTCCGAAGAAACCGTGGAATCCTCCGGGCCATACGTGCAGTTCTGCTTGGCCGCCTGCCTGCCAGATCCGGGAGGCGTAGGCCACGGCCTCGTCGCGGAAGGTCTCCGCCGAGCCGACGTCGATGAAGGCGGGTGGCAGACCGGACAGATCGGTGGCCCGGGCCGGTGCCGCGTACGGGGAGACGTCCGGTCCGCCGGCCGCGTCGCCGAGAAGTGCTGACCAGCCGAATCGGTTGTCCTGTCGGTCCCAGACCCCCCGGCCGGCCATCTGCACCGCAGAAGGCGTGTCGTTGCGGTCGTCGAGCATGGGGATCATCAGCATCTGACCGAGAAGAGCCGGGCCGCCACGGTCCCGGGCCATGAGGGTGACTGCCGCGGCGAGCCCTCCTCCCGCGCTGGCTCCGGCGACGACGACGCGGGTCTCGTCGACTCCGAGGTCCTCCGCGTGCCGCGCCGTCCAGACCAGGCCGGCGTAGCAGTCCTCCACCGGACCGGGGTGCGGGATCTCCGGGGCGAGCCGGTACTCGACGGAGACGACCGCAGTGTTGAGGTCGCGGACCTGGTGGAGTAGGTCGAGCACACCGACCCGGTTGGTTCCCAGCACCATCCCGCCCCCGTGGGTGTGGTAGATCACCGGGACTGGTCCGGAAGCGGCGGCCGGACGGCAGATCAGCAGACTGATGTCCGGAGCGTTCGGCGGGCCGGGCACCTGCCGGTCCTCGACGAGGTAGGCGCCGTCCAGCGAAAGGTCCTCCAGGGTAGGGTCCGGCATGGCCGGATGCCCCTGACGCATCCGCGGGAGAGTCTCCGCCGAGAGACTTCCCGGCGGCTGGTACTCGTTGATGACGGTCAAGGCCGCCGCCAGCTCGGCGTCGAAGGGAACGGTCGGTTTCCCTTCCAGGGTGGGGGTGGTGGAGTGGTGCATCGCCATTTCCGGCCTCACGTGACATGACTTCACCGAGCCCGGACGGGCCCGGCGCCGAGCAGAGCCCGCCGTACGACGGGGAAGGGGGCCGGCCTCGCAGGGGAGGTCGGCCCCCGGTAGGACGCGTCAGCCGAGCACCCGATGGCGTGAGCTCACTCGCCAGCCGCTCCGCCGAAGTCGGCCATGAGCTGCTTGAAGGCGGAGTCGTCGCCCCGTTCCTCGGTCACGCGGATCACCGTCGGCACCATCCTGGTCGCCGCGTGCATCGTGTCGAAGTACTCACGGATCGACACGATCACATCCCGGTCCGGGTCCAGCTCAGACACGAACGCGAAGACGTTGTTGTACGGTCCCGCGTCGCACTGGCCCCGGCCGATGGCCGTCTGCACGACGGTGTTGCCTTCCACGACCGAGCTGAGGAGTTCGAGCTTGACCGGTACAGCCGCGTTGAGTTCCGCGAGAACGGACTTCATCCGCAGCATCGGGTGGTCCGTACGGCCGAATGCCTCCCAGTAGACACCCGCGTCGTCGAAGGTCTCCAGACCTTCTGCGACCCGTCCTTCACTCATCAGCCGCCACGGCCGCCAGGCGAGCTCGACTGCCGCTTCGCGTCCCCGCCGGCCGCCCGGTGCGAGGCCGGGATCGGTGTCGGCTGTCGTCACGGATTTGCTCATGTCTTCTCCTGAGTGTGTCGCGGTCCACGGCTGGGCCGTGGTCCGTGGCAGGTGTTCGCACTGCCACGAGGAACACCCTGAACAATAAATGGTCAGCTGTCAATATAAAAATATGCACATCCGTATGACAGGATGGCTGTATGTCGAATGACCAGGTGACACAGCGCAGACGCGGCCGGCCGAAGGCTGCGGCGGGCGTGCCTCTCGACACGATCCTCACCGTCGCGCTCGAACAGTTCGCGACGCTGGGGTACGAGGGCGTCTCGATGAGGACGATGACCCGCGTGCTCGGGGTCAGCCACAACCTCCTCTGTCAGCGTTTCGGCACGAAGGACGACCTGTGGCGAGCCGCGGTCGAGCACGGCTTCGGCGATCTGGCGAACGAGATGCAGAGCGCGTTCGACCCCACCGTCGGTGAACCCCTGGAGCAGCTGCGCCTGGTGGTCCGGCGGTGCCTCGTCCACTCCGCGAGCCGCCCCGAACTTCTCGGACTGCTCAACAACGAGGGCTGCCAGGACACCGAGCGGCTCCGGCACATCTACGAGACCTACATCGAGCCTTCACAGGTCCAGGTCGTCCGGTTGCTCGACCATCTCACCGAAGAAGGAGCGATTCGGCCGATCTCCCACCGCAGCTTCTTCTTCCTCCTGGTCCAGGGCGGCGCCGCGCCGTTCGCCCTCTCGCCACTGGCGCGCCTGCTCGATCCCGCGCCGGCGGACACCCCCGCCGCGATCGAGGAGCAGGCCGACCTCGTGGCGACCGTCCTGGTGGAAGGTCTGCGTCTGCCTTCCCGGTGATCCCGGACGCGATGAAGCGGACCCCTGACGGCCGTCGGCGTGGAACGCCCGGACCGCCAGGAGCCCGCTCGTGTCAGGTCGTCCGGCTCAGCCGGAGGTGGTGTCGCCGGAGTGGACTCCCTGGTCCCGGACGCCGACCCAGCTGAAGGGCTCGACGTTCGAGATGCTGCCGTGGTACAGCGTGTTGGTGGTGAACACGGTCCGGTTGGCGGCCGGCTTCTCTCCGGGGCAGTGCTGCTCGATCTCCGCGTTGCTCAGGGTCCGGTAGTGGAGCAGGACGTATCCGCGGCTGGGGTCTTCGGCCTTGACCTGGAAGCCCTTGTCGTACCAGTAGTAGTGGCCGAAGAACCTCGACGGGAAGTGCAGCTCCCAGTCGCCCGTGATGACCTGGAGGCCGGTGGCCCGTGTGGTCCATGCCTGGGTGAACGGCTCCATCTTCTGCGTCAGGGTCTCGGACGCGGTGTGGCTCTTCTCGAACGTCCGCCCGAACGTGACGGACGCCGACCCGTTGAGGATGTCCAGCAGCTGCATGGTCGTCGACAGGCTGAGGCCCACCTGGGTCTGCTCCCCGGTCGTCTCCGACCAGCCCCAGGTACGGGTCACGGTGCCGCCGCAGTTGATGACGGTGGGACCGACCTGGTGTTCCGGACCGATCATGCCCTGGTCCAGCCGCGTGGGGGTGAACTTGCAGAGGTCCGCGGTGCGGCACTGGGAGAGCAGTTGCTCGTCCGTCGGCCCGGTGTCCGCGCTCGCGCCGGTCGCGGCGAGGCCGACCAGCGTGCCGGCCGCGAGGACCGACATCCCCGCGAGCAGCGTTCGACGCAGGAAGGCGGACCCACGCGAGAGTCTCTGGTTTCGCTTCACGAACTTCTCCGTACTTGGGTGGTCGAGGGGAACTGCCACGGGGTACTGCGGAGCAGCCCCGTGTTCCTCCACTCACACTCGGCACTGGAATGTTGTCTCGCACCCCCCTCCCGTCACCGGAATCAATGCGGCGGGGCCGCAGCGGGACCGGCCGACAGACGGAACATCGCAGGCCGAGGCCGAGGCCGGGCCGAACAAGCCCGGTTCCTGTCCTCAGGCGGGCCGGAGCACCTGGAGTGGTCCGGCGAGAATCTCCTGGAGCGCCTTCTCGGACTTCTCGTCCTCGGTCAGGACGGCGAAGACGTACTGCCGCTTCGGCGCCGCGGTCAGAACCTCGACACCGAGGTTGACGTCCCCGAACTCCGGATGCCGGATCTGCTTCGACCCCGACCTGATCGGTGCGACCGGATGCGCCACCCAGCGCGCCGCGAACTCGGGAAGTTCGAGCAGCCCGGCCAGCACGTCCCGCCAGCGAGGGTTGTCGCTGCCGCCCTGCTCACCGGCGACTCTCATCCAGCCGACGGCTTCGTCGGCCACCATGTCCCATCGGGGTATGAACTGCCGCGCCTTGGTGTTCACGAAGATGTAGCGGACGAGATTCGGCGGGTCTTCGTCGAAGATCCCCATGAGCCTGGTCAACGCCTCCCACGGGCCGTTCCAGGCGAGGACGTCGTAAGCAGGTCCGAGGACGCACGCCGGTGTGGAACCCAGCCGCTCGACGAGGACACGCGTCGTCGGACGCACGTCGTCGTCATGTGTCCCGGACTTGGGGAGCGACTCCGCTGCGGCGCGGTCCGTCGCCAGCAGCGTCAGGTGCTTCCGCTCCTCGGCGGTCAGCCGTAGCGCGTCGGACAGCCCGTTCAGCACCCCGCTCGACGGGTTGGAGTCCTTGCCCTGTTCCAGGCGGATCAGGTAGTCGACGCTCACACCGGCGAGAATCGCCAGTTCCTCCCGCCTCAGCCCCGGGGTACGCCGACGGCCCGACGACCGGAGTCCCACCTCCTGCGGGGTGATCCGCTCCCTGCGGGACCGAATGAACTCGCCCAAGTCGCCACGCCGCGCCATGGGGGAACTCTCCTCCAGTCAACTGCCTTATGTCCAGCGGTGGAAGGGCTCAGCCAGACCCTCCCACTACCAGGATGATCACGGCCTTCATACCGGGTGGTGCCGTGCTGCATCGTCGGAACACAGCAGTTCACCACCGGAAAGGACCTGAAGCGATGCGATCGTGGATACACAAGACGCGAGGCCGCGTAGTACGGCAAGCACACGTGGGGATCGAGGAGTTGGGCGGCCTTCACGAGGACCTCATCAGCAGGGAGGGCTTCCTGGGGCAAGGAGCCGAGCTTTACCGTCGCAACGAGCCCACCGGGTGGAAGCGTGTCGAGGGGCCGAACCAGTCCATGGACATCGACGGCTCCGCCCTCACGCCCACGGACGCGGCGCACGCCGACGGCGGCCCGTTGCGCCTGTTCCACAACTCCGACGCCTCCATCTGGGTCAGCCGGCGCGTCGAGAACATGACCTACTCGTCCCGCAACGTCGACGGCGACGAGCTGTACTTCGTCCACGAGGGCACCGGTACGTTCTACACCGAGTTCGGGCCGATCCCCTACGAGCCCGGCGACTATGTACTCATCCCGAAGGGCATAACGTACCGCGTCCGCCCGCAGGGCCCCGAGAACTACTTCCTGATCCTTGAGACCACCGGAGCCCTGGACTTCGCGGACATCGGACCGATCGGGCGCAACGCCCCCTTCGACCCGTCGCTGATCTACGTTCCGGACCTCGAACTCGACGACCTCGGCGACGGCCGCAACACGGTGGGTGAGTGGGCCGTCCGGATCAAGGCGCGAGGTGAATACCTGACCGTCTTCTACGACTTCGATCCCATCGACACGGAGGGCTGGAAGGGGGACCTCTTCCCCTTCAAGATCAACATCCGAGACTACCGCCCGATCTCCAGCGAGCGCCTGCACCTGATGCCCTCCGCACACGCGATCTTCCAGGCCGAGGGAGTCCTCGTCGCGAACTTCCTCCCGCGGCCGGCCGAAGGAGAACTCGACGTCGCGCGCATCCCGCCCTACCACCGCAACGTCGACTTCGACGAGTTCACCTTCGCGCACGGCGGCTCGGTGCTCGGCGAATCCATCGCCCTCGCCAGCATGACCTACTCCCCCCAGGGGCTGCACCACGGCTTCCCCGCCGTCCTGCACGAGCACGCGCGGCGGACGGCGAAGCGGGACGACTACTACGACATGAAAGTGATCGGCATCGACACCGTGCGGCCGCTCGTCCCCACCCCCGAGGTGGCGGCCCATCAGCGGCACATCCAGCAGATCCTCGAAGGGGTGTCGGCGCAATGACGACCACGCGAACCGGAAGGAGGACCCCCGATGGCGGCTGACACGCGCCCAGCGGAGGCCGACGAGCGGGTGGCCGGCCGTGCTACCCGGCTCAGGGCACGCGTCGACTACGACCGGCTGCCCTCGGGAACCGTGACGACACTCGTGCCGATCACGGCTGCGGACGGGGTCGGCTCCCTGGGCATCCTGCACACCCGCGGCGGTGAGCGCACCGTCGTGATATCCACCCACCCACGGAGCGATCTCTCCCGGCACTACGCCGCGCCCGCGATCCTCGAAGCGGGCTACGCCTTCTACGGCCACCAGTGCAGGGGGCTCAACAACGACGTCGACTGCGAGCACGAGAGACTGCTGTTCGACCTGGCGGCGGCGCTCAAGCACCTCAAGGAGGAGCGCGGGTTCGAATGCATCGTCCTGCTCGGCAACAGCGGAGGCGGGTCGCTGCTGACCTTCTACCAGCAGCAGGCGCGCACGGCCCCTCCGGGACGTCTCACCGACACCGCGGCGGGCGACCCCTGCGACCTGAACGCCCTCGACATGCCGGTGGCCGACGGGGTCATCGTCCTGGCGGCGCACCCCGGCGAAGGGAAGTCCATGCTCGCGTGGATCGACCCGTCGGTCGTCGACGAGTTCGATCCGGTCGCGGTCGATCCCACGCTGGACATGTACAACCCGGACAACGGATTCCGGGAACCTCCGGAGCCGAGCACGTACTCGACCGAGTTCCTCGACCGCTACCGCGCGGCTCAGCTGGCCCGCGTCGCCCGCATCGACGCCATCGCCCGCAGCAGGATCGAGGAGGCGGAACATCACCGGAAGGTGATCGGCCGCCCCGGCTTCGACGAACTGGGTCTGGGGGAGCGGCAGTACGCGGAACGCCGGTCGTTCGTGGGACACCACCTCGTGATCTACCGGACCGAAGCCCACCCCGCGTACACGGACCTGAGCCTGCACGCCTGGAGATCCACCCGGGAGGTCGGCTCCCTCGTCGGACCACGGCCGGACCGCCAGAACTACGCCCCGCAGGGTTTCGGCCGCTACCTGACCCCCAGGGCCTGGCTCAGCACCTGGTCGGCGCTCTCGTCCCGTGCCGCGCTCGAAGACTGCATCAAGGCGATCCACGAACCGCTGCTGCTGATCAACTACACCGCCGACGCGCTGTGCTTCCCGGACGACTCGCAGGCCCAGTTCGACTCGTGTCCCGCACAGGACAAGACGCTCCAGTTCTTCGACGCCGAGCACTTCGGCCTTCCCCTCACCGAACGTGCCAAGGCGATGCAGAGCCTCGTCGCATGGCTGCTCGACCGCTTCCCGGCACGTCGTTCCTGAGCTCGGTGACGAGCCCCGGTGCCGGGCGGTCCGCCCGGCACCGGGAGCACCCGGGCACGGCTCTCCCCCCCCCAACACCGAAACGGAGCAGAACGATGACCCACCCGACGCCGGCCCTCGAACGCCTCGCGGCAGCGTTCGCCGACGCCTTCACCGAGGGCGATGTGGATGCCCTCACGTCCTTACTCGACCCCGGCGCGGTCATCTGGCACAACCATGACCGCAGCAGCCAGTCCGTGGCGGAATGGCTGGGATTGGCCACCCACGTGCGCGCCGTGATGCGCATCCGCTACGACGACATCCGCCGCCACTACTTCCAGGACGGCTGGGTCCAGCAGAGCGTGGTGCGCAGCACCTCGCTGGACGGAGCCGAACTGGGCGCCGTGGAAGCGGTGTTCGTGGCACTGGTGCGGGACGCGAGGATCGTCCGCCTCGACGAGTACCTCGACTCGGCCCAGATCCCGATCCCTCTCCCCGCCGATGGCCCGTCCGAAGGAGGCTCATGACCACCACTGAAGCTGTCGCACTGCCCCTGGAGGGCGTGCGAGTTCTGGAACTCGGCAACTACATCGCGGCCCCTACCGCCGGCCGACTGCTCGCCGACTTCGGCGCCGAAGTCATCAAGGTCGAACGGCCGCGCACGGGCGACGAGTTGCGCAACTGGCGGCTCTACGCGGGCGACACGTCGATGCTCTACCGCACCGTCAACCGCAACAAGAAGTCCGTCGTCCTGGACCTGCGCGAACCACAGGGTCGCGAGGCCGTGCTGAAACTGGCCGCACGCAGTGACATCGTGCTGGAGAACTTCCGACCCGGGACGATCGAGAAGTGGGGGATCGGTCCGGCGGAACTCGACGCCGTCAACCCGGACATCGTCATCGCGCGTATCTCGGCGTTCGGGCAGACCGGCCCGCTGGCCGAGCGTCCCGGCTTCGCAGCGGTGGCCGAGGCGATGGGAGGACTGCGCAACCTGGTGGGGGAACCGGATCGGCCGCCGTCACGCACCGGTGTGTCCATCGGGGACTCGATCGCCGGACTCTACGCGGCGTTCGGCGCGGTCATGGCGTTGTACCAGCGGCAGACCCGGGAACGCCCGCCGCTGGACAGGCGCACCGTCGACGTGGCCCTCAACGAGGCTGTCCTGTCCATGATGGAGTCGCTCGTACCGGACCACCTCGCCTACGGCGTGGACCGGCAGCGTGTCGGCGGGAGGCTGGAAGGCATCGCGCCGTCCAACGCCTACCCGTGCGCGGACGGAGGCTCGGTGGTCATCGCCGGAAATGGGGACGCCATCTACAAGCGCCTGATGGTGGCTGCCGGCCGCGCCGACCTCGCGGCGGACCCGGAACTCGCGTCGAACGCGGGCCGGTGGACGCACCGGGACGAGATCGACGACGCCATCGCCACCTGGACCGCCTCGCTGACCCGCGCCGAGGTGCTTGCGCTGCTGGACGCGGCCGACGTACCCGCCGGTCCCATCTACACGGCCGCCGACATCTGCGCCGACCCCCAGTACCGGGCGCGCGGCATGATCCAGTACTTCGACGTGGACACCGGCGCCGCCGAACCCCGTCGCGTGGGTTTTCCCGGCATCGTGCCCGTGCTGGGCGGTACCTCGCTGCCGATCCGCAGTCTGGGGCCGGACCTCGGCGAACACACCGACGACGTCCTCGGGGGGCTTTGATGACCGAGATACTGCTGCGCGATGTCACCCTGCGGGACGGTCTCCAGCTCACCGGCACCACTCTGCCGACCGAACGCAAGGTCGGGATCGTCCGCGAATTGCTGCGGCTCGGCGTGCCGAGCCTGGAGGTCGGCTCGCTCGCCCGGCCCGACCTCGTGCCGCCGCTGGGCGACACCCTCGACGTCGTCGCGGCGCTGACCCCCGAGGAACTGGAGCGCTGCTGGGTGTGGGTCGCCACACCCCGGCACGTCGCCCGGGCCGTCGAGGCCGGGGCACGCAACGTCCAGTACTGCCTCTCGGTCTCCGACGCCCACAACCGGGCCAACATCGGGCGCGACGCGGAGGCGAGCCTCGCCGCCATGCCAGACGCGATCGAGACGGCCCTGGATGCGGGCGGCCGTATCCAACTCTGTCTGGCGACGGCCTTCACCTGCCCCTTCGACGGGCCCGTCGACCCCGATCGCGTCCTGCGGATCGTCGACGACCCCCGTACCGAGGGCGCCGTGGACGTGGTGCTGTGCGACACCCTCGGGCAGGCGACCCCGGCGGAAGCGTCGGCGCTGGTCGCACGGGTGCACCAGGCCCGGCCCGAAGCGCGGCTGGTCTACCACGGGCACGACACCTGGGGACAGGGCGTGGCGACCACGCTCGCGGCGGTGGCCGCGGGCGCGCGCATGGTCGACGGAGCGCTGGGCGGGCTCGGCGGCTGCCCCTTCGCGCCCGGCGCCAGCGGCAACACCGCCACCGAGGACCTGCTCTTCGCCCTGCGTCCGGACTGGCTGGACCCGGCGACGCTCGTCGCGCTCGCGGACCTCTCCGGCGAGCTGCTCGCGGAACTGGGCGAGCGGAACCGTTCGCGGGCCGTCGAAGGCATCCGGTCCCGCGCGGACGCCTTTCCCTGGACGGCCGCGTATTCGCACTCGGACGGCAGGGAAGAGGCGGTACGGTAGCCGGTGCCCGTTTCCACCTGCTCTTCCCCTACATGAGTCGGACCGGACGGTCAACGTCTGTGCGGCGCAAGGGGATTGAAGTCGCGCGTTCCGTATGGGGGGTGGAGCTTATCCCCCCCCATAAACCCGACCTGCCATGTCCGGCGCACAAGCGGTTGTGTGGAGTTGCGCCTCGGCCACGCCATCACCGGCCGTCGCGTTCTTTCTCCGTCTACCGGATATGAGGTCCCCTCCATGGAACGTCGCAAAGCGCTCGGACTGATCGCCGCAACAGGCGCCGCCGCCGCCTCCCTCACGGCCGCGCCCGCCTTCGGCGCGGAGACCGCCCGTGCGGGCGCAACGGCACAGCACAGGGGCAAGGGCGGCTACACCTTCGCGTTGGACAAGACCGTCAAGCGGACCTCGGTGCGGTTCACCAACCGTTTCGGCATCCAGGTCGCCGGCGACCTCTACGTACGCAAGGGCGCCCGGGGCAAGCTGCCCGCCCTCGTGGTCAGCGGCCCGTTCGGCGCGGTCAAGGAGCAGTCCTCGGGCCTGTACGCCCATGAGCTGGCCCGCCGCGGCTACGTCACCCTCGCCTTCGACCCCTCCTTCACCGGGGAGAGCGGCGGCAAGGTGCGCGACGTGGCCTCGCCCGACGTCTACACCGAGGACTTCAGCGCGGCCGTCGACTTCCTCGGCCTCCAGAAGGGCGTCGACCGCGAGCGGATCGGCGTACAGGCCGTCTGTGGTCTGAGCGGAATGGCGCTGACGGCGGCGGCTGCGGACAGCCGTATCAAGGCGGTCGTCACGGCCTCGATGTACGACATGTCACGCGGCATCTCCCGTGGCTACCAGGACAGCTACACGCGTGAGCAGCGCCAGAAGGTCGTGGACTACCTGAGCCGGCAACGCTGGGCCGACGCCGAGAAGGGCACCTACGCGCGAGGCTCCCACGAGGTCCCCTTCGACGCGGACAACAACGTCGCCCCCTCGAACCTCGTCCTGCCGAGGACTCTCCCGGCGGACGCCGACCCGATCACGACGATCTTCTTCGACTACTACCGCACCGAGCGCGGCTACCACCCCCGCTCGATCAACTCCACCACCGCGTGGACCTCGACCACACCGGCGTCGTTCTTCGCCTTCCGGCAGCTGACGGACCTCGACCTCCTGGCACCCCGCAAGGCCCTCCTGGTGGCCGGCGCGGACGCGCACTCCCTCTACTACTCCGAGGATGTCCGGGCGACGGCCCCCGACGCCATCGACCTCCTGATCGTCCCCGGCGCCGACCATGTCGACCTGTACGACCGCAAGGACCTCATCCCCTTCGACCAGATCGACGCGTTCTTCACCGAGCACCTCGCCTGACCCCGGACGCACACGGACCGTCAGGCCCCTCTCACGCCGGGGCATCGACATCCGGCAACAGCGCGAGGGCCTCCTCCACCGCCGTCAGGATCTCGACCGGCGCCTTGTCCAACGGCTCCCGAAGCGCTCGCCCCGTCCTCCAGCGGGTCGTGCGGCGAAAGGCGTCGGCCCGGGAGGCGTCGATGTCGCGGATCGCGTCGAGCACGGCGCGGTACGCCTTGGGGTCGTCGATGATCGTGGCCAGGCTGCTGCCCAGGTCGAGCGGGCGGCGGACGGGGACGGGGCGTGGATGCTCCTCGACCCACGTGTGGGTCCCGGCGCCGACCTCGTAGCGGGCGCCGGAGGGAAGGTCCACCAGGCCCCGTGCATTGGGTGGGATCTCCGCGTGGAAGTGCACGCGCGTGCCGTCGCGGCGCCAGCCGGCCCGGGCGGGTCCGTACGGTGTCTCGTGCCAGGCCGACGCGTCGTCGAGGTCGTCGAGGAGGGTGGGGGAGACGTGGACGACGCGGTACCCGGGTTCGGCGCAGGAGAGTCCGGCGACCCGGCGGTGCAGCCAGTCGGCGACGCCGCCGAGGGCGTAGTGGTTGAACGAGGTCATCTGGCCGGGGTTGACGGTGCCGTCGGGGAGCATCGAGTCCCAGCGTTCCCAGACCGTGGTCGCGTCCATGGTCACCGGGTAGAGCCAGGAAGGGCACTCGGTCTGGGTGAGCAGTCGCGAGGCCGCGTCCGTGTGGCCGGTGGCGGTGAGCGCCTCGCAGATGATCGGCGTGCCGACGAACCCGGTGGTGATGCGGTAGCCGGCCGCGCGGACGAGGTCCTTGAGACGGTCGCCCAGTGCCTGCCGCTGGTCCTCCTCGGCCAGGTCGAAGACGAGGGCGAGAGCGTACGCGGTCGGCGCGTCGGACATCATGCGCCCGCGCGGGGTGACGTAGGCGCCGCGGAAGGCGTCGGCGATGCGTGTGGCCAGGTTCGCGTAGCGGCGGGCGTCGAGGTCCCGGCCGAGCAGAGCCGCGGCTTTCGCGGTGAGGGCCGCAGAGCGGTGGAAGTACGCGGTGGCCACGATCCCGGCGTCGGTCTTGGCGTCACCGGGCCGTTCCGGCGGCGCGTCCGGGTCCAGCCAGTCCCCGAACTGGAGCCCCTCCTCCCACAGCAGCGAGTCCCCGGTCCGGGCGTGCACGACGTCGACCCACGCCGCCATGGCCTCGAAGCAGCGTCGCAGGACGTCACGGTCGGCGAAGCGTTCCCACAGGACGTCCGGTACGACCGTGATGGCGTCGCCCCAGGCCGCCACCGGCTGGAAGAGGCCCGGCACCTGGGGGATCACGGCGGGCACGACCATCGGCACCACCCCGCCCGCCGCCGTCTGCTCCAGCATGACGTCGTCCAGCCAGGACCGCAGGAAGCCGTCGCAGTCGTACAGGAACGCGGCCGTCGGCGCGAAGACCTGGATGTCTCCCGTCCAGCCGAGACGTTCGTCGCGCTGCGGACAGTCGGTGGGTACGGAGAGGAAGTTGCCCCGCATTCCCCATACGACGTTGTCGTGGAAGCGTTGAAGCAGCGCGTGGGAGGTGGTGAACCCGCCGGTGCGCGGCATGTCGGTGTGCAGGACGGCGGCGGTCACGTCCTCGGCGGCGAGAGTCCCCGGCCAGTCGTCGACCTGGACGTACCGGAAGCCGTGGAAGGTCCACCGGGGCTCCCACACCTCCTCGCCGGCACCGCTGAGTGTGTACCGGTCGGTGGCGGCGGCGTTGCGCAGGGGCCGCGTGCCCAGCTCCCCGTGCTCCAGCACCTCCGCGTGCCGCAGCGTCACGGTGTGCCCGCGCTCGCCCCGGACGCGGATGCGGACGCGTCCGACGAGGTTCTGCCCGAAGTCGAGCACCGTCTTGCCGCTCGGCGTGGTCAGCACCCTCTCGACCGGCAACTCCTCGACGACACGGACCGGCGGCAGGGTACGCGGGGTGGGAGTGACGTCGGGCACGGCGATCAGCTCGACGCCGGTCCAGCCGGCGGCGTCGTGCCCCGGCGCGGACCAGCCGGGCCGCTCCAGCCGGGCGTCGTACGTCTCCCCTTGATAGAGGCTCGCCGACACCACCGGCCCCGTGGACCAGGCCCAGCTCCCGTCGGTGACGACGGTGTCCACCGAACCGTCCTCGTACTCCAGCGTCAGCTGGGCGGCAGCGGCGGGTGCACCCTCGTAGAAGCGGCGCGCGGCGTCACGGAAGCCGTACCGCTCCGTGTACCAGCCGCCGGTCAGGACGATCCCCAGAGTGTTGGCGCCGGGACGGAGGTGCCCGGTGACGTCGGCGACGTCGAGGGACAGCCGCCACTGGTAGCTGGTCCAGCCGGGCTTGAGCTGCGCGTCGTCGACCGGGGCGCCGTTGACGTGGATGTCGTAGGCGCCGAACGCGGTGGAGTGCAGCAGGGCGCGGCGGACCGGACCGCGTACGTCGAAGGCCCGGCGCAGCAGATGGGGCTCCTCGGCACCGGAGCCGATGAAACGGGCCCGCCAGGCGGACAGGAAACCCGCGGTGACCGGGGAACCGGTGCTCCAGGCGGAGACCGAGCCGTCCGTGCCGTGGACCCGTACCCGTACGAGCGCCGACTCGCCCGGGGCGAGGGGCTCGAAGGGCCAGTAGACGAAGACCGAATCGGGTCCGTCGAGCGTCACGGTGGACGTCACGCCGTCGCGGGTGGCCGAGATGTCGGCGGCCCGCTGGGACCACTCCGGCAGTGTGGTCGTGGTCTTCCAGGTCAGGGCAGGACGAGGGTCCGGCACGAAGATCTCGCCGGTGTGTCCGACGCGTACGTCACGGACGCGGACCAGGGCGCTCATCGGGCCTCTCCGGTCACGGTGGCGGACAGGGGGCGGGCGGCGGAGCCATCTCCTGAGCTGCGGGTGCGCCGGATGATGAACATGCCGATCGCTCCCGAGACGAGCGCGAACAGGGCGAGCAGGGAGAAGAGGCCGGACGGACTCCAGTCGATCAGCGCCGGGGTGACCAGGGCGAAGCCCGCCGCCGCGAAACGGGCGACGGCCATCGTGGCGCCCTGCACGGTGGCGCGCGCGTTGACCGGGAACGACTCCTGGGTCCACACCTTGTACAGGGCCTCACCGATGAACGGGAAGGCGAGGTTGTACAGGACCAGCGCGGCGATCATCGCGGGCAGCACCTGGCCGCCCGTGACCGCGATGAGCAACTGGCAGACGGTGAACACGGCGACACCGGCCGCGAAGAAGCGGCTGCGCCACTTCGTGTCGGCGATCCGCGTGAACACGACCGTGCCAGCGAGGCCGATGAGCGTGGTGCAGAAGGACAGCGCGGTCGCCGTGGTCTGCGAGGTGCCGCCCACCGTCACGAGGAAATAGGTCTTGAACGAGCCGAAGGTGTTCGCGACCAGGGTGAAGAACAGGTAGAAGAGCGCGGTCGTGACGATCGTGCGGGCGAACTCCGGGCGACGGAACAGGGTGCGCAGGGGCAGTGCCTGCGAGGGGTCCACGCCGTCGGCGGTGTGCCGGTCCCCGGCCTCGGCCTCCAGCTCCCGGAAGGCGGGGTAGAACGAGCGGAAGACGAAGGTCAGGACGGCCAGCGCGGCCAGCACCGCGAAGATCAGGCGGATGCCGAGCACGTCCAGCCCGGACACGGCGAAGCCCATGAGGGTCGTGGCGACCACACCGGCGGTCCACATCACGTGCGTGAACGCGACCAGTCTGCCCTGGGCGCCCTCGGGTGCCCGCTCCGACAGCACCGCGATCGACGTCGGCAGGTCCGCCCCGGCGGCGACACCGATCACGATGACTCCGGTGACCAGGACGGCGGTGTTGGGGGCGCATGCCACGGTCAGCGCGGCTGCCGCGTACAGCAGGATGGTCAGGGAGAAGACGCGCCCGCGGCCCACGAGGTCGGCCAGCCGGCCGCCGGTCAGTGCCCCGACGGCGATGAACAGGGTCAGGGACGAGCCCAGCACTCCGACGGTCCAGACGCTGAGGCCGAAGCTCTCCTTCCACAGGGCCAGCCCCAGGCCGACCGAGATGATCGCCCCCGAGTCGAGGAAGGACGCCATGCCGGCGGCCACGGCCAGCATCCAGTGCCGGCGGTCGAGTGGCGGTGACGTCGTCGTCGGCTGCGCCATGAGACTCTCCGTTTTTCGGTAATACGATTTACTAGAGACGCAGGCATGACAGCACGAAGCCCCTCCCGTCGGTCAAGAGGTCGGCGGGTAAATTAGTGAATCGATTTACTTCGCAGTGGAGGCGCGGATCACGAGCTCGGGGGTGAACTCGACCTGCTCCGCCACCCGTTCGGCCTCTCCCGCGGCCGGTGCGCGCAGTGCGGCGATCTCGTCGAACAGCAGCTTCGCGGCAGCCGCTCCCAGCCGCGCGTGCGGAGTCCGTACGGAGGTCAGCGGGACGATCGTCGACTGGGCGAACGCGATGTCGTCGTAGCCCACCACCGCGATGTCCTCGGGCACGCGTATGCGACCGCCCGCCACGAAGGACTGGATGATGCCGATCGCGAGCAGGTCGTTGGCGCAGAAGAGCGCGTCGGGCCGGTCGGCCGGGGCCCGCTCCGCGAGGCGCTCGGCGCAGGCGATACCGGCCTCCACCGTGCGCTCCGGGACGGAGATCAGCTCCAGCCCGGCCTCCGGCACCTCCTCGATCACGGACAGCGCACCCCGCTGCCGGTCGGCGATCTGCTGAAGATCGGGGGACGAGGCGACGAACCCGATCCGCCGCCGTCCCAGCTCGACCAGGTGCCGGACGGCCAGGCGGGCGCCCGCGACATGGTCGATCGACACCGACGCCTGCGCGGGCGACACCGCGTGCCGGGCGCTGAGCACGCTGGCGATACCCCGGCGCCGCAGACGCGCCAGCTCGTCCTCCACCTCGCCGACCGGCGCGACGATGATCCCCGCCACCCGCTGCTGCTCGAACAGCTGGAGATACTCCCGCTCCCGGCGGCGCGAACCCGCGTCGTTCGCCATCAGCAGGTACATGCCCTCGGCGGACACCCGCTGCTCGATGGCCGTGGCGATCTCCGGAGTGGTCGCGCTCGCCAGCTCGAACGCCACGTAGCCGATGACCGGGCTCGCCCCGGTGCGCAGCATGCGGGCCGCGTCGTTCGGCACGAACCCGAGCGTCTCCACGGCCTGCCGGATGCGTTCCCTGGTCGCCTCCGAGATCTTGTGGGGCTTGTGGAAGTAGTTCGAGACCGAGGACTGGGAGACCCGCGCGAGCTCGGCGACATCCCGAATCGTGACCTTGTTCAGCGGTCCTCCCGGCGCTGGTGATGTTCGTGCCGGTCATCGTAGTGCGGGGCCGGCCTGTGCTGATCCGCCGTCGACGGCGCGCTCGCGGACGCTCCCGGTCAGTCCTTCCGGGATGTGTCCGGGTGCGGTGTGGGATCGGGCAAGGGTTCCGTGTTGCGGCTGCTGAGGCCGTCGAGGGAGATGCGCAGCAGGCGGCGCCACTGGCCCGGGTGGGTGTCGCCGGTCGTCAGGACGGCCTGGGTGAGGGAGCCGCTGAGCAGGACCAGGTCGGCGGTGGTGACGTCGGGGCGCAGGAGACCGGCGTCCAGGCAGCGGGTGCGCAGCTCGTCGATGAAGGAGTGGCAGCGCTGGGCGCAGGCGGGGGTGGGGCCGCCGTTGGTGGTGTAGCTCTCGACGACTGCCCGGTTGCGGGACTGTGTGGTGAGCATCTGCTCGAAGAACCCGGTCAGTGCCTGCCAGGGGTCTTCGGTGGCGGTGGCCCGCTGGTGGGCGTCGGCGAGCCAGGAGCCGAATTGCAGTTCGAGGACGGTGAGGAGCAGATCGTCCTTGGTGGGGAAGTGGCGGTAGAGCGTGCCCATGCCGACACCGCTGCGCCGGGCGATCTCGCGGACGTCGACGGCGCCGCCGTGCTCGGCGAACACGGTGCCGGCCGCCTCGATGATCGCGGCGCGGTTGCGTTCGGCGTCCGCGCGGCGGCTGCGCTTGGCGGGGGTGGGGCTGGGCTGGTCGGCGAGGGTCACGGCATTCAGGGTACAGGCAGCTCCCGGCGTTGCGGAGCGGCTGCTCCGGTTGTACTACCTTCAAGAGGAGCGCTTGCTCCGCTTTGGTGGTGCGGGGCGCGCTACGCCCTCACCGGCAGGTTCCCGCCTGCGCACGGCGTTCCACCGGACCACCGGCGGGGAACGGCCCGCGACACAGAGAAGAGATCGCTCCCATGGCAACACTCGGCTTCATCGGCAGTGGCAGCATCAGCACGAAGATCGCCCGGCTCGCGGTCGCGGCGGGGATCGACGTCGTCCTGTCCAACTCGCGAGGTCCCGAGAGCCTGGCCGAGACGGTGGCGGACCTCGGGGAGCGGGCGCGGGCAGCCACGCCGCGGGAGGCGGCCCAGGCGGGGGACTGGGTGGTGGTGAGCATCCCGCTGTCCGCCTACCGGGAACTTCCGGCCGCCGAGCTGGCGGGCAAGGTCGTGCTCGACACGATCAACTACTACGCGATGCGCGACGGGCGGATCGAGGTCCTCGACTCGGGCAGGACCACCACCGGCGAACTCGTGCAGGAACACCTGGCCGGCGCGAAACTGGTCAAGGCGTTCAGCAGCATCAGCGATTTCCACATCCCCGCGCTCGCACGTCCCGCGGGCGCCACCGACCGTACCGCCCTGCCCATCGCCGGCGACGACCCGCGGGCCAAGGAGGACGCCGCGGACCTGATCAGCCGGCTCGGCTTCGACACCGTGGACGTCGGCCCGCTGACCGAGAGCTGGCGCTTCGAACCGGAGACCGACCCCTACGCGGTGCCGTACTACGCCGTCCCCGATGTCGTGACGACCTTCTGGGCTGAGGTGGGTGAAGCCCTCCGGTCCGGCACCGTGCCCCAGACGCCGCCCCCCGCCGACCCGGGCGTCCCGCTGCCCGCGGCGCGGCTGCGCACCCTGCTCGCCGACACCCCCCGAAAGCTCACCGCCGACCGCGTGGTCGCCTGACCCCCGATCGTCCCTTGCGGCCCCTGCCCCACCCGAGGGACCCGCCCGGGTCCCTCCCACTTCCTCAACGAAGGACGCCCCCATGCACCTCCTGATCCTCGGCGCGACCGGCCCCACCGGCCGCCACGTCGTCGACCTCGCCCTCAAGGCCGGCGACACGGTCACTGTCCTGGCCCGCAGACCCGAGGCCCTTCAGGACCTGGCGGACCGCGTCACCGTGATCGCCGGGGACGCCACTTCGCGCACCGACGTCACCAAGGCCATGACCGGCCAGGACGCCGTCGTCTCCACCCTCGGCAGGAGCATGTCCGTGCGCGCCGACGGCCTGTTCACCCGCGCCGCGGCGGCCGTCGTCGCAGCGGCCCAGGAACAAGGGGTGTCCCGCCTGGTGTGGATGTCCTCGTTCGGTGTGGGAGACACCTACCGGTCGGCGAGCGCCATCCAGAAGGTCATGTACCGCACCTTCCTGAGGGACATCTACGCCAACAAGGACCTCGCCGAGAAGGCGATCCGCTCCAGCGGCCTGGACGCTGGTCTACCCGACCCTGCTGACCAAGGGCCCCGCGAAAGGCACGTACCGCGCCGCCGACCGCCTCCCGATGAAGGGCAACCCGAGGATCAGCCGTGCGGACGTCGCCGCGTTCCTGCACGAGGCGGCCCACAGCTCCGAGTGGGCCGACCGCGAGGCCGTCATCACCGACTGACGGCCGCCGCGATCGTGCCCCGGCGGTCAGGCTCCGGGGTGCAGTCCGAGCCGGCCGGGGGTGGGGTCGCCCTCGACCTCGCCGAAGTACAGCGCGAAGGTCTGCTTCCAGCGCTCCACCTCCGCACGGTCGGCCATGAACTTCGGGAATCCGTCCACGTGGGCGTTCGGGTAGTCCCACAGCTGCCTGAGCCCGGCCGGGGGCGTGATGTCGGTGCGCACCGACCATCCGTTGAAGGAGTTCCGCTGCCACTCCGTGGACAACTGCCAGTTGAGGAACAGCTTGGCAGCCGTGGAGTTCCTGGCCTGCTTGAGGACGGCCATGCGCTGGCCCCAGCCCATGAAGGGGTGCCCGTCGGCGATCACGAACCGCGCGGGCGACGACGCGGAGGGGACCGCTGACCCGGCGGTGCCGATCCCGATCGCCTTCTGCCCGCCGAAGACGGCGTCGCCCGGCGAGTTGCTGCCCCGCGCGAACCGCACGTCCTGGGCGGCGAGCCTGGCCACCCAGTCCCAGCCGTAGGTGCGGGCGTACAGCGAGTAGAGGTAGAGGACCGCGTCGTCGTCGTGCGGGAAGGAGGAGGCGATCTTCCCCTTCCACTTCGGGTCGACCAGGTCGTGCGGGGTACGCGGGGCGTCCGAGCCGACCGCCGCGGTGCCGTACAGGAAGCTGAACGCTATTGCCCCGGTGGCCACCCAGGCGCCCTGCGGGTCCTTGAAACCGTCGTACACCTTGGAGAACCCGGCGGGTTTGTAGTGCAGCAGCCGCCCCTGCTGCTTCCAGCGGACGAAGTCCTGGAGAGTCTGGAGCTGTACGACGTCGGGGACGAGGGTGCCGGTGGCGAACTGGTTGTCGATGCGGACGTCGTGGTACTTGCTGTAGTCGACGATCAGCGTCAGGTCGATGCCGGGGAACCGGGCCTTGAAGCCCGCCTTCGTGCCGTCCTGTTGGGTCGGGGTGTCCCCGCCGGCGTACACGACCAGCTTTCCGCCCTCCTTGAGGGCGGCGCGGTAGAGCTCGTCGAGACTGCGGGTCTCCTCGGGGCCGGTGTGACGCCGGGCGGCGGGCGCGGGCGCGGCCGAGGCCGCGGGCGCCGTGACGCCGGCCGCGCCGAGACCGAGGGCGACACCGGTACCGGTGGTGAGGAGACGTCGTCTGCTGAGGAAACTGGACACGCTGAAGGGGCCTTTCTGATGGGGGGTGTAGGTGCCCGGCGCCGGGGACGAGCGTCATTGTCGTCCGCCCTGGCGCGGCCCCGCGTCGTCCGGACGGACGGACGGGGCCGCCGGGAGGGTGAAACCGCGTTCAACCGATCGGTTGAACGAAGACGGCTCTTGACGGTCACTCGCGTGGAACGCCTCGACCGCCAAGAGCCGCTGTCACGTCAGGCCGTCGGGCTCAGCCTGAGCTGACGCCGTGGGAGGCGAGAGGGGCGGGCCATGCGAAGGGCTTCCACCCGCCTGTGACGCCGCGCAGCGTGCGCGTCTGGTTGATGTTGCCCAGCTCCGCCGACTGCTCGCCGGGGCAGTCCTTCTGGGCCTCGTCGGCCGTCAGGTTCCGGTAATGCAACAGCACATACCCGGCGCTGGGGTCCTCCAGCTTGACCTGGAAGTCCTTGTCGTACCAGATGTAGTGGCCGTAGAACCTCGATGGGAAGTGCAGCTCCCAGTCGCCCGTGATGACCTGTTCGCCGGTCGCCCGCGTGGTCCATGCCATCGTGAACGGTGTCATGTGCTGGGTGATGCTCTCGGACGTGGTGTGGCTCTTGTCGAAGTTCCTTGAGAAGTTGATCGACGCCGCCCCGTTGAGGATGTCCAGCAACTGCGCGGTCGTCGACAGGCTGAGCCCCACCTGCTCCTGCTCCGCCGTGGTCTCCGACCAGCTCCAGGTGCGGTCGACGGTACCGCCGCAGTTGATGATGGTGTTGCCGACCTGGTGCTCCGGGCCGATCATGCCCGTGGACAGCTGCGTGGGGGTGAACTTGCAGACGTCCGCCTTCTTGCACTGCGAGAGCAGTTGCTCGTGCGTGGGCACGGTCTCCGCGCTCGCGCTGGTCGTGGCCATGGCCAGCAGGGCGCCGGCCGCGAGAACCGACATCCCCGCGGACGCGGTTCGCCGCAGACGGGTGAACCGGCGCGAGGATCTTTCGTTTCGCTTCACGAAACTTCTCCGTACCTTGTGTGGGAGGGGAACCGCCATGCGGCACCTGGGGGGCCGCCGGCAGGGAAGCACAGGCCGCACGGCATCGTTCCGAACGGGCCGACCTGGTGTTCCGGCGCCAACATTCCGGCACCGGAAGGTTGTCCAGTACCTCCCTTCGCGGTCGCAGACAATCCGGCAGACGCCGGGACGGGTCACGGAGCACCCCTCCGGAAGGGTGGACGGCACGTGACTTGCCGTCGTCGTATCCGCTGTCGCCCCGTCGCGCGGTGGGGTCGGCCGACGGCCGAAGAAGTCGTGGACCGCCCGCCGGATCAGCCCGAGCACACCCTGCGGTAGGGCACGTCCGGCGCGTACGTCCGCCACTGAGCCCTGGTGAGGTTCGTACCGCCGACTCGGGTGCAGACCAGCTCCACGGCTTGGGCGGGGCCGACGGTGTACCGCTGGAGGGGCACGTGGGCGCCGGCCGCGTACAGGGTGGCGCTGTCGGTGCTGAAGGAGAGGGACGTGATGGCCTCGTCGGGCGTGGACAGGACGCTTCCGAGAGGCTGCTGGGTCGCGATGTCCCAGAGCTGGAGACTGCCGGAGTCGCCGCCGACGGCGAGCGTGCTGCCGTCGGGACTCAGGGCGAGGGCGCCGACCGCCTCGGCGGTGTCGCCCAGCGGGCCGGGGAAGACGCTGCGTAGCACGCCGGCGCTGTGGCGTACGTCCTTGTCCCACAGGGTGACCCGGCCGGTCAGGTCACCGGCCGCGAAGCGGGAGCCGTCGGGAGCGAAGGCCAGGGCGCCGACGCCCGCACCCCGCACGAGGTCGGGGGTGGTGAGGGCGCCGGAGGGCAGGTGCACGGCGGCGTCGTCGGTGACGAGCAGCCGTCCGTCGGGGCGCAGCGCGAGGTGGGCGGAGTCGGTCGGGTACACGGCGGTACGCCGGTGGCTCGCGATGTCCCAGACCTCGTTGCTGAAGTTGCCCACTCCGGAGGCGCGGATCGTGTACAGGGTGCGCCCACCGTTGCCGAGGGCCAGGTCCACCACAGCCCCCGGGAGGTCCAGCGTGCTGATACGGCGGCCCCGGGCCGTATCCCAGACGGTGAGCTGCTGGGGGAGACCGTACCCGCTGGAGTCGGACGCGCCGTACACGAGAGCGGTGCTGTCGGCGCTGAACGCCAGCAGAGGCGCGATGCTGGAGGAAGGGGCCGCAGGGGGCGTGCCGGACGGGACGAGCGACGGCGGGGACGGCAGCGTGCGCTCCCCCTGCGTCGGGTCGGTGTCGCGGAGCCGGACGCGATAGGAGCCGCCCTGGCGCTCCATGACGGCTAGCGTGCGGCCGTCCGGGCTCAGTGCCGTCGCCGCAGGTGGAGGGTCGACCCATGGCGCGGTGACGGCCGGCGTGACGTCGAGGGTGTGGACGGTGCCGCCTTCGACATAGCGCAGCAAGGGGCGTGTGGGGTCCCAGGCCGGGGCGGCGGAGAGGTGCTGGTCGTCGAGGGGGTGCCGGAAGACCGGTGCGGCCGGTGCGGACAGCCGCCAGATCTTGATCTCCAGCGCGTCCGTGGTCGCCAGGAGGGTTCCGTCAGCGCTGAAGGCCGCGGTCGACACGTTCGGCACATCGAGGCGGGCGATCCCGTGTCCCGTGCCGGTGTCCCAGATCTGGACGTCGCGCGAGGACACGACAGCGAACCGGCCGGCGGCACCGAACAACAGCGTCGCGTGGTCGTCCGCGCAGACCTCGTCCTCCTTCTCCCATCCCCCGCGCACGACACGCCGGTCGCTCACTTCGTAGACACGCGGACCCTGTCCGGCGGGGCAGAACGCCATCAGCCGGCCGCCCTGGCTCGCTGCCACGTCCGTGGTCGAGGAGACCGTGGCCTGGAACCGCGCCTGGCCGTCGGAGACCGAGCGCAGCCGTACCAGGTCGCTGTCGAGGCCGTTCTCGGAGTAGAGGCCGCCGTCGGCGAACAGGATGACGGTGCCCGGTGTCGGCGCGGGTCCACGTGTCCATCGATCGGTGGCCGTGTCCCACAGCCGGGTGTGGCCGTCGGCTCCCAGGACGGCGAGGATACGGCCGTCGGGCGCGACCGCGGAGACCTGGCCGTCGGGCAGCCGGCCGGACGCGATCCGGCGGTGCGCGGCCACGTCCCAGGTCCGCCAGGTCCGGCCGTCGATGCTGAGCAGGGTGCGGCCGGAGTCGGTCAGGTACCGGGCGAGCGAGTTGCCCGGCGTGGGGTCGGCGAAGGTGTCCGTCTCGGGCTGCGTGAGGGCGCCGAGCAGCGCCCGGCGGGTCTCGGGCAGCCGCGAGACCCGCCAGGCCGCGACACCGAGGAGCCCGGCGGTGCGCGGATCGGTGGTGCGCAGGGCATCGGCGACCTCGGCGATCCGGCGGGCGGCGTCGTCGGTGGTCCGGCGGCGGTTGTCGGCGTGCTGCTGCCAGGCGGCGAGCCCGGCGACCAAGGCCACCGCCAGCACTGCCGACAGCGTCGTCAGCAGGGTCCGGTTGCGGTGCCTGGATCGTGCGGCTGCCCGGGCCTCCGCCTCCCGGGCCTCGAACGCGGCGCTCAGGAAGGCCCGTTCGGTCGTGGTCAGCGCGGGGTCGTCGAGGGGAGCGGGGAAAACCTCCTGGGCGCGGGCGAGCCGGCTGCCCCGGTACAGGGTGCCGGGATCACGGTCGTGCTCCAGCCACACCCGAGCCGCCTCCGTCAGGGCCCGGTGATGCCGCAGCCGCTCGCGGTCCTCCTCGATCCAGCCCTGGAGCCGGGGCCAGCAGGTGATGAGTGCCTCGTGGGCGAGGTGGACACCGTCGTCGTCGACGGTCAGCAGCCGGGCGCGGGTCATGGCTTCTTCGGCGACCCGTACGTCCGGATCAGAGCACTCGGCGAGTTCGGCCCGGGGCAGCGGGCGCCGGGTGTCGGGGGCGCCGAGCCCTGGCTCGATCATGCGCAGCAACAGGTGCCGGGCGGCTCGCGCCTGCGTGTCCGACAGCCGTTCGTACGTCTCCTCCGCGCTCGCCGCGATCGAGCCCCGCATCCCGCCGACCGCCTCGTACGTCGCCAGGGTCAGCATCCGGCCGCGTCGGCGCCGCCACGTCTCCAGCAGCGCGTGGGACAGCATCGGCAGCCCCCCGGGCTCGTCGAGCACCTCCGCCACGATCCGCGCCGTCAGATCCCGCTCGACCATCAGTCCGGCCGCCTGCGCGGGCCTGGTCACCACGTCCCGGAGCTCCACGGCACTCATCGGTCCGACCAGCAGCCCGGCTCCGTGCAGGGCCTCGGCGAGCTCCCGGTGCTCACCGCAACGGACGTAGAAGTCGGCTCGTACGGCGATCAGGACCCGTAGGCGGCTCGCCGGGGCACGGGCGGCGAGCAGCAGGTCGATGAAGCGTGCCCGCTCGGCCTTGTCCCGGCACAGGGTGAAGACCTCCTCGAACTGGTCCACCATCACCCATGCCTCCGGCTCGTCGGTGGCCGGCGTCAGCAGATGCCCGTACGTCTCGGCGGGGCGTGGTCCGGGCGTGAGCACACGGAGTACCGCGGGGCTCTCACCGGAGACCTTCTCCCGGAGCCGAGGGACGAGCCCGGCACGCAGCAGCGACGACTTGCCGCTGCCGGACGCCCCGAACACCACCGCGAACCGGTGGTCGCGGACCAGTTCGCACAGTTGCTCGACGAGTCGGTCCCGCCCGAAGAACACCTCGCGGTCGTCCGGCTCGAAGCGGGCCAGTCCCCGGTACGGAGGTGCCACGTCCCGCTCGTCCGCGCGCACCGCTCCCGCCGCTTCGGCCTCGGCCTCCCTCCAGCGCGTCTCCCACTCCGCCGGATCGCCGCCACAGGCCCGCACATACGCTCGCAGCACGTCGAGCGAGGGCAGTCGCGTGCCGGAGGCAGCCTGTGCCAGTGCGGCGGTCGAGACGTGGGCCTGCCCGGCCATCCGGCGGTACGTCGGCCGCCCGGCCCTCTCCCGCAGTTCCCGCAGCTCATGGGCGAGCCGTTGTATCGGACCGGCCGTCGGATCGACCGGCTTCTCCGGACGCCCCATGCGACTACCTGCTTCCCTTCGTCGGCCGTCGGAGTGCGGGGGATCGCGGCCCGTCCGCGCCTGCGGTGACCGGCACGGCCGACGTCACCCCAGACCGAACAGGGCACGCGCGTTGCCGTGGGCGATCTTGCGGCGGTCGAGTTCGCTGATCGGCGCCCGCTCGATCCAGTCCGCCCCGTCGGCGTTGCGCGAGTAGGGGTAGTCGACGGAGAAGAGGATGCGGTCGGCGCCGACCGTGAGAACCGCGTTGATGAGGGCGTGGTCGGAGAAGTTGCCGCTGGTCGTGATCCAGATGTTGTCGGCGACGTACTCCGGGAGAGTCTTCTGGAGCCTCTTGTCGAAGGGGTTCGCGTCGAACATGTGCTGGGTGCGCCAGAGAAGGGCGGGCAGTGCCTCTCCCATGTGCCCCAGGATCAGCTGGGCGGTGGGGAACCGGTCGAAGTGACCGCCGAGCAGGAGCCGTACCGCGTGCGACGCCGTCTCGGTGCCGAAGCCCCAGGTAGCGCCCTTCATCTCCGGATGCCCTTCGTAGAGCGCGAGGCCCCCGCTCAGGGAGGGGCGCGGGTGCAGGTAGAGAGGAACCTGGAGTTCGCACAGCGCTTCCCAGAACGGGTGGTAGGCCGGGTCGTCCAGGTAGCGGCCGTGTGCCGGATCGGTGGTGTTCGTGTAGCCGTTGATCAGCACGCCCTTGAAGCCGAGGTCACGGATGGCGCGACGCAGTTCCCTGACGGCGTTCACCGGTTCCTGGAGCGCCACCGCCGCGAATCCGGAGTAGCGGTCGGGATGCCGGGCCACCTGTTCGGCCAGGAAGTCGTTCTGCCGACGGGCCTCGGCGGTCGCCCTGACCGGGTCGGTGATGATCTGCACGCCGGGAGCCGTCAGGGAGATGATCTGGTGCTCGATACCGGACGCGTCCATGCTGGCCAGGCGCATCTCGTCGAACTCCCCGAGCCTCTCCTGGACCGGCCGGTAGAACTCCGGTGTGACCCCGCCCCCGCGGGACGTCTCGGCCAGCGCGGCCTCGTCACCGAGAACCCGGGCCACGCTGTCCGGATGCTCGTAAGCCTCCTCCAGGGTGATTTTCGGCAGACGGGTGCTGTTCATGCGTTACCTCGCTTGTCACGGACGGACCGGTGGCCGCTCACCGGGACGGTCGATGCCTCATCGACGTGCGCCTCGCGTTCATACTTCCTCGCAGGAGCCCACAGCCGACTGCTCGCCGGAGCGGTCCTGCCTAGCCGAAGGAGCAGGTCATCGACACCGGAACCCTGAAGGCCGTGCTCGCCCTGCTGCGCGCGCCCGACGCGGAACTGCTGCCCCGCCTGTCGGAGCTGCTGGCCGGCTCTGTTCCGCATGCCGGGGTGGCCGTCCTGGTGCGCGGCGAAGTACGCGCGTGGGGAAAGGAACTGGCGGACGGAGGGGCGGAACCGACCGTCGCCGATCTGACGGCCCTCGCCAGGGACGTCACACCGGGCAGCACCCGGTACGGGCCTGTCGTACTCGGCGGCACAGCCCGGCAGGCACTCGCGGTACTGCCCGCCGACCCGGCGGTCGCGGGCTGCGTCCTGGTCGTGGTCGACCCCGCGGACTCCGACGAGGGACGTGCTGTCGCGCAGGCACTGGGGGAGATCGCGCTGGTACGGCTGACGATGCTCGTCCAGCCCGGTCCGGCCGACCTGACACACCTGCTCACCCGGAGGATCGCCGCCGGCGAGCACGCGAAGGACATGCTGATCCTCAAGGACGAGCACTCGGCCACGCTGACCGCGGTGCTGGGTGCGCTCCGGTCGCGCCGGTTCGACGACGCCACCGCTCGTGAGGCGGCCGTGTCGATCGCCTCGTCCGCGTTGACCGCCGCCCGGACCGACTCCGTCGCGGGAGAACGGACCGCGGGTGAGGCGTTCGACGTGATCGCCCAGCGGTTGCGGGGGCTGGCCCGGCACAACGGCTTCCGACTGGAGTTGGCGCGACCGCGGCACGCCGACCGGTTGCTGCCACCCGCTGTCGTGGAGGGGGGAATCGCGGTCGTACGGGGATGCGTGCTGGTCATGCTGGAGCACACGAGGCTGAGCCGGATCAGGATCGCTTGGGAGGTGGAGGACGGCCGACTGGTGGTGAGCGTCCGCGACGACGGAGACGGGGAGCTGTTTCCGGAGGCGCTGGCCGAGTACCGGTTGCGGGAACGACTCGTCGCGCTCGGCGGCGACTTCGCCATCGAGGCCGTCCCCGGCTGGGGCACCTCGGTCACCGCGCGATTCCCGCTGACCCCGGCACCGTCCCCCCGGCCGGATCTCCTGGAAGGGCTCAGCCGACGCGAACTGGAAGTCCTGACCGAACTGGCCCGCGGGCACAGCAACCGGGGCATCGCCGCACGATTGCACATCACCGAGCACACGGCGAAGTTCCACGTGGCCAACATCCTGTCCAAGCTCGGAGTGCGCACGAGGGGCGAGGCCGCCGCGGCAGCGAGGGCGGCGCACCTGTGACCACGGCCTGGCCCATGAGGTTGCCGTCCCCGGAAGGCCGAGATACTTCACGACCCGGGTGAGACGTCTCCCACGGGTGCCGCCGATTCAGCGGTTGGGCGAGTCGCAGGTACTGGCCTGGGCCCGTTGTCGTCCAGCCTGGGCCGTGAGCTACGCGATCCGGATACGCCAGAGCCGGACCGTCGTTCGTCCGCAACGGCCGGATGGACGTCCTCGCCGCCGACCAGCTCTTCCGTGCCTTCTGCACCGACCTCTACGCCACACCGGGCAACCAGCAGAACCTGGCCCGCTTCACCTTCCTCGACCCCGCCGCCCGCCGCTTCTACCCCGGCTGGGACTCCTTCGCCGACATCACCGTCGCCATCGTGCGCACGGAGGCCGGCCGCAACCCCCACGACAAGGGCCTCCACGACCTGGTCGGGGAGCTGTCCACCCTGAGCGACGCCTTCCGCACCCGCTGGGGCGCGCACAACGTCCGCCACCACGGCACCGGCACCAAGCACTTCCCCCACACGGCCGTCGGCGACCTCACTCTTGCCTTCGAGGGCCTGGAGATGGCCACTGCCCCCGGTCTCACCCTCACCATCTACACCGCCGAACCCGGCTCTCCCTCCGAGGAAGGACTGCGCCTCCTCGCCACCTGGGCCGCCACCAGCGAAGCCGGCCCGGACACCGAACGGTCGGCCACCGGCTGACGGACGGCTGTGCTTCGGCCCCGGCAGGGGAATCGAAACACGTTGGCCGGTCTGCCGTGAAGCTGCGACGATGCCCTCTGTTTCCAGCGGAGGACATTTGTTCGTTTTCGTGTGTGTGGGGTGCGGCGCCGAGCTGACCAACCCGCTGTCCCGGGTCGCCCTGCCGGCCCACGCTCACCAGAAGTACGGGAACGGGACTCAGCTCCCGGTGCTGATGGAGCCGGGCACGTTCGCCGTGGACCCGGAGCCCTGGGGGCCGCCGTGGCGGAGATGGGAGGAGATCCATCCGGACGAGGCGGTGGCCCGCGGCATCTACGCGCCGGTCCACGCCCTCTCCGACGGCGCCCCCGGCTCGATCGTCATCGCACCTGGCGACGTCCGCGGTACCCTGCTGATCCCGGAGCGGGCCGGCGGCTACTGTTGCGGCCTCGGCGGAGCAGACGGTCCCAACATGGCATGCGAAGAGTGCGGCCTGCCCGTGGCGAGCCGGATCGACGACTGCTCACTCTGGCAGGCGGTATGGCTTGCCCCGGATGCCGTGCGCCGTCTCCTCGTCGATGGCGTCGGCTCCGCACCGCTCTCCTGGGCGGAGCTGTCGGAGGAAGGGAAGTGCACGCCTCCGTTCGAGCCGGTCGCCAGATGGGGGGCGCGGCTCGGGCCGGACCACTTCTGGTCGTGGAACCCGCAGTGGGAGGCCGCGGTCGGCCGGGCACTCGCTCACCTGCTGGCAGCCTCGGAGGGCCGACCGGTGACCGTCCCGGACG
This sequence comes from Streptomyces sp. NPDC004539, assembly GCF_040610055.1. NCBI lineage: Bacteria > Bacillati > Actinomycetota > Actinomycetes > Kitasatosporales > Streptomycetaceae > Streptomyces > Streptomyces sp. NPDC004539. The sequence goes on along the minus strand of NZ_JBEXLS010000043.1, from coordinate 13,115 downwards.
GCCTGAGCAAGGAAGTGTTCCAGCGCGCCCTCGACGCCCTGTTGCCCGCGTATCCGCCGGCACGGCGCGCCGTCCTGGCCGGACCAGGACAGCCCGCCCCCGACGCGGACGCTGACATCGTCCTCGTGCCGACCCATCCTCAGACCGGAGAGACCTGGACCCCGGCCGGCCCCGCCACTACGGCCTACCCGGTGCCTGTGCCGTTCGGGGTGTGGCGGTGGCTGGCTTTCCCCAAGCCGCACCTGCCGGTTCCCGCGTCGGGCGGCATGCCCGACGGCGTCCTCCGCGACGACCCGCCCGCACCGCGTCCCCGGTACTCGTTCCGGGCCGATCCGGGCGTCTTTCAGCACACCCTGGTTCGGCTGCCGGCCGTCCGCAGCCCGTGGTTGCGCGAGATCCCGGAGAACCTCACGCAGTACATGCACGCCGGCCTCTTCTAGCGGACCGCATCCGCCGTCCGTTCTCGTGGACAAAGCCAGATCGGATCAGCCGTCGCCTCGCGTGCCAACCCTCCTTGGACGGCTGCGAACTGCCCTGTCTGCTGGATCAGAGGTGCTGGTCGAAGAAACCGGTGAGCTTCCGCCACGGGATCAGCTCGACCTTGTCGTAGAGGTCCACATGCCCGGCACCGGGAACGACATGGAGTTCCCTCGGCTTAGGGGCCTGGGCGTAGGCGTCCTCGCTGTAGTAGCGCGAGTGCGCCTTCTCGCCCGCGATGAACAGCAGCGGGCGCGGGGCGGTCAGCTCGATCTGGGCGAGCGGCATGAAGTTCGCGATCGCGCCGTTGCTGGTCAGGGTCAGCGGATGCGAGCGCGGGTGCCGGCCGCGCGGCGTCGCGCAGTACTCGGCGAACTCGTCAGCCGCCGCCTGCTGGGACGGCTTCGACGGCACCGCGCTCCCGCCGCTGTAGCGCACCTCCCCGCCGTCGTACTCGGCCCACCGTTGCTCGGCCGCCTTGGCAAGCGCCCGCTTGCGCTCCCCGACGGAGTTCCTCTCGCTGGGGACCGGGGCGTAGCCCTGGCCGTCGCGGTAGGCGCGGCCCATGTCGTACATGCTCACCGTCGCGACGGCCTTGAGACGCGGATCGATCTGCGCGGCGCTCAGGGCGAAGCCGCCGCCGGCACAGACCCCGATGACGCCGATCCGGTCCCGGGCCACGTCGCGGCGGGTGCCGAGGTGGTCCACGGCGGCGCTGAAGTCCTCGACGAACGTCTCCAGGGACGCGATGTGCCGCGGCCTGCCGCCGCTCTCACCGTTGCAGGAGGCGTCGAACGCCAGCGTCACGAAGCCGCGCTCAGCCATGGTCTGCGCGTACAGGCCCGAGGTCTGTTCCTTCACACCGCCGAACGGGTGCCCGACGATCAACGCGCGGGCACGGCCTCTCAGCGGCTTGGGGCTGTACAGGTCGGCCACCAGCTCGATGCCGAGCCGGTTGTGGAACGACACCTTCTTGTGGTCGACCTTGTTGCTGCGGGGGAAGGTCTTGTCCCACGTCGCCCCTCGCTGAGCCGTCTGTGCGTAAGCGGTCGTGCTGCTCCCGGCGGCGGCGAGCGATCCGGCCGCGACGGCGGCACCGCCCATCATCAAGATCTGACGCCGCTGCGGACCGACCCGGCTCACTCGCGCGGCGGGATGGCTCATGAACCCACAGCCAACCGTCATGTCCGTTCAAGAGGGAGACCCTTGTGAAGGGTGTACCGCCAGGGCACCCCTCGACGAAGACCGTCCCTCCTCAGCTGACGACCGCCGTGTTTTTCTCCGGCCGAATCGGGTTGCTGAAAAAATCTCCGGGCCGCGAGTGTCGGTGATGTCCGCTTCGTGACACCCCCACTCCGAGCGACTGGAAGATCCAGATGCCCCAGACAGACACGCCGACACCGACATCCCGTACCGGCAGGGCCCGGCGAACCGCCGCAGTGCTCGGCGCGGCCCTCGGCGTCGCCGGCGCGCTTCTCGCCGCGACCCCGGTGACGGCGAACGCGGCCGACCCGCTGCCCTCGGAGGAGGACCTCCTCTCCCACTGCAACACCGCCGACTACTGCAAGTACACGGCCAAGGCACTGGACTCGGCGATCGGCCCGAAGCACCAGGTCGGCAACAAGGTCATCAACTGCGCCGGCACGGTCCACCGGACCTGGAGCTGGTCGGAGACGACGTCCCAGACCACCAACGCGTCGATCTCCTCGACCCTGGCCTCCGCGCTCTGGGAGCCCGTCTCCCTCGCGGCGACCGCGTCGTTCGGCAAGAGCTTCGAGAAGTCCCACACCCACACGGTCACCGTCGACCGCACCATGGAGCCCTTCACGATGGCGTACATCACCCGGGGCACGGGCTACAACATCATCTACGGCGACTGGGAGCTGCACTTCCCCAACCGCTTCCACGGCCACTACGTCTGGTACGACAACGGCTACCAGGTCAAGGTCGAGAACCCGGACGGCGGCTGGGAGGCGTACAACTACCGCCCGCTGAGCGACGCCGAGGTCAAGCAGTACTGCGGCAACGCGACCCCCAACGGCCGGGGCCGCACCACCCTCACCCAGTACCTCAAGGGCGGCAGCGAACTCAACCAACGAGGCGGCTGGGTGGGCGGCTCCCGCCGGGGCATCGCGTTCGGCGACTCGTCGTCGTAGAGACGGACCCGCCACGCGGATGGAGGTCCGGGAACAGTCGGTGTCCCGGGCCTCCGTCGCGTTGTCGCGGGCGGTCTCGGCGGCCCCCACAGCAGCAGACGCCGGTCGAACCGGTCCACCAGAACACCGGCCCGCAGCGCGGCCGGCAGTCAGGGCAGCGTCCGGGTGAGCCCCATGGTGGCCACCGGCGGAGCCTCAAGCCAGCCGCGCCGTCCACCCGCCGTCCACCGGCACGACCACTCCGGTCACGAACGACGCCTGGTCCGACGCGAGGAACGCGGCGACCCGGGCCTGCTCCTCCGGACGTCCGGCGCGTCGGAGTGCCGCTCCGGACGGCAGGGAGCGGAGGGTGTCGGCCGGGACGCGGCCGGTGTTCCTGGGCGTCGGGGTGAGGCCGGGGGTGACGGCGTTGACGCGGATGCCCCGGGGGCCGTACAGGGCGGCGAAGGACCGGGTGAGGGAGTCGACGCCCGCCCTCGCCGCCGCGTACGCCTGCGCGGCGAGGGGGTCGGTGTCCAGGGCCGACGCCGGGGAGAAGTTGACGATCGAGCCGCCGCGCGGGGCCATCGCGTGGACGGCGTGCTTGTTGGTGAGGAGCGTGCCGCGCAGGTGCACCGAGGCCAGGTTCTCGAACTCCTCGACGTTGACCAGGATGTCGACCCGCCCGAACGTCTCGACGGCGTAGGCGAACATCGCCTCGACGTCCTCCTCCCGCGTGATGTCCCCCTGGAAGGGCGCCGCCGCCGGCCCGAGGGCGATCGCCGTCGCCCTCTGCGCACCGCTGATGTCGGCGGCGACCACCCACGCGCCCTCCCTGACGAACAGCTCCGCGGTGACCGCCCCGATCGTCCCGGCCGCACCCACGCCGGTGATGACGGCGACCTTGTCGTGCAGGAGGCCGACGGCCACGGAGGTGCTCCTGTTCGTCAGAGAGAGGGAAGGGGGAGATCGCTTCGGAGAGAGCCGCCCCCCCCGTACCGGCGAGACCCGGAGCCGGCCCCGAACCGCCCCCCGCCCCGCCGACTACCCCTGCCGCCCCGCCTCCGCCGGAGCCACCGTCTTCGCCGCCCCCACGTCCCCCGCGAGCGCCGCCCGATGCCGGGGCAGGAACGACGACAGCAGGAACGCCAGCAGCGCGGCCCCGCACCCGATGCCCATGATGACCTTGAAGGAGTCCTCGGAGGGCAGCGCGTGCCCGGCGAAGTCGGTGGTCATCTGGGCCAGGATCACGCCGGTCGCGGCGCTCGCGATGGACGTACCGATGGACCGCATCAGCGTGTTGAAGGCGTTCGCCGCACCGGTCTCGGAGACCGGCACCGCACCCATGATCAGCATGGGCAGCGCCCCGTACGCGAAGCCGATCCCGACGCCGATGACGCAGGAGATGAAGATCAGCTGCCAGATCTCGCTCATCATGAAGATGTTGAGCGCGTACCCGGCGGCCACGATCAGCGCACCGATCATGAGCGTCAGCTTCGGCCCCTTGGCCTGCGAGATCTTCGACGACAACGGCGCGGCGACCATCACGATCAGCCCCTGCGGCGCGAGCACCAGACCGACGGTGAGGAGATCCTCGCCGAGCCCGTACCCGGTCTGCTCCGGCAGCTGGAGGATCTGCGGGACGATCAGCTGCATCGCGAACAGCGAGAACCCGAAGGCCAGCCCGGCGAGGTTGGTGAAGAGGACCTGCGGGCGCGCGGTGGTGCGCAGGTCGACCAGCGGCTGCTCGGTGCGCAGCTCGAAGTAGCCCCAGGCCAGGAACGTGACGACGGCGCCCGCGAACAGCGCGAGGGTGGTGCCGCTGCCCCAGCCCCAGTCACCGCCCTTGGAGATCGCCAGCAGCAGACAGACGAGCCCGCCGGCCAGCCCGGCACTGCCGACGAGGTCGAACCGCCCGCCGCTGCGCACCTTCGACTCGGGCACGAGCAGCAGCACCGTCACCGTCGCGACCGCGCCCATCACCGCCGACGCCCAGAACAGCATGTGCCAGTCGAAGTTGTCGGCGACGAACGCGGCGATCGGCAGCCCCAGCGCGGCCCCGATACCGAGCGAGGCGCTCATCAGCGCGGTGGAGGAGGCCAGCTTCTCGGCGGGCAGCTCGTCCCGCATGATGCTCAGCCCCAGCGGGATCACACCGGCGGACAGCCCCTGGAGGAGCCGACCGACGATCATCGGAGTGAGGGAGTCGCTGAGCGCGACGACCGTCGAGCCCGCCGTCAGCGCGACGAGGCTGGTCAGCAGCATCAGACGCTTGCCGTACATGTCGCCGAGACGCCCGGCGATCGGTGTCGCGACCGCCGCCGCGAGCAGGGTCGCGGTGACGGCCCAGGCCGTGTCCGAGGCCGGCGCGTCCAGGAGTTTCGGCAGCTCAGGGACGATCGGGATCACGAGCGTCTGCATGAGCGAGACGACGATCCCGGCGAAGGCCAGCACGGCCACGATCACGTTCGGATTCGGTGGCGCGGCCGTCGGGGTGTCCGCGGTGGGTGTGGGGGTCTCGGACATGACTGGTCTCCGGAGGGCGGGGTGGATGGACGCACCGTCATAAGTCAACGGGTTGATTTAAAATGTACGTCGGGGGGTAGGCATGTTCAAGTCGGCCTGGCTGAATCCGGCGGGAACACTCCATGGTGAGGCTGTGGAGACCGGCGGCCCGGACCGGCCGCCGTGTTGCGTACGCTTTCGTCGTCCGTCCCCGCTGGTCAGACCGGGGGCCGCACGGCCTGGGGGACGGGCCGTCGCGGAAAAGTGTGAGGTCCCGGAACGAGGCGGTGGTGATGGGCGGCAGAACGAGGCGGGACGAGCAGGTCACGGCGACGCGCGAGGCGCTGCTGGACGCGGCGGAGCGGCTGTTCGCGGAACACGGTGTGCACGCGGTGGCCAACCGGCAGATCTCCCTGGCGGCCGGACAGGGCAACAACGCCGCCGTCAGCTACCACTTCGGCACGAAGATAGACCTGGTCCGCGCGCTCGTCCGCCGGCACTCCACGGGCATAGAGGTCTTCCGGCACGCCATGCTCGCCGGACTCGACGACTCCTCGGCCCTGCGGGACTGGGTCGAGTGCGCGGTCCACCCGGTCGTCCGCCACGTCGAGTCGCTGGGCACCCCGAGCTGGTACGGCCGCCTCATGGCCCAGCTCACCGCCGACCCCGGGCTGCGCGCGATCACCGCCGACGAGTTCGCCGCCGCCTCGCCCTCGATGGCCCGGCTCCAGGACGGCATGTTCCGCCGCTCGCCCGACCTCCCCGCCGAGGTCCACGCCGAACGCACCTCCATGACCCGGCACCTCATCACGCAGATGGTCGCCGAACGGGAACGGGCCCTGTGCGACGGCCTCCCGACCACCCGCGCGAGCTGGCGGGGCGCGGCGGACGGCCTGGTCGACGCGATCGTCGCACTGTGGCAGGCCCCGGTCACGGACGCCGGCTGACCTGCTCGGGGGCCGCCGGCGACCGCGGCGCCCGCATGGCCGTAAATTAAATCAATCATTTGACTTAACTTGCTGGCTCGTGTTGCCTGAACGCCCGGGGACGACCTCCACGTCCCCCACTGGCCCCCCACGAGCGAGGAGGAAGCGGTGACCCGTCCCGCAGGAAACTCCCAGGAGATTCCCGAGTACGACATCTCCCGACCCGCCCGATGCCCTCTCGACCCGGCCCCCGCGATGCGCGCCCGCCAGGAAGAGGCCCCCGTCACCCGGATCACCCTCTGGGACGGCACCGTCGCCTGGCTGGTCACCGGCTGGGAGGAACACCGGGCCGTCCTGGCCGACCCGCGCGTCAGCGCCGACCCGTTCCGCCCCGGCGCCCCCAAACTCGCCCGCAGCGAAGCCCTGTTCATCGAACGGCTCAAGGAACAGGGCAGGACCTCGGTCGGCACCAGCTTCATCATGATGGACGACCCCGAGCACGCCCGGCTGCGGCGGACGGCGACGGCCGCCTTCACCGTCAAACGCGTCGAGGCCCTGCGCCCGGCCACCCAGCGGACCGCCGACACCCTCGTCGACCGGCTGCTCGACGGCCCCCGGCCCGCCGACCTCGTCGAGGCGTTCGCCCTGCCCCTGCCGTCCCTGGTCATCTCCGACCTGCTCGGCGTCCCCTACGACGACCACGACTTCTTCCAGTCGAACAGCCAGACCATCATCAACCGCGACTCCTCCGGCGACGACCGCTCCCAGGCCCGCCGCCGCCTCGCGGACTATCTCGGCGGCCTCCTCGACGGAAAACTCGCCGACCCCGCCGAGGACCTCCTCTCCCGGCTCGCCGAACGCGTCAAGACCGGCGACCTCACCCGCGAGGAAGCCACCGAGATGGGCGTCCTCATGCTCTTCGCGGGCCACGAGACCACCGCCAACATGATCACGCTCGGCACCCTCGCCCTCCTGCGGCACCCGGAGCAACTCGCCCTGGTACGCGACACCGACGACCCGAAGGTGATTGCCGGAGCCGTCGACGAACTCCTGCGCTGGCTCACCATCACCCACGGCGGACTGCGCCGCGTCGCCCTCGAAGACATCGAGATCGGCGGCCGGCTGATCAAGGCGGGCGAGGGCATCATCCCGGTCAACGAGACCGCCAACCGCGACCCGAAGGTCTTCCCCGACCCCGACCGCCTCGACCTCACCCGCGACGCCCGCCGCCACGTCGCCTTCGGCTACGGCGTCCACCAGTGCCTCGGCCAGCCGCTCGCCCGCATGGAACTCCAGGTCGCCTTCCCCACCCTCCTGCGCCGCGTCCCCACCCTCGCACTCGCCGCCGGCCTCGACGACATCCCCTTCAAGCACGACGGGTTCGTCTTCGGCGCCTACGCACTCCCCGTCACCTGGTGAGGCCCGCCATGACCGACGACGTGGTGATCGTGGGAGCCTCCGCAGCGGGCCTCGCCACCGCCGAAGCGCTCCGCAACAAGGGGTACGACGGAACGCTGACCCTCATCGGCGACGAACCCCACCTCCCCTACGACCGCCCGCCCCTGTCCAAGCAGATCCTCTCCGGCGCCTGGGAACCCGAGCGGACACGCCTGCGCGACGAGACGGCCCTCGCCGGGCTCGGCGCCGAACTCCGCCTCGGCACCCGCGCCGTGGCCCTCGACGCCACCGCCCGCAAGATCACCCTCGACGACGGCGACCGCGTCCCCTACGGCACCCTGGTCGTCGCGACCGGGGTCACCCCGCGCCGCCTCCCCGGCGACCACCTCGCCGGCGTCCACACCCTGCGCACCCTCGACGACGCCCTCGCCCTGCGCACCCACCTCCTCGCCCGGCCCCGGGTCGTGATCGTCGGCGCGGGCTTCCTCGGCGCCGAAGTCGCCGCCGTGGCACGGAAGATGGACCTCGACGTCACCCTCGTCGACCCCCTGCCCCTGCCGCTTTTCCGCCAACTCGGCGACACCGTAGGGGCGTTGGTCGCCGACCTGCACCGCGGGCGCGGCGTCCGGCTGTGCCTCGGCACCGGCGTCGCCCGCTTCGTCGCACTCGCCGGCCGGGTCGTCGCCGTCGAACTCACCGACTGCACACGCCTCGACGCGGACGCCGTCGTCGTCGCCGTCGGCTCCACCCCGGCCACCGGCTGGCTCGCCGACTCCGGACTCGCCCTCGGCGACGGCGTGGAGTGCGACGCCCACTGCCGGGCCGCCCCCGGCATCTACGCCGCCGGCGACGTCGCCTCCTGGCACCACCCCGACTTCGGCCGCCGGATGCGCGTCGAACACCGCCTCAACGCCACCGAACAGGGCATCGCCGTCGCCGCGAACATCCTCGGCGAAGCACGCCCGTTCGCCCCCGTCCCCTACTTCTGGAGCGACCAGTACGACACCCGCGTCCAGGCGTTCGGCATCCTCCCGGCCGGCGCCGACGTCACGGTCGTCGACGGCAGCCCCGACGACGGCAAGTTCGTCGCCGCCTACGCCCTCGACGGCGAGGTCGTGGGCGTCCTCGGCTGGAACAGCCACCGGGAACTGCGCAAACTCCGCCGCCTCGTGGCCGACCGCACCGGCTACCAGCCACCGGGGGAGTGAGCGAACAGCCCACGCCCCGGAGGGAGTTCACCATGGCACCGGCCCGATAACCCTTTGACGGCCCCACCGCCCGTCCCCGACGATCAACCGCGTGTCCGACGCCCTGACGCCCCTGAGGCACCGCGCATTCCGTCACCTCTTCATCGGTACGACCGCCAACCTGCTCGGCAACGGGATGGCGCCGATCGCCCTGGCCTTCGCCGTCCTCGACGCGACCGGCTCGGTCGGGAAGCTCGGCCTCGTGGTCGGGGCGTACTCCCTGACCGGCATCCTCTTCCTGCTGTACGGCGGGGTGCTGGCGGACCGGATGCCGCGAGGGCCGCTGCTCGTCGGCAGCAGCGCGGTGAGCGCTGTGAGCCAGGCGGTGGTCGCCGCACTGGTGCTCACCGACAACGCGACCGTCCCGCTGCTCATGGCGCTCGCCGCGGTCAACGGGGCGGCGGGTTCCTGCTACCAGCCCGCCGCGCAGGCCCTGTTGCCGCAGACCGTGCCTGTTGACTCCCGGCGTGCCGCCCTCGCGCTCTCCCGGATCTCGGGGAGCAGCGCGACGATCCTCGGCGCCTCGCTGGGCGGTGTCCTGGTCGCCGCCGTCGGGCCCGGCTGGGGACTCGCCGTCGACGCCCTCACCTTCGTGCTCGCCGCCGCGACGTTCGCGCTGATCCGCGTCCAGGTCGCACCACCCGAGCCCAGCCCCGGCCTCGTGCACGAACTCCGGGTCGGCTGGCGGGAGTTCACCTCCCGGAGCTGGGTGTGGGTGATCGTGGTCGCCTTCTGCTTCCTCAACGCCGGGCTCACCGCCACGTTCACCGTCCTCGGGCCGGCCATCGCCGACAGCACCGGCATCGGGCGCGGCGGCTGGGGGCTGGCCGTCGCCGCGTCCTCGCTCGGCGCGGTCGCCGGGGGCGTCCTGTCCCTGCGCTGGCGGCCCCGGCGGCCGATCCTGGTCGGCTGCGCGCTGATGGGACTGACGGCGACGACTCCGCTGCTGCTCGCGCTCGCCCCGTACACGTGGGTGCTGGCCGTCGCCAACTTCGTCGCGGGCGTGGGCGTCGAACAGGCCGGGGTCGCCTGGTACTCCACCCTCAACGAACAGATCCCGGAGAACCGCCTCGCCCGCGTCTACGCCTACGACGACCTCGGCTCCTACCTGGCCATCCCCCTCGCCCAGTTCACCGCCGGCCCCGCCGTCCTCCTCCTCGGCCTCCACACCACCCTCTACGCAGCCGCCACCCTCATCCTCCTCGCCACCCTCGTCATGGTCTCCACCCCCTCCGTCCGCGCCCTCGTCCCGAAGACGGCGGTCACCTGACCGCGACGCCACCGCAGGTGAACGTGGTGCTCTCCAGCAGCTCCGGAGTGACGGCGACACCGGTCAGGTGCTCGGCGAGGGCGAACGCGGCCGACGCGGAGAGGTCGAGCTCGGGGATGTCGTCCCCGAAGTGGAAGCCGATGTCGCGCATGACGGCCAGGAGTTCGTCGGGGGTGGAGCCCCAGCGGTGGTCGGGATACATGGGCTCGAACGTGAGGCGCGGCGCGGAGTCCTCGGCCCAGAGGAACGCGTCGAGCGCGTTGACGTTGACGAAGTGCGACACCCAGCGGGTGCCGGCCGAGGCGTCCAGCGCCCGTTCCTCGGTGACGCCGAGATAGCCGTTGGCCTCGATCATCAGGGTCCACGATCCGACGGTGGTCATCGCGACGAGCTGCCGCTTGCCGTCGTACCGGTCGGAGAACTCGAAGGCGGCCTCGACGAACTCGTCCGCGCCGGTCAGCGCCGGTTCGTTCGTGCCGCCGAGGCGGTGGAGCAGGTCGGCGGGGGAGAGGTCGTGCACCAGGGTGAAGCAGTACGCCTCGGCGAGGTCCGGGAAGCGTTCCTCGAACCAGGTGTAGGCGGTGGCGGTCGTCGTCATGCGGGAGATCCTCGCCGATGCCACTGACATCGGCGGGGAGAGGCACTGCCCGTCGTTCGGCGTTCGCGCTATACGGCGCCCCATTGGTGGGCGAGCGCCGCGGCCTCTCCTCGGGAGGTGACGCCGAGTTTGTCGAAGATCTTGGCCAGGTGGAACTTCACCGTGGACTCGCTGATGTGGAGCTGGTGGGCGATGTCGCGGTTGCGGCGCCCGCGGGCGAGCTGTTCCAGTACTTCCAGCTCGCGGGCGCCGAGGTCGGTGAGCGGGTCCTGGAGGGGGGTGTCGGACGAGGCGAGCGGGACTTCGACGGTGACTGTCGTACCCCAGTCCGGTACGGCGTCCACGTCGAGGCGTCCGCCGAGAGGGGCCAGCCGCTCGACGACCCGGCGTGCGTCGAAGGACCGCCGGGAGAGGGCGCCGGGTCCGTCGTCCCGGACGGTGGCGCGCAGGTGGGTGTCGCCGACCTTCCAGCCGACGTGTATCCGCCCGACCTGACGGCCGGCGACCGCGCCCTGATCCTCCAGGGAGACGTACACGACGGCACGTACCACCGCGGAGACCGCGTGCACGACGTCACCGGGCAGCATTCGGTCGGCGCCCTCCTCCGCACCGGGGATGCCGAGGTCCAGCCGTACGCCGCGAGGCCGCAGCATCCGGCGCAGGGAATCGGTTAGCCGGTCGAAGGCGTCCGCGGCACGCTCCTCGACCAGCGCCTGATCGAGTTCGACGCGCGCACGCAGTTCGGACAGGGCGGTGACCGTGAGGTCGGTGGCACGCGTACGGACGTCGGCGTCGGCCAGGTCCCGGTCGCGGAGCGTGCGCAGAAGCGTGGTCAGGGCGGTCGCGTGCGATTCGCCCAGTTCGGAGATGGCGATCGCACGCGCGGCTGCCGCGGCCCGCGAGGTGGCCAGTCTCCCGGGAGGGATGACGTCGGTGTGGACGGTCACGCGGTGGGCGGTCAGCAGGTCCCACAACGCCAGCGCAGGTGCCAGCCGCTCCGGTGGCACGGGCGTGTCCTCGGCCCGCAGGAGGACCAGCAGCGCCGCCGGCTCGGTGCGGGCGCTGGACAACGCCACCACCGGTACGTCGACGCCCGCCATGGTGGCCCGGCCCTGCCAGATCCCGCCTGCGGGGACCAGGGGCCGCAGCGCGGCCACCTCGGCGATGGTCACGGCGGTGCCGGCGCCGCCGGGGGATTCCCCGTGGGCTTTGAAGGGCGACTGCGCGCACGTGATCAGTTCGGCCAGCCCGCTGTGGGGAAGGGTGCCGGCCAGGGCGGAGGACAGGCGCGGCAGGGTCTCGGGCTTGGATGCCCCGATCACTTCGGCTGCGACGGAGAGGTCCATGTCCACCAGCCTAACCAGCCCGTTCCGGCCGGGCGCTGTCCTTTCGACCGGCCACAACCGTCCGAAAGGACAGCGGGTGGCCGGACCGCCGCTGTCAAGAATCGGAGGTGTTGAACACCGCCCTTTTCCGCGGCGGCATGTACGTGTACAGAGGAGTTCCCGGCATGAAGGCAGTCGTTTACAGCGAGTACGGCGGTTCCGAGGTCCTTCGGTTCGCCGAGGTCGAGGAGCCGCACGCCGGCCCCGGCCAGGTCCGGCTGAGGGTCATGGCCGCCGGCGTCAACCCGATCGACTACAAGATCCGCTACGGGTGGCTGCACCAGATGTTCCCCATGGCCTTCCCCGCCGTCCCCGGAGGCGAAGTGGCGGGCGTCGTGGACGAGGTCGGTGAGGGCGTCACCGGCGTGGCGGTGGGGGACGAGGTCCTCGGCTTCAACATCGCCCCCGATTTCCCCGTCGCCGGCATCACCGGCGCGTACGCGCAGTACGCTCTCGCCAGGGCCGAGGACGTCGGCCCCAAGCCGGCCGGCCTCGGCTGGGAGACGGCCGCCGCGCTGCCCGTCGCCGTGGAGACCTCCGACCGTGTCCTGGACCTCCTGAAGGTGACGGCCGGCGAGACGCTGCTGCTGCACGGCGCCGCCGGTGTCGTCGGCTCGGTCGGCGTCCAGCTCGCGGTCCGCCGGGGCGTCACTGTCATCGGCACTGCCTCCGAGGCGAACCACGACTTCCTCCGCTCGCTCGGAGCCGTCCCCGTGACGTACGGCGACGGCGTCGTCGACCGGGTCCGTGCCGCCGCCCCGCAGGGCGTGGACGCCGTGTACGACGCCGGTGTCGACGCCCTGGAGATCTCCATGGAACTGCGCGGCGGCACCACCGACCGGATCGTCACCATCCACGACACCCGCGCCCTCGAACTCGGCATCACCATGTCCACCGGCCCCCGCCCGGGATTCGGCGCGCGGCTCGCCGAGTACGCCCGCGAGGCCGCCGAAGGCCGGCTCACCGTACGCATCGACCGCGGCCTCCCGCTCGCCGAGGCCGCCCTGGCCCACCGGCTCAGCGAGGCCGGTCACCCCCGGGGCAAGCTGGTCCTTCTCCCTTGAAGCGCACCCCGAACATTCACCTGATACCTCCGAGGATGCCCCGGCCTTCAGGCCGGGGAGGAATCGGACCCCTGCGGAGCGGGGCGAGGAAGGAACGATCGCCGTCAGGG
>NZ_JBEXLS010000042.1:0-58247 GCF_040610055.1 Streptomyces sp. NPDC004539 | reverse complement strand
GTTCTCAAGGAACGGACGCTTCCTTCGTACTCACCCTCTCGGGCTTTCCTCCGGGCAGTTTCCCTTCGGTCTTGCGTTTCCGACTCTATCAGATCTTTTTCCGATCCGATTTCCTCGGTGCTTTCCGGTTCCCGCTCTCCGCTTTCGCTTCGGGCGTTTCCCTTTCGGCGTTTCCGACTCTATCAGATCCTTTCGGCGTCTGATTCCCAGTCAGCGGGAGTTGTCTTCCCGGCTGTTGGGCCGTTCCGACGAGTGAGACTTTAGCGGATTCCCGGCCCCCGAAGCCAATCGGGGGGTCGCTGTCCTTTCGAACAGGGATTCCTCATTTCGCGAATACGCACGCCGAAGAACACGACACGAGGTCGAGTGTTGGTGGGTACTTGCGGAATGGCTGTCCGGGGACCGACCGGGGTCGGCGCTCACGCTGGACAACTCGGAGAACACTACGTACCGGCCCCGGGGGTGTCAACTTCTCCCCCGAGGCCCACCCCGGAGGCGTACTCTGGCCCGCATGACGACGCGTACGTACACCCAGCAGTGGTGGGCCGCCTGACGGCGGCCTGTACTCACGTACGCAGACAACGGCCGCCGCCTCGGCGGCCGTTCTCGTTTCCTCTCCAGGACCGCGAGGGCCGGCCGGGACGGCGGCCCGGAGCAGGAGGAGTGGAGATGACGAAGGTCTTCAGCGGGATCAAGCCGACCGGGCACCTGACGCTGGGGAACTATCTGGGGGCCATGCGGCGGTGGGCCGAGGTCGACCAGCACCGGTCCGACGCGGTCTTCTGCGTCGTGGACCTGCACGCCCTGACCGTGGACCACGACCCCGCGCGCGTGCGCAGGCTCAGCCGGCAGGCGGCGACGCTGCTGCTCGCGGCCGGACTGGACCCTTCCCTGTGCACCCTCTTCGTACAGAGCCACGTCGACGAGCACACCAGGCTGTCGTATCTGTTGGAGTGCGTCGCGACCGACGGCGAGATGCGGCGGATGATCCAGTACAAGGAGAAGGCGCGGCGGGAGCAGGCTCGGGGCGGGAGCGTGCGGCTGTCGCTGCTGACGTATCCGGTGCTGATGGCGGCGGACATCCTCGCGTACGGGACGGACGAGGTGCCGGTGGGCGACGACCAGACGCAGCACGTCGAGCTGGCCCGGGATCTGGCGGTGCGGTTCAACCAGCGGTACGGGCACACGTTCACGGTCCCGAAGGCCACGCACCCGGCGGTCGCCGCGCGGGTCATGAACCTCCAGGACCCGCTGGCGAAGATGGGGAAGTCCGACGACTCCGGTCCGGGCATCGTCTATCTCCTCGACGAGCCCGACACCATCCGCAAGAAGGTGATGCGAGCCGTCACGGACAGCGGCCGGGAGGTCGTGTACGACCGTGCGGCAAGCCCCGGCGTCGCGAATCTGCTGGAGATCCTCGCCGCGTGCACGGGCGGGAACCCTGACGAGCTGTCAGCCGTTCACAAGTCGTACGGAGCGCTCAAAGCGGACACCGCCGAGGCTGTGATCGAGACTTTGCGGCCCGTGCAGGCCAGACACCGGGAGTTGTGCGCGGAACCAGGACAGGTGGAAGGGGTGTTGCGGGAGGGAGCGGAGAGGGCGAAGGCGATGGCGCGTCCGACGGTGGACGCCGCCTACCGCGCGATCGGGCTGCTCGAACCGGCTCAAGCGGCCGAACCAGTCCTGATCGGCGTCACCGAGAAGAGCTAGTCCTTCTCATGACTAGTCCTTCTTGCCGGAGGCGAGCTGGCGGCTGCGGTCGCGGGCGGCTTCGAGGGCGGCGATGAGGGCGGCGCGTACGCCGTGGTTCTCCAGTTCGCGGATGGCGCTGATGGTGGTGCCGGCCGGGGAGGTGACGTTCTCCCGGAGCTTGACGGGGTGTTCGCCACTGTCCCGGAGCATCACGGCGGCGCCGATCGCGGACTGGACGATCAGGTCGTGGGCCTTGTCGCGCGGCAGGCCGAGGAGGATGCCGGCGTCGGTCATGGCCTCGACGAGGTAGAAGAAGTACGCCGGTCCCGATCCGGAGAGGGCCGTGCAGGCGTCCTGCTGGGACTCGGGGACGCGCAGGGTCTTGCCGACGGCACCGAAGATCTCCTCGGCGTGGGCGAGGTGGCCGTCGGTGGCGTGGGTGCCGGCGGAGATGACGGACATGGCCTCGTCGACGAGGGCGGGCGTGTTCGTCATGACGCGGACGACCGGGGTGCCCGGCGAGAGGCGCTCCTCGAAGAAGGAGGTGGGGATACCGGCGGCGCCGCTGATGACGAGCCGGTCGGCGGGGACGTGCGGGGCGAGCTCGTCGAGGAGGGCGCCCATGTCCTGCGGCTTGACGGTGAGGATCAGGGTGTCGGCGGTCTTGGCGGCCTCCGCGTTGCCGACGGGGGTGACGCCGTAGCGGGTGCGGAGTTCCTCCGCGCGCTCCGGGCGGCGGGCGGTGACCAGCAGGTCGGCCGGGGCCCAGCCGCCCCGGATCATCCCGCTGAGCAGGGCTTCGCCGATCTTTCCGGTGCCGAGGACTGCGACTTTCTGGCTCATGTCCTCATCCTCGCACCGGAGGTAGGGGCCGGGGGCGGCTGTCCGGCTGCCGGAACGGACGGCGGGGCAGCCGCCGGAGCAGGCGCCCGGGGCCGGGCGTCACCGGGTGCGGCGGCGCAGGGTCGCGGCGCCCAGGGCGAGGACGAGCACGGCACATCCGGCGACGACAAGGACGTCCCGGACGAAGGCGGTGGTCATCTCTGTGTGCCGCAGGATCTCGTTCATGCCGTCGACGGCGTACGACATGGGCAGTACGTCGGAGATCGCTTCGAGGACGGGGTGCATGGCGTCCCTCGGGGTGAAGAGGCCGCAGAGGAGGAGCTGGGGGAAGATCACCGCCGGCATGAACTGGACGGCCTGGAACTCGGAGGCCGCGAAGGCGGAGACGAAGAGGCCGAGGGCGGTGCCGAGGAGGGCGTCCAGCAGGGCGACGAGGAGCAGGAGCCAGGGGCTGCCGGTGACGTCTAGGCCGAGGAACCAGACGGCGAGTCCGGTGGCCAGGGCGGACTGGACGATGGCGAGGGCGCCGAACGCGAGGGCGTACCCGGCGATCAGGTCGGCCTTGCCGAGCGGCATCGCGAGGAGGCGTTCGAGGGTGCCGGAGGTGCGTTCGCGCAAGGTGGCGATGGAGGTGACCAGGAACATCGTGATCAGCGGGAAGACCCCGAGGAGGGAGGCACCGATGTTGTCGAAGGTGCGCGGGCTGCCGTCGAAGACGTAGCGCAGCAGGACCAGCATCAGGCAGGGGATGAGGAGGAGCAGGGCGATCGTGCGCGGGTCGTGGCGGAGCTGGCGCAGGACGCGGGCGGCGGTCGCGGTGGTGCGGGCGGCGTTGAGGACGCGGGTGGGCGCCGTCGTCGTACCGGTGATCGTGTTCGTCGTCATCGGAGGGAGTCCTTCTCGCGGGTGGGGGCGGTGGCCTCGTCGACCAGGTGGAGGAAGGCGGCTTCGACGGTGTCGGTGCCGGTGTGGGTGCGCAGGGCGGTGGGGGTGTCGTCGGCGAGGAGGTGTCCGGCGCGCATGAGGAGGAGGCGGTGGCAGCGTTCGGCCTCGTCCATGACGTGCGAGGAGATGACGAGGGTGGTGCCGCGGGCGGCGATGTCGTGGAAGAGGGTCCACAGGTCGCGGCGCAGGACGGGGTCGAGGCCGACGGTGGGTTCGTCGAGGACGAGGAGGTCGGGGGTGCCGAGGAGGGCGACGGCGAGGGAGACGCGGCTGCGCTGGCCGCCGGAGAGGTTGCCGGCGAGGGAGTTCGCGTGGGAGGTGAGGTCGACGTCGGCCAGGGCGCGGTCGACGTCGGCGCGGCGGGCGGCGTGCGGGTGGGTGGGGGTGAGGACGGCCGCGAAGTAGTCGAGGTTCTGCCGGATCGTCAGGTCGTCGTACACGGACGGGGCCTGGGTGACGTATCCGATGCGGCTGCGGAGGGACGGGTGGCCCGCGGGCCGGCCGAGGACGTCGAGGGTGCCGGTGACCTTGGCCTGGGTGCCGACGAGGGTCCGCATGAGGGTCGTCTTGCCGCAGCCGGAGGGGCCGAGGAGACCGGTGATCTGGCCTTTCGGGATGGTGAAGTCGAGGGCGTGGAGGACTTCGCGGGTGCCGCGGGTGACGGTGAGGGAGGCGGCTTTGACGGCCGGTTCGGGGAGGCTCGGGCTTTTATTCATCATGTGCTGAATAATGCTCTCGGCGGGGTGGGCCGTCAAGGGCGTCGGGCGTGTCGAGGTGCGGGGTGCGAGTGGAGGGGGGTGAACGGACGGGGCGCGAGCGGACGGGGCGCGCGCTGAAGGGGTGCGAGCGGAGGGGGTGTGAGCGGAGGGGGGCGGTCCGGATCGTGCGCCGTTCTCGCGCCGTATCGCTCCCGCGCGCCACCCGGGCTCCGGTGCGCGATCAACTCCCGCTGCCGACAATGGAATTCATGCGCGGAACGGCGGGGTTCCGGGCCGCGCAGGGTGTCCCGTACGAGCCGTACGAAGTGCCGCGCCCTCCCCCGGCGCGGGGCCCACGCATCTCCTGCTGCCGACCGGAGGTGCTGTCGAGATGCGCCGTGGCGTACGCAAGGCCGATCTGCTCTCTTCACTCGTCGTGTTTCTCGTCGCGCTGCCCCTGTGCGTGGGCGTCGCGCTGGCCTCCGGGGTGCCGCCCGAGCTGGGGCTGGTCACCGGGGTCGTCGGGGGTCTGGTCGCGGGGGCGCTGCCCGGGAACGGCCTGCGGGTCAGCGGGCCCGCCGCCGGGCTGACCGTCCTCGTGTACGAGGCCGTCCGGGCGTACGGGCTGCACGCGCTCGGCGTTCTCGTGTTCGCCGCCGGGCTGCTCCAGCTCGGGCTCGGCGCGCTGCGGCTCGGGCGGTGGTTCCGGGCCGTGTCCGTCGCCGTCGTGCACGGCATGCTCGCCGGGATCGGGCTCGTCCTCGTCGCCGGGCAGGTGTACGCGCTCGGGGACACGAGTGCGCCTGCGGGCGGGATCGACAGGCTCGCGGGGCTGGTGGAGCTGCCCGGGGAGGTGGACCCGGTGGCGTTGTCAGTGGGGGGTGCCACCATGGTCGTACTGCTGCTGTGGGGGCGGTGGCGGCGGGGGGCGCGGGTCGTGCCCGCGCCGGTCGTGGCGGTCGGGCTCGCGGCGGCGGTGACCGGGGTGTTCGGTCTGGATGTGCGGCGGGTCGAGGTGCGGGGGCTGTGGGAGGCCGTGCGGATACCGGGGCTCGCCGATGTGGGGCGGCTCGCGGAGGTGGGGGTGATCGGGACCGTCGTCGCGTTCGCGTTGATCGCCTCGGCGGAGTCGCTGTTCAGCGCGGCGACCGTGGACCGGCTGCATGACGGGCGGAGGACCGACTACGACAAGGAGCTGATGGCGCAGGGCGCGGGGAACGCGGTGTGCGGGCTGCTGGGGGCGCTGCCCATGTCGGCGCTGCTCGTGCGGAGCGCGGCTGAGGGAGTGCGGGCCGAGGGCCGGACCAAGGCGTCCCGCGTGCTGCACGGCGGCTGGCTGCTGCTCTTCGCCGCCTTCGTGCCGGGGGTGCTCGGGGTGATCCCCGTCGCCGCGCTCGCCGGGCTGCTCGTGTACGCGGGGTGCGGGCTCGTTCCGGTGCGGGAGGTGCGGGCGTTGTGGCGTACGGATCGGGGGGAGGTCGTCGTCCTCGCCGTGACCGCCGTCGTGATCGTCCTCGGGAGTCTCTTCGAGGGGGTCCTGATCGGGCTGGCGCTCGCCGTCGCCAAGACGGCCTGGGAGATCAGTCATGTGCAGGTCGAGATGGCGGATCGGGGGGACGGGGTGCTGGTCGTGCGGGTGGTCGGGCATGCGACGTTCCTGCGGCTGCCGAAGCTGCTCGACGTGTTGGAGGGGTTGCCGGGGGATCGGGAGGTGCGGTTGGAGCTGGGCGGGCTCCGGCATGTGGATCATGCGTGTGCGGCTGCGTTGGGGGCGTGGGTGGAGGGGCGGGGGGAGAGGGTGTCCGGGCGGGAGGGGGTGGGGGTTTAGGGGTGGGGGTGTTGGGGGGCCTTGAGGGGGAGGTGGGGCCCCGAGGGTGAGGCTCGGTGGTGGGCGCTGTGCGGAGGGGGCGGGGCCTTGAGAAGTGCGGTTTGAGGAGCGGGCGTTGGGGAAGCGGCGGCCTTTCGGGAGAGGGGCCGCCGCTTTGCGCTCGACTCGACTCGGCTCGGTTCGGTTCGGTTCGGCTCGGTTCAGGGCTGTGGGGTGCGGCGGGCCACGAGGAGGGTGACGTCGTAGGTCTCCTCCACGGCGCCGTCCGGGAACGTGGCCAGGAGGTGGGCGCGTTCCGCCGTGAGGAAAGCGGTCGTCCGCTCCGGCGTGTCGACCAGGAACACCGAGTGGCTGCCGATGTTCGCGAGGTGGGTGTCCAGCGGGACCCGGCGGCTCCAGCGGATCGTGCGGTGTACGAACGTGAGGGTGCCGGTCGGGTCCGCCAGGGACGTCCTGGATGCGCGGTCCTTCTCGCCGGCGACGTCGATGCCGAAGTGTTCGGCCATCCTCAGCGCCTGTTCCCTCAGCCATGGGACGTCGTACGGCGTCGTGTTCCACCACAGCGCCAGCGCGCCGCCCGGACGCAGCACCCGCATCGCCTCCGGGACCGAGCGGGCCGGGTCCGTCCAGTGCCAGGACTGGGCGTAGGTGAGGAGGTCGAGGGAGGCGTCGCGGAACGGCAGCCGGTTGCCGTCCGCCCTGAGGACCGGGACGTCGGGCAGAGCACGGCGGAACTCCGCCGCCATCCCGTCTCCCGGCTCCACCCCGACGACCCTCGCTCCCCGCCCGTGCATCAGCCCCGTCGAGATCCCCGTCCCCGCCCCGACGTCCCCCACCCACGCCCCCTCGAACCTCCGCTCCGCCAACTCCTCGATCGCGTCCAGCAGTTCCTGGGGGTAGGTGGGGCGGTTGGCCGCGTACTGGGCTGCGGCGGCGTTGAAGGAGTGGGCTCGGGGGGTGGGGTGGGAGGGGGTCATGGGGACATGGTGGCGGGGGTGGGGGGTTGGGGGAATGGGGTTTCGGTGTGAAGGGGTGGGGGGTACGGGGGTGGATTGGCTGGGCTGGGTGCGGGGCGGTGGGTGATCGAGGTCGAGGCTGGGCGCGGGTTCGATGGGCTTCGGTCGGGGCGGTGGGTGGCTGGGGCGGGGTGCTTGTCCGCGCGTGCGAGGTGCCGCTGTAGGACCCCGCCCGCGACAAGAACCGCTCCGAGTTCCTGGAGTTCTGCCGCTACCTGCGCTCCCTCCACCCCGTCGGCACTGTTCCCCGCACCTGACCACCAAACGCTGCCGCCACGTCGCCGACTGGGCCCAGGCCGACAACGTCGAGATCGCCTACACCCCGACCAACAGCTCTTGGCTCAACCGCATCGAGGCCCAGTTCACTGCCCTGCGCTACTTCGCTCTCGATGGCACAGCCCAGCCAGCCCGAGCAGCGGACTACCCGACACAGCCCGCGTCCCGACCTGCACGCACCAGTGCTCGACGAACCCCGCGTCGTCGTCGTTCAACGCGGTGCCGACCAGGACTCCCGCCGCCTCGCCCTCTGCCGAGCGGTCACGCGGAGCTCGCTCCAACGTCTCGACCACCACCCCGTGAGGCAGCGCGGGAGGGTTCTCGAAGCTCAGACGAGAATGCACCTCGCGAGGGTACGCGGACCGCAACCAACGGCCACCCGCCGCAGACCCGTGCGGCAAGACGGGGCGAACGTTGCTCGACGTGGCACTGATTGTCGGCAGTGGAGCGGCTGTGGGCCGGAGGTGGGTGCGGGTGGGTGGGTGGCGTGCAAAGGAGACTTGGCCGCCGACTTCTCGTGTGCGCACTGCCCGGCATTCCCGCACCGACGACGACGGCGAGTTCCGGTGGCCCCGGAGTCGTAGCCGGGTGTCGGGGCGGTCATGGCGAACCGGTCACCGGTCTTCAGCCCCAGCACTCCAGCCACCGGCCCTCAGCCCTGGCACCGGCAAGGGAACCCCCCGTCCCCCTCCCCCTCACCCCTTCCGCCGCCGCTTGGCCGGGTTCCCCGTCCTGCGGGTGTTGCGGCGGGTGTGTTGGGTGCGAGCCGCCTCGTACTCCGCGCGGTGGAGCTGTTCGCCGGGGGCCTCGCGGAAGGAGCGGAGGGTGTAGGCGAGGAGGGAGCCGACGAAGCCGATGGTGAGGAGGCCCCGCAGGGAGGACTGGCGGGCGGGGTCGGGGCGTTTGCGGAAGGAGTCCCAGGTGTGACCGAAGGCCAGCGCCGTACAGCCCGTGAACATGACGACGAGCAGGACGGCGACGAAGCGGCCGATGTCGGCGATCGCGAGCCCCTCGTAGGCGAACCGCAGGACGAGGCAGGCGGCGACGGTGACGGCCACCGACCCCACGGCCACACCGATCCGGCGAGCCTTGTAACCGTCGTCGTGATTCACCCACGTCGTACCGAAGAAGCGCAGAGGCTCGGGACGCGGCCCGGAACCCCCGTCCGCGAGATCCCCCGTGTCCGGCCTGCCGTTTTCGTCGCTCACGGGACGATTATGGCGCCGCCCGGGAGACGAGGCCGAGGCGGGTGGCGGAGAGGTACGAGGCGGAGGTGAGCGACAGGGACACGGCCCCGGAGCGACGGACGAGGCCCGCCTCGCGGACGCCCCCGCCCCCGTCACTCACAGAGCCCCTCCCCACCGCCCCACCCGAACTCCTCGCGGCGAAAACCCCCTTCGCAGAGCCCCCCGGCCCCGCCCCCGACCCGCTCAGAAGTTGCACCGAGGCGCGATGTACCCGTCGCTCCCGGTCTTCACGTACGCGTCCGAGACGAACTCCCCGTTCCCGATGTTGTCCCAGATGTTGGTGGTGCCGTAGTACCCGGAGACGGTGGTCCCGGCGATCTGGCAGTTGATCGGGACGCGCGCGTTGAGCGGCAGGACCCGGACGACGGAGTAGCTGGTCCCGGGACCGTTGCGGACGTTGAGCTGGATGCCCGGGGCGACCGGGTAGTAGACCTGGGCGAGGCCGAGCACCTGCTCCTCGGCCTCCGCGGACTGCGCGGTCTCGTCGACAGACATGATGAACCTTCCCCCCGTAAATCCCCCATGCCGACCATGGGACCCCGTTGATACCCACGGATCACCGTTCGAAACACACGCACATGATTCGTACACGCGGGCCAACGGGCCGCCTCTGTCTCGTACGCGTCATCGACTAGGCTCCAGGCGCCTAGACAGCACGGGGGTGGTTCCATGGCGCCACGGAGGGACACCGGAGCGGGGGCGGAAGCGGAACTTCCCGAGTACGCCGGCCACTACCTCCTGGAGTCACGTCTCGGCTCGGGCGGCATGGGTGTCGTGCACCTCGCGCGCAGCACGTCGGGGCTCAAGCTCGCGGTGAAGGTCGTGCACGCCGAGTTCGCGAAGGACGCCGAGTTCAGGAGCCGTTTCCGGCAGGAGGTCACCGCCGCGCGGCGGGTCAGCGGCGCGTTCACGGCCCCGGTGGTGGACGCCGACTCGGACGCGGAACGGCCGTGGATGGCAACGCTGTTCATCCCCGGTCCGACGCTGTCGGAGGAGGTGAAGCGGAACGGCCCGATGCACCCGGAGAAGCTGCGCAGGCTGATGGCGGGGCTCGCGGAGGCGCTGCGGGACATCCACCGGGTGGGCGTGGTGCACCGCGATCTGAAGCCGAGCAACGTGCTGCTGGCCGAGGACGGACCGAAAGTGATCGACTTCGGTATCTCGCGCCCGAAGGACAGCGAACTGCGCACCGAGACGGGCAAGTTGATCGGGACGCCGCCGTTCATGGCGCCGGAGCAGTTCCGGCGCCCGCGCGAGGTGGGCCCGGCGGCGGACATCTTCGCGCTGGGCTCGGTGCTGGTGCACGCGGCGACGGGACGCGGCCCGTTCGACTCGGACAGCCCGTACATCGTGGCCTACCAGGTCGTGCACGACGAACCGGAGCTGGCCGGCGTACCGGAGAACCTCGCTCCCCTGGTGCGCGCCTGCCTCGCGAAGGAGCCCGAGGAGCGGCCCACTCCGGACGAGCTGATGCGCGAACTGCGGTCGGTGGCCGCGTCGTACGACACGCAGGCGTTCGTCCCGAGCCGGCGCGTCCCGGACGCTCTCCCGGACGGCTTCGAGGAACCGGCCACACCGACCGAGGCGCCGGGAGCGGCACCCCGGAACCCCCAG
Source organism: Streptomyces sp. NPDC004539 (assembly GCF_040610055.1). Classification (NCBI taxonomy): domain Bacteria; kingdom Bacillati; phylum Actinomycetota; class Actinomycetes; order Kitasatosporales; family Streptomycetaceae; genus Streptomyces; species Streptomyces sp. NPDC004539. Next base: position 48,088 of record NZ_JBEXLS010000042.1, on the reverse strand, counting down.
AATCCCGAGGAGCCCGAACAGCCCGGGGGACCTGGGAGACCCGAGAAGCCGTCGAGACGGCGGCGGCGCGGAAAGGTCCTGCTCGCCGGTGCCGCCGTGGCGGTCCTCGCGGGCGGCGGCTTCGTCGGACTGCGGCTCACCGACGGCACGAGCACCGCCGCGCCGCGCACAACACCCTCCAGAACAGCCGCATTCGCCCCCTGGGCGACAAAACCGGCGCCGGACGACTCCGGGTCCCTCCCGCGCTGCGTGTACGCCTCAGGGCGCCTCCTGTGCGTTCAGCGCGGGCTCGTCTCGGCGCTCGACGAGAACGACGGCCGCGTGCTGTGGCGCCACCCCCTCGCCGCGGACGACTCGCCGGGCCGGGCACCGGTCGTCGAGGGCGGCCTCGTCCACGTCGTCACCCGTTCGGGCAGCCACACGCTCGCCCTGGACCCGGCGACGGGCGCGACGCGCTGGGAGCGGGACGTCTCCGGGTACTCGGTCTTCGCGGCGGCCGGCACGCTGCTGCTGACCGCGTCCGGCGGCGAGGTGACGGCCGTGGACGGCGCGACCGGCAAGGACCTGTGGAGCAAGCGGGTCCCGGGACAGCGCCTCCCGGTGTTCACGTCGTTCCGGGGCGACCGGCTCGCGTACGCGACGAGCCTCTCGTCCGACGGCGCGCGCACGCGCGTGACGGCGATCGACCCTGCGACGGGCGCCGTCCGCTGGGAGGCCAGGCTGACCGGCGGGCTCACCCCGGTCGGCCGCGCGGGCGAGGACCTGGTGCTGCTGAGGGGCGGCGGCGACTACGGCACGACGGACGCGGTGGTCCGGTACTCCCCGGCGACCGGGAAGTCCCTCAAAGTGCCGCTGGGCGTCGCCCTCGCGCAGGCGCGCGCGACGGTCGCCGGCGACAAGGTCTACCTCCTGGGCTACGACGGCGCCCTGGCCGCCGTGGACCTGGGCACGGGCGCGCAGGTGTGGTCGCTCCAGACGTCCGTGAGCCGTGGCTCGGACCTCGCGGCGGACGGCACGCGCGTGTACTTCAGCGGCGCGGACGGACGTCTGCTGACGGTCGACGCGCGCGCGGGACGCCTCCTCGGCCAGACGACCCTGCGCATCGGGAGCCGCTCCGACGAGGTCGCCTCCTCCCTCCCGGCCCCCGTGGTGGTCGACGGCCACGTGTACGCGGGCGCCCCGGACGGCACGGTCTTCGCGGTGACCGAGAACGACCCGGCGGCCCCGTAGGAGACCCCCGGGAAGCGAATTTCGTACGACGGACCGGGGCCCCTTCTCGCGAGAAGGGGCCCCGGTCCGTCGTACCTGTCGTGTGCGGCGTCAGCCGAGTTTGGAGACGTCCCGGACGGCGCCCTTGTCGGCGCTGGTGGCCATCGCGGCGTACGCGCGCAGGGCGGCGGAGACCTTGCGCTCGCGGTTCTTGGGGGCGTAGACGCCGTCGAGGGCGGCCTCCCGGCGGGCCAGTTCGGCGTCGTCCACCAGGAGCTCCATCGAACGTCCCGGGATGTCGATGCGGATGCGGTCGCCGTCCTCGACGAGGGCGATCGTGCCGCCGGCGGCGGCCTCCGGAGAGGCGTGTCCGATGGAGAGGCCCGAGGTGCCGCCGGAGAAGCGGCCGTCGGTGATCAGCGCGCACGCCTTCCCGAGGCCGCGGCCCTTGAGGTACGAGGTCGGGTAGAGCATCTCCTGCATACCGGGACCGCCCTTGGGGCCCTCGTAGCGGATGACGACGACGTCGCCCTCCTTGATCTCCTTGAGGAGGATCTTATGGACGGCCTCCTCCTGCGACTCGCAGACGACCGCCGGGCCCTCGAAGGTCCAGATCGACTCGTCGACGCCCGCGGTCTTCACCACGGCGCCGTCGACGGCCAGGTTGCCCTTCAGGACGGCCAGGCCGCCGTCCTTGGAGTAGGCGTGCTCGGCGGAGCGGATGCAGCCGCCCTCGGCGTCCTCGTCGAGGGTGTCCCAGCGCTCGGACTGGGAGAACGCCTCGGCGGAGCGGACGCAGCCCGGGGCGGCGTGCCACAGTTCGACGGCCTCCGGGGAGGGCGATCCGGCGCGGACGTCCCAGGTCTTCAGCCAGTCGGCCAGGGAGGGGCTGTGGACGGAGTGGACGTCCTCGTTGAGCAGGCCCGCGCGGTGCAGTTCACCCATCAGCGCCGGGATGCCTCCCGCGCGGTGGACGTCCTCCATGTAGTACGTGCGGTTCTTCGCGACGTTCGGGGCGACCTTCGCGAGGCACGGGACGCGCCGGGAGACCGCGTCGATCTCCTCCAGGCCGAAGGGGACCTCCGCCTCCTGCGCGGCGGCGAGGAGGTGCAGGATCGTGTTGGTCGAGCCGCCCATCGCGATGTCGAGCGCCATGGCGTTCTCGAAGGCCGCGAAGGAGGCGACGGAACGGGGCAGTACCGTCGCGTCGTCCTGTTCGTAGTACCGGCGCGTGATGTCCATGACGGTCCGCGCGGCGTCGACGTAGAGCCGCTTGCGGGCGGTGTGGGTGGCCAGGACCGAGCCGTTGCCCGGCAGGGAGAGGCCGATCGCCTCGGTCAGGCAGTTCATCGAGTTGGCGGTGAACATGCCGGAACAGCTGCCGCAGGTGGGGCAGGCGTTCTCCTCGATGCGCGCGATGTCCTCGTCGGAGATCTTGTCGTTCACCGCGTCGGAGATCGCGTCGACCAGGTCGAGCGTGCGGACCGTGCCGTCGACGAGGGTGGCGCGGCCGGACTCCATGGGGCCGCCGGAGACGAACACCGTCGGGATGTTCAGCCGCAGGGCGGCGTTCAGCATGCCCGGGGTGATCTTGTCGCAGTTCGAGATGCACACCAGGGCGTCCGCGCAGTGCGCCTCGACCATGTACTCGACGCTGTCCGCGATGAGGTCCCGGGAGGGCAGGCTGTAGAGCATGCCGCCGTGGCCCATCGCGATGCCGTCGTCCACGGCGATCGTGTTGAACTCCCGGGGGATGCCGCCCGCCTCGACGATCGCCTCGCTGACGATCCGCCCGACCGGCTGGAGGTGCGTGTGCCCCGGCACGAACTCGGTGAAGCTGTTGGCCACCGCGATGATCGGCTTGCGCCCGATGTCCGCGCCGGGTACCCCGGACGCCCGCATGAGCGCGCGTGCGCCCGCCATGTTGCGACCGTGGGTGACTGTGCGGGACCTCAGCTCGGGCATCGTCCGCTCCTTACAGGCAGATAGGGCTGCTGACGAGCGTACGCCGCTCATCCAGAGGGCGGGACGGGGTGTCCGGAATGCGGGATGTGCGTCTCGGAACGGCTGCTCAGGGGGCGGTCAGGTGTCCCTGGACGACCGGGGCCACCCGGGCGATGAGCTGTTCGACGTCCGCGGAGGCGAGGGGTTCGATCTTGATGACGTAGCGGAGCATCGCGCAGCCGATGAGCTGGGCGGCGGCCAGTTCGGCGCGGAGTTCGGGGTCAGGGAGGTCGACGCGGGCGGCGACGCGGCGCAGGAGCTGGGAGGCGACGAGGCGGCGGAAGACGGCGGCGGCGGTCTCGTTGGTGACCGCCGAGCGGAGCACCGCGAGGAGGGGCACCCGTGTGACGGGGTTCTCCCAGACGCCGAAGACGAACCGCGCGAAGCGCTCCCCGGTCTCCTCGAACGGTCCGTCCAGGAGCGCGTCCGGCGCGTTCAGCGCGGGGCCGACGGCGTCCTCGACCGCCGCGCCGAACATCTGCTCCTTGGTGCCGAAGTAGTGGTGCACCAGCGCCGAGTCCACCCCGGCGGCCTTGGCGATGCCCCGGACGGACGTCTTCTCGTACCCCCGCTCGGAGAACTCCTCCCGGGCCACCGCGAGGATCTTCTCCCGCGTCTCACCGCTCGCCGCCTCGGCCAGCCGGGGGCGACCCCGCCGACGGGGGGCTGAAGGGGCCTCAGGGGGGCTGTGGGGCGTTTTGGGCGGGGCGGGGGTGCCGGGAGGTGGGGAGGGGGCCGACGGGGCGCCTGAGGCGGCCTGAGAGGCTTCGGCAGGGGCCGTCCGCCTCTCGGGGCGCCCAGAAGAGGCAGCGGAAGTCTCCGAGGCACCTGAGGCTTCCCGGGAGGCTGCGGCGGCTTGGCCCGTCCGTGTCCGAGCCGCCCGGGCCGTCGCCTCAGACGCGCCGCGCTCCTTACGGTCCGCCCGACCGCCCTCCCGGTCCGCCGGTTCCGCCGCGCCGCGCTCCGTACGGCCGGTCCGCTCGCCCCGGCCGTCCGCATCCGGCACGCCCCCGCTCCCCGGAGTCCGAGAAGTCACCGGCGGGGCACCTTCAGGGCCGAGGCGAGGTGGAGGCGGGTGTAGGCGAGGGCCTCGGCGAGGTCGGCCTCGCGTTCGGCGGCGGACATCGCGCGCCGGGTGTTGACCTCGATGACGACATGGCCGTCGAAGCCGGTGAGGGCGAGGCGTTCGAGGAGCTCGGCGCAGGGCTGGGTGCCCCGGCCCGGCACCAGGTGCTCGTCCTTGTTGGAGCCGAGGCCGTCGGCGAGGTGGACGTGCCCGAGGCGGTCGCCCATCCGGTCGACCATGTCCATCGCCTCGCTGCGGGAGGTCGCCGCGTGGCTGAGGTCGATCGTGAAGTGCCGGTAGTCGTCCTTGGTGACGTCCCAGTCGGGCGCGTACGCGAGCATCTCGCGGTCCCGGTAGCGCCAGGGGTACATGTTCTCGACGGCGAACCGGACGTCCGTCTCGTCGGCCATCCGCCAGATCCCCTGGACGAAGTCCCGCGCGTACTGCCGCTGCCAGCGGAACGGGGGGTGGACGACGACGGTGCTCGCCCCGAGCTTCTCGGCCACCGCGCGTGCGCGCTGGAGCTTGACCCAGGGGTCCGTCGACCAGACCCGCTGCGTGATCAGCAGACAGGGCGCGTGCACGGCGAGGATCGGCATCCGGTGATAGTCACTCAGCCGCCGCAGAGCCTCGACGTCCTGGCTCACGGGGTCGTTCCACACCATCACCTCGACCCCGTCGTACCCGAGGCGCGCGGCGATCTCGAAGGCCGTCGCCGTCGACTCCGGATAGACCGAGGCCGTGGACAGAGCGACCTTCGCATCCGGGATGCGCACCACTGGTTCTGCCACGAGGGACAGCGTACGGGGCACCGCCGGGCGCCGTTGCCGGGTGTCCGCGCTCTCCCGGTACGACCGGCCACGCGCGCGTGGAGGCCGGTTCCGGTACGCGTACGGCTCCCGAACAGGGGCGCGGCGCCGCGGGGAGCGCGGCGGACGGACGTACGGCGGGGCCTCGGGGCCGGGGAGCCCCGTACTCCCGGGGTGGCGCACCTCACGCACCGCGCGCCCCCGGTGCACGACGACCCGGCACCGTACGCCGCACCACGCGCCGCTCCCCCGCCGGGCCGCTCCCCTCCGCCGTGTCCCGTCCGCTCTCAGACCGCCGGCATGTGGTCCAGGCGCCGCAGGATGACGCCCTCGCGCAGCGCCCAGGGGCAGATCTCCAGGGTCTCGACGCCGAAGAGGTCCATGACGCCCTCGGCGACGAGCGCCCCGGCGAGGAGCTGTCCCGCGCGGCCCTCGGAGACGCCGGGGAGCTCGGCGCGCTGGGCGACGGTCATCCCGGCGAGCCGGGGCACCCAGGCTTCGAGGGACTCCCGCTTGAGGTCGCGCTGGACGTAGAGGCCGTCGGTGGAGCGGGCGGCCCCGGCGATCCGGGCGAGCTGTTTGAACGTCTTGGAGGTCGCCACGACGTGGTCGGGCGCGCCGAAGCGGCTGAACTCGCCGACCGTACGGGCGATCTGGGCGCGCGCGTGCCGGCGCAGCGCCCTTATGGGCTCCGCCCCCGGCGGGTCGCCCGGCAGCCAGCCGGCGGTGAGGCGGCCCGCGCCGAGCGGGAGGGAGACGGCCGCGTCGGGCTCCTCGTCGATGCCGTAGGCGATCTCCAGGGAGCCGCCGCCGATGTCGAGGACGAGCAGCTTGCCGGCGGACCAGCCGAACCAGCGGCGGGCCGCGAGGAAGGTCAGCCGGGCCTCCTCGGCGCCGGAGAGGACCTGGAGCTCGACGCCGGTCTCGTCGTGCACGCGCGCGAGGACGTCGTCCGCGTTGGTGGCCTCCCGGACGGCTGACGTCGCGAACGGCAGGAGGTCCTCGACGCCCTTGTCCTCGGCCGCCTGGAGCGCCTCCTGGACGACGCCGACGAGCCTGTCGACGCCCTCGGGGCCGATCGCCCCGTCCGCGTCGAGGAGTTGGGCGAGGCGCAGCTCCGCCTTGTGCGAGTGCGCGGGCAGCGGGCGCGCGCCCGGGTGTGCGTCCACCACCAGCAGATGCACCGTGTTCGATCCCACGTCGAGGACACCGAGTCTCATGTAAAGAACGCTACTGCCAGTAGGTCTGTCCTCCGCCCCTGCGTCTGTGCCGTGAGACGGTCCGGGCGACTTACCCTGGTCGCGTGCCAAAGACGAAAAAGGCGAAGAACGAGAACCGGGAAAAGCCGGAGAAGTCACCCAAGGGCGACAAGGCGGGCGCACCGGCCGGGAGTTCTTCGCGGGCGAAGTCATCGAAGACGCGGGCTCTGGAGGGCGACGAGAAGGGACTCGACTTCCCGCGCGCGTGGGTCGAGTTCCCGGACCCGGGGGACGACGAACAGATCTTCCGCTGCGACCTGACCTGGCTGACCTCCCGCTGGACCTGCGTCTTCGGCAGCGGCTGCCAGGGCATCCAGGCGGGCCGCGCGGACGACGGCTGCTGCACCCTGGGCGCCCACTTCTCCGACGAGGAGGACGAGAAGCGCGTCGCCGGGTACGTCGAGCGGCTCACGCCGGAGGTCTGGCAGCACCACGCCGAGGGGCAGCGGGGCGGCTGGGTCTCGGAGGACGAGGAGGGGTCCCGTCAGACGCGGCCCTTCAACGGCTCCTGCATCTTCCAGAACCGTCCCGGCTTCTCCGGGGGCGCCGGCTGCTCGCTGCACATCCTCGCGCTCCGGGAGGGCCGCGAACCCCTGGAGACCAAGCCGGACGTCTGCTGGCAGCTCCCGGTGCGCCGTACGTACGACTGGATCGACCGTCCCGACGACACCCGTGTCCTCCAGGTCTCCATCGGCGAGTACGACCGCCGCGGCTGGGGTCCCGGCGGGCACGACCTGCACTGGTGGTGCACCTCGGCGACGTCCGCGCACGGCGCGGGAGAGCCGGTGTACGTCTCGTACCGGCCCGAACTCACCGAACTGATGGGCAAGGCCGGGTACGACCGCCTCGTCGAGCTGTGTGAGGCACGCCTGGCCTCCCACCTCCCGCTCCTCGCGCCCCACCCCGCCGACCCGGCCCCCTGACCGTCGCTCCATCCGGCTCCCCCGTCCGTCCGTTCGTCCCGCGCGCGTGCCGTCGAACACCTCCATGCGATTTCCCTGACCGCACCGCCCCACACCCGACCCCGCCCCACATCTGCGTCAAATCGGGCGCAGGGGGCGGACGCGGGGGTGGGCGGAGGGCGTCGGGGGCGCGGTGAAGGGCACCGGGAACACGCTGCGGGCGTGCGGGGGCGTGCCGGGCTCTGTCCGGAACGCCGCGTTACGAGGCCCCGCCCCTAGGACGCCGCAGGCGTGGGCTCCCCGCCGCCCTCCGACGGCGGCGGGCTGCTCGGCCCGGCGGACGACTCGCTGGGGGACGGTTCGGGCGTGTGGGACGGCGGGGCGCTCGGGGTGGGGTCCGAGGGCGACGGGGAGGCGGTCGGGGTGGGCGTCGGGTCGGACGACGGGGGCGGGGAGCCGGGGTCGGTCGGGGTGGGCCCGCGGCCGGAGATCGAGACGACCGCGCCGGCCGGGGCGATCGCCACGCGCGCGTGCCACGCGCCGGAGGGCTCGCGGAGGGAGTCGACGTACACCTTCACCGTCAGGGACTCCCCGGGGGCGAGCGTCCCGGAGGACTCGCTCAGGTAGAGCCACGACGCCCCCGTGGTCGCGGACCAGCGCACGGGCCCCCCGTCCCGCGCGGCGGTGAGCGTGACGAGGGTCGTCTCGCCCCGGCTCGCGGCGGACACGCTCAGCCGCGCGGCCCCTTTCGTGTCCGCCCCCGAGACGCTGATGACCTCGACGGACACGTCGGGCCGCCCCCCGTCCGCGCGGTCGGCGCCGGAGCGGGCGCCCGCGTTGCCGGCGTTCTGGTAGTCGCCGCCGGCCTCCCCGCCGAGCGCCCCGGGCCGCTGCGCCTCGCTCGCGCGCGGGGCGAGCCCTTCGACGCTCTCCCCGAGGGGCTCCCCCCGGTAGGCGGCCCACAGGGCGATCACCGGGGCCGCGACGACCGTGGCGACGACGGTCGTCGTCACCGCACGCGCGCGCAGCCGGTCGCGCCGGGCGGCCCGGTCCTTGGGGTCCATCGGGAAGCCGCGCCGGTCGTACCGGGGAGCGGCGGCGCCACGCGCGCGCGGGACGTGCGTCATCGCGACGTACAGCGCCGCGCGGGGGGCCTCCAGGAGGGGCAGTTCGGCGGGGGTCACCTGCGCGCCGGGCCACCGCCCGGGGGTGGCCCGGCCGGCGGCCCGCCGGCAGTGCGGGCAGTCGTCGACGTGCCGGACGAGTTCGCGCCGCAGGGCCGCGCTGAGCACGAGGTGGTGGCCGTCCGCGAGCCGGGCGACGCCGGGGCAGCCGCCGGTCTCGACGACGGCGAGCGCCGCGCGCGTGCGCTCGACCTCGCAGGCCGCGGAGGAGAGCAGCTCGCGCGTGGCGGCGGGCTCCATGCCGAGGACGGCGGCGACCTCGGGGGCGCCGAGCCGGTGCCGTACGGCGAGTTCGAGCGCCTCCCGCTGCTCCGGGCTGGTGCCGGCGGCCTCCGGCCAGGCCAGCAGCGCGAGTTCGCGGCGCCGCCGCTCCTGGTCGGCCGTGTCGGACGCGTCGGCGTCCGGTGCCCCGGGCTGCCGTCCGGAGGACGAGGCATGACGTTTCTGCTTGGCCTCCGCCAGCCGGCGCAGGCACGACCAGCGCGCGAGCGCGTACAGCCACGCCCGCAGCTCGCCGCCCTCCTCGGGCATCCGGTGCCCGCGCCGCTCGGCGAACGCGAGCGCGTCGCCCAGGGTCGCGACGGCCGCCTCGTGGTCGCACAGGACGGCCAGGCAGTACGTGAACAGCCCGTCGAGGTACGGCTCGTACCGCGCGGGCGGGCGCTGCGCCACCGTACGCGCGGCCTCACGGTCACGCGCCTCCCGTCGCTCCCGGTGCGCGCCGGTCGTACGGGGCGAGGTCTCCGGACTCGTGCTCATCACCCGTGCGACCGTAGGCGCCCCGCAACGCCCCGCTCCCGAACCTTGAGCCCTTTTAATCCATACGGGTGAAACGATCCCTCAATAGGGGACACGGGACGCTCTCCCGTGGCCGATTCCCGGGGTGACCCGACCGATTCGCGCCCGTGGTTGTCCACAGGCCGGCCGGTGTGTCAGTGCCGCCCGCTACGGTTTCCGCATGGCTGCCCGCACGAAGACCACGAAGGACCGTCCCTCCTACCGCTGCACGGAATGCGGCTGGCAGACGGCCAAGTGGCTCGGCCGCTGCCCGGAGTGCCAGGCGTGGGGGACGATCGAGGAGTACGGCGCCCCCGCGGTGCGCACGACGGCGCCGGGCCGGGTGACGTCGTCCGCGCTCCCGATCAGCCAGGTCGACGGCACGCAGGCGACCGCGCGCACGACGGGCGTCCCGGAGCTGGACCGCGTCCTGGGCGGCGGCCTGGTCCCCGGCGCGGTCGTGCTGCTGGCGGGCGAGCCCGGCGTCGGCAAGTCGACGCTCCTGCTGGACGTCGCGGCGAAGTCCGCGAGCGACGAGCACCGCACGCTGTACGTGACGGGCGAGGAGTCGGCGAGCCAGGTCCGCCTGCGCGCGGACCGCATCGGCGCCCTGGCGGACCACCTGTACCTCGCGGCGGAGACGGACCTCTCGGCGGTCCTCGGCCATCTGGACGCGGTGAAGCCCTCGTTGCTGATCCTGGACTCGGTGCAGACGGTCGCCTCCCCGGAGATCGACGGCGCCCCGGGCGGCATGGCGCAGGTGCGCGAGGTGGCCGGCGCCCTGATCCGCGCCTCGAAGGACCGCGGCATGTCGACGCTCCTGGTGGGTCACGTCACGAAGGACGGCGCGATCGCGGGCCCGCGCCTGCTGGAGCACCTGGTGGACGTCGTCCTGCACTTCGAGGGCGACCGGCACGCGCGCCTGCGCCTGGTGCGGGGCGTCAAGAACCGCTACGGGGCGACGGACGAGGTGGGCTGCTTCGAGCTGCACGACGAGGGCATCACGGGCCTCGCGGACCCCAGCGGCCTGTTCCTGACCCGCCGTGACGAACCCGTGCCGGGCACGTGTCTGACGGTCACCCTGGAGGGCCGCCGCCCGCTGGTGGCGGAGGTGCAGGCGCTGACGGTGGACACGCAGATCCCCTCCCCGCGCCGGACGACGTCCGGGCTGGAGACGTCCCGGGTGTCGATGATGCTGGCCGTCCTGGAGCAGCGGGGCCGTATCACCGCGCTGGGCAAGCGGGACATCTACTCGGCGACCGTGGGCGGCGTACGTCTCTCGGAGCCCGCCGCGGACCTGGCGATCGCGCTCGCGCTGGCGTCGGCGGCGAGCGACGTTCCGCTGCCGAAGAACCTCGTGGCGATCGGCGAGGTGGGCCTCGCGGGCGAGGTCCGGCGGGTGACGGGCGTGCAGCGCAGGCTCGCCGAGGCGCACCGCCTGGGCTTCACGCACGCGCTGGTGCCGGGCGACCCCGGGAAGATCCCGGCCGGGATGAAGGTGCTGGAAGTCGCGGACATGGGAGACGCCCTGCGCGTGCTCCCGCGCTCGCGTCGCCGACAGGCCCCCCAGGGCGAGGAGGACCGCCGGTAGACTTTGCCCTGGTCTCGCCCGTCCGTACGAACCGAGTGCGCAGGCGGGAGCACCCCAGAACCTGTGACCGGAGGAGTGCAGTGGCAGCCAACGACCGGGCGGCGGCTCCCGGAAAGTCCGGTGGGAGTGCCGGTTCCGATGGCCTGATGCGCGCCTCCCTGAGCGCGGTCGCCCCGGGCACCGCCCTGCGGGACGGCCTGGAGCGCGTCCTGCGCGGCAACACCGGCGGTCTGATCGTGCTCGGCTCCGACAAGACGGTCGAGACGATGTGCACCGGCGGGTTCGTCCTGGACGTCGAGTTCTCCGCGACCCGGCTGCGCGAACTGTGCAAGCTGGACGGCGGCATCGTCGTCTCGTCGGACCTCTCGAAGATCCTGCGCGCGGGCGTGCAGCTGGTCCCGGACCCGACGATCCCCACCGAGGAGACGGGCACGCGCCACCGCACCGCCGACCGGGTCTCCAAGCAGGTCGGTTTCCCGGTCGTCTCGGTCTCCCAGTCGATGCGTCTGATCGCCCTGTACGTCGACGGGCAGCGGCGGGTCCTGGAGGACTCGGCGGCGATCCTGTCGCGCGCGAACCAGGCCCTGGCGACGCTGGAGCGCTACAAGCTCCGGCTGGACGAGGTCGCGGGGACGCTGTCGGCGCTGGAGATCGAGGACCTGGTGACGGTCCGGGACGTCTCGGCGGTCGCGCAGCGCCTGGAGATGGTCCGCCGGATCGCCACGGAGATCGCGGAGTACGTCGTCGAACTGGGCACGGATGGCCGGCTGCTGGCCCTCCAGCTCGACGAGCTGATCGCGGGCGTGGAGCCGGAGCGCGAACTGGTCGTGCGGGACTACGTCCCGGAGCCGACCGCGAAACGTTCCCGTACGGTCGACGAGGCGCTGTACGAGCTGGACGCGCTGACCCACGCGGAGCTTCTCGAACTGTCCACGGTCGCCCGCGCGCTGGGCTACACGGCCTCCCCGGAGGCGCTCGACTCGGCGGTGTCCCCGCGCGGTTTCCGGCTTCTGGCGAAGGTGCCCCGGCTGCCGGGCGCGATCATCGACCGGCTGGTGGAGCACTTCGGCGGCCTCCAGAAGCTGCTGGCGGCGAGTGTGGACGACCTCCAGGCCGTCGACGGCGTGGGCGAGGCCCGCGCCCGGAGCGTGCGCGAGGGACTGTCGCGGCTGGCGGAGTCGTCGATCCTGGAGCGCTACGTCTGAGCCGTGCCCGGCGCGGGGGCGGCGGGGTCGATGGCGGTGTGGTGCGCGAGGGGCCCTGTGAGCCCCTCGCGGGGGCGCCGGGCGGAAGATCCTCCGGGAACCCCGGGGAGGGCCTCAGAGAGGGTCACGCGCCCCGGAAACGGCGTCTGGACGGTCGTACGGCGTGTTCCTGTGCCCGGCCGGGCACGGGGCGTCAGTCGGCTTCGAGGACGAAGGACGTCTGTGCCTTCGCGAATCCCGGGGCCTTCGCCTCGACGAGGTAGGTCCCGGCGGTCGCACTCCCGGCGGGCGGGGTGGCGCACTGGGGGGCGCTCGGCTTGCGGTCCCACTTCAGGGTGTACGTGAAGCTGCTGCCGGCGGGGACGCGGTAGAGGGCGCTGCCGGAGGTCTTGGGGCAGTCGGCGGAGGCCCAGTAGGCGTCGTCGCTGCCGGTCTGGGTGATCGTCAGCACGGTGGTCTTCGGGCCGAGGTCGACCTTGCAGTCGCTGGCGGAGCTGTTGCGCGCGGTGAACCGGAAGGTCGGCGTCTGGTCGGGCGAGTAGGTGTTGCTGACGCTGCTGAGGGTCCAGGTGACCACGCTGGCCGTGCAGTTGGGGAGCCCGGTGCCGGCCGGGAGGGCGGCTCCGGCGCTGCCGCTGCCGTTGGAGCCGTCGTCGCCGCCCGAGGCGCCGCCCGCGTCGCCGGCGCCCGCGCCCGTCCCGGAGCCGCCGTCGTCCGAACCCCCGCCGGAACCCGTCCCGTTGGAGTCACCGGGCGTCGACTCGTCGCGCCCGCCCGGGTGTTGGCTGATCGCCGGACCGGAGGCCGAGGGTCCCGGGGTGATCGAGGACGCGGGATTCTTGCCGTTGGAACCCCCCGCGGCGTTCTTCCCGCCGCCGTCGCCGGAGAGGGCGATCCAGGCGACCAGAAGCGTCAACAGGGCCAGCGCGGACAGCAGTACGGCCCTCCGTCGCCAGTAGATGGTGGAGGGAAGCGGCCCGACCGGATTGCGCAGAGATCCCACGGCGCAAACTGTACGAGAGATCACGGCGTTCGCCGTCCCCACCCGCCGCCTGAACCACAACTTTTCCGGATCATCATCCCGGTCCCGCCCTCCGGAACCGCCCGCACCGCCCCACTCGTTCACAATCGCACCCCTTGCACCTTTGGCCATGGGACAGAAATCGACGTCCCGGAGGGCCACGTACGCCGCCCCCCTCACGGGTGACGGCACGCACGCGTGCGCCCCTTCCCATGGCAGGATCGAAGAGCCATGACTGCGCCCACGAAGCCCCCGCACAGCACCCCCGCCGACGCCTCCCCCGGCATCTCCCGGCGCGCACGCGCGCGTGAGGAGGAGCCCGCCGAGAGCGTCGGCACGCACCTGCACGCCCCGGTCATCGACTGGTTCGACGAGCACGCCCGCGACCTGCCCTGGCGGCGCCCCGAGGCGGGCGCGTGGGGCGTGATGGTCAGCGAGTTCATGCTCCAGCAGACACCCGTCAACCGCGTCCTGCCGGTCTACGAACAGTGGCTGGCCCGCTGGCCGCGCCCCGCCGACCTGGCCGCCGAGGCACCCGGCGAGGCCGTACGCGCCTGGGGCCGGCTCGGGTACCCGCGCCGCGCCCTGCGGCTGCACGGCGCCGCCGTCGCCATAACGGAGCGGCACGGCGGCGACGTCCCCTCGGACCACGCGCAGCTCCTCGCGCTGCCCGGCATCGGCGAGTACACGGCCGCGGCGGTCGCCTCCTTCGCGTACGGCCGCCGGCACGCCGTCCTGGACACCAACGTCCGCCGGGTCTTCGCGCGCGCGGTGACAGGCACGCAGTACCCGCCGAACGCGACCACGGCCGCCGAACGCAAGCTGGCGCGCGCGCTGTTGCCGGAGGAGGAGGCGACGGCCGCGCGGTGGGCCGCGGCCTCCATGGAGCTGGGCGCGCTGGTGTGCACCGCCCGCAACGAGACCTGCCACCGCTGCCCGATCGCGGCGAGCTGCGCGTGGCGCCTCGCGGGCAAGCCCGAGCACGAGGGCCCGCCGCGCCGGGGGCAGACGTACGCCGGGACGGACCGCCAGGTGCGCGGCAAGCTGCTCGCCGTCCTGCGCGAGGCGCACGCGCCCGTGCCGCAGTCCGCGCTCGACCGGGTGTGGCACGAACCGGTGCAGCGCGCGCGGGCGCTGGACGGCCTGGTCTCCGACGGCCTGGTGGAGCCGCTCGCGGGCGGCCTGTACCGCCTGCCGCAGAGCTGAACCACTCGATCTGATTCACGGTCACTTCACAGCCGAAGGCCCTCCGTCACAGCGGAACCTTCGGCTGTGTCACATCCACCGACAGGCCAAATCACCACATAGGCGCATCAAAACCCCCACTTCTCGTATCCGATCCGCCCGTCGTTACACAACCGACGGACAGCCGCGCGCTCGCCGCAGGCTGCTTCGGACAGTGCCGTGACAACAGCTCCGTAGCTTCTGTTGCATGCCCCGGCGACGCGCCGGAGCGACAGACCACAAGCGGGAAACCGGCACGGAAGTCGGCCGGAACGGGGATCGGAGGCGGTTGGACATGGCGCACGGCGAGGTGCTCGGTTTCGAGGAGTACGTCCGCACGCGGCAGGACGCGCTGCTGCGCAGTGCCCGCCGGCTCGTCCCGGACCCGGTGGACGCGCAGGACCTCCTCCAGACGGCGCTGGCGCGCACGTACGGCCGCTGGGAGGGCATCGCGGACAAGCGCCTCGCGGACGCCTACCTGCGCCGGGTCATGATCAACACCCGTACGGAGTGGTGGCGGGCCCGCAAGCTGGAGGAGGTGCCCACCGAGCAGCTCCCGGACGCCTCGGTCGAGGACGCCACCGAACAGCACGCGGACCGCGCCCTGTTGATGGACGCGATGAAGGTGCTCGCCCCGAAGCAGCGCAGTGTCGTCGTGCTGCGACACTGGGAGCAGATGTCCACGGAGGAGACGGCCGCGGCCCTCGGCATGTCGGCCGGAACGGTCAAGAGCACGCTGCACCGGGCGCTCGCCCGGCTCCGCGAGGAGCTGGAGGCCCGCGATCTGGACGCACGCGCGCTGGAGCGTGAGGAGCGGGAGCGTTGCGCGGCGGCCTGACAGAGCCGGAGCAGTCTTCGGCCCAGGGGACCTTCCAGGCGGCGATCACGGGTCTGTCCGTGATCGCCGTCCTCGCCCTGTGCGCGTCCGCCTGCGGGACGGGCGGCACGGGCGCGCGTGACGAGGGCCCGGCCCACGCGGACGCCGTCGTCGGCGCGACGCCCTCGCAGACCGGGTTCTCCGACCCGCGCGACATCGACGCGGTCAGTCTCGTGAAGGACGACCCCGCGGTCGCCGCCGAGGTCAAGCGCGAGCTGAAGCCGTGCGTCGCCGACCAGTACCCGGTCGACGTGGAGTACGGCAACCTCACCGGCGGCGCCGCGACGGACATCGTGGTCAACGTCCTGACCTGCACCGACGCGGTCGGGGTCGGGTCGTACGTCTACCACGAGAAGGACGGGCGCTACCAGAACGTCTTCAAGGCCGAGGAGCCCCCGGTCTACGCCGAGATAGACCGCGGCTATCTCGTCGTGACGAAACAGGTCTACGCCAAGGACGACGCGGTCTCCAACCCCTCGGGGGAGACCGTGATCACGTACGCCTGGAGCTCGGGCGAGTTCACGAAGAAGTTCAGCACGCACACGGAGTACGGGAACACGGGCACGGAGGCCACACCGGTGCCGGACCCGGGGTGAGGCGGTGGGGGCCGACGGCCGGACGGCGCCGTGTCCAGCGCCGATCGGCTACGCTTCCCGGCCTTTCGGCGTCTTGACCGAGCCCCGCTGAGCTGGGGAAATCAAAGTCGGCGAAAAAATCTCCGGCGGTGTGAACCGATCGGGCGGCCCGGACCGATGTACGAGTGAAAGCGCCGGTGAACGGGCCGGGCTCGCGGAGCGTCCCCTTGGTGGAAGCCCCCGCGCCGAGCACGGTACGACCGACAAGTGACCCCCACGAGGACTGAGAGCACCCGGATGGCAGACCAGACACACGTGCTGTTCGTCGAGGACGACGACGTCATCCGCGAAGCCACCCAGCTCGCCCTGGAGCGGGACGGCTTCGCGGTCACCGCCATGCCCGACGGCCTGTCGGGCCTCGACGCGTTCCGCGCGAACCGCCCCGACATCGCCCTGTTGGACGTGATGGTGCCCGGCCTGGACGGCGTGAGCCTGTGCCGGCGCATCCGGGACGAGTCGACCGTCCCGGTGATCATGCTCTCCGCGCGGGCCGACTCCATCGACGTCGTCCTGGGCCTGGAGGCCGGCGCGGACGACTACGTGACGAAACCCTTCGACGGCGCCGTCCTGGTCGCCCGTATCCGCGCGGTCCTGCGCCGCTTCGGGCACGCAGGCGGGGGCGACCGCGCCGAGGCCGACGCCCCGGCGACGGGCGGCGTCCTGACCTTCGGCGACCTGGAGGTCGACACGGAAGGCATGGAGGTCAGAAAGGCGGGCACCCCGGTCGCGCTCACGCCGACGGAGATGCGCCTGCTCCTGGAGTTCTCGTCCGCCCCGGGCACGGTCCTCTCGCGCGACAAGCTCCTGGAGCGCGTCTGGGACTACGGCTGGGGCGGGGACACCCGCGTCGTGGACGTCCATGTGCAGCGACTGCGGACCAAGATCGGCCAGGACCGCATCGAGACGGTCCGCGGCTTCGGCTACAAGCTGAAGGCCTGAGCGGGACAGGGGTGCGGGGATGATCCGGAAGCAGGTGTCGGCGCTCTGGGAGCGCGCGGACATCCGTACGGGCCTTCGGTGGAAGCTGAGCGCGGCGATCGCCCTGGTCGGCGCGCTGATCGCGATCGTGCTGAGCCTGGTCGTGCACAACGCCGCGCGGGTGTCCATGCTGGACAACGCCCGCGACCTGGCGGACGAGCGGGTCCAGATCGCCCAGCGCAACTACGAGCTGTCCGGCCGCCCGAACTTCCCCAGCGTCAAGATCGACGACCCCACGCTGCCCCGGGAGCTGCGTGACAAGGTCGAGGAGGGCCGCAGGGCGACGTTCGTCGCGGACCGCAGGGGCGGCCCGCCGGACATCTGGGCGGCCGTCCCGGTCAAGGGCGGCCGGGTCCTCTCGCTGCACACGGGCTTCACGGACCGCAGCACCGACATCCTCAACGACCTCGACCAGGCCCTGGTCATCGGCTCGATAGCGGTCGTCCTCGGCGGCAGCGCGCTCGGTGTCCTCATCGGCGGCCAGCTCTCCCGCCGGCTGCGCAAGGCCGCCGCCGCCGCGAACCAGGTGGCCAAGGGCGAGACGGAGGTCCGGGTGCGGGACGCGATCGGCGGAGTCGTCCGGGACGAGACGGACGACCTCGCGAGCGCCGTCGACGCCATGGCGGACGCGCTCCAGCAGCGGCTGGAGGCGGAGCGCCGGGTGACGGCGGACATCGCGCACGAACTGCGGACGCCGGTGACGGGGCTACTGACGGCGGCGGAGCTGCTGCCGCCCGGCCGGCCGACGGAGCTGGTCCTGGACCGCGCGAAGGCGATGCGGACACTGGTGGAGGACGTACTGGAGGTGGCCCGGCTGGACGGCGCGTCCGAGCGGGCCGAGTTGCAGGACATCATGCTGGGCGAGTTCGTCAGCCGCCGGGTGGCCGCGAAGGACCCGGCGGTCCGGGTCCGCGTGGTCCACGAATCGGAGGTCACCACCGACCCCCGCCGCCTGGAGCGAGTCCTGTTCAACCTCCTGGCGAACGCCGCGCGGCACGGCAAGCCGCCCATCGAGGTCACGGTCGAGGGCCGGGTCATCCGCGTCCGCGACCACGGCCCCGGTTTCCCCGAGGCCCTCCTCGCCGACGGCCCGAGCCGCTTCCGCACCGGCAGCTCCGACCGCTCCGGCCACGGCCACGGCCTGGGCCTCACGATCGCCGCGGGCCAGTCCCGCGTCCTCGGCGCCCGCCTCACCTTCCGCAACGTCCGCCCCCCGGCCGCCCCCGACCACATCCCCTCCGAAGGCGCGGTAGCCGTCCTCTGGCTCCCGGAACACGCCCCGACGAACACGGGGAGCTACCCGATGATGCCGTGAGGACGGGGCGGGAGAGGGCTGGGACTGCCGTGGACGGCTTCACGCTTCGGGCCGGAGGGGCGGGTCGGGGACGGTGAGTGGGGCGAGGGCGGGATGGGAGGCGCACAGGGGCGACGCGGCTCACAACCCGAGTTCCGGGGGCGGAGCAGACGGCGACAGCGGTGAGGCAGGGCGAGCAGCACACGAACACCTCGAACGCAGCCCGGTCTCACCCCTGACTCCCGGCGCCGACCCTCGGCCTCGGCCCCGGCCCCGGCCCCGGCCCCGGCCCCGGCCCTCGGCAGCACACGGCACACGGCACACGGCAGGTTCAGGGGCGCGGGGAACTGCGCGACCAGCCACGGACGAACCCGCACCCACCCCACCAGCCCCCGCCCAACACCCACCCCTGGCCCCCGCCCCACACGAAAAAGAGCCCCCCGGCGGCGGACACCACCCGGAGGGCCCTCATTCAGAACCGACTCGCACAACCCCGGCTCAAGCCGAGGCCACCGGCCTCAAAAACTCAGGCGTCGCCCTCAGCACCCTTCGGCCCCGCCCCCCTCAGCGGAACCTCCTTGACGAAGACGGCCGCGACAAGCGCGACGACGGCGATCACGGACCCGAGCAGGAAGGCGGAGTGGCTCCCGGAGGAGACCGCGTACTGGTACGCCTCCCGCGCGGCGGCCGGCAGCTTCGCCAGGCTCGCGGCATCCAGCTGGGCGGACGCCTCGGTCACCTTCGACCCCAGCGCCCCGGCCCGCTCGGCCATGACGTCCTGGACCCGGTTGTTGAACAGCGCGCCCATGATGGCGACCCCGAAGGACGACCCGAGGGTCCGGAAGAGGGTCGCCGAGGATGACGCGACGCCCATGTCCTTCATCTCGACGCTGTTCTGGGCGACGAGCATGGTGATCTGCATCAGGCAGCCCATCCCGAGCCCGACGACGGCCATGAAGACACCGGAGGTGAACCGCGAGGTCCCGGTGTCCATCGTGGACAGCAGGTACAGCCCGACGATCATCAGGACGCTGCCGGCGACCGGGAACACCTTGTAGCGCCCGGTGCTGGTGGTGATCCGCCCGGCCACCATCGAGGTCACCAGCATCGCGCCGAGCATCGGCAGGAGCAGCAGCCCGGAGTTGGTCGCGGAAGCACCCTGCACGGACTGCTGGTACAGCGGCAGGAACAGTGTCGCGCCGAACATGACGAACCCGGTGACGAACCCGATGACGGCCATCAGGGTGAAGTTGCGGCTCCGGAAGATGTGCAGCGGAAGGATCGGCTCGGCCGCCTTCTTCTGCCAGAACACGAACCCGACCAGCGCGGCGACCCCGATCCCGATCAGCTCCATGATCCGCGCGGACGTCCACGCGTACTCCGTACCGCCCCAGGTCGTGACGAGGACGATGGAGGTGATGCCGACGGTCAGCAGCGTGGCGCCGAGGTAGTCGATCCGCGCCTGCGACCGCTTCTTCGGCAGGTGCAGGACGACGCTGATGAGACCGAGGGCGACGACGCCGAGCGGCAGGTTGATGTAGAAGGCCCAGCGCCAGCCCCAGTGGTCGGTGATGGTGCCGCCGACGAGGGGTCCGCCGATCATCGCGAGCGCCATGACGCCCGCCATCATGCCCTGGTACTTGCCCCGCTCCCGGGGCGGCACGAGATCACCGATGATCGCCATCACGCCGACCATCAGACCGCCGGCGCCGAGCCCCTGAACGGCCCGGAAGGCGATCAGCTGGCCCATGTCCTGGGCCATGCCGCTCAGCGCGGAGCCGATCAGGAAGATGACGATCGAGGTCATGAACGTGGCCTTGCGGCCGTACATGTCGCCGAGCTTGCCCCAGATCGGGGTCGACGCGGCCGTCGCGAGGGTGTACGCCGTCACCACCCACGAGAGATGTTCGAGGCCGCCCAGATCGCCGACGATCGTCGGCATCGCCGTACCCACGATCATGTTGTCGAGCATGGCCAGCATCATCGTGATCATCAGCGCCAGCAGCACGACGCGCACGCTCCGAGGCTGCTTCCCCTCCGGCGCCCCCACCACCGAAGAAGTCCCCGCCGCCGAAACCCCCGCGGCCGATGAAGCCGATGACGCCGCCGACGCGGCGACCGACCCCGCCGCCCGCTCCGCGCCATCCCCGTCCACCGAGGTGACGCTCTGTGTGTCCGCCATGGTTACCACTCCCCCAGGCCGGCTACTTACTTGCCGACCGGCTAGTTCTGTACACTGGGGAACGTAGACCCGTAACTAGCCGGTCGTCAAGTAAGTTTTTTCCCAAGGCAACCATCGGCGGGCGGGTTTCCGAAGAAGCGCGAGGAGTTGGAAAATGGGCGTCACCATGGACGGCACCAAGCAGCAGCGGCGCGGCAACACCCGCCAGCGCATCCAGGACGTCGCGCTCGAACTCTTCGCCGAGCAGGGCTACGAGAAGACGTCGCTCCGCGAGATCGCCGAGCGCCTCGACGTCACCAAAGCGGCCCTGTACTACCACTTCAAGACGAAGGAAGAGATCATCGTCAGCATCTTCGGCGATCTGACGAAACCGATCCAGGAACTGATCGACTGGGGCGCCGAGCAGCCCCACACCCTGGAGACCAAGCAGGAGATCGTCCGGCGCTACAGCCGCCACCTCGCCGACGCCGCCCCCCTCTTCCGCTTCATGCAGGAGAACCAGGCGACGGTCCGCGAACTCCAGATCGGCGACTCCTTCAAGGACCGCATGCGGGGCCTGCGCGACATCATCATCGACCCCGACGCCCCCCTCACCGACCAGGTCCGCTGCATCAGCGCGATCTTCACGCTGCACGCCGGCATGTTCCTGCTCGCGGAGGTCGAGGGCGCCCCGGAGGAGAAGCGCGAGGCGGCTCTGGAGGTCGCGATCGACCTGGTGACCCAGGCCCACGAGAACATGAACCGCTGAGGGGCGCGCCGCGGTCTCCGCGTCGCGCCCCTGACTCAGCCCAGACCAAAGCGCCGGGTCAGACGGTCACACCCTTGCCGCGCAGGAACGCGACCGGGTCCACCGCGGAGCCGTAGTTCGCCGTGGTCCGGATCTCGAAGTGCAGGTGCGGTCCGGTCGAGTTCCCGGTGCTGCCCGACAGCCCGATCTGCTGCCCGGTCGAGACGACCTGCCCGATCCTGACGTCGATCCGCGACAGGTGCGCGTACTGCGAGTACACCCCGTTCGCGTGCTTGACGACGATCGCGTTGCCGTACGCGGACCCGTCCCCGGCACCGCCGGAGCCGGCCTTGACGACGGTCCCGCCGTGCGCCGCGACGACGGTGGTGCCGGTCGGCACCGCGAAGTCCTGCCCGCTGTGCTTGGCGGACCACAGGTTCCCGGACTGCGCGAAGCTCGCGGAGAGGGTGTACGACTTCACCGGGTCGACCCAGGAGGGGCTCGCGGCGGACGCCGCCCCCGCCCCGCCCAGCACGGCCGCGGCACCGAGAGCGGTGGCGCCGACGGCCACGCGGACGCGGAGCGAGGACGTACGGGTGGAGCGGAGGAGAGCGCGCGGGGACATCGATACCTCGGGAGTTCGGGGACAGAAAGGCCACCCGGCGTACGAACCCTGCCGGGTGGACCATCCCTTGGTAACCCGCGCCCCCGCCGACCCCCAAACGTGTGACGTACGACAGAACCTAGTAAGTCAGAACGAACAACCCCTATCCGGACAGATCACCCCGGCATCTTCTCCACTATTCCACCTAGTACGTGACGCACCCCCTATGCGCCACATCACCGCCCCCACACCCCGCACTGTGACCCTGGTCACGATGCGCGCACGGGGTCTGTGACGCGCCTCTCATGACCATCTACCGTCCAGTAACCCGCTGGTTCCCCTCAAGCCACTCCCACCCACCAGCATGCCCACGACACATGGCAGCGCAAGGACGCGAGAGGACCCCACACATGACCAGAGGCACCTGGACGCGCCGCATCGGCCTGACGGTCGTCGCGGCGACCGCGGTGACGGCCCTCGCCGTCCCGGCCGGCGCCCAGGCCGCTACGGCCACCAGCACCTCCACCGCCGTCACCGCCGCAGCCGCGGCGGACGTCGACTACGCGACCTGGCAGGTCGACTGCCAGTCCGTGATGGACCAGGCCCTGCCGTACCTGAAGAACCGTATCGCCGCCGCCAAGCCCGGCGAGAAGCAGGCGATCGTCCTCGACATCGACAACACCACGCTGGAGACCGACTTCGGCTTCAGCTACCCCCAGCCGGCCAACAAGCCGGTCCTGAACGTCGCCAAGTACGCGCAGGAGCACGGCGTCTCCCTGTTCTTCGTCACCGCCCGCCCCGGCATCATCAAGTCGGTCACCGACTACAACCTCAAGTACGTCGGCTACCAGGTCTCCGGCCTGTACGTCCGCGGCTTCCTCGACCTCTTCAAGGACGTCGCCGCCTACAAGACCGCCCAGCGCGTCGACATCGAGAACAAGGGCTACACGATCATCGCGAACATCGGCAACAGCGCCACGGACCTCTCCGGCGGCCACGCCGAGAAGACCTTCAAGCTGCCGGACTACGACGGCCAGCTCTCGTAGTCCGGCTCCGTACGACGCCGGCCCGCGAACCGGCGTGATCCGTACGACGACGAAGAGGGCCGGTGCTTCGCAGCACCGGCCCTCTTCCGTGACACCTGCGAGGCTTACGCCTCCTTGCTCAGGTTCGGCCCGCCACCGCCGGCCGCCTGCTCGATCGGCGGGACGTCGGGCAGCGCCGACTTCTCCTCGCCGCGGAAGGTGAAGGTGGCGTTGTCACCCTCGCCCTCCACATCGACGACGACGATGTGACCGGGGCGCAGCTCGCCGAAGAGGATCTTCTCCGAGAGCGTGTCCTCGATCTCCCGCTGGATGGTCCGGCGCAGCGGCCGGGCGCCCAGGACGGGGTCGTAGCCCTTCTTGGACAGCAGCTCCTTGGACGCCTGGGACAGCTCGATGCCCATGTCACGGTCCTTGAGGCGCTCGTCCACCTTGCCGACCATGAGGTCGACGATCTGGAGGATGTCCTCCTGGGTGAGCTGCGGGAAGACGACGACGTCGTCCACGCGGTTGAGGAACTCGGGACGGAAGTGCTGCTTCAGCTCGTCCGAGACCTTGTTCTTCATGCGCTCGTAGTTGGACTTGGTGTCGCCCGTGGCCGCGAAGCCCAGGTTGAAGCCCTTGGAGATGTCCCGGGTGCCGAGGTTGGTCGTCATGATGATGACCGTGTTCTTGAAGTCCACGACCCGGCCCTGGGAGTCGGTCAGGCGACCGTCCTCCAGGATCTGGAGCAACGAGTTGAAGATGTCCGGGTGGGCCTTCTCGACCTCGTCGAAGAGGACGACGGAGAACGGCTTGCGGCGCACCTTCTCGGTGAGCTGACCGCCCTCCTCGTACCCGACGTAGCCGGGGGGCGAGCCGAAGAGCCGCGAGACCGTGTGCTTCTCGCTGAACTCCGACATGTCGAGGGAGATCAGCGCGTCCTCGTCGCCGAAGAGGAACTCGGCGAGCGCCTTGGACAGCTCGGTCTTACCGACACCGGACGGACCGGCGAAGATGAACGAACCACCGGGACGCTTCGGGTCCTTGAGGCCGGCGCGGGTACGGCGGATCGCCTTCGAGAGCGCCTTGACGGCGTCCTTCTGGCCGATGACCCGCTTGTGGAGCTCGTCCTCCATGCGCAGCAGGCGGGACGACTCCTCCTCGGTGAGCTTGAAGACCGGGATGCCGGTGGCGGTCGCGAGGACCTCGGCGATCAGCTCGCCGTCGACCTCCGCGACGACGTCCATGTCGCCGGCCTTCCACTCCTTCTCACGCTTGGCCTTCGCGGCGAGGAGCTGCTTCTCCTTGTCGCGCAGGGAGGCGGCCTTCTCGAAGTCCTGCGAGTCGATCGCGGACTCCTTGTCGCGGCGCACGCCGGCGATCTTCTCGTCGAACTCGCGCAGGTCCGGCGGCGCGGTCATCCGGCGGATGCGCATCCGGGAGCCGGCCTCGTCGATCAGGTCGATCGCCTTGTCCGGGAGGAAGCGGTCCGAGATGTACCGGTCGGCCAGGGTCGCGGCCTGGACCAGCGCCTCGTCCGTGATGGAGACGCGGTGGTGGGCCTCGTACCGGTCGCGCAGACCCTTGAGGATCTCGATGGTGTGCGGCAGCGAGGGCTCGGCGACCTGGATGGGCTGGAAGCGGCGCTCCAGCGCGGCGTCCTTCTCCAGGTGCTTGCGGTACTCGTCGAGCGTGGTGGCACCGATGGTCTGGAGCTCACCGCGCGCCAGCATCGGCTTGAGGATCGAGGCGGCGTCGATGGCGCCCTCGGCGGCACCCGCACCGACCAGCGTGTGCAGCTCGTCGATGAACAGGATGATGTCGCCGCGGGTGCGGATCTCCTTGAGGACCTTCTTCAGGCGCTCCTCGAAGTCACCGCGGTAGCGGGAGCCGGCGACCAGGGCACCGAGGTCGAGGGTGTAGAGGTGCTTGTCCTTGAGGGTCTCGGGCACCTCGCCCTTGACGATGGCCTGGGCGAGGCCCTCGACGACGGCGGTCTTGCCGACGCCGGGCTCACCGATGAGGACCGGGTTGTTCTTGGTGCGGCGGGACAGCACCTGCATGACCCGCTCGATCTCCTTCTCGCGCCCGATGACCGGGTCGAGCTTGGACTCGCGGGCGGCCTGGGTGAGGTTCCGGCCGAACTGGTCGAGGACGAGCGAGGTCGAGGGCGTGCCCTCGGCGGGGCCGCCGGCGGTGGCGGTCTCCTTGCTCTGCTGGTAGCCGGAGAGCAACTGGATGACCTGCTGCCGGACCCGGTTGAGGTCTGCGCCCAGCTTGACGAGGACCTGGGCGGCGACGCCCTCGCCCTCGCGGATCAGGCCGAGCAGGATGTGCTCCGTGCCGATGTAGTTGTGGCCCAGCTGAAGGGCCTCGCGGAGCGACAGCTCCAGGACCTTCTTGGCACGGGGGGTGAAGGGGATGTGCCCGGACGGGGCCTGCTGGCCCTGGCCGATGATCTCCTCCACCTGCTGACGGACCGCCTCAAGCGAAATGCCGAGGCTCTCCAGGGCCTTTGCGGCGACACCCTCACCCTCGTGGATCAGGCCCAGGAGGATGTGCTCGGTGCCGATGTAGTTGTGGTTGAGCATCCGGGCTTCTTCCTGAGCCAGGACGACAACCCGCCGCGCGCGGTCGGTGAACCTCTCGAACATCGTTAATCGCTCCTCAGAGCGGTCAGGCAATGAGGGGACGCTCCCCTCGCTGTCCTTCCGCAGCTTAGTCCCGCAAGCGGGGACCGCTCATTCCAACTGCCGACACCGTCCGGATCACCTCCGCGGGACCGGGGACCTGGCACGGTCCCCTGACCCCGAACGCCGACATCTGCTCCAACCTGATGGTGCGAGACGATGTTCCCGCAGGCCAGGCAGTTACCCCGGTCGCCAGTACGCCGACGGCGAACGCGGGACGGCCTTTCCTGCGCGTCGCCCCCCTCCCACTAGGGATGTCTTACCCGTCGACACTGACAGTCCATGCCGTACGCACCGGTTCCCTCCGCTACGGGCGAACAACCTTGCGCGGCCCCGCATGGCCCCACACCCCCCTTTCGGCACGCTGTGCAGCCTCCAGGGCACCCAGCGTAACTCCCGGCCTCTTCGGGCGGTTGCACTCGGCATGGCTGGCTCGCACCCCCCACTCGGCCCCACGCCCCCCGCCGTCCCCTCCGTCACCACGGTCCCCTCCCCCCGCCGTCCGCCGCGCCCCCGCGGCTCGGTCCGCGGTTGGTACGAGAACGAGCTGGGCTGGGCGACAGTGCCCGGATCACCGGTACGACTTTTCACCGGCCGGCACTTCGACGTCCTGGAGGTCCCGGCCGGGGCGGGCCGGGCCGCGCTCGGGCGGATCGGGCCGGCGGCGCCGGTCGCGCTGCGCGGGGACCGGATGCGGTTCCTCGTCAGGGCGGGCGGCGCGGAGGAGCTGCCGGGGCTCCTGCGGTGGCTGGAGTGGGGCGCGGTGGCGCTGGACCTGACCGCGATCGGCGCGGGCGGGAGCATCACCGCCCCGCTGCCGCCGGGGGCGCGCCGGGGAACTGCACAGGGGGCCGCCGTGTGGCTGCGGCCCCCCGTTCCGGGTCGCGAGGAGTCCTCGCTGCCGACGATGTCGGCGCCGAGGGGCGACAAGGGCGCCCCCGACCTCGTACGACTCGTGGACACATTGGCGACCGAGGTGCACCGTGCCCGCCTGTGGAGCGCGTGCGCTCAGCCGTTGGCCTTCTCGTAGGCCTCACGAATGGTCGCGGGAACACGGCCACGGTCGTTGACGTCGTAACCGTTCTCCTTCGCCCAGGCGCGGATCTGCGCGGTGTCCTGGTTGCCGCCCGCCGCGGCACGGGCCTTTCCGCGCCCGCCGGAAGCACGGCCACCGGTGCGCCGGCCGCCCTTCACATAGGCGTCGAGAAGGCCGCGCAGCTTGTCCGCATTGGCCGTCGTGAGATCGATCTCGTAGGTCTTGCCGTCCAGCGCGAACGTCACGGTCTCGTCCGCCTCGCCGCCGTCGAGGTCGTCGACAAGAAGGACCTGAACCTTCTGTGCCACCGGTATTCCTTTCATCGATAACGTGAGGGCTGGGGGTCTGCGGCGTCCGCCGTTTCACCGCCCCTAGTTATATGCACTACGCAGTACGTCGGAAAGCAAACCGCTTTTGCTGGGAAAACACAAACCCCTGGGAGAGACCGGCCGCCCGCCCCGCCCGGAAACGTGCGCGTTTCGGACATAGGGCCCTTGGGCAAGGTCGATCACAGATGCAGAAGCATCCGGCTGTTGCCCAAGGTGTTCGGTTTCACTCGTTCGAGTCCGAGGAACTCGGCGACGCCCTCGTCATAGGAACGGAGCAGCTCCGCGTAGACATCGGTGTCCACCGGCGTCTCGCCGATCTCCACGAAGCCGTGCTTGCCGAAGAAGTCCACTTCGAAGGTCAGACAGAAAACCCGGCGAACGCCGAGCCAACGCGCGGTGTGCAGCAACTTCTCCAGCAACTGATGCCCGACACCGGAGCCCTTCAAGCCCGGCTTGACCGCGAGAGTACGAACTTCCGCGAGGTCTTCCCACATGACGTGCAGCGCGCCGCAGCCGACGACCTCGGCGTTGTCGTCCCGTTCCGCGACCCAGAACTCCTGGATGTCCTCGTAAAGCGTCACCGTCGCTTTGTCGAGCAGGATGCGCCCGCGCGCGTAGTCGTCGAGGAGTCTGCGTACGGCGGGGACGTCGCCCGTGCGCGCGCGGCGGACGGTGATGGCGTGGGCGGGGGGCCTGTGCGCTGGCATGGGCCGGACGTTATCGCCCGACGCCCTCCGGCGCCGCGCCGGGGCTCTGTGCTGGCGTTTCCGGCCCCTGGACGATCCGTACGGCGTCCCGCAGCGACGCCCGCTGTTCCTCGCTCATCATCCCGAAGAAGGCGACGAGGGCGGCGGCGGGGTTGTCGCTCTGGCTCCAGGCGTCGTTCATGAGGGCCGCCGCGTACGCCGCGCGCGTGGAGACCGCCTCATATCGATAGGCCCGGCCTTCCGACTCCCGGCGCACCCAGCCCTTCTGATGGAGGTTGTCCAAAACGGTCATCACCGTGGTGTAGGCGATCGACCGCTCCTGCTGAAGGTCTTCCAGGACTTCCCGAACGGTCACCGGGCGGTTCCACTTCCACACCCGCGTCATGACCGCGTCTTCGAGTTCTCCCAATGGGCGAGGCACGCTCAGCACAATAGTGGGAGATCCTCACATTCACCCGCCGAACCCGAACTTTCCCCCACAAACAGGAACAAATGGGGCGTACGACGGTGAGGCGCGCGTCGAGCGGTGCTCCGGGCGTCAGCCCTCGGAGCGGCCGGAACCGCCCTGCCGGGCCGCCTCCGCCTGTGCGAGCGCCGCGTCGACGGCCGCGTCCTCCTTGGCCTTGTTGGCGCCGCCCTGGGTCTTCACGATCACGCGGATCACGCCGATGAAGAGCACTGCCATGACGATGGGGGGCACGAGTGCGGAGACGTAGTCCATGGACCCAGGGTAGCCACGGAGAAAGCGGACATCCGGGCGGGGTCGGGAAGCGGCGGAACCCCTGGTCGCGGCCCTCTCGCGCGGGCCGGCGGCTCCCGGTGGCGTCCCCCGGGCGTTCCGTTCGGCGGATCGGCGGGTCCTGGGGCGCTATTCCGGAGCTTTTGAAAACTCGGGCCCCCGCACACCCCTTCCGGGTATCCTCACGGCCCCGTACTCCCCCGGAAGTGGCCCGCGGCGGGAATCCGCCTCGTCACCCGGTGTGCACCGAACGGTCCTCTCTGTGTTTCCGACGGCCCCGGCGATCACGCGCGCACTGCGCCCGACCAGGGAATCCGCGACCGCCATGCCCGGGAAATGCAGGCACCGAGGGACCGGAACCCGTAAATCCGAGGTCCCGAAATCCTGGCATCCGACGATTCCGAGCCACGAAGAAGCCGGGCCGGGGGAAACCGGCGGGGGCGAAACGCGGCCACCGGTTCCGAACAAGACCCGCCGAGAGCGACCCCGTGCGCGTCGTCCGCCCAATTCCCTCCGCGAACCCCGGCCGCCACGATCAGTGAGCGTTCGATGACAACCCCGGCCCGCGCTTCTCCCCGAATCCCTGGGAGCCCGGCGAAACGCGCTCATAGGCGCTTCATAGAACGAAACGCGTTCCGCAGGACGCCCTCGTCCGCCGATAGGGGTATGCGGGACGCGGCCGGCCACCGGAGGGGGCACGCGGGTACGGAATTCCGAACCGGACCGGACGGTCGGGTTCTCCGGGGGCCCGGAGAGCCGTACGCCGGGATTTCCCCGGCGGCGTCCGGCCGGACCGCACCCGTCCGTGAACGGCTTCCCGGGGTCGGCGGGACGGGTCCGGCGGGGCGAGGGAGGAATTCCTCGCCCCGGAGCCAGCCCCCGGAGGTCAGCCCGCCGCGAGCCGTTCCTCGGGGTCGGCCGGGGGTGGGGTCGGGGCCGGCTTGCGGCGCGGGAAGACCTCGCCCGGGGTGGGGATGGGCCGGCGGGGCTGTTCGGGGGCCGAGGGCTGGGCGGGGCGCTCGGCCGGCCGGGGCTCCGGGCGCTTCTGCGGAGCCGCCGGTTCGTCCCCCGTGGCCTCCTCGAAGCCGCCGTCGGGCGACAGGCCGCCCGGGAGGGCCAGCAGGCGGGTGCGGGAGGGCGGGACCGCGGGAGTCGGTGTGAGGGGCGCGGGGACGGCATGGCGGGTGGTCCGGCGGGCCAGGCGGCTGCGGACGTCCTGCTCGGCCAGCACCTGGCAGCGGCTCAGGAGGGTCGCCGCGAGCGGGTTGCCCCGTAGGGCCCGCAGGGCGGCGAGGTCGTCCGGGTCGGGACGGTACCCGGTGCCCAGCACCTCCTCCAGGAGCGTCAGATAGCCGGCGGCGGTGCCGGGCAGGGCCGACCGGTACCGCGCGAGATCGGCCACCAGGAACGTCCGCAACCGAGCGGCCTCGCGCAGCGCCTCGTCGAGAGACGTCGCCAGCCGATGACAGTCCTGGATGTCCTCTGCCGAGGCGGGACCGGGGTGAAGGGCGAGGGCGAGGGCGCGACGGAGCACACGCAGCTCCTCCGCACCGAACGCCATGCCGCCGCGAGATCCGTATGGCGTGGGCATGTGCCGACGATACGCGCTAATCAGACAAATTCGACATAACCCCCGCACGTGGCGCCTACCTTTCCCCCGCCCGCCACGCGCGTACCAACGCGAGAACCCGCACCCGGGACACGGCACCCCCGCCCCGGACCCCGGTCAACCCGCCGCCCGCCCGATCACCCGGACGTGGACGGCGGGAGGCTCACATCCGTGAGACGTTCCGCTCGTACACCAGCCGCAGGCCGATCAGCGTCAGCCAGGGCTCGTGCTCGTCGATCACCGACGCCTCCCCGAGGACCGTCGGAGCCAGCCCGCCGGTCGCGATGACCGTCACGTCGTCGGGATCGGCGGCGAGTTCGCGGACCATGCGCTGGACGACCCCGTCGACCTGCCCGGCGAACCCGTAGACGATCCCGGACTGCATGGCCTCGACGGTGTTCTTGCCGATGACGCTGCGCGGCCGGGCGAGCTCGATCTTGCGGAGCTGGGCCCCCTTGACGCCGAGCGCCTCGACGGAGATCTCGATACCGGGGGCGATGACACCGCCGACGTACTCCCCGCGCGCGGAGACCGCGTCGAACGTGGTCGCCGTCCCGAAGTCGACGACGACGGCGGGCCCCCCGTACAGCTCCACGGCGGCGACGGCGTTGATGATGCGGTCGGCGCCGACCTCCTTGGGGTTGTCGGTGAGGATCGGGACGCCGGTCTTGACGCCGGGCTCCACGAGGACCGCCGGGACGTCGCCGTAGTACCGGCGGGTGACCTCACGGAGTTCGTGCAGCACCGAGGGGACGGTCGCGCAGATGGCGATCCCGTCGATGCCCTCGCCGAGCTCCATCCCGAGCAGCGGGTGCATGCCCATCAGCCCCTGGAGCAGCACCGCGAGCTCGTCGGCGGTCCGGCGCGCGTCCGTGGAGATGCGCCAGTGCTCGACGATGTCCTCCCCGTCGAACAGCCCGAGGGTGGTGTGCGTGTTGCCGACGTCGATCGTCAGAAGCATCGCTTCACTCCGCCTCACGCAGATCGAGGCCGATGTCCAGGATCGGCGAGGAGTGGGTGAGCGCCCCGACGGCGAGGAAGTCGACCCCGGTGGCGGCGTACGCGCGCGCGTTGTCGAGCGTGAGCCTCCCGGACGCCTCCAGCAGCGCGCGCCCGCCGACGATCCCGACGGCCTCCTCGCACTCCCCGGGCGTGAAGTTGTCGAGCAGGATCAGGTCGGCGCCCGCGTCGACGACCTCCCGGAGCTGGTGGAGGGTGTCGACCTCGACCTCGACGGGGACGTCCGGGAACGCCTCGCGGACGGCCTTGAACGCCTGGGAGACGCCCCCGGCGGCGACCACGTGGTTGTCCTTGACGAGGGCCGCGTCGGAGAGCGACATGCGGTGGTTGACGCCTCCGCCGCAGCGCACGGCGAACTTCTCCAGGGCCCGCAGCCCCGGCGTCGTCTTGCGGGTGTCGCGCACGCGCGCCTGCGTGCCCTCCAGGGCGTCCGCCCACGCGCGCGTGGCGGTCGCGATGCCGGAGAGCCGGCACAGCAGGTTGAGCGCGCTGCGCTCGGCGGTGAGGAGGTCGCGGGTGCGGGAGGTGACCGACAGGAGCGGCTGCCCGGCCTCGACCCGGTCGCCGTCCTCGACGTGCCGCTCGACCTCGAACTCGTCGGTGCAGACGATCGACACGACCGCCTCGGCGACCCTGAGGCCCGCCACGACGCCCGCCTCGCGCGCGACGAAGTCGGCGGTGGACACGGCCTCCTCGGGGATCGTCGCGACGGTCGTGACGTCCACGCCGTGCGCCAGGTCTTCCTGGATCGCGACGTTCGCGACGTCCTCGACCTCGACGGGGTCGAGGCCCGCGGCGGCGAGGAGTGCGGCGAGCGCCGGGTCGAGCCCGCACTCCAGGTACTCGGCGTCGCCCTCGGCGCCGCAGGCGCAGCCGTCGCCGCAGCCGCCGCTCTCGACGAGGGGAAGGTCGTTGCTCACTTCGGTCACTGCTCCTGGGGACGCTGGGTCGGGGGGAAGTGGGTGGTGTCCGTCGTCAGCACGGCGAGCGAACGGTCCGGATTCAGGCGGACGACGATGTGGCGGCGCCAGTCGGCGTCGTCGCGGTCGGCGTGGTCCTCGCGCCAGTGGCAGCCGCGGGTCTCCTCGCGCAGTCCGGCGGCGGCGACCAGGACGCGCGCCACGCACAGGAGGTTGGTCGTCTCCCAGGTGTCGACGCCCGGTTCGGCGGTCTTGCCGTTCTCGTCCAGCGCGCCCCGCGCGTGCGCGTGCAGCGCGTCGAGCTGGCCGGCGGCCTGCGCGAGGGAGCCGGCGGAGCGGAGGATGCCCGCGCCGTCGGTCATGATCCGCTGGATCGTGAACCGCTCCTCGGGGGCCAGGAGGGGGTGCGCGGGCGTGCTCGGCGTCTCGACCGGCACCGGCACACGCGCGTGGAGGCCGGTCCCGGCGATGTCTGCGGCGATCCGCTCGGCGTACACCAGTCCCTCCAGGAGGGAGTTGGAGGCGAGCCGGTTGGCGCCGTGGACGCCCGTGCAGGCGACCTCACCGCACGCGTACAGGCCCGGTACGGTCGTGCGGCCGTGGGAGTCCGTGCGGACGCCACCGGAGGCGTGGTGCGCGGCCGGGGCGATCGGGATGGGCTCCCGGACGGGGTCGATGCCGTGCGCGCGGCAGGCGGCGAGGATCGTCGGGAAGCGGTGCTCCCACATGTCGGCGCCGAAGTGCCGGGCGTCGAGGTACATGTGCTCGGCGCCCTTCTCCTGCATGCGCCGCATGATCCCCTTGGCGACGATGTCCCGGGGTGCCAGTTCGCCCAGTTCGTGCTGCCCCGCCATGAAGCGCACGCCGTCCGCGTCGACCAGGTGGGCGCCCTCGCCGCGCACCGCCTCGGAGACGAGGGGCTGCTGGCCCTCCGCCTCGGCGCCGAGGAACAGCACGGTCGGGTGGAACTGGACGAACTCCAGGTCGGAGACCTCGGCGCCCGCGCGCAGGGCGAGCGCGACGCCGTCGCCGGTGGCCACGGACGGGTTGGTGGTCGCGGAGAACACCTGGCCCATGCCGCCGGTCGCGAGGACCACGGCGGGGGCGTGGACGGCCCCCACGCCGTCGTGCTGGCCCTCGCCCATCACGTGCAGGGTGACACCGGCCGTCCGGCCCTCGGCGTCCGTCAGGAGGTCCAGGACGAGCGCGTTCTCGACCGTGCGGACGCCCCGCGCGCGGACGGCCTCGACGAGCGCCCGGGAGATCTCCGCGCCGGTCGCGTCCCCGCCCGCGTGCGCGATCCGGCGCCGGTGGTGGCCGCCCTCGCGCGTGAGCTCCAGGTCGCCCTCGGCGGACTCGTCGAAGTGCGCGCCGGTCGCGACGAGCCGCCGTACGGCGTCGGGGCCCTCGGTGACGAGGATGCGGACGGCGTCCTCGTCGCACAGGCCCGCGCCGGCGACGAGGGTGTCGTCCAGGTGCTGCTCGGGGGTGTCGCCCTCGCCGAGCGCCGCCGCGATGCCGCCCTGGGCCCAGCGGGTGGAGCCGTCGTCGAGGCGGGCCTTCGTGACGACCACGGTGTCGAGGCCGGCGGCCTCGCAGCGCAGGGCGGCGGTCAGGCCGGCCACTCCGGAGCCGACGACCACGACGTCGGCGGAAATGGCCCACCCGGGCGCGGGTGCGTGAAGGCGTATGCCTGTGGTGCTCACGAGGCGGCTCCGAAGGTCAGCGGGAGGTTGTCGATCAGCCGGGTCGTCCCGACCCGGGCGGCGACGGCGAGGACGGCCTCGCCGGTGAAGTCGTCCCCGATCTCCGTGAAGTCGGCGGGGTCGACGAGCGCGAGGTAGTCCAGGGCGATCGGCGGGTCCGCGCGGACGGCCTGGTCGAGGACCGCGCGGGCCGCCGCGCGGATGCCCGCCGCGCCTGCGGCGGCCTTGGCGACGGCGTGCGTGTCGGCCGCCGCGCGGGACTCGCCGATCGCGCTGAGCGCCTGCGCGCGCGCCTGCGTGGCCGGCACCTCCCGCGCGCGTGCGCGCAGCGCCTCCTGCGCGGCGTGCCGGTCGCGGCCGGCGAACAGCGCGCCGGAGAGCGCGAGCGCGGTGCGGCGCTCCCGGGGGGAGAGGTAGCGGTTGCGGCTGGAGAGCGCCAGGCCGTCGTCCTCACGGACCGTCGGGACGGCGACGATCTCCACGCCGAAGTTCAGGTCGCGCACCATGCGGCGGATCAGGGCGAGCTGCTGGGCGTCCTTCTGGCCGAACAGCGCGACGTCGGGCCGGGTGAGGTGCAGGAGCTTGGCGACGACCGTCAGCATGCCGTCGAAGTGCCCCGGGCGGACGGCCCCCTCCAGGCGTTCGCCCATGGGTCCGGCGGTGATCCGCACCTGGGGTTCGCCCCCCGGGTAGACCTCGTCGGCGGAGGGCGCGAACACGGCGTCCGCGCCGGCCTCCTCGGCGATCTTCAGATCGGCGTCCAGGGTGCGCGGGTAGCGGTCGAGGTCCTCGCCCCTGCCGAACTGAAGGGGGTTGACGAAGACGGTGACGACGACCTCGCCGCCGGGCCCGGAGAGCTCGCGGGCGGAGCGGATCAGGGTGGCGTGGCCGTCGTGGAGGGCGCCCATGGTCATCACGACCGATCGGCGGCCCGTACGCGCGCGTGCGTCGAGTTCGGCAGCGGTGCGCAGCAGGGCGAGGCTCATCGGGCGTCTCCTTCGGTGCCGGGCGTGCCGGGTGCACCGGCCGTGCCGGCGAGCACCCCGAGGAGGTCCTGGGCCAGCTCCGGCTTGAGCAGGCCGTGCGCGAGCGCGCGGTCGGCCGTCGCGCGGGCCATCGCGAGGTACCCGGCGACGGTCTGGGGCGCGTGCTTGCGCAACTCCCCGACGTGCGCGGCGACCGTCCCGGCGTCCCCGCGCGCGACGGGCCCGGTGAGGGCGGCGTCGCCGGAGCGCAGCGCGTTGTCCAGGGCGGCGCCGAGGAGCGGGCCGAGCATCCTGTCGGGCGCCTCGACGCCCGCCGCGCGCAGCAGCTCCATGGACTGGGCGACCAGCGTGACGAGGTGGTTGGCGCCCAGCGCGAGGGCCGCGTGGTAGAGCGGGCGGCTCTCCTCGGCGACCCACTCGGGTTCGCCGCCCATCTCGATGACGAGGGCCTCGGCGGCGAGCCGCAGCTCGTCGGGGGCGGTGACGCCGAAGGAGCAGCCGGCGAGCCGCTGGACGTCCACGGGCGTCCCGGTGAACGTCATCGCCGGGTGCAGCGCGAGCGGCAGCGCGCCCGCGCGCAGGGCGGGGTCCAGGACGCGCGTGCCGTAGCGGCCGGAGGTGTGCACGAGGAGCTGGCCGGGGCGGATCGCGCCGGTGTCGGCGAGGCCCTGCACGAGGGCGGGCAGCGCGTCGTCCGGGACGGTCAGCAGGACCAGTTCCGCGCGCGCCAGGACGTCCTCCGGGGTCGTCAGGGGCACGTCGGGCAGCAGCAGGGCCGCGCGCTTGCGGGAGGCGTCGGAGACGCCGGAGACGGCCACCGGGCGGTGTCCGGCGAGCTGGAGGGACGCGGCGAGGGCGGGGCCCACCCGGCCGGCGCCGACGACGCCGACGGTGAGCCGCGCGGGGCGGTCCCTGGGGTCTGGCTGGTGGACTGTACTCACGCGACGGCGGCCTTCCCGTTCCAGTCCGCATCTGGGTACCGGACGATTTCTCGTCATGTTAACGCGATCTGCCGGACGGCGGCCGGTTGTCCACAGGCTGTGGGTATTGCGGATGCCCGCCCTCCCCCGGGCACGGCATGATCCGGGCATGACCTACACGCCCGCCCCGGAAGGCGACGACTCCCCCGCCGAACTGCTCCGCGAACGGCGCATGACGGCCCAGCGACAGGCCGCCCGCATCCTCTCCCGCCCCCTGTACCGGGCCACCCTGCGCGAACGTCTCGCGCATCTCCAGGAGGCCGCCGAGGCGTACGACCTCGACGAGCGGAGCGACGTGTACGGCAACGGCGTCGTGGCGGCGCTGGAGGAGCGGATCGCGGCGCTGCTGGGGACGGAGGCCGCCGCGTTCTTCCCGACCGGCACGATGGCCCAGCAGGTCGCCCTGCGGTGCTGGGCGGGCCGTACCGGCGACCGCGCGGTGGCCGTGCATCCGCTGTCCCATCTGGAGATGTACGAGCGGGACGCGCTCAGCCAGGTCGCCGGGCTGCGGCCGGTGCACCTGACGGCCGAGCCGCGGCTGCCGACGCCGAAGGAGGTCCGGGAGGCCGAGGAGCCGTTCGGGACGCTCGCGCTGGAACTGCCCCTGCGGGACGCCGGTTTCCTGCTGCCGTCCTGGGAGGAGCTGACCGCGACGGTGGCCGCCGCGCGCGAGCGCGACGCGGTGGTGCACTTCGACGGCGCGCGCCTGTGGGAGTCGGTCACTCACCTGGGCCGCCCCCTGGAGGAGATCGCGGGCCTCGCGGACAGCGTCTACGTCTCGCTGTACAAGTCCCTCGACGGGCTGAGCGGCGCCGCCCTCGCGGGTCCCGAGGCGCTGGTCTCCGAGGCCAGGGCGTGGCGCCACCGCTACGGCGGCATGGTGTTCCACCAGTTCCCGGCCGCCCTCACCGCGCTGGCCGGCCTGGACCGGGAGCTGCCCCGGCTGCCGGAGTACGTCGCCCACGCGCGCGTGGTGGCCGACGCGCTGCGGGAGGGGTTCGCGCGGGCGGGCGTGCCCTGGTTCCGGGTGCACCCGGAGGTGCCGCACACCCACGAGTTCCAGTTCTGGCTGCCGTACGGCCCGGACACGCTGTCGGAGGCGGCGGTGCGCCAGGCCGAGGAGACCGGCACGTTCCTGTTCGCGTCCCCCTGGGACGAACGGGGCCCCGGGGTGTCGTACACGGAGGTCTCGGTGCGGGCGGCGGGGCTGGGGTGGAGTGCGGCGGACGTGCGGGAGGCGGTCGCCGGGTTCGTGGCGCGGCTGCCCGGAGGTCCCGTCGATTGACGGGTGCCGTCAATCGACGGGGGCGCTGTCGGTGGCCGGGTGCACCATGGGCGCATGAGCGTGAGCATCGACATCGCCGGGGTCCGGCCCGAGCAGGTGACCTTCGTCCCGTCGCCGCTGGCCGAGCTCGGGATGGCGCTGCACGCGCTGTCGGAGCCGGGGCACCACCCGGCGATCCAGGGGTGGACGGGGAGCGTCCTCGCGGGCCTCGACCCGCATCTCGCGGACCGGCTGTGCGAGGCGGACTTCCTGTGGCGGACGGTCTTCTCGGACCTGTTCCTGGCCTGCGCGGGCGTGCCGGGCGCGCTCCCCGGGGAGACCCTGGCCGAGGATCTCGCGCTGCTGGACAAGCTGCCGGACGACCAGTTCGTGGACGCGGCGCTGGAGTTCGCGTGCCCCGCGTGCGACTGCCCGGCGCCCGGCGTCCTCGGCGACCCGGTGCTGCGCGGCCGGGTCCTGGACCTCGCGGCCTCGCGCGGCCCCCGCCAGCTGGCGTTCGCGCGCCGCCTGCTCGACGACCCGCCGGGCGTGCGCGCGTGGCTGCGGCGTTTCCTGGAGGACTGCGACGAGGCGTTCTTCGCGGAGACCTGGTCCCGGCTGAGCCACCAGCTCGCGGCGGACGCCCGGCACAAGACGCAGATCCTGCACCGGCGCGGGCCCGCGGAGGCGTTCGCGGCGGTCTCCCCGGCGGTGCGGCTCGACGAGGCGGACGGCAGGCTCGTCGTCGACAAGCTCGTCGAGAGCCGTACGACCGCGCGGGACGCCGGTCTGCTGCTGATCCCGACCGCCCTGGGCCGCCCGCATCTGAACGTCCTGCACCGCGAGGGCTGGCGCCCCCTGCTGCACTACCCGGCGCACTCCCCGGCGCCCGTGTCGGCCCCCTCGGTCGAGCAGCTCACCCTCCGGATGAACGCCCTGTCCCACCCGGTCCGCATGCAGCTGTGCCGCAACCTCGCCCGCAGCGCCTACACGACGACCGAGCTGGCCCGCATCCACAACATGTCCGCCCCGGAGATCTCCCGGCATCTGGCGGCCCTCAAGAAGGCCGGCCTCATCACGACCCGCCGGCGCGGGCGCTACGTCCTGCACCAACTGGACCTCGCCCTGGTGGCCCGCCTGGGCAGCGACTTCCTGGAGGGCATCCTCAGATAGCCGCCGGCAGCCGCAGACCGCCACCGGGCGCCCTCTCAGGCGTGCCCGCCGCCCGCGCGGACGAGCCCCGTCTCGTACGCCAGGACGACGACCTGCACCCGGTCGCGCAGCCCCAGCTTGGTCAGGATGCGCCCGACGTGGGTCTTCACTGTCGCCTCGGAGAGCACCAGCCGGGCCGCGATCTCGCCGTTCGACAGCCCCTGGGCGACGAGGATCATGACCTCGCGCTCCCGCTCGGTGAGCCGCTCCAGCTCCTTGTGCTCCGGGGCCCGCCCGCTGCTCGGGAGCATCGGGGCGAAGCGGTCCAGGAGCCGGCGGGTGGTGGAGGGGGCGACGACGGCGTCCCCGCTGTGCACGGAGCGGATCGCGGCGAGCAGCTCCCCCGGGGGCACGTCCTTCAGCATGAACCCGGAGGCGCCCGCCTTCAGCCCCGAGAACGCGTACTCGTCCAGGTCGAACGTCGTCAGGATGAGCACCTTCGGCGGGTCCGGCTCCTCGCAGATCCGCCGGGTGGCCTCCACGCCGTCCAGCTTCGGCATGCGGACGTCCATGAGGACGACGTCGACGTCCGTGGACCGCACCATCTGGAGCGCCTCGACCCCGTCGCCCGCCTCCGCGACGACCTCCATGTCCGGCTGGGCGGCGAGCACCATCCGGAACCCGGTGCGCAGCAGCACCTGGTCGTCGACGAGCATCACGCGGATCGTCATCGGGCCTCTTCCGTTTCCATGCGTTCGGGTGTTCGTGACAGGTGTCAGCGGGCTGCGTACGGGGAAGTCAGTGCGCCGGTTTGAGCGGGAGCAGCACGCTGATGCGGAAGCCTCCCCCGGGCCGCGGACCGGCGTCCAGGGTCCCGCCGACCATACCGACGCGCTCGCGCATGCCGATCAGGCCGTGGCCCTGTCCGTCGGCGCCGCCCTCCTCGTACAGCTCGTGGGGGGCGCCCTTGCCGTCGTCCTCGACGAGCAGCCCGAGGCCGTCGTCGAAGTAGACGAGCCGGACGCTGGCGCCCGCGTCGGGCCCGCCGTGCTTGCGGGTGTTGGTGAGCGCCTCCTGGACGATCCGGTAGGCCGTCAGCTCGACGCCGCTGGGCAGCGGGCGGGCGGTCCCCTCGACCTTGAAGTCGACGGGGAGGCCGGAGCCCCGGCACTGCTGGACCAGGTCCTCGATCTGCTCGACGTCGGGCTGCGGGACATACTCGCCGCTCTCCCGGTGCTCCCCGGTGCGCAGGACGCCCAGCAGGCGGCGCATCTCCGCGAGCGCCTGCCGGCCGGTCGAGGAGATCGTCTCCAGCGCCTTCTTCGCCTGGTCGGGGGCGGCGTCGAGGACGTACGCGGCGCCGTCCGCCTGGACGACCATCACGGACACGTTGTGCGCCACCACGTCGTGCAGCTCGCGCGCGATGCGCGCGCGTTCGGCGGCGACCGCGACCTTCGCCTGTGCCTCGCGCTCGCGCTCCAGCCGGGCCGCGCGCTCCTCCAGCTGCGCGAGGTACGCGCGCCGGGTGCGCATCGAGTCGCCGAGGACCCAGGCGAGGACGAACGGGACGGTCAGGAAGACGACGGTGACGACGTTGCCGCCGCCGCTCGCGTCGCCCGGCCAGCGCAGTTGCGCCGCCGTCGCCGCGCACACGCCCACGCCGAGCGCCACCCGGGACGCCCAGCGGGCGCCGACCGCGGCGACCGTGTAGACGATCATCAGCATCGCGAAGTTCGCCGCGTTGATCCCGACGCCCAGCACGAGCTGCGCGCAGCCCGCGACCACCGAGAGCACCAGCATGGCCTCCGGGAGCCGCCTGCGCAGCGTCATCACCACGCACAGCGCGGCGACCGTCGGCAGCACCACCGCCGGGGAGTCGGTCCGCCCGGCCTCGTGGTGAGCCGTCTCCGTGGCGAAGGCGAACCCGAAGAGGACCACGGCCCAGAAGCCGTCCACCCCGGTCGGGTGCCTGCGGAAGAAGTCGTAGAGGCGCTGCACGTAACCCAGCGTAGGGATGCGTGATGCCCCTGTGGGTCAACCGGAGGGCCGATCCGTATCGGGTGCGTGTACTCCGCAAGGTGGAGGGAGTGATCAGCTGTGCGCATAGTCTGGGCGGACGGCCGGGGAGGTGAGCGGCGTGGAGACGGCCTCGTGGCACGGGTGGCGGACGGCCGCCGAGCGGGCCCTGTACGGCCCTGAGGGCTTCTACCGGCGCCCCGAGGGCCCCGCCGGTCACTTCCGGACCTCCGTGCACGCCTCGGCGCTCTACGCCCGCTCCGTGGCCGCGCTGCTGATCCGGGTCGACGAGGCGCTCGGCCGGCCCGGGACGCTGGACTTCGTGGACGTCGGCGCCGGCCGGGGCGAACTCGTGACCGGAGTGCTGGCCGCTCTGCCGGACGACGTCGCGGCGCGCACGCGCGCGTGGGCCGTCGAGATCGCCGGGTGGCCCGCCGGGGCGGACGAGCGGATCACCTGGACCGCCGAGACGCCGCGCGGCGTCACCGGGCTGCTGTTCGCCAACGAGTGGCTGGACAACGTGCCCCTGGACGTCGTCGAGACGGACGCCGACGGGGTCCCCCGGACGGTCCTCGTCGGCCCCGACGGCACCGAACGCCTCGGGGCGCCGGTTTCCGGCGAGGACGCCGAGTGGCTGGCGCGCTGGTGGCCCCTGGACGCCGAGGAGGGCCTGCGCGCGGAGATCGGCCTTCCCCGGGACCGCGCCTGGGCGTCGGCCGTCTCCCGCGTCGACCGGGGGCTCGCCGTGGCGGTCGACTACGCGCACACGAGGGACTCCCGGCCCCTCTTCGGGACGCTCACCGGGTTCCGCGCGGGGCGCGAGGTGGTGCCGGTGCCGGACGGGTCGTGCGACATCACGGCGCATGTGGCGCTGGACGCGTGCGCGGGCGCCGCATCCGTCCCGGCGGCGCTGCGCACCCAGCGCGCCGCGCTGCGCGCCCTGGGCGTCACCGGCGTACGGCCGCCCCTCGCGCTGGCGTCGTCCGACCCTCACGCGTACGTGCGCGCGCTGGCGGCCGTCGGGGAGGCCGCCGAACTCACCGCGCCGGGCGGGCTGGGTGACTTCGGTTGGCTCGTGCAGTCAGTTGGGATTCCGGACCCACTCGCCCTCTAGGGAGGGTCGGTCCGGATTTCCCACCCACCTACTTGTCGATGTCCCCGACCACGAAGAACATCGACCCCAGGATCGCCACCATGTCCGCGACCAGCGTCCCCGGCAGCAGTTCGGCCAGCGCCTGGATGTTGTTGTACGACGCGGAGCGCAGCTTGAGCCGGTACGGGGTCTTCTCGCCCTTGCTGACGAGGTAGTAGCCGTTGATGCCGAGGGGGTTCTCGGTCCACGCGTACGTGTGCCCCTCGGGGGCCTTGAGGACCTTCGGGAGACGCTGGTTGATCGGTCCCGGCGGGAGGTCGGCGATACGGTCGAGGCAGGCGTCGGCGAGGTCGAGGGCGTTGTGCGTCTGCGCGAGGAGGGACTCGAAGCGGGCGAGGCAGTCGCCCTCCTGCCGGGTGACGACCCTGAGGACGTCCTGGAGCTCGCCGTACGCGAGATACGGCTCGTCGCGGCGCAGGTCGAAGTCGACGCCCGACGCGCGCGCGATGGGCCCGCTGACGCCGTACGCGTGGACGGCGTCGGCCGACAGGACGCCGACCCCCCGGGTGCGGCCCCGGAAGATCTCGTTGCCGAGGACCAGGTCGTCGAAGACGTCCGTCCGGGAGCGCACCGCGGCGACCGCCGCACGCGCGCGGGAGGTCCAGCCGGCCGGGAGGTCCTCCTTGAGGCCGCCGACCCGGTTGAACATGTAGTGCATGCGCCCGCCGGAGACCTCCTCCATCACGTTCTGGAGGATCTCGCGCTCCCGGAACGCGTAGAACACCGGCGTGATCCCGCCGAGTTCCAGCGGATACGAGCCAAGGAACATCAGGTGGTTGAGGACCCGGTTCAGCTCCGCGAGGAGCGTGCGCGTCCACACCGCGCGCGCGGGGACCTCCATGCCGAGCATGCGCTCCACGGCGAGGACGACACCCAGCTCGTTGGAGAACGCCGACAGCCAGTCGTGACGGTTGGCCAGCATGACGATCTGGCGGTAGTCACGGGCCTCGAAGAGCTTCTCGGCGCCCCGGTGCATGTACCCGATGACGGGCTCCGCGTGGACGATCCGTTCGCCGTCCAGCACCAGCCGCAGGCGCAGCACGCCGTGCGTCGAAGGGTGCTGCGGGCCGATGTTCAGCACCATGTCGGTGCTCTCCGCCGCCCCGCCGATCCCGACCGTGGTCTCCGTCGTAGGAGTCATGGTTCCAGTCTCCCCTACGTACGCTGGCCGTATGGAGACGGGGAGCCCGCGGGACGCGGAGAGCGTGGCGGCGGAGCCGGTGTGGACCGGGCTTCCGCCGGGACTGCTGCGGATGCGGCGGCTGTTGCTGGTGGTGTGGCTGGGGCTCGTGGCGGTCGCCCTGGGGGTGTGCCTGGGGCTGTTCGCCGGCCCCCGGTGGGCCGTTCTCGCAGCGGTGCCGCTGGGTGCCGTCGCGTGGGGCTGGGTGCTGCTGGGGCGCAACTGGCGGTCCTGGCGGTACGCCGAGCGCGCGGACGACCTGCTGATCAGCCGGGGTGTGCTGTGGCGTGAGGAGACCGTCGTGCCGTACGGGCGGATGCAGCTCGTGGAGGTCACCTCGGGGCCCGTCGAGCGGTACTTCGGGCTGGCCAGCGTGCAGCTGCACACGGCCGCCGCCGCGACCGACGCGACGATCCCGGGGCTCGACCCGGCGGAGGCGGAGCGGCTGCGCGACCGGCTCACCGAGCTGGGCGAGGCCCGATCGGCGGGCCTGTGACGACGCCGGGCGCGGGGGACGCCGTACGCCTGGAGAAGCCGTCCGGGGAGGGGCCGGCGGTCGTCGAGCACCGGTTGCATCCCGTGACGCCGTTCCGGCGCGCGTGGGCGCCGGTGGCGGTGCTCGCGGGGTGGGCGGTGCACGACCCGAACCAGGCTCAGGAGCAGCTGACGCGGCTGACGGCGACGACCCTGCTGATCGCGATCGCCGTGGTCGTCCCGGCGTCCGCCCTGTACGGCTTCCTGAGCTGGTGGTTCACGCACTTCGCGGTGACGGACACGGAACTGCGCATCCGTACGGGCCTGCTGTTCCGGCGTACCGCGCACATCCGGCTGGAGCGGGTGCAGGCGATCGACGTGTCGCAGCCGCTCCTCGCGCGCGTGGCGGGTGTCGCGAAGCTGCGGCTGGACGTCATAGGGACCGACGACAAGGACGAGCTGGCGTTCCTGGGCGAGCGGGAGGCGCGGGCGCTGCGGGCCGAACTCCTCGCGCGGGCGGCCGGGTTCGCGCCCGAGACCGCGCAGCAGGTGGGGGAGGCACCCACGCGCGAGCTGCTGCGGGTGCCGCCGCGCAGCCTCGCGCTCGCGCGCCTGCTGTCCGGCGGTACGTGGGTGGCGCTGCTCGGGGCGGCGGTCGTGGTGCCGCTGCTGTGGACGGCGACGAACTGGTGGACCGCCCTGGTCGCCGGTCTGCCGCTGCTGGGGGCGGCGGGCGCGGGGACGGTGGGGCGGTTCGTCGCGGAGTACGACTGGACGGTCGGCGAGTCGCCCGACGGGCTGCGGCTCGACCACGGGCTGCTGGACCGCTCGCACGAGACGGTGCCGCCGGGGCGCGTGCAGACCGTGCGGATCGTGGAGCCGCTGCTGTGGCGGCGGCTCGGCTGGGTACGGGTCGAGCTGGACGTCGCCGGTTCCCGGAACTCGGTCCTCGTGCCGGTCGCTCCGCGGGCGGCGGCCGAGGCGGTCATCGCGCGCGTGCTGCCCGGAGTGACGGTCCCGACGGTCCTGTCCCGCCCTCCGAGGCGGGCCGGGCGGATCGCGCCGGGCTGGTGGCGCGGCTACGGCATCGCCGTCACCGACACCGTCTTCGCCTCCCGCCACGGCATCCTCCGCCGCCACCTCGCCCTCGTCCCCCACGCGAAGGTCCAGAGCGTACGCCTCACCCAAGGCCCCTGGAGCCGCCTCTGCGGCCTCGCCAGCGTCCACGTGGACACCGGGGCCGACAAGACCGTCTCCGCCCGTCTGAGAGCCGCCGACGAGGCCACCGCCCTCCTCCACGACCAGGCCGACCGCTCCCGCACCGGCCGCCTCGACGCACCTCCGGACCGGTGGATGGCGTGAGGTGCTGACGGCTCGCCCGTCCGGACATGCCGCGAGGGCCGTACGAACCGTCGTGGTGCGGTCGTACGGCCCTCGGGGGAACCCTCAGTAGGCGGCGCTGCGCAGGCTCTGGAGGTCGAGTTGTTCGGTCTCGTCGTGGGCTGTCAGGTCGACGGCCTGGGCGATGCCGCGGGAGGTGTCGTCGGCGGGCTTGAACTCGGCCTCGGACTCGGCCTTGTGGAGCGCGAGGGCCTCCTGGCCGACGACGTCGGCGAGGTCCTCGTTCTGGACGGCCTCCAGGTCGGCGTCCTGCTTCGTGCCGAAGAAGTCGAAGCCGCCCTCGACCGCGGGGCGGCGTACGGGCTGGGAGGCCGGTACGACGGCGACGGCGGTCGGCACGGCGAAGTGGCCGGCCGGGCGCTGCACGGGAGCGGCGGGACGCGGGACGATCGTGCCGGAGGGGGACGTCTGCTGCGGAATCCCCGTCGCGTGCGCGGGCTCAAGCGCGTGCGCGGGCTGCTGGGCCTCCTCGGCGGCGCCGTGACCGGCGTGACCGGCGAGGCCGCGTTCGCGCGCGAGCGCGTCCAGCGCGGAGGAGGTGCCCTGGAGGACACCGCGCTCCTGGGGGGCGTCGCCGCTCCGGGAGATCTCGGCGACCGCGTGCCCCTGCGCGTCGGCCGCCCTGGACTTCCCCTCGGACTCGTCCTCCGCCACGGGCTCGCCGCCCTCGACGGAACCGCCCTCGACAGAAGCACCCTTGGCGGAACCGCCCTCGACAGAGCCCCGCTTCGAGGAATCCCCCTTCAGGGAACCGCCCTTCGGAGCACCGCCCTCAGGAGCACCCCCCTCGGCCGCGTCCGCCTTGACCCCACCGCCCTTGGGCGAGTCACCACCCGACGGAGCACCGTCACCCGACGGAGTGTCACCGTCCGACGAAGCGTCACCCTTCGCCCCGGCACCCTCCTCGGCCGACACGTCCTCGTCCGACGCATCCCCATCCGAGGTCTCCCCGGACACCTCACCCGCGCCCGCCGAACTCCCCTTCACAGCCCCCGCGGTGACACCCTCCCGCGTCTCGAAGCGGCTC
This sequence comes from Streptomyces sp. NPDC004539, assembly GCF_040610055.1. NCBI lineage: Bacteria > Bacillati > Actinomycetota > Actinomycetes > Kitasatosporales > Streptomycetaceae > Streptomyces > Streptomyces sp. NPDC004539. The sequence continues at coordinate 3,126 of NZ_JBEXLS010000042.1, read as the reverse complement.
ATCGCCTCAGCCGCCCGCAGGAACAGCTTGGTGCCCTCGGGCGAGAACAGCCCCGGCACGGCAGCCTCGGCGGCAGTGGTCCCGACGGCAGCCGCCTCGGCAGCCTCCACGGCCCCGTCCGCCGACTCCTCCGGCTCCTCCGCCCCCGCAGCCGCCGAACTCTCCAGCTCCAGCCGCCGACGCCCCTCCAGCGCGCTGGCCCGCTCCGTCTCCGCGGTCGCGTACCGCCGCAGCAGGGCGGCGTGTTCGTTGCGCAGGCCCGCCAGCTCGGTGCGCTTCGCGCGCAGCCGCTGCTCCAGCTTGCCGCGCAGCTCGCGGGACTCTTCCAGGTCGCTCTCCAGCTCGGCGACCCGCTCCTCGTACCGCCACTCGTCGCTCACGCGCGCGCGGGACAGATCGGCGACGGTCTTGCCGGCCTGGGAGTCCCAGCGGCGCAGGACGGCCGCGCCGACGACCGCGATCGCGGCGGCGAACGCGGCGATCACCCGGAGCACGCCCGTATCGGAGAACACCCAGGGGCCGAAGGCGCAGACGAGGGAGACGCCTGCGATCGCCGACGGGGGCAGCAGCCTGTGCAAAGGCGGTGAATGGCGGTGACGTCCACGTGGCATGGCCAGAAACTTACCGCGCGTAGGGGAGCGTTGGCGCCCCGCCCCGTAAAAACACAGCCATCCCGAAACCTTCGCACGGCCCCGGAATTGAATTCCGGCCGAACCGGGAACCACAGCGGGCGAAAACCAAGATCATTTCTGGCCGGAGTGCGCCACCGGGGCTTCTCCGGCCGCTGCGCGCGGGCCTGCCGTCACCCCGCGCGGGACGCTCACTGCTGCGCGAGCCGCTCGCTCACCCACTGAAGGGTGGCCGGAATCTCGCGCTTCCATGTGTTGAAGTTGTGTCCGCCGCTGTCGAGGATGATCGACGAGATGCGCGTCCGGTTCGTCGCCTTCACCATATCGATGAACTTCAGGGTGGCCTTGTAGTTGTTCTCGCCCTCCCTGCTGCTCGTGACGAGCAGTGAAGTGTCCGGCGCGGGACGGTGTTTGAGGAACCACTTCAGGTCCGCCTCGTTCTTCAGCGTCGCGTTCCCCTGGAACAGGTCGCCCGTCGTCGCGTCGATCGGCGCCTTGTAGTACGGAGAGAGCCCCGCGCCCGCGGCGAACACCCCGGGGTGGTGCATGGCGAGCTTCAGGGCGCAGTACCCGCCCGTGGAGTCCCCGATGACGCCCCATTTCTTCGCCACCCGGTAGTGCGAGGCGACCGCGTCGGGCAGGTCCCGCGCGAAGAACGACTCCGTCTGCGGCCCGCGCGGCACGTCGACGCACTCCGTGTCCCGGGGCGGCGCCACCGTCGGACGCAGCATCACCAGGATCATCGGCTGCATCTTCCCGTCCCTCGCGAGGTCCCGCGCGGTACGCGGGAAGTGCAGCTTGTCGACCAGCGCCTGCGCCGTCCCCGGATACCCCGTCAGGACGATAGCCGCCGGGAACGCGCGCGTGCGGTACTGCGGCTGGAAGTACTCCGGCGGCAGGTACACGTACGCCGGGGACGCGATGTCCGTCGTACGGCCGGCCACCGCGATCTTCTGGATCTGCCCGCGTATCTGCGGCCCCCCGGCGGGGCCCTCCACGCGCTGGTCGTCGAGGACCTTCAGGGGGCCCGCCGGGCCACCGCCGGCGGCGTGGTCGACGACCACGCCCTGGCCGTTCTCCTTGCCGAAGAGGTCGGCCCAGCTGGCGTAGAAGCCGAACGCCTGGTTGGCCGCGAGGCCGACCGCCGCGAAGAGCGCCACCTGCGTGGCGAGCAGCAGGCCGACACGTCCGGCGACCACCGCGACACCGCGCCGCGCCAGCCGTGGCCACAGCCAGACCGTGCCGATGAACAGCAGTGCGGCGCACACGATCGCCAGCACCAGCACCTTGTTGCTCGTGAGACCCATAAGGCTTTCCCTGCCTGCGCTTTCCTTCCGGGCTCCCGTGCCTGCCCGCACTTCCTTCGCGAGGGCTTGTCCCGGTCTTTCCCTGACCTTTGGAGCCGCTTTGAGGAGTTGAGTGAACCTCTCTCCCCTGGACACCGTCATAGAGGACGCAATGTCGCCGGTACGGCCGTTCTGGCCCCGGGATCAAGGTCACTCGCGGAACTACGGGATGCGATGTCTGTCAAGGAAGATGGGGAAATGTCGGGCGGGGTTCCGATCCGATCAAGTCGCGTGCGGCGCGTTCTTCGAGGTCCGCGTCCGGAGTCGGTTCCGGTCCTCGTCGGCCGGGCCTGTGCCCTCGTAGGACTGCTGGACGTCATCGCGGGCGTGTTCCCGCGGTTCCGCCACAGCCGGATGCACACCATCGCCGAGGTGCTGCCGGGCTCCTTCGGGCCGTTCGCGGCGGCGCTCTCGCTCAGCGCGGGCATTCTGCTCCTGCTGCTCGCGCACGGCCTGAAGCGCGGCAAGCGGCGCGCGTGGCGGGCGGCGGTGGCGCTGCTCCCGGCGGGCGCGGTCGCGCAGTTCACGTACCGGCACTCCCCGGTGGGCGTGATCATCTCGGTCGCGCTCCTGGTGGCCCTGATCGTCTACCGCGACCAGTTCGACGCGCTGCCCGATCCGCGCAGCCGCTGGCGGGCGCTGGCCAACTTCATCCTCATGAGCGCGGGCTCCCTCGCTCTCGGCATGGTCATCGTCAGCGTCCACTCCGAGCGGATGCTCGGCGACCCGAGCGTGGCCGACCGGCTGACGCACGTGGTGTACGGCCTGTTCGGCTTCGAGGGGCCCGTGGACTACGCGGGGAACACCTCCTGGACGGTCGCGTTCTCGCTGGGCGCCCTGGGCTGGGTCACCGCGCTGACGACGATCTATCTGGCCTTCCGCCCCGAGCACCCCGCCGCCCAGCTCACCGAGAACGACGAACTCCAGCTCCGCGCCCTCCTCGACAAGCACGGCCGCCGTGACTCCCTCGGCCACTTCGCACTACGCCGCGACAAAGCCGTCGTGTTCTCCCCCAGCGGCAAGGCGGCGGTGACCTACCGGGTCGTGTCCGGCGTCATGCTCGCCAGCGGCGACCCCATCGGCGACGTCGAAGCCTGGCCCGGCGCCATCGAACGCTTCATGGACGAAGCCAAAGCCCACTCCTGGACCCC
>NZ_JBEXLS010000041.1:0-59763 GCF_040610055.1 Streptomyces sp. NPDC004539 | reverse complement strand
GCTGCCCGCTGCCCGCTGCCCGCTGCCCGCTGCCCGCTGCCCGCTGCCCGCTGCCCGCTGCCCGCTGCCCGCTGCCCGCTGCCCGCTGCCCGCCGGACGGCGACCGCTGCCCGCCGGACGGCGACCGCCGGTCTTGGATGCCGACCTGCGTGCGGCGCTCGCTGAACGGCGCCTCGTGTCCGGCGGGCTGCTGCTCGCCGGACGGCGCATGCCGGGTTCGGACGTTGACCTGTGTATGTGCGGGTCAGTGGGGGTTGTTCATGCGGCGGTCCAGGGAGAGGGAGAGTTCTGCTTCGACGATGGCTTTGGCCAGGGGGCGGAGGCGGGGGAGGTGGGTGGCGGGGAGGTGGTGGAGGAGGGTGGTGGTGAAGAGGTCGGCGAGGGCGTCGGTGTGGGCGCGGACCTGGTGGGCGGCGGCGAGGATGTCCGCGAGGGGGATGCCCTCGCGGACGAGGGTGGAGGAGACGTCGAGGAGGCGGCGGCTGATGTGGACGATCTCGTCGCCGTCGGTGCCGAGGTAGCCCAGGGAGAGGGCGGCGGCGAGGTTCTCCGGGGTGGCCTGGCCCTCGAAGCGGGCGGCGAGTTCCTCGGGGGTGAGGCGGACCGGTTCCTCCTCGGTGGGGGCGACGCCCAGCAGATCGGCGACGTCACGGCCGTGGTCGAGGGCCTCGGCGAGCTCGGCGATGCCGTTGAGGGTGTGGCCGCGTTCGAGGAGCGCCGCGATGGTGCGCAGCCGCGCCAGGTGGTGGCCGTCGTACCAGGCGATACGGCCCTCGCGGCGCGGCGGGGCGAGGAGTTTGCGCTCGCGGTAGAAACGCAGGGTCCGCACGGTGATCCCGGCCAGTGCGGCCAGCTCCTCCATGCGGTACTCACGCTGCGCCGAGTTCTCGTCCTGACGGTCCACCACGCCCCGACCTTATGTCGTACCGACGGTAACTTTCCCTCGTCCGACCCCTACCCATCGGTAAGGGGCTGCTCTACAGTCCGACTGTGCCAGTGATTACTGGCGCGGTCGCGCGAAGGAGGGCGTCCCCATGGCCGGACGCGAGCATGTGCGGGTGGCGGTGGTCGGGTCCGGGTTCGGCGGGCTCGGGGCCGCCGTACGGTTGCGGCGCGAAGGGATCACCGACTTCGTGGTCCTGGAGCGCGCGGACAGCGTGGGCGGCGCCTGGCGGGACAACACCTATCCGGGGTGCGCCTGCGATGTGCCGTCGCACCTGTACTCCTTCTCCTTCGCGCCGAACCCCGACTGGCCGCGCACCTTCTCGGGGCAGGGCCACATCCGCGCCTACCTGGAGCGCGTCGCGGACGTCTTCGGCATCCGGCCCCATCTGCGGTTCGGCTCCGAGGTGAAGCGGATGGAGTGGGACGCGCAGCGGCTGTGCTGGGACATCGAGACGGCCTCCGGCGAACTCTCCGCCGACGTCGTCGTCTCGGCGACCGGCCCGCTCTCCGACCCGAAACTGCCGGACGTCCCCGGCCTGGAGACGTTCCCCGGCGAGGTCTTCCACTCCGCGCGCTGGAACCACGACTACGACCTGCGCGGCAAGCGCGTCGCCGTGATCGGCACCGGCGCCTCGGCGATCCAGATCGTGCCGGCGATCCAACCCCTGGTCTCCGAACTGGCGTTGTTCCAGCGGACCCCGGCCTGGGTCATGCCACGCGTGGACCGGGCGATCACCGGCGCCGAACGCGCCCTGCACCGCAAGCTGCCGTTCACGACGCAGGCCCGGCGCGGATTGCTGTGGGGCATCAGGGAGTTGCAGGTCCAGGCGTTCACCAAGCACCCCAACGAACTCGGGTTCGTCGAGCAGTTGGCCAAGCGGAACATCGCCCGGTCCATCAAGGACCCCGCCCTGCGGGCCAAGTTGACGCCGGACTACCGCATCGGCTGCAAGCGCATCCTGCTCTCCAGCGCCTACTACCCGGCGCTCGCCCAGCCCAACGTGGACGTCGTCGCGAGCGGCCTCGCCGAGGTCCGCGGCTCCACGCTGGTCGCCGCCGACGGCAGTACGGCGGAGGTCGACGCGATCGTCTTCAGCACCGGGTTCCACGTCACCGACATGCCGATCGCCGACCGCGTGATCGGCGCCGACGGCCGTACGCTCGGGGAGAGTTGGGGTGAGAACGGCATGGAGGCGCTGCGCGGGGCGTCGGTCGCCGGGTTCCCCAACTGGATGACGGTCATCGGACCCAACACCGGCCTCGGCAACTCCTCGATGATCCTCATGATCGAGTCCCAGCTCAACTACATGGCCGACTACCTCCGCCAACTCGAAGTCCTGGGCGGGAAGTCGGCGCTCGACGCCCGCCCCAGCGCCGTGCACCGCTGGAACCGGCGCGTGCAGGACCGGATGGAGCGGACCGTCTGGAACACCGGCGGCTGCGTCAGCTGGTACCTCGACGCGCAGGGCCGCAACACGACCGTCTGGCCCGGCACCACCGCCGAGTTCCGCCGCGCCACCCGCCGCGTCGACCTCGCGGAGTACGAGGTGCTCAAGGCGCCCGCCCCGAGCGAGCCACCCAACTCCGGCAAGGACTCGGGCAGTTACGACACCGTCGAGGTGACCGCGTGAAGACCCTCACCGCCACCTCCCGGGACGGCTCACCCCTCCACGTCGAGATCCACGGCCCCGAGACTGCCCCCGCCGTCGTCCTCGTCCACGGATGGACCTGCTCGACCCTCTTCTGGGCGGCCCAGATCGAGGACCTCGCCCGCGACCACCGCGTCATCGCCTACGACCTCCGCGGCCACGGCAGGACTCCCGCGAGCCCGGAGTCCAGCACGACGGCCCTGGCCGACGACCTCGAAGCGGTACTGCTCGCCACCCTCGCACCCGGCGAGAAGGCGGTCGTCGCCGGTCACTCGATGGGCGGCATGACGGTCATGGCCGCCGCGACCCGGTCCGCGTTCCGCGAGCACGTCGCGGCAACTCTCCTGTGCAGCACGGGCAGTTCACGCCTCGTCGCCGAGTCGACGGTCGTCCCCCTCAAGGCGGGCCGGGCACGGACCTGGCTCACCGGGAAGATCCTCGGCTCCAAGGCCCCGCTCGGACCGGTCACGCCCGTCGGCAAGCGCGTCCTCAAGTACGCGACCATGGGCCTCGGTTCGGCGCCCGAGGCGGTCGAGAGGTGCGCGCGGATCGTGCACGCCTGCCCCCGCAAGGTGCGCCACGCCTGGTCGCGGGTCCTCGAAGGACTCGATCTCGACGACGGCGTACGGCAGTTGACCGTGCCCACGGCTGTCATCGCCGGCAGCGCCGACCGGCTCACCCCGCCCGTCCACGCCCGCGCGCTCGCCGCCGCCCTGCCCAACTGCCTAGGTCTCACGGAGCTTTACGGGATCGGCCACATGACGCCCGTCGAGGCACCGGACACCGTGACCGGGCGAATACGCGAACTGACCACCACCTACACGCAGTTGAAGGAGGGCGCATGAGCAAGGTGAGCCTCGACGGGCAGGTCGCCGTCATCACCGGGGCGGCGCGCGGCGTCGGCGAGCTGCTCGCCCGGAAACTCTCCGCGCGCGGCGCGACCGTCGCCCTCGTCGGACTCGAACCCGAGGCGCTCAAGGAGGTCTCCGAGCGGCTGCACGGCGAGAGCGGCCACTGGTACGCCGACGTCACCGACCAGGACGCCATGAACCAGGTCGCCGCCGAGGTGAAGGAGCGGTTCGGGAAGGTCGACATCGTCGTCGCCAACGCCGGGGTCGCCACCGGGGGCACCTTCCTCGACTCCGACCCCGACGTGTGGCGGCGCGTCATCGAGGTCAACCTCATCGGCTCCGCCGTCACGGCCCGCGCGTTCCTGCCCGTCCTCATCGAGAGCCGCGGCTACCTCCTCCAGATCGCCTCCCTCGCCGCGCTCACCCCGGCGCCGATGATGAGCGCCTACTGCGCCTCCAAGTCCGGCGTCGAGGCGTACGCGCACAGCCTGCGCGCCGAGGTCGGCTACCGGGGGGTCCGGGTCGGCGTCGGCTACCTCTCCTGGACCGACACCGACATGGTGCGCGGCGCCGACCAGGACGACGTCATGCGCGAACTCCGCGGACGGCTGCCCTGGCCTGCCAACAAGACGTACCCCCTCGGTCCCGCCGTCGAGCGGATAGCCGACGGCATCGAACGCCGCTCCAGCCATGTGTACGGCCAGTGGTGGCTGCGCGGGATGCAGGGGGTACGCGGGTACCTCCCCGGAGTGATCGGGTCGGTCGGCGTGCGGGAGATGCGGCGGGTGGCTCCCAAGGTGTCCGGGATGCGGGTGGGGTTGGTCGGGGCGGGGGGTTCCGCCGACGAGGAGGCGAGGAGCCGGAGAGCCGAGGGGGCCAAGGCCAAGCGGGGCGCCTGAAGTACGGCGTCCTGAAGTACGGCGTCCTGAAGTACTAGGGGTATTACGGGTGCCACGTACGCTGCACGAAAACCCGACCATCGGAGCAGCCCGTGCAGCGCACCGACATCGACGCGCCCTTCGTCCGTGAACTCCTCCGCGACCGGCAGCCCGACCTCGCGGATCTCCACGTCCGTCCGGTCTCCTCCGGCTGGGACAACCAACTCTGGCGGGTGGGGGAGGAGTTGGCGGTACGGCTGCCGATGACGGAGCGCGCTCCCGGGCTCCTCGCCCAGGAGTTCCGCTGGCTGCCCGGACTCGCCGAGCGGCTGCCGCTGCCCGTGCCGACGCCGCTGCGGTTCAGCGAGCCGAGCGAGCGGTTCCCCCGGCCGTGGACGGTCGTGAAGTGGGTGCCGGGGGAGCCGGCGGACGGCACTGAGATGACCGAGGTGTCCCGTTCGGCCGAAGTCCTCGCCGGCTTCCTCCGCGCCCTGCACCGGCCCGCGCCGCAGGACGCGCCCCTGAACCCCAGCCGCTGCGGTGAACTCGCCCCGCTCACCGAGTCGTTCGAGGGGGGCCTCAGGAGTCTGGGGGACCTCGTCGACGCGCCCAGGCTGCGGGACGTGTGGAAGAGGGCGGTCTCCGCCCCGAGTTGGGACGGGCCGCCGGTCTGGGTGCACGTCGATCTCCACCCCGCCAACGCCGTCGTCACGGACGGCGCGCTCTCCGGGATCATCGACTTCGGCGACATGGGCGCGGGCGATCCGGCCGCCGACCTCGCCGCCGCGTGGAAGCTGCTGCCGGAGGGCGCGGCGGACGCCTTCCTCGACGCCTACGGCGTCACCGACGAGGCGATCGTCCACCGGGCCCAGGGCTGGGCCGTGCTCTCGGCGTTCGGGCTCCTCCACATCGGCCTGGCGTGGGAGAAGGGCCTGCCCGGGGGCCAGCCGACGTGGGGGAGGGCGGGCCGCCGGACCCTGGAGAGGGTGCTGGCGCACGGGAGGTAGGGGGTGGAGGAGGTCGCAGGTACTACGGGTACTCCCGTCCCGTCCCGTCCCCCTCCCGTCCCCTACCCCTCCCGAGGCGGCAGTTTCGGCCGGGACCGGTCCGGTACCCCCCGGTGGTCCGGCGGGCTCGCCACCACCCCCCGCTCCAGGAGTTCCAGCGCCAGGCTCACCGCGTCGTCCAACTGGGCGTGCCGTCCCTCGGCCCAGTCCAGGGGGGTCCGCAGGGCCTCCATGTCCGGGTCGACGCCCCGGTTCTCGACGGACCAGCCGTACGCGTCGAACCAGGCCGCGTTCATGGGGACGGTGATGACCGTGCCGTCGCCGAGTTCGTGGCGGCCGGTCATGCCCACCACTCCGCCCCAGGTCCGCTGTCCCACCACCGGGCCGATCTTGAGGAGTTTGAAGGCGGCGGTGATCATGTCGCCGTCGGAGGAGGTTGCTTCGTCGGCGAGGGCGACCACCGGTCCGCGGGGGGCGTTCGAGGCGTACGACACGGGCTGGGCGTTGCGCGTGAGGTCCCAGCCGAGGATCGTGCGGGAGAGCTTCTCGACGACCAACTCGCTGATGTGGCCCCCCGCGTTGCCGCGGACGTCGACGATCAGGGCGGGCCGGGACACCTCCATCCGCAGGTCTCGGTTGAACTGGGCCCACCCGGAGCCGCCCATGTCCGGGATGTGCAGGTACCCGCACCGCCCGCCGCTCAACTCCCTTACGACGTCCCGCCGTTTGGCCACCCAGTCCTGGTAGCGCAGGGGGCGCTCGTCGACCAACGGCACCACGGCCACCCGCCGGGGAGGCCGCTCCCCCTCCACGAACGTCAGCTCCACCGTCGTACCCCCCGCCCCCGCGAGCAGCGGGAACGGGCCGGTCACCGGGTCCACCACCCGCCCGTCCACCTGCGTCAGCACCGCCCCCTCCCGAATTCCCGTACCGGCGAGGGGAGATCGCGCCTTGGAGTCGGAGGAGTCGCCGGGCAGGATGCGGGCCAGTACCCAACTCCCGTCCCGGCGCAGGAAGTCGGCGCCCAGCAGGCCCTGGAGCCGCTGGTAGTGGGGCGGGCCTTCGTTGCGCCGCGCTGAGGCGACGTACGCGTGGGACGTGCCCAGTTCGCCGACCACCTCGCGCAGCAGATCCGCGAACTCGTCGGGGGAAGCGACGCGTTGGACCAGCGGGCGGTACTGGGCGAGGACCGCGTCCCAGTCGATGCCGCACATCCCGGGGTCCCAGAAATAGGAGCGGATCAGCCGCCCGGCCTCCTCGTAGGACTGCCGCCACTCCGCGCCGGGGTCGACCTCGTGGAGGATGCGGCGCAGGTCGATCCAGACGGTCGAGTCGCCGTCGCCGGGCTCGGTGGAGGGGACGGCCCGCAGCTCGCCCTCGTCCACGACGACCAGCCGGGTGCCGTCGCCGCTGAGGGCGAACCAGTCGAGGTGGTCGACGAGTTCGGACTTCTTGGCCTTGCTGATGGTGAAGTGTTCGAGGGTGGGCCGCTCGCTGGTGTCGTCCGGGTTGGCGAAGGTCTCGCCGAGCGCGCCGGAGATCGGCCAGCGCAGCCACACCAGGCCGCCGCCGGCGACGGGGTGCAGCGCCGAGTACTTGGAGGCGGGTACGGGGAACGGGGTCACCCTGCTCTCCAGCCCCTCCACCTCGACGGTCACCGCGCCGCCGTCCTCGGTCTCGACGGGGTCGAGCCCGCCCGCCGCCGGACGCCCGTCGGGGTTCAGCGCGAAGGGGGAGGGGGTGGCCGAGGAGAGGGGCACCAGGTAGGGGCGACACCCCAGGGGGAAGGAGAGGTCGCCGGTGTGGACGTCGTACACCGGGTCGAAGCCGCGCCAGGACAGGAACGCGAGGTAGCGGCCGTCGCTGGTGAAGACCGGATTCTCGTCGGCGAAGCGGCCGTTGGTGACGTCGACGATCAGCCGGTCCTTCATCCGGGCCAGCTTGATCTGCCGCAGGGAGCGGCCGATCCCGGGATGGGACCAGGCGAGCCAGGCCCCGTCGGGCGAGAACGCGAGATCCCTCACGGGCCCGTTCACGGACCGGATCAACTCGGTGAGCACCCCCGCCTCTGACCCCGCACTTGACCCCGGCCCCGCCCCCACCTCGCCCCCCGCCCCCGACACGTCCAACAACAGCACCCGCCCGTCATGCGAAGCGATCGCGAGCCGCTCCCCCTCCGGATCGGACACCAGCTCCACCACCCGCCCCACTTCCCCCGACGCCAGCCGCCGCGCCGCCCGTTCGCCGCTCGCGCGCGGGAGGTAGGCGATCTCGACCGCGTCCTCCCCCTCCGCGTCGGTGACGTACGCGATCTGCCCGCCCGACCCCAGCATCTCCGGAAGCCGTACCCGTACCCCTGGGGTATCAGCGATCGTCCGTGCGGGCCCGTCCCGATGGGTCAGCCAGTAGAGGCTGCCCCGTACTACTACGGCGCTAGCTCGCCCCGTCTCGTCGACCGAGACGCCGTCGACGTGCTGCGCGGCCGGGATCTGGTACGGCCGTCTGCCCGCGCGGGGTCCGCCGAGCCGTACGTCGAGGCGGCGGGGGACGGCGCCGGGGGAGAGGTCCTCGACGAGCCAGAGGTCGCCGGCGCACTGGTAGACCACCCGGGTGCCGTCGGTCGAGGCGTTGCGGGCGTAGAAGGCGTCGTGGTCGGTGTGCCGGCGCAGACCGGAGCCGTCGTACGCGCAGGAGTAGAGGTTGCCGACGCCCTCGTGGTCGGAGAGGAACGCGATGCGGTCGCCGACGAAGAGGGGGGAGGAGAGATGGCCGTCCACCTCCGGCAGGAGCCGGCGGCCGTGCAGCCACAGCCGGCCCGTCGCGCCGCCCCGGTACCGCTTCCAGGCGGCCGGTTCGTGCGGCGGTGTGCCGGTGAGCAGCAGGGTCCTGCGCTCGCCGGCGACGTCCGCGACCTGGAGGTCGCTCACCGGGCCCCAGGGCAGGGGGCCGCCCGGGTCGCCGTCCGTGGGGACGTCGTAGGCCCAGGTGAAGTAGGAGAACGGCTGGCTGTGGGAGGCGACGGCCAGGATGTGGCCCTCGGGGGTCCAGCCGCAGACCCGGGTGTCGGCGCTGCCCCAGTGGGTGAGCTGCCGGGTCCGGCCGCCGTCCACGGGCACCACGTGGATCTCGGGGACGAGGCTGCGCCAGTTCGTGCAGGCGATCTCGGTGCCGTCGGGGGAGAAGCGGGGGTGGCCGGTCTTCGTGCGGTCCACCGTGAGCCGCCAGGCGCGGCCGGGGCCGTCGAGGGGGGCCAGCCAGAGGTCGTCCTCGGCGACGAAGCACAGGAGGTCGCCGCTGAGGTGGGGGAGGCGCAGGTAGCTCACGGGTCCCATGCTTTTCCGGCGACGGGGGAGCAGCAACTCAGGGCCGCTGCCGACGACCCCTAGGGGACCACCCCAGCCCCGTCCACCTCAGCCCGGTCCACCCCGGCCCCGTCCACCCCGGGCTCGTCCATCCCTGTCTCTTACACGTTTCTCACAGACGTGACCCAGACCACGTACGAAACCGTTTCGTTTCGCTTGGCGCTCAGGGTATCTTCATGGACGTAGGAAGAAACGCGGAGATGCAGAGGGGCCGGCATGACTGAGATCGCAACGGCGCGACGCAGTCGGATCACGCCCGAACGCGAGGCGGAGCTGTACGACGCCGTCCTCGACCTGCTGCGCGAGGTCGGCTACGACGCCCTCACCATGGACGCCATCGCCACCCGCACCCGCTCCAGCAAGGCCACGCTCTACCGCCAGTGGGGCGGCAAGGCCGAACTGGTCGTCAGGGCCATCCGCCACAGCAAGCCCGACGCGGCGAACGACATCGACACCGGCTCACTCCGCGGCGACCTGCACGCGGTGATCAAGCTGGAGGACGACTGCACGCACGAGCAGAACTCGGCGCTGATGCGGGGCGTCGCCATGGCGATGCACAACAACCCGGATCTCCGCGAGGCGCTGCGCGCGCTGCTGATCGACCCTGAGCTCTCCGACTTCCACCAGATGATCCAGCGGGCCATCGCCCGAGGTGAAGTCAGCGCGGACTGCCCCGCGTTGGAGTTCATGCTGCACATGCTGGTCGGCGGTTTCGCCACCCGGATGCTGCTCGACGACCAGCCACCCACCCAGGACTTCCTCATCTCGTACCTCGACGCGGTGGTGCTCCCCGCACTCGGCGTCGACCCCAGAGCCTGACCCCCGCACAACACCCTTTCGCACAACACCCTTCGCACGACGCCCACCTGACGTCACCGCTCACGTCGTCGGGCCGATCGACGCCGCCCTGAACCGGGCTTCCCCTCCCCGCGCACACCCGCGTCGATCACCCCTGCCCTGAACACCCCACGACTGACCGGGAGTACGCCTCCGTGGCCACGTTCCTCTACAAGTTGGGCCGGCTGTCCTTCAGGCGACGGCATTTCGTCGCCCTCATCTGGATAGCCCTGCTGACCCTCGCCGGTGTCGGCGCGGCCAGCGCCCCCGCCGCCGGGGAGACCTCGTTCTCCATCCCCGGCACGGAGGCCCAGAAGACCTTCGACCTCCTCGAACAGCGCTTCCCCGGCTCCGCCGCCGACGGCGGCACCGCCCGGGTCGTCTTCAAGGCCCCCGACGGCGAGAAGATGACGGACGCTGAGAACAAGGCGACCGTCGAGAAGACCGTCGAGGAACTGGGCAGCGGCGCCGAAGTCGCCTCCGTCACCGACCCGTTCACCACCAACGCGGTCAACGAGGACGGCACGGTCGCCTACGCGTCCGTCAAGTACAAGGTCCCCGGCATGGAGTTGGAGGACTCCTCGCGCGACGCCCTCAAGGAGGCCGCCGCCGAGGCCCGTGACACCGGACTGACCGTCGAGGTCGGCGGGGACGCGCTCCAGGCCGCCGCCGAGGCCGGGATCGGTGAGGTCATCGGCATCGCCGTCGCCGCCATCGTCCTTGTCATCACGCTCGGTTCGATCGTCGCGGCCGGACTCCCGCTGCTGACCGCGATCATCGGCGTGGGCATCGGCATCGCCACCATCACCGCCCTCGCCAGCACGCTCGACCTCGGTTCGACGACCTCCACCCTCGCCTCGATGATCGGCCTCGCCGTCGGCATCGACTACGCCCTGTTCATCGTCTCCCGCTACCGCAGCGAACTCGCCGACGGCAGGGAGCGCGAGGAGGCCGCCGGACGCGCGGTCGGCACCGCCGGCTCCGCGGTCGTCTTCGCCGGACTCACCGTCATCATCGCGCTGGCCGGCCTCTCCGTCGTCAACATCCCGATGCTGACGAAGATGGGGGTCGCCGCCGCCGGTACGGTCGCGGTCGCCGTCGTCGTCGCGCTGACGATGGTCCCGGCGCTGCTCGGGTACGCGGGCCGCAAGGTCTCCCCGGCCGGCGAGAAGAGCAAGCTGCTCGGCAAGGGCAAGGGCAACTCCGCACAGCCCGACTCCGCGCAGGTCAACTCCGGTCAGAACAAGGCCACTCAGCAGACCGGCGCCGCCGACAAGCCCAACATGGGCACCCGTTGGGCCCGCTTCGTCCTGCGCCGCCCCGTCGCCGTGCTCGTCGTCGGCGTCCTCGGACTCGGCGCGATCGCCCTGCCCGCCAGCCAGCTCCAGCTCGGCCTGCCGGACGACGGCTCGCAGCCGACGTCCACCACGCAGCGCCGCGCCTACGACCTGCTCTCCGAGGGCTTCGGCCCCGGCTTCAACGGCCCCCTGATGGTCGTCCTCGACGCGAAGGACAGCGGCGACCCGAAGGCCGCCGCGACCACCGTGTCCGACGAGATCAAGGGCATCAAGGGCGTCCAGGGCGTCACCCCGGCGACCTTCAACCAGGCCGGTGACACGGCGATGATCACCGTCACCACCGACTCCAAGCCGGCCTCGACGGAGACCGAGGACATCGTCCACGCGATCCGCGGCAAGGCGGCCGGCATCAAGGCCGACACCGACGCGCAGGTCCTCGTCACCGGCACCACCGCCGTCAACATCGACGTCTCGCAGAAGATGAACGACGCGCTGATCCCCTACCTCGGGCTCGTCGTCGGCCTCGCGTTCCTCCTGCTGATCCTGGTGTTCCGCTCGATCCTGGTCCCGCTCAAGGCGGCGCTCGGCTTCCTGCTCTCCGTGCTCGCCGCGCTCGGTGCCGTCGTCGCGGTCTTCCAGTGGGGCTGGCTGGCGAGCCTCATCGGGGTCGACGAGACCGGCCCGATCATGTCGATGATGCCGATCTTCCTGGTCGGCGTGGTCTTCGGACTGGCCATGGACTACGAGGTGTTCCTCGTGACGCGGATGCGGGAGGCGTACGTCCACGGGGAGCGGCCCGGCGAGGCCGTCGTGACCGGCTTCAAGTACGGGGCGCGGGTCGTCTCCGCCGCCGCCGTCATCATGATCGCCGTGTTCGCCGGGTTCATCACCTCCAGCGAGTCCATGGTCAAGATGATGGGCTTCGGCCTCGCGATCGCCGTCCTCTTCGACGCGTTCGTCGTCCGCATGGTCATCGTGCCGGCCGTCCTCGCGCTGCTCGGGGAGAAGGCGTGGTGGCTGCCGAAGTGGGTCGACCGTGTTCTGCCCAACGTCGACATCGAGGGCGAGGGCCTGCGCACCGAGGCCGACAGGCTCAAGAAGGACGACGAGGACAACGAGGACAAGGAACTGGTCCACGCGTGACCGGTTCCGACTGAGCCGCCGGTGAGGGTCCGTGGGGACGGGGAGCCCTCACCGGCACCAACTCCGCCCGCGTCGCTGCGATCATCTGCCCATGGACTTACGGATGATCACGGTCGACGCGGGCGAAGTCGTACTCAACGACCGGCGTACAGCGACGAGTTGGCCGGTGAAGCTCGCGCCCTACGCCCTGTCGGTGTGTACGGTGACGCAGGCCGACTACGCGCGGCTGACCGGCGCGCCCCTCACCGACCCGCGGCTCCCCGCCGTGGACGTCACCTGGCTGGACGCCGTCCGCTACTGCAACACCCTCTCCCTGGCGGAGGGTTCACGCCCGGCGTACCGCTTCCGCAGCGAACCGGGTGAACCCGGCGCGGAGGAGGTCGAGTTGGTGGACCCCACCGGCTACCGCCTTCCCACCGAGGCCGAATGGGAGTACGCCTGCCGAGCCGGCACCCCCGGCCCCCGCTACGGCCCCCTCGACGACATCGCCTGGCACCGCGCCAACTCCGGTGAGCGGATACGGGAGGTGGCGACCCGCGAGCCCAACTCCTGGGGTTTCCACGACCTGTTGGGCAACGTCTGGGAGTGGTGCTGGGACCTCTACGACCCCGCCGTCTACGGCACCTACCGCGTCCTGCGCGGCGGCGGCTGGTTCGACGAACACTGGAGCTGCCGCGCCTCGGTACGCCGCCGCAGCCACCCGAGTTACGCCGTGGACGATGTGGGGTTCCGGGTGGCGCGGTCGGTCTGAGTACGCGGACTCATGCGGACGACGACGAAGGCGCCGAACCTGGGAGGTACCGAACGCCGTTGCGGACCAAAGGAGTTGCCATGCGCCCGGAGATCCACGCGAGGCTGTACGGGCCCTGGCGCGCGTCCGCCCCGAAGCCTGAGCGCTCCGCCCTGACCCTGACGGCGTGGGCGCTGTGGCTCCCCACGCTGGTCGCGGTGGCGGGGCTGACGCTCCTCGCCGCCGTCGTGGCGATCTGGGGACTGGCGGACGGGATGACCTCGGCCGACGTCGCCTCGTTCGTCGTGCCGTACCTCGCGTTCCTCTCCCTCGGCACCGCCTTCCTCGCGCTCCTCGCGTTCGCCTCCCCCCTGCGCCGACTCACTCTCCCCGCACGGATGGTGGCCCTGGGAGCGCTCGCACTCCCCGTGCCGGTCGGGGTCGCGCTGTGGTTGGCGGCACAGTTCGGCTGAGCCGGTCTCGTCGCCTGTGCCCTACACCTACCGCTAACGTGCGGTTCATGACGACGACAGACGCGCACCCCCTGTTCGCCCGGGCCCTTCAGGAGATGGGGCTCGACGAGGTGTCGGGGAGAGTGCGGACGTATCCGGAGGGGGCGCGGACGGCGATCGAGGCGGCGGAGGCCGTGGGGTGTGCGTTGGGGCAGATCTGCAAGTCGCTGGTGTTCGCGGCCGACGGGGTGCCGGTGCTGGTGCTGGTGGACGGGGCGTCCAGGGTCGATGTGGACGCGGTCGGCGAGGTGTTGGGGGGTGCCAGGGTCACCCGCGCCGACGCCGCGCTCGTACGGGAGGTCACGGGGTACGCCATCGGGGGTGTGCCGCCGTTCGGGCATCGGACCCGGACGCGGGTGCTGGCGGACCGCGGACTCCTCGCGCACGACGAGGTGTGGGCCGCCGCCGGGACCCCGCACGCCGTGTTCCCCATGGCGCCAGGGGAGTTGGTGAAGTACGCGGGGGCGACCGTCGTGGACGTGCGGGAGCGGGCGTCGTGACGCCTGCGGTCACCGGGGCCGTCCTGCTGGCGGCCGTCACGCACGCCTGCTGGAACGCGCTCGCCCACAAGATCCCGGACAAGCTCGTGGGGTTCGCCCTGATCTCCGGGGGCGGGGCCGTGCTGGGGTTCCTGGTGGCGCCGTTCACCGGGTTCCCCCAAGGGGCCGCCTGGCCCTACCTGTTCGCGTCGGCCGTCATCCACGTCGCCTACTTCGCGCTGCTGATGTGGTCCTTCCGTATCGGCGACTTCGGCCAGGCGTACCCCATCGCGAGAGGCAGCGCGCCCCTCGTCGTCACCCTCCTCGCCGCCCTGTTCGCCCACGAGGTCCCCGGCGGATGGGGTGCCGCAGGCATCGCGCTGTCGTGTGCGGGCCTCACCGGCGTGGCTCTCTGGGGGCTCAGGGGACGCCGTCCCGACTGGGCCGCGATCGGCGCCGCCCTCGCCACCGGGTTCACGATCGCCCTGTACACCGTCGTCGACGGCCTCGGCGTCCGCGCCGCCGGCTCCTCGCTCGGGTATATCGCCTGGCTGATGGGCGTGCAGGGGTTCGTGCTGCCGCTGTACGCGTGGACGCGGTGGCGCGGGCAGACCCTCACCCGCCTCCGGCCGTACGCCGGGGTCGGCGCGATCGGCGCCGTACTCTCCTTCGCCGCCTACGGGTTGGTCCTGTGGGCCCAGACCCGCGCCGCGCTCGCCCCGATCGCCGCGCTGCGGGAGTCGTCGATCATCGTGGGGGCCGCGATCGGCGCGGTGTTCTTCAAGGAGCGGTTCGGAGCACCCCGGATCGTCGCCGCGGGCGTCCTCGTCGTGGGCATCGGGCTGATGCTGCACGGCGGTTGAGCTACCCCAGGGGCAGCGCGTCCTGGTAGCCGTTCGACGGGCGGTCGATCTTCTTCAACGTGCGTGCGTCCAGGGAGACTTCGGCCGACGGGGTGCCAAGTGCGCCTGTGGTGTGCCAGGTTCCGGTGATCGACACCCAGGTGTCCGCCTTCGGGGGCCGGACGCCGTACACCTTGACCTTCACGGACTGGGCGTCCGCCGCGCAGCAGCTGAGGATCAGGCGGGTGAGGTACCACTCGTCCGCGGTGGAGGTGGGGGTGACGAAACCGCTCATCGTGACCGGGCGCCGGGCGATCGCCTTCGTACGGTCCTGCTGGACCCGGGACGCGAAGTCCCCCAGCGTGATCGGCAGCGGGGACGTCGCGGGCAGCGGATCGAAGCCGTCGTCCGGGGTCGCCGCGACCGCCTTCGGCGGCTCCCGGGACGCCGTGTACGAGCCGAGTTCCGGCGGCGCGTACAGCAGCAGACTCAGCGCCGGGAGGAACAACAGCCAGGCCACGCGCGGGACATGGGAGCCGTGGGAGCCATGGGAGTCCTCGGCGGGTTCCCGGTGCCGGTACGCCGCCCACGCCTCCGCGATCCCGAGGAGCAGCAGGACGACGCCGGAGACGATCAGCAGCGGACGCATCCCCTCCTTCACGTACCGCAGGAACACCTCGGTGAACAGGGCGACTTGGAGGAGCCCGGCACCGGTCAGAGCCAACAGGGCCGCCTGGAGCACACGTTTCACAGCAGGGCCTCTCCGATCAGGACCGCGCACAGCACCGCCACGACCGTCGTCGCCGTCGAGAACCGCCACGCGAACGCCCGCCCGAACGTGCCGGCCTGGAGGGCGATGAGCTTGAGGTCGACCATCGGGCCGACGACCATGAACGTCAGCCGCGCGGTGGGCGAGAAGCCGGTCAGGGACGCCGCGACGAACGCGTCCGCCTCCGAGCAGACGGCGATGACGATCGCCAGCGCGGCGAGGAACAGCACCGACAGCCAGGGGGAGTCGGCGAACGTGTCCACCCAGGTGCGGGGGACGGCGACGTTGAAGGTGGCCGCCGCCATCGCGCCGACCACCAGGAACCCGGCCGCGTGCAGGAAGTCGTGCTGGAAACCCTCCCGGAACTCCTGCCACCGGCTGCGCCCCGCCTCGTGACCGGTGTGCCGTACCGCCGGCTTCAGCCACTCCTCCCGGCCGAACCGCAGCCACAGCCAGCCCATCACGGACGCCGCCGCGAGCGAGGCGAGCAGCCGGGCGACGACCATCATCGGGGAGTTGGGGAACGCGACTGCCGTCGCTGTCAGGACGATCGGGTTCACCGCCGGCGCCGAGAGCAGGAACGCGAACGCCGCCGCCGGGGCAACTCCCCTGCCGATCAAGCTGTTTGCCACAGGCACCGACGCGCACTCGCACCCCGGGAGGACGACCCCCGCCACCCCGGCGACCGGCACCGCCAGCGCCGGGCGCTTCGGGAGGGCCTTGCGGAACACCGACGCCGGGACGAACGCGTTGATCGCGCCCGACAGGGCCGTACCCAGCAGGAGGAAGGGGAGTGCCTGCACCGTCACCGACAGGGCGACCGTCCGCCACGCCTGCATCGCGGGGGCCTCGCCCCAGCGGCCGAGGACGACGAGGAGGGTGCCGGGGACGAGGGCGGCGGCGAGCAGGAGGAGGGGGCCGTGCCGGGGCCAAGGGGCAGGCTCAGCCGGGGTGGCCTCGTCCTCCTGGACGTGTTCCTGTACTGCCGTCGGCCCCATGCCCGCCCCTGCCGGTGGTCCTCACATGTCCTCCACATGTCCGACCAACATACCGGGCGGTGCACAGGGGTCTCACTCACCCCGTCAGTGACTCACGTACCGCTCTTACCAGCGCCTGCGGCCTCGGGTCGGCCGTGACGGTCCGGCGGAAACCGTTCGTGACGTACCCGAACGCGATCCCCGACTCGGGGTCCGCGAAGGCCAGCGGACCGCCTCGGCCGGGGTGGCCGAAGGAGGTGGGGGCGAGGAACGGGGAGGCGGGGCTGTGCAGCATGTAGCCCAGTCCGAAACGGGAGTTGACGACCAGGACCCGGTCCGGGCCCGACGACTGCTCCCCGCGCGCGAGTTCGACCGTGGCCGGGGTGAACAGCCTTGCCCTGCCGTCCAGTTCACCGATCAGCGACGCGTAGATCCGGGCCAGCCCGTCCGCCGTCGCGAAACCGGTCGAGCCGGGCAGGGCCGCCGCCCGGTACGCCGGGTCGTTCTCGTCGACGTCCGCGATCGCCCCGAACGCGCGCCGCGTGACGGAGCCGGGATCGGCGTACGCCTCGGTGATCGCCGGCTTGGGGCGCGCCCTGAGCGTGCCGGGCGCCTCCGTCGTCGTCTCCACCAGCGCCGTACGGCCCGCCCGCCACGCCTCCTGCGGGGGCAGGCCCAGCCAGAAGGCGGCGCCCGCCGGGGCCGCGATCTCCGTCCTGATCCACTCCGCGACCGGGCGGCCGGTCAGGCGGCGGACCAGTTCGCCGGTCGTCCAGCTGAACGTGTGCGGGTGGTAGCCGTGGGCCTCGCCCGGCGTCCACACCGGGGCCTGCGCCGCGACCGCCGCCGCGCCGAGATCCGGGTCGGCGGCCTCGGCGACCGTGAGGGGGCGGTCGAGGACGGGGACACCGGCGCGGTGGGAGAGGAGGTGGCGGACGAGGGTGTGTTCCTTGCCTGCCGTCTTGTATTCGGGCCAGTACTCGGCGACCGGTGCGTCCAGGTCCAGTTCGCCGCGCTGGTGGAGGAGGAGCAGGGCCGCCGCCGCGACGCCCTTCGTGGCCGAGCGGACGATCTGGGCGGTGTCCGGGGTCCACGGCTCGCCGCCGTCGATGGCGCCGTCGATGTCCCGCGTGCCCGCCCACAGGTCGACGACCTTGCGGCCGTGCAGGTACACCGACACCGCCGCGCCCCGGTCGCCGAGCGACGCGAAGTTCCGTACGAACGCGTCCCTGACGGGCTCGAAGCCGTCGGCCACCGTACCGTTCACCGCAGTCCTCTCGGGTTGCCCTGGAGTCTGGTGCAACGTCGTGAGCGGGCCCGGGATTCCTGCGACGTCAGCCCGAGTCAGCCCAGGAGAATCGTTACGTCGATGTTCCCACGGGTGGCGTTGGAGTACGGGCACACCTGGTGGGCGGCGTCGACGAGCTGGGCGGCGATCTCCGCGTCGAGGATGGGCAGGGAGACGCTGAGCGCGACCGCGAGGCCGTACCCCTTGGTGCTGTTCGGGCCGATGCCGACCTTCGCGGCGACGGTCGACCCCGTCAGGTCGTACCCGGCCCGGTTCCCCACGAGGATCAGGGCGTTGTGGAAGCACGAGCTGTAGCCCGCCGCGAACAGCTGCTCCGGGTTCGTGCCGTTCCCGTCCCCGCCCAGCTCCGGCGGCATCGCCACCTTCAGCTCGATCTGGCCGTCCTGGCTCGTCACATACCCGTCCCGGCCACCGTGCGCCGTCGCCTCCGCGACGTACATGATCTTCGTCGGACGCGTGTCGACGGCAACGCCTTCCGTCATGGCGGGACCTCCCCCGATGTGTTGATTTACCTCGTGCACAAGGTACTGGCCGGTAGGCGGGGGTGTCGCGGCAGGGGGTGATAACCGGGGGTAACGCCAGGTGGGGGGTGTGGAGGGGATGGGGAGAATGTGGGGAGGCGGGGACCCGGCTCAAGGCCGACGGGACCGAGGTCACCGATGTGGATGTCGAGGTCGAGGAGCTGATCCGGGGGGAGCTGGGGCGGCGGGCCCCGCAGGACGGGGTGTACGGGGAGGAGGGCGGGGTCGTGCTCGGGGCGTCCGGGCGGCGGTGGGTCGTCGACCCCGTCAACGGGACCGCCAACTTCACCCGCCGCGTGCCGCTGTTCTCCAACGACCTCGCCTACGAGGACGAGTTCGGGCCCGCGATCGGGGTGGTGGGGATGCCGATGAGCGGGGAGATCCTCGCGGCCGGGCGGGGACTGGGGTGCTGGGTCTTCCAGGGGCCCGGCTTCGGGGCGGGGGAGGCCCGGCGGGTCCGGGTGTCGGACCGGGCCGAACTGGACGGCGCGCGCGTGCAGGCGCACAACTTCGGTGCGTGGAGCGGGGAGTTGCTGGCGGCACTGCACCGGCGCACGCTGCTGCTGCCGTCCACGGGGTGCATGGCCGCCGTCGCGACGGGGCGGGCGGACGCGGCCGTCATCGCCGGGCCCGCGATGGGGTACGAGGATGTCGCGACCATGCCGGTCATCGTGAGCGAGGCTGGCGGGCGGATCAGCGATCTGCGGGGGGTGGATGTGCTGGCCGGGGACATGTCGGTGCTGGTCAGCAACGGGGTGCTGCACGAGGCGTTGCTGGAGCTGGTGGCGAAGGCGTCGTAGGGGACGTCCCCTACCCCCTCCGGGGTACGCCCCCTACCCCCTCCGGGGTACGCCCCCTACCTCCGCAGGCGTCCACCCCTACCCCTCCGGCGTACACCCCCTACCTCCGCAGGCGTACACCCCCTACCCCTACCTCCTCCGCGCCCGCCCGCTCTCCGCTGCCCCCGCCGCCCTCTCCGCCAGCTCCCACAGCTCCTCCCGCAGCCGGGCCACGTCCGACCCGTCCAGCCCCGTCGCAGAGAGGAGCGCGCCGGGTACGCGGGCGGCCCGGTGCCGGAGTTCCTCGCCCCGGCCGGTGCAGGAGACGAGGACCGCGCGTTCGTCGTGGGGGGAGCGGGTGCGGTGGATGAGGCCGGCGCCCTCCATGCGTTTCAGCAGCGGGGACATCGTGCCGTAGTCGAGGTGGAGGGTGGAGAGGAGCTGCTTGACCGTCGTCTCGCCCTGGTCCCAGAGCGCCAGGAGGACCAGGTACTGGGGGTACGTGAGGCCCAGTTCGTCCAGCAGCGGACGGTACGCGGCTGTCACCGCGCGCTGGGCGGCGTACAGGGCGAAGCAGAGCTGGTCGTCCAGGTGTGTGGAGCCCTGGGTCTCGTTCGTCACGCGCCCATTGTCGCGGAGCGCGGATCGAAGCCGAACGGCAGCTCCAGCCGGTGCCCGCGCATCAGCTCGGCGTCCGAGAGCAGCTCCCCCGTCGGACCGTCCGCCGCGATCACGCCCTCGCTGAGGACGAGGGACCGGGGGCAGAGTTCGAGGGCGTACGGGAGATCGTGGGTGACCATCAGGACCGTGACGTCCAACGAGCGCAGGATGTCGGCCAGTTCACGCCGGGCCGCGGGGTCGAGGTTGGACGACGGCTCGTCCAGGACGAGGATCTCCGGGGACATGGCCAGCACGGTCGCCACGGCCACCCGTCGGCGCTGGCCGAAGGAGAGGTGGTGCGGCGGCCGGTCCTTGAACGCCTTCATCCCGACCTGGTCGAGAGCGTCGTCGACGACCTTCTCCAGCTCGGCGCCCTTCACCCCGGCGGCGGCGGGTCCGAACGCGACGTCCTCCCGGACCGTCGGCATGAAGAGCTGGTCGTCGGGGTCCTGGAAGACGATCCCCACCTTGCGCCGGATCTCGGCCATGTGCCGCTTCCCGACGGGCAGTCCGGCGACCCGCACCTCACCCGCGCCCCCGGTGAGGATGCCGTTCAGATGCAGGACGAGCGTCGTCTTGCCCGCCCCGTTCGGCCCCAGCAGGGCCACGCGTTCGCCCCGCCCGATGGTGAAGTCGACGCCGAACAGCGCCTGATGGCCGTCCGGATACGCGAACGCCAGGCCCGAGACCTCAAGTGATGCCGTCACAACGCCCATCCCAGCAGACAGATCCCCAACGCCGCGACCGGCAGGGCCAACGCGTACGACCATTGCGCGCGCGAGGCGTCGACCTCGTCGATGACCGGCATCGACCCGGCGTACCCCCGGCTGACCATCGCGAGGTGCACCCGCTCACCCCGCTCGTAGGACCGGATGAACAGCGCCCCGGCGGATTTCGCGAGCACCCCCCAGTGCCGGACTCCCCGCGCCTCGAACCCCCTCGACTCCCGGGCGATCCGCATCCGGCGCATCTCGTCGGTGATGAGATCGCCGTACCGGATCATGAACGACGCGATCTGGACGAGCAGCGGGGGCAGCCGCAGCCGCTGCAAGCCGAGCAGCAGCTCCCTCAACTCCGTGGTTGCCGCGAGGAGTACGGACGCGGCGACCCCCAACGTCCCCTTGGCCAGCACGTTCCACGCCCCCCACAGCCCGCTCTCGCTGAGCGACAGCCCCAGCACGTCGACGCGCTCCCCCTCCGCCACGAACGGCATCAGCACCGCGAACGCGACGAACGGCACCTCGATCAGCAGCCTCCGCAGCAGGAACCCGGCGGGCACGCGCGCCCGGAACGCGACGACGCCCAGCAGCGCGGCGTACACCCCGAACGCCCACATCGCCTCGCGCGGCGTCGACACGACGACCACCACGAACGCGAACACGGCGGCGAGCTTGGTGTGCGGCGGCAGCGCGTGCACCGGGGTGTGCCGCTTCAGGTAGAGCCGATGGGCGTGCCCGGCACCCATGTCAGACGCTCTCCGTACGGCGTCGGCGCACCGCCCAGAACACCCCGGTCCCGGCGACGACGGTCGCGCTCACCCCGATCACCCCGGCGAGCCCGCCCGAAAGCCGCGCGTTCTCCACGTCCTTGACCCCGTAGTCCGCCAACGGCGAGTCCGCGATGGCGTGTTCCTCGACCTGGGTGTCAAGTCCCTTGTCGGCGGCGACCTTTTCGAGCCCGTCCGGGTTCGCGGAGGCGTAGAAGCTGACGACTCCGGCGAGCAGCAGGGACGCCGCGAGCCCGCCGATCCACAGCCCGCGCCGGGAAGTCCTCACGACGGGCGCCTCGGGAGCCACGTCCACCAGCTCCCCGCCCACCCGCAGCTTCAACGGCGCCTGGAGCCCCCGCGCCCCGTACACCAGGTCCGGCCGCACGGCGATCACCGCGCCCACCGTCAGCGCCGTGATCGCCGCCTCCCCGATCCCGATCAGCACATGTACGCCGACCATCGCGCCGGCGACCTTCCCGATCGAGACGTCCGTCGTCCCGCCGATCGCGTACAGCAGCGTGAACGCGCCGGCGGCGGCCGGTACGGACAGGAGCGCGGCGACGAAGGAGGCGGCGGTGACGGTACGGCGGCCCCGGGGGAGCGCCTTGACCAGGCCCCGGAAGACGGCGTACGCGACGACGGTCGTCACGACCGCCATGTCCGTGATGTTGACGCCGAGGGCGGTGAGGCCGCCGTCCGCGAAGAGGATGCCCTGCATGAGGAGGACGACGGAGACGCACAGCACCCCTGTGTAGGGGCCGACGAGGATCGCCGCGAGGGCGCCTCCCAGGAGGTGTCCGCTCGTGCCGGCCGCGACCGGGAAGTTCAGCATCTGCACCGCGAAGATGAACGCCGCGACGAGTCCGGCGAGGGGGGCCGTCCGCTCGTCCAGTTCCTTGCGGGCGCCGCGCAGGGACACGGCGACCGCGCCGGCCGCGACGACTCCCGTCACGGCGGAGGTCGGGGCGTCGATGAATCCGTCAGGTACATGCACGGTCCGATGATGTGGCCTGTTGCGAATGTCTTGCAAGAGCGGTTGCTGAGCAAATCTTCACACCGGGGCAATCCCTGCCTGGTCTAGAAATGGGAAAATATGCGACATTGGTGAGGGAAGCGGTCGCATAGCTTCCGCACAGGTCACGCACCGTAAGGGGCCGTACCGATGTCGGTAGTCGAACAGTATGCGCGCGCTCATATCGTCACCGACGAGGACCTGGTCGAGGAGGAGCGCGAGGCCGTACCCGTAGTACTCAGGTACGACCCCGACGACGATCCGCGCACCGTACGCGTCGACCTCCCCGGCGCCCACCACTGGACCGTCGCCCGCACCCTCCTGGAACAGGGACTACGCGCCCCGGCCGGTACCGGAGAGGTACGGGTATGGCCCTGCGGCCGGGTCCAGGCGGTCGTCGAGTTCCACTCCGCGCACGGCGTCTCGGTCGTCCAGTTCGAGTCGAAGACCCTGGTGAGGTTCCTGCGCAGGACGTACGCCGAGCGCTAGCCCATCTTGAGCAGCGCCGCCACGATCGGTCCCGCCGTGTCCCCGCCGTGGCCGCCCGCCTGGACGACGCCCGCCGCCGCGAGGTCGCCCCGGTAGGCGGTGAACCAGCCGTTCGCCTTGTCCTGGTTGTCGACCTCGGCGGACCCGGTCTTCGCGCCGTAGTCGCCGCTCATCCCCGACATCGCCCCGGCCGCCGTGCCGTACTGCGCGGTGTACTTCATCAGCTCGCGCAACTGGCTCAGCGTGCCCGCGGACATCGTGCGCGACGCCGTCGCCAGCGTGCGCTTGTCGAAGTCCGGGGAGACCAGGTACGGCTGGTGGAAGGTGCCGGACTTGACGGTCGCCGAGACGGACGCCATGTTCAGCGGGTTCATCCGCACGCCGCCCTGGCCGATCAGCGAGGCCCCCATCTGGGCCGCCTTCTGCACCGGCACCGAGCCGTCGAAGGTCGGCACGCCCACCGACCAGTTGTCCATGGAGAGCCCGAACACCTGCTGGGCCTGCTTCGTCAGGCTGTCGTTGTCCAGCTCCGGCGCCTGGCTGATGAAGGCGGTGTTGCAGGAGCGCGCGAAACTCGCCTTGAACGTGCCGTTCTTGATCTCGAACTCGTCGTCGTTCTGGAACTTCCAGCCGCCGTACGTGAAGTACTTCGGGCAGGGGTGCTGCTTGTCGGCGGACGCGAGGCCCTTCTCGATCAGCAGCGAGGACGTGATCACCTTCATCGTCGAACCCGGCGCGAGCGAGCCGAGGAAGCCGACGTTGAAGCCCTTCCCGCTGTTCGCGACGGCCAGGATCTCGCCCGTCGACGCCTTCACGACGACGACCGACGCCCGCTCCTTCGCCGCGACCTGCTTCTCGGCGGCGGCCTGCATCGCCGGGCTGATCGTCGTCTTCACCTCGCCCGGCGTGCCCTTGCTCAGCTCCAGGACCGTCTTGTCCGACAGGTCCTGCTTCTTCGCCGCCGCCCCGCGCACGACGCGCAGCTCGACGCCCGCCTTGCCGCCGGCCTTCTTGCCGTACTTCTCGCGCAGGCCGTCCAGGACCGTCCCCAGCGAGGGGTACGTCTTCGCGGTCAGCTCCGCGCCGTCCCGGTCCAGCGCCTTCACCGGCGGGGTGCCGGACTCGCCGGTCACCAGGGTGTCGCCGTCCGCGAGGTCGGGGTGGACGACCGACGCGTGCCAGTCGACCTCCGGCTCGCCCGTCGTCGTACTGCGGACGACCGTCAGCGCGCTGGCGTACGTCAGCGGTTTGGCCGTGCCGTCGAACGTCACCGTCCCCTTGATGGAGAACGGCACCTTCGCGCCGGTCGCCGGGCCCGGGGTGAGGGTCACGCCCGTGACGTGCGCGTCCTTCGTGTAGCCGGTGAGGAGGGCGGTCGCCGACTTCGCGTCGTCCGTCGCCGCCGCGGCCTGCGCGACCTTGCCCTGCTGCCAGGAGGTCAGGAACGCCGCCGACGCCTTCGTCACCTCGGCGGGGGTGAGGGGGCCCGTCTTGATCTTCGGTTTGCTGTCGGACGAGGACGACGCCGTCGAGCCGTTCTCGGCCGCCGCGCCGGCGCCGTACAGCGCGTACACGCCGAAGGCGGCGCCGCCGACGACCACGGCGGCCATCCCGCCGACCACGGCCGGGCGCCGCTTGCTCGTACGCGTCTCGTCGACGCGCCTTCTCTTGCCCACGTACGTGACCTCCGCGCTCCCCGGGGACCCCACTGCCCTCACTCACCCCAACGACGGCGACCAGCCTAGGGTCCCCTTCTGCCCGGGTGACGTCCTTGTGACCTCAGCCACCCGTCCGTAGCGGGGTTGTGACAACTGGGGCGGGTAGGACACGTGTTCACGGTAAGGGCCGGTGTTTTCCACCGGGGAGCGTTTCCCGGAACGCGCCCTCAGGGTGGGGGTTTCTGCTAGCGCGCCCTACTAGAGGGGGCGTTGTCGGCTGAAAGCCGGTGGTCAGAGGGGGTGTTGTGGGGCGAAAGGGGGGTGTGGAGGGGGTGTTGTCGGCCGGGGGCGCATCCGAGGAGGGGGTGCCGGCCGGGAGGCGGCAATCGCGGGGTGTGGCGGACCGCCCTCCCCGCAGGCGCGGCGGGACCGCCCCCGCAGGCGTGGCGGACCGCCCCCGCAGGCAGGCGTGGGGGAGTGCCCCCACCGACCCTCACCGACCGCGTCCCCCGCTCCCGCCGACCGCGTCCCCCGTCCCCACCGACCACGTCACCCCGCCCCCACCGACCGCCTCACCCCACTCGCACCGACCGCCTCACCCCGCCCGCAGCACGCTCGCCACGATCGGTCCCGCCGCGTCCACCCCGTGCCCCCCGCTCTGGACCATCGCCGCGGCGGCGACGTCGTTGCGGTAGGCCGTGAACCAGCTGTCGGAGGTGGCGTTGCCGTCGGTCTCGGCGGAGCCGGTCTTCGCGCCGATGGTGCCGGAGAGGCCGGCCATGACCTCCTGGGCGGTGCCGCTGACGGCCGTCTGGCGCATCATGGCGCGCAGTTGGCGGGAGGTGCTGTCCGACAGGCCCTCGGCGGTGGCCAGTTGGCGCTGCTCGACGGAGAGGGGGACGAGGATCGGCTGGCGGAACGTGCCGGTCTTCGCGGTCGCGGTCACCGACGCCATGTTGAGGGGGTTCATCTGGATCTGGCCCTGGCCGATGAGGTTCGCGGCCTTGTCGGGGCCGGAGACGGCCGGTACGGAGCCGTCGGTCGTCGCGATGCCGATGCTCCAGTTGCCCTGCCCGAGGCCGAACTTGTCCTGCGCCTCCCGGGTGAGGGAGTCGTTCGACAGGTCGTCGGCGAACTTGATGAAGGCGGTGTTGCAGGAGCGCGCGAAGCTATTGGCGAGGGTGGCGTTCTCGTTCGGCTCCATGCCCTTGATGTTGCCGAAGGTCTGCCCTTCCCACATCGCGGTCGGCGTGCAGGGCGCGGGCCCGGTCGAGGTGGTCAGCCCGTTGTCGATGAGCGTCGCGGCGGTCACGATCTTCATCGTGGACCCCGGCGGACGCGTCCCCTGGACGGCCGCGTCGAAGCCGTCCGCGCGGTTGTTGGCGATCGCGAGGATCTCGCCGGTGCTGGGCTGGAGCGCGACCACCGACGACTCCGCGTACTTTTTGACGGCCGTCTCCGCCGCCGCCTGGACCTCCGCGCTGAGCGTCGTGCGCACCTTGCCGGGCTTGCCCTCGGCGAGCGTCACGAGCGTCTTGTCCGGCACGCCGGACGTGCCGTGCCGCACGACCAGTTCGACCCCCGCCGTACCGCCAGCCTTGTCGGCGAACCGGGTCCGCAGCTGGTCGAGAATCGCCCCCAGCGACGGGTACTCGTCCTTCGTCAGCACCTTGCCGTCCCGGTCCACCGCCTCCACCGCCGGCGTCGCCGCCCCCGCCGTGACCAGCGTGTCCGTGTCGCTCGTCAACGCCGGATGCACCACCGCCGGCTTCCAGTCCACCAGCGCCTTCCCGGTCGTGACGCCGCGTACGACGGTGAGGCTGGTGCTGTACGTCAGCGGCTTCGAGACCCCGCCGTACGACACCGTCGCGTCGACGCGGTACGGGACCCTGAGCCCCGAGATCGTCCCCGGGGTGATCTTCACGCCGCTGATGTGGGCCTCGGTGTCGTACGCGGTGAACATCGGTCCGGCGACCCCGGCGTTGTTGGTCAGCCCCGCGGCCACGCTCGCCTCCCCCTTCTCCCACGCCGCGAAGAACGCCTTGGCGGTCTCCTTGACCTCCCCCGCGCTCGGCGGCCCGCTCTTCACCGCCACCGGCCCCTTCGCCTCCGACCCCCCACTCACCGCCGACAGCAAGTTGTACGCCCCGTACCCGGCCCCGCCCACCATCACGGCGAACACCGACCCGACGACAGCGACCTTGACCCCCTTGGACATACCGTTTCCCTCCCCGTCTCCCCGTAGCCTTTTTGAACGCGCTCAAAAAGCCCCTCTGGTTCGCACTGTAGGCGTCTGAAGGGGGCCGTGTGACCACCGTTTCCGGAAACTTGTCCGAATGGAGATGAGTCAGCGGGCTGAATCAGCCCCTGGGGCGGGCCATGTCCATGAACACGGCCGGCTTGACCACACCCTGCTCACGCACCGAGCCGACGCTCCGCCCGAGGCCGGGGTGCCAACCGGAGAAGCACCTCCTCAAGGAGCTCGCGGGCATGCCGGACGTCGTCGAAGGAGCAGCCTTGGCACGAGCACTCCGCGTCCTGCGGATAGAGGGGGCGGCGCCCCGGCGCTCGGAGAAACGCCCGGTACCGCCGCAGGGCGCGATCCGTGGCGCCGGGCCGGCTACGCGGCATCGGCCTTTCGGTACAGGGTCATGGACGGCATCATGCCAGCGCCCTCGCCCCTGAAGGGGTGGGCTCAGGCTCCCTGTATGTCCCTGGCCGCCGTCACCAGTTCGGCAGGGAGGCCGGGGCCCGCGCAGGCGTGGTCGAGGAGGAGGGTTCGGTAGGGGGATTTCGGCAGGTTCCGGGCCAGTTCGAGGAGTTCGTGGAGGTCGGTGGGGGAGCCGGTGAGGCGGGTTCGGTAGGCGGTGGCGGCTGCCTGGAGGACGGGTTCGGTGGGGGCGTACGTCGTTGCCCGGGTCGTCAGGTGGACGGCGGACGCGAAGTCGCCCTGGGCCGCGCGGAGGTCGGCGAGGTCGAGGTGGAGGGACCAGTTCGCGGGGTCGAGGGTGAGGGCGCGTTCGAAGGCGGCGGCGGCCCGGTCGAGGTCGTTCAGCTTGCGCCACGTGCCCGCGCGGACGACCTCCGTCAGCATGACCCGCTCGACGGAGTCCGCCCGGTCGCAGAGGGCCAGCGACGCGTCCGTACGACCGCACGCGCGCAGCAGGATCGCCATCCGGGCCAGCGCCTCCGACGGCGGTGGCGGCTGCCGTGAGGAGATGACGTCGACGGCGTGGAACCAGGGCCGGAACCGGCCTCGCATCTCGTCGGTGTCCAGATCGGCCCCGTGGTCCATGGTCCGCATCGCCGCCTCGGCCAGCGCCTCCGCGCTCACCGCCCCCAGGAACCGTTCGTCGCCGAACCAGGGCGCGTCGGCCCACGCGATGTCGGCCCGAGCCCCCACCACGGACCGATCGCGAGCGCCGCCCCGTCCATGTCGCCCCGGAGGAAGTTGACGTACGACAGCGCGAGGACCGTCCTCAACAACTCGGCGTCCCGTGTGAGTTCGGCCAGCTCCCGGCGCCGGTCCCGCCACAGCTCGGCCAGCACCGCGTACGGCTCGGAGTCCCCCGGCGCGGCGGCGATCGCCCCCACCAGCTCGCGCACGGCCGCTTCCAGATCACCCCCGCAGTGCGCCAGCACCCGCGCGAGTTCCGTCCTCACCACCCCGATCCACCGCCCCCGTAAGCGAGTTCACCCGGCCGCGTCCACGCGCCCGGCTACATGCATGCGCCCAGCTACACCCAAGTATCCAGCCACATCCGCGACCGCCAGGAATCCATCGGGATCGCCGTCCCCGTGTACAGCGGCCAGAAGTAGATGAAGTTCCACGCGATGAGCAGCACCAGCACCCCCGCCCCCGTCGCCCCGATCACCCGGCGGTTGTCGGAGGAGCCCGGTGGGCCGGCGAGGGCGCCGATCATCATGGCGACGGCGAGGCAGAGGAAGGGGAGGAAGACGTCGGCGTAGAAGAAGAAGATCGTGCGCTCCTGGTACATGAACCAGGGGAGGTAGCCGGCGGCGATCGCGCCCGCGATGGCGCCCGCCCGCCAGTCACGGCGGAAGAACCAGCGCCACAGGATGTAGAGGACGGCGAAGCAGGCGGCCCACCACAGCAGCGGGGTGCCCAGGGCGAGGACCTCGCGGGGGCACTTCTCGGCGGCGCTGGAGGGGCAGCCGTCCGTGCCGGGCGAGGGGGTCTCGTAGAAGAAGGAGACCGGGCGGCCGAGGACGAGCCAGCTCCACGGGTTGGACTGGTAGGAGTGCGGCGACGTGAGGTGCGTGTGGAACTTGTACACCTCGTGCTCGTAGTGCCACAGGCTGCGCAGCCAGTCCGGCAGCAGCCAGGTCCAGCTGCCGCCCTTCCCGTCGGTGGCGGCCCAGTTCCGGTAGTACCCGCCGGTCCCGTCCGCCGGGGAGAGAATCCACCCGGTCCAGGAGACGAGGTAGGTCAGAAGTGCTACGGGTACGGTCGCGAGGAACGCGCGCCCGGTGTCGTACTTGAGGACCGCCTGGTACGGGCTGCGCGCCCCCGCGACCTTGCGGGTCCCGGCGTCCCACAGCAGCGCCATGACGATGAACGCGGCCATGAAGTACAGCCCGTTCCACTTCGTCCCGATCGCGAGGCCCAGCATCAGCCCGGCCCCCCACCGCCAGGGACGCCAGCCGAAGCGGAAGTGGTCACCGAGGGCCGCGTCGGGACGGAACCGCCCGTCCGCACCCGGCTGGAGCGCCCCCGCGATCTTCTCCCGCGCCTTGTCCCGGTCGACGACGAGACAGCCGAACGCGGCCAGCACGAAGAACATCAGCACGCCGTCGAGCAGCGCCGTGCGGCTCATCACGAAGTGCAGCCCGTCGACGGCCATCAGCGCGCCCGCGAGGCAGCCGAGGAACGTCGAGCGGAAGATCCGGCGGCCGATCCGGCACAGCAGCAGCACCGACAGCGTGCCGAGCAGCGCGGTCATGAACCGCCAGCCGAAGGGGTCGAAGCCGAACATCAGCTCGCCGAGGCCGATGACGTACTTCCCGACCGGCGGGTGGACGACGTACGAGGCGTCCGAGGGGACCGGTACGTTGCCGTTCGAGTTCAGGATCAACTGGTTGACGTTCTTGTCCCAGTTGACCTCGAAACCGCGGTGGACGAGGGCCCACGCGTCCTTCGCGTAGTACGTCTCGTCGAATATCACCGCCTTCGGACCGCCCAGGTTCCAGAACCGCAGCAGCCCCGCGAGCAGCGTCACCAGCAGCGGACCGATCCACGCCGACCAGCGCGTCAGCCACGCGGAGAACCGGTACGAGACACCGAGCGACTGCCACAGCCGGGGACTCGGCTCGACGTACGGCGGCACGAGCCGTTCCCGCACATCGGCGACGGGCCGCCCCGCGTACCCGAACCGGCGCAGCCGCTGCTGCCAGCCCACACCCTCGTCCGGAGCGGGCGGTGCGGGCCGGTGGTCCGTGGAGTCCGTGGAGGACGCGGTACTGGTCACCGCGCCATCGTAGGGAACGCCTCTGTGTGAGTCCCGTGCATCGGCAACTGCGAGGATGGAATCGTGACACCGAACCCCGGAACCCTCGTCCTCGCCGGTACGCCCATCGGAGACATCGCCGACGCCCCGCCGCGGCTCGCGAAAGAGCTCGCGGAGGCGGATGTGATCGCCGCCGAGGACACGCGGCGGCTGCGCCGGCTCACCCAGGCGCTCGGGGTGACCCCTAGGGGGCGGGTGGTGTCGTACTTCGAGGGGAACGAGACGGCTCGTACCCCGGAGCTGGTGGAGGAGCTGGTAGGGGGTGCGCGGGTGCTACTTGTGACGGATGCCGGTATGCCGTCCGTCTCCGACCCCGGGTACCGGCTCGTGGCCGCCGCGGTCGAGAAGGACGTACGCGTCACCGCCGTCCCCGGCCCCTCCGCCGTGCTCACCGCCCTCGCCCTCTCCGGGCTGCCCGTCGACCGGTTCTGCTTCGAGGGGTTCCTGCCCCGCAAGGCGGGCGAGCGGCTCACCCGGCTGCGGGACGTCGCCGAGGAGCGCCGCACCCTCGTCTACTTCGAGGCCCCGCACCGGCTGGACGACACCCTCGCCGCGATGGCCGAGGTGTTCGGCACGGACCGCCGCGCGGCGGTGTGCCGGGAGCTGACCAAGACGTACGAGGAGGTCCGGCGCGGGGAGCTCGGGGAGCTGGCGGAGTGGGCGGCGGAGGGGGTGCGGGGCGAGATCACCGTCGTCGTGTCGGGGGCGCCCGAGAAGGGGGCGGAGGACCTCGACGCCGGGGAGCTCGTGCGGCGGGTGCAGGCGCGGGAGGCGGCGGGGGAGCGTCGTAAGGAGGCGATCGCCGCGGTGGCCGTGGAGGCCGGGATCGCGAAGCGGGTCGTGTTCGACGCGGTCGTGGCGGCCAAGCACAACACTTGACGGATGGCGCCCGTTTTATGCCGTCCTGTGCTTCACGCCTTAGCAAAGCCGTTTCTCCAAAAGCAAAGCTCAGACGCCTCTCCCGGCTCCTTTGGTAAGGAAACGCCAAATCGCGTCCAACAAAGAACAGGGCGGGTGCCGGAGGGGCGCTCCGAGGCGTCCACTGGGGTGGGGACGCACCGTACGTCCCTTGGTCCAGCGGAACGACGAGGAGCTGGCATGAGCGAGATCTCAGGGCGGACCGGCCTGCGTGACGGAGCGACGGCCGTGGTCAACGAGTCCTACTCCTTCGCCTGCATGCGCTGCGGGCACGGCTGGGAGCAGTCGTACGAGATAGAGCACCACACCGACGCGGACGGCCACCAGTTCGTGATGTACGTCGCGGAGGGCAAGGTCGTACCGTCGCCGCTGTCCCGCCCGACGTGCCAGAACTGCGACGCGCACCTGGTGCGGATCATGCGCGCCGGCCAGGTCTCCTCCGTACGGGAGGCCGCGCGCCGCCCGCACAAGGTGCCGGCCGCGCGCACCACCGAGCAGCCGGCCGCGGACGACGCCGTCCCGGCCGAACCCCACCACTGGCACCTCTCCGACCTCCTGCACCCCTTCCGCAAGGCGAGCTGAGAGGGGGGCGTGCCTCGTTCCGTAGGATCGGGGCATGCCTTCGAACGCCGCAGCGAGCGGGAACAGCACGGAGAACGCGGACGCCGGTAAGGGCGCCGGCGCGAGCAGGGGCACCGGGGCCGGCATCGGCAAGGGCGCCGGCGTCGGCAAGGGCTCCGGTGGGAGCGGCAAGGGCGATGCTCAGGGCAAGAACGCCGCCCCGCCGCTCCCGACCCCCCTCCGCGTCCCCGTCGCCGACTCGCACACCCACCTCGACATGCAGTCGGGGACGGTCGAGGAGGCGCTCGCGAAGGCCGCGTCCGTCGGCGTGACGACGGTCGTCCAGGTCGGCTGCGACGTACGGGGCTCCCGCTGGGCGGCGGAGACGGCCGCCGAGTACGACGCCGTCCACGCGGCCGTCGCCCTGCACCCCAACGAGGCGCCCCGCATCGTCCACGGAGACCCCGACGGCTGGTCCCGCCAGGGCGCGCGCCGTCCCGGCGGACAGTCGGCCCTCGACGAGGCGCTCGCGGAGATCGACCGCCTGGCCGCCCTCCCGCACGTGAAGGCCGTCGGCGAGACCGGCCTCGACCACTTCCGCACCGGCCCGGAGGGCAAGGAGTCCCAGGAAGCCTCCTTCCGCGCCCACATCGAGATCGCCAAGCGCCACGACAAGGCCCTCGTCATCCACGACCGCGAGGCCCACGAAGACGTCCTGCGCATCCTGAAGGAAGAAGGCGCCCCCGACCGCACCGTCTTCCACTGCTACTCCGGCGACGCCGACATGGCCGCCCTCTGCGCCCGCGCCGGCTACTTCATGTCCTTCGCCGGCAACGTCACCTTCAAAAACGCCCAGCCCCTCCGCGACGCAGTCGCGGCGGCCCCCCTGGAACTCCTCCTGGTGGAGACGGACGCCCCTTTCCTCACCCCGGCGCCTTACCGCGGGCGGCCCAACGCGCCGTATCTGATTCCGGTGACCGTGCGGGCGATGGCGGAGGTGCGGGGTGTCGACGAAGACACGCTGGCCGAGGCACTGGGGGCGAACACGGCGCGGGCGTTCGGGTACTGACGGTCCGCCGCTCCAGTGGGTTCCCGTCAGTTGTCGCCCGTCGAGGGGAGAGGAGCGGCGGCGGACCAGAAGGCGTCGTCGACGTTGGGGGCAGGTACTTTTCGCTCGTAGTAGTCCTGCCCGGCGGCCTTGGTCTTGGGCCTGGTGACGTCGGAGCGCTTTGCGCACGGGGTCGCGACCTCGAGGAAGAACTGGCCCGCGCTGCCGACAATGAGTCCAGGGCGATATCCGTCAGGGGTTTCCGCGAAGATCGCCGGGGACTCCTTGTCCGAGTTGACACTGGTGATCTTGTAGCCGCTCTTCTTCCAGTACCGCTCCACCACCCCGAGCAGCCCGCCTCTCCGCTCCGCCGAGACCTTGGTCATGACCACGGCTCTCCGCGTGACCGTCCCGAGCCCATGGCTGTCCGCGTCGGCATCGAGGCAGAGCATGTCGGTTGACGTCTGGTGGGTCCACTGCAAGGGCGGGGCAACAGACGAAAGCGTCCTCTGGACGATCTGGTCGGCCGATTCTGCTGCCTGCTGCATGTTCACCTTGAGGGCTCCCTCGGTCTTTCCGGAATCACCAGAGCTTTCCGCGCAGCCGGAAACGGAAAGAGCGAAAACGATGGTGCAAGCAAATTTCGATCGAAGCTTCATCGGGGTGCCTCAGTCGTGATGGAGTCAGATTTACCGGCCACGATCCTGGCGATGTTGTCCGCTGAGGCAGGATCGACGGCAGGGTTGAAATAGTTGGAGTGGGCGGGGGTTGGTCCCTGGCCTGCTACGAGGGGAAGCGGGCCGTCGTCCACCCTGAATCGTCTGCCGCCGAAAGCCTCACTCGCCGGGTCCGTCCCGAACCAGTTCTGGTCGTCGGGCATGAGCAGAGTGCTGTTGAGCGGACCGGCGATCAGGCCGGTGACGACCCCCGCTTTCGAGGGAGCCCAGGTGACGGGATCGTTCTGGGCGGAGCCTACGAACACGTGATCGGCGCCCACGTTCAGTTGGGCCGCGTTGTCGGCTCCGGTCCCGGGGCTGCCGAGCAGGATGATGTCGTCCGTGCCGGGGATGCCGCCTGGTTGCATGGCCGCTTCCCCGACCATACGGGACCCGTACGAGTGCCCTATGGCGGTGAGGTGCAGGTCTTTTTGGTCGTTGGTCGCGGTGATGCCGTCCATGAAACTGTTGTAGTCGGGTGCTCCGTGTTCCGCTGAGGTGGCGGACGCGACATCGATGGACTGTGGTGCGTCGTAGCCGAGCCAGACGATGGAAGCGGTTGAACCGTCG
Organism: Streptomyces sp. NPDC004539; assembly: GCF_040610055.1. Lineage (NCBI taxonomy): Bacteria > Bacillati > Actinomycetota > Actinomycetes > Kitasatosporales > Streptomycetaceae > Streptomyces > Streptomyces sp. NPDC004539. The sequence goes on along the minus strand of NZ_JBEXLS010000041.1, from coordinate 26,226 downwards.
TCGTGACGATCGGCCCCTATTTTCGTGGACAACGCCCGTTGCAAGGTGCCGTCGGCGAAGTCCCCGTCGAGCGCGGTGCCCAGCCCCGGGACGTAAGCGGCGACATTCTTCGACGTATCGGGGTCCCCGTAGCTGACAATGGCGCGACCGTTCCCCCGGTCGCCGATACCCAGCAGATACATGGGAGGTTCGGCGGTTTCCTGGAGTTTCGTCTGTATCCCCTTCAGCCCCGCCAGCATGTCTTTCGACTCGGGCTGTCCGTCCAGCTTCGCGATAAGGAGAGTCAGATTCTCCCTGTTCGCTTCGTCGCGGACGGCGGAGGGGATTCCGTCGAGGTTTCCGATGACGTCGGGGAAGGACGTGAGGTACTCCTCGCGCTGCTCGGCGCCGAGGTGGTCCCACCATTCCTTGCGGTCGGCCGGCGACTTGTCGAGCGGCAGGTGATCGGCGAGGTAGCTCTGCGCGGCGACGGCCACCGTGCCGACGTCGGCGGCCACGTCGGCCCAGGTTCTGGTGTCGACCGTGAGACCAGGAGCGGCCTTCAGTTTTCCCAGGGCCGAGTTGTAGCGGTCATCGATCTCACGTGCCTCGCGCAGGGCACGGGCGATGCGGTCGGCGATCTCCTGAGCCCGCGCGAGGTGGGGGTTGGGGCTCTTCAGCGCCGGTGTGCCGGGCCCCGTGCCGGGAACGTACATACCGTTGCCGTCGCGGTAGAGGCCGCTGTTGCCGGGGCCGAGCAGGCCGTTGTTGCCGACCACGGTTCCGCCGGGGACCATTTCGCCGGTCACGGCGTTCTCGCCGCCGGCCGGGTAGTCGATCCTCCCGTCCTCGTGGACGGTGTAGCAGTTGGCCGCCGCGTCCTCCAGGGCATCGAGCAACAACCGCTGAGGCGCCGCGAGTTCGATCCCCAGCCCTTCCACCGAGGCACGTACGAGACCGCACTCGGTGTGGATGTAGTGGTAGTTCTCGCTCAGCCGCTTGAGTCGTTCGACGGCGGCCGTCGCCGATTCGCTCTCCTGGGTCTTGGCGAGCGCGCCGCTCATCTCGCCGTCCACGCGTTCACGGGCCGCGTCGGCATGTTTCGACGCGGCACTCCATCCGTCGGCCGCATCGGTCAGTTCGAGCAGTTCGAGGTCTCGAAGCTGCGGCCACGTCAGTCCGGAGGTGATCGTCACTCCGCTTTCCTCGTGTCGGGTACCTGGACGCTCCTGCTCTTGTCGGCCACCGCCGCGTCGACCTCGCCCATGTCCTTGGCGACCTGGCGCAGTGCGGGTACCAGGTTGCCGCACTCGTCACGGACGGCGCCGAGTCGCTCGTCCCAGGAGGTGAGGACGGTCTTCAGCGTGCCGAGACTGGCCAGCCCTTCGAGGCTGCCGGTGATCCCGTCGTGGGCGGTGCGGAGGTCGGTACCGGAGGTGTCGGTGCCGGTCCGTAGGTCGCCCGCCGTGCCCGCGGCTTTCGTCCAGGGGCCGCCCTTGTGCTTGAGCGTGCCGGTGCTGCCTGCTCCGGCGGTCGAGGTGCTGTCGATCTGCGTATGGGCGGTATGCCGCTCGGTGGCCCGTGCCTTGAGTTGTTCCCACTCGTCCCATGCCACCTGCGGTGACCCTCCCCGTGTCCCGGGCCCCGTCCCGCTCGTGTGCTGGTGAGGCTGTCATGACAAAGGCTACTGGGGAGGGTGTTGCGGAACGTCCGTTCCATTGCTCAGGCCGGCCCTGAGTATCCGTACTTACTCTCGCCGATAGCGGTCGAACAGGGCTACGGCGTGGGCGTGTTCGCCCACAACGCCCGCAACAACGGCTTCGTCAGTCTCGCCATGTCCGTCGCCGGCCCCGGGCACCCCCGCCCCAGCCAGTCGGTGGCCACCCCGAGCAGTGCGCCTGCGACGAAGGCCGCGGGTACGTGGTGGGGGAGGTCGGAGGGGAGGTCGGGGGAGGTGTGGGCGGCGGTGGTCACGCGGAGGCGTACGTGGTCGATGACGCGGGCGCTTCCGGTGGGGCCGAGGAGGCTGCGGTAGAGGCCGGCGTGGTCGGCGAAGTGGGTGAAGAAGGCGGTGAGGCCGGGGTCGGAGGGCTCGGGGGTGGCGGAGTTCTCAAGGGGGGCCAGCGTCGTCACGACGTCGATCAGGTCGTCGATCATCGCCGTGCACGCCGCCTCCGCCAGCTCGTGGACGTCCCGGTAGTGGTCGTAGAAGGTCGACCGGTTGACCTCGGCGAGTTCGACGACGTCGGCGACGGTGATCTGGGAGAGGTCGCGTTCCTCGACGAGGGAGACGAGGGCGTGCTGGAGGGCCGCTCGGGTGCGTCGTACGCGTCGGTCGCCCCGGGGGGCAGGGGTGTTCTCGGGAGTGGCCATCTCCTGGAGCTTACCTTCCGGGGAGGTGTTGGACGACGGGTGTGGGTTTTCCGACGAGTGTTGGTAAACCGTCATGTGTTGGTTAGTGTGAGGGAGCGGAATCCCTTCCAGCTCAAGGAGCCCCCCATGGACCTCAACCTCACCGCCAAGACCGCCGTCGTCACCGGCGCCGGCCGAGGCATCGGACTCGCCACCGTCCGCACCCTCGTCGGCGAAGGCGTCCGCGTCGTAGGAGCCGCCCGGACCATCACCCCCGAACTGAAGGAGACCGGCGCGTACACGGTCTCGGCGGATCTCGGCACGGCGGAGGGCGTGGACGTCCTCATGCGCGCCGCGCTCGGCGAACTCGGCGGCATAGACCTGCTGGTCAACAACGTCGGCGGCGGCGACAAGGGGACCGTCGGCTTCCTGGAGGTCGACGAGGAGGAGTGGGCCGGCGCGCTCGCCCTCAACCTCCTGAGCACCGTACGGGCCACCCGCGCGGCGCTCCCGAGCCTGATCGAGCGCCGGGGCGTCGTCGTCAACGTCTCGTCGATCATCGGGCGGATGCCGGGCGGCTTCCCGGTGGCGATCACGACGGCGAAGGCGGCGCTCACGGCGCTGGGGAAGTCGCTGGCGGAGGAGTTCGGGCCGAAGGGGGTGCGGGTGAACACCGTCTCCCCGGGCCTGGTGCGCACCCCCGTCTACTCCGACCCCGAGGGGCAGGTCGGGCGGTGGGCCGCGGCGTCCGGCGTCACCCTCGACGAGTTCACGCGGGGGATGGTGGCCGCGCAGAAGGTCGCGACGGGGCGGATGGCGGAGCCGGAGGAGGTGGCGGCCCTGATCGCGTTCCTGCTGTCGGACGCGGCGGGCAACATCAACGGCGCCGACCACGTCATCGACGGCAGCACGGTCAAGACGGCCTGAGGGGTGCCCCCTTACCGCCCGTCACCACCCGAACGCCACCCTGAGTAGCCGCGTCGCTTTGGAGAGTAACCGTCGACCCGCTAGGTTCTGTGGGCCCGATTGACCCCCGGCCTCTGGAGCGTGTCGGCGTGAGCGGTCCGCAGTACACGTACGCACCGCAGTACGAGCCCCCTGCGGCGGAGGGCGACTATCCGGGCGGCCAGTCTTTTTCTCCGCCCGGGGTGTACGACGACGCACCGCCCGCCTCGTATGACACCCCCACCCCGGGCACGCTGCCAGAACCCCTGTACGACACCCCCCTCCTGCCCCGCCAGGCCGGCACCCGCCGCAGAGCCGCCCGCCGCAAGAAGGCGAAGGGCTCGGAGTCGACCGTCCGGCGTCTCCTCCCGCAAGCCCTGGTCGTCGCCTTCCTCGCCGGCGGCACCAGCGCGTTCGTCGCGAAGGACAAGGCCGTCGAGCTGACGGTCGACGGCACGCCCCGCACCCTGCACACCTTCGCCGACGACGTCACTGAACTCCTCGCCGAGGAGGGCGTACGCCTCGGTGAGCACGACCTCGTCGTCCCCGCCCCCGGCGAGGAACTCACCAGCGGCGACGAGGTCACCGTCCACTACGGCCGCCCCGTCCGCCTCACCCTCGACGGCACCCGCCGCGAGGTCTGGACGACCGCCCGGACCGTCGCCGGCGCGCTCAGGCAGCTCGGCGTGCGGGCGGAGGGCGCGTACATCTCGGCGTCCCGCTCCCAGCGGATCGGCCGCGCGGGCCTCGCCCTCGACGTCCGTACGGAACGCTCGGTCACGGTCCTCGCCGACGGCCGCGCCCGCACGATCCGGACGAACGCGGCGACCGTCCGCGAGGCCGTCGAGGCCGCCGGGATCACGCTGACCGGGCAGGACACGACCTCGGTCGCGCCGGGGAGCTTCCCCCGGGACGGGCAGACGGTCACCGTGCTGCGGATCACCGGGACCCGGGAGGTGCGGGAGGAGCCGGTGCCGTTCGACGTGGTCCGCACCGAGGACCCCTCGCTGTTCAAGGGGACGGAGGTTGTCGAGCGGACCGGGGAGGTGGGGCTGCGGCGGGTGACGTACGCGCTGCGGACCGTCAACGGGGTGCGGCAGAAGCCGAAGCGGGTGCGGGTGGAGGTCGTACGGGAGGCCAGCTCTCAGGTCGTACGGGTCGGGAGCAAGCCGCTGCCGACGTCCGTCGCGGGCGCGGACGGGCTGAACTGGGGCGGCCTCGCGGCGTGCGAGTCGGGGGGCCGGCCCGACGCGGTCGACCCCTCGGGGACGTACGGCGGGCTGTACCAGTTCGACACCCGCACCTGGCAGAGCCTCGGCGGCAGCGGCCGGCCCCAGGACGCCTCGGCCTCCGAACAGACGTACCGGGCGAAGAAGTTGTACGTGCGGCGGGGGGCCGGCCCGTGGCCGCACTGCGGCGCGCGGCTGCACGGCTGACCCCGCACCCGCACACCCGCCCCCCTGGCCCCCGTAACCTTGTCCCGTGACCAGCCCCCTCCCCGACGCCCTCCTCGGCCCCGCCGACATCCGTGAGCTCGCCGCCGTCCTCGGTGTGCGCCCCACCAAGCAGCGCGGCCAGAACTTCGTCATCGACGCGAACACCGTCCGCCGGATCGTCCGGACCGCCGACGTCCGGGCGGACGACGTGGTCGTCGAGGTCGGCCCCGGTCTCGGCTCGCTCACGCTCGCGCTGCTGGAGGCCGCCGACCGGGTGACGGCGGTGGAGATCGACGACACCCTCGCGAGCGCGCTGCCCGCGACGATCGCCGCCCGGATGCCCACGCGCGCCGAGCGGTTCGCGCTGGTCCACTCCGACGCGATGCAGGTGACCGAACTCCCGGGGCCCGCGCCGACCGCGCTGGTCGCGAACCTGCCGTACAACGTCGCCGTACCGGTCCTGCTGCACATGCTCGACACCTTCCCGACCATCGAGCGCACCCTCGTCATGGTCCAGTCGGAGGTCGCCGACCGCCTCGCCGCGCCCCCCGGCTCGAAGGTGTACGGCGTCCCCTCCGTCAAGGCCAACTGGTACGCCGACGTCAAGCGCGCCGGCGCCATCGGCCGCAACGTGTTCTGGCCGGCGCCGAACGTGGACAGCGGACTCGTCTCGCTCGTGAAGCGGGCCGAGCCCATCAAGACGACCGCCTCCCGCCGCGAGGTCTTCGCGGTCGTCGACGCGGCGTTCGCCCAGCGCCGCAAGACCCTGCGGGCCGCCCTCGCGACCTGGGCGGGCTCAGCCGCCGCCGCCGAGGCGGCCCTCGTCGCGGCGGGGGTGTCACCGCAGGCGCGGGGGGAGTCGCTGACGGTCGAGGAGTTCGCGCGGATCGCGGAGAACAAGGAGACGGCCGGCGCTCCCGAGCCCACCCCCTTCGCCTCCGCCGACGCCCCCGCGTCCGCCGAGCCCGGCGCCCCCGCGTCCACCGGCACCCCCACCACCCCCGAGGAGTCCGCGTGAGCGTCACCGTCCGGGTGCCCGCCAAGGTCAACGTGCAGCTCGCCGTGGCGGCCCCCCGCCCCGACGGCTTCCACGACCTCGCGAACGTCTTCCTCGCGGTCGGCCTGTACGACGAGGTCACCGTCACGCCCGCCGAGGAGCTGCGCGTGACCTGCGAGGGCCCCGACGCGGACCAGGTCCCGCTGGACCGGACGAACCTCGCCGCGCGCGCCGCGCTCGCGCTGGCGGAGAGGTACGGGCGCGAGGCCGACGTACACATCCACATCGCGAAGGACATCCCGGTCGCCGGCGGTATGGCGGGCGGGAGTGCGGACGGTGCCGGCGCGCTGGTCGCGTGCGACGCGCTGTGGGGGACGGGCGCGTCCAGGGCCGAACTGCTCGACATCTGCGCGGAGTTGGGGAGCGACGTGCCGTTCAGCCTGGTCGGCGGCGCGGCGCTCGGCGTCGGGAGGGGGGAGCTGCTGACCCCGCTGGAGGTGGGCGGCGACTTCCACTGGGTGTTCGCCACGGCCGTACGCGGGCTGTCGACGCCCGCCGTGTACCGGGAGTTCGACCGGCTGACGGAGGGGACCGCCGTTCCTGAGCCGGTCGCCTCGCCGGAGCTGCTCGGCGCGCTGGCGAAGGGGGACGTGGCGGCGCTCGCGGCGAGCGTCTCGAACGACCTCCAGCCGGCCGCGCTCTCGCTCTTCCCGGAGCTGACGGCGACGCTGGACGCGGGGCGCGCGGCGGGGGCGCTCGCGGCGCTCGTCTCGGGGTCCGGTCCGACGACGGCGTTCCTCGCGGAGGGCCCGGAGGCGGCGGCGGGGATCGCGGCGCGGCTCGCGGCGTCGGGGACCTGCCGGAGCGTGCGGACGGCGGTGGGCCCGGCGCCCGGCGCGACGGTCATCGACGCGGGCACGGGCGCGGGTGGCCGGAACTGACCTGTTAGCCAAGGCTCTGTGAAGAGCTCGGGGAGATCCCGTAGGGGCGGGGCTGACCTGCGTAAACAACGTGCCGAATGTTAGCTACGCCACAGTAATTTAATGTTCGGCAATGCGCGTTCATGGTCCATTTCGCGCCAGTCTGACCGGCCGGAACCGGGTGGCAGGATCAGCCACCCCGGCCGAGAGGAAGTCCCGATGGGGCACATGGACCACTTCAGCGCGGGATGGGTCACCCCCGTCCTGTCGTACCTGATGGCCTGCGTCGGCTCGGCGCTCGGACTGCGCTGCACCGTCCGCGCGCTGGACTCCGAAGGCGCGTCCCGGCGCAACTGGCTCGTCCTCGCCTCCGTCGCCATCGGCTCCGGCATCTGGACCATGCACTTCGTCGCGATGCTCGGCTTCGCCGTCGACGGCACCCCGATCCGCTACGACGTCCCGCTGACCGTCCTCAGCCTGCTGATGTCGATCGGCGTCGTCGCGGCCGGCGTCTTCACCGCCGGATACGGCCGCTCCCGCGTCACCTCGGTCGTCCTCGGCGGCCTCGGCACGGGCCTCGGTGTCGCCGCGATGCACTACACCGGCATGGCCGCGCTGCACCTGCACGGCACGGTGGGCTACGACCCGACCCTGGTCATCGCGTCCGTCGCGATCGCCGTCGTCGCCGCGACCGCCGCGCTCACGCTGACGCTGGTCGTACGGGGGCCGGTGCTCGCCGTCCTCGCCGCGCTGGTGATGGGGCTCGCGGTCAGCTCGATGCACTACACGGCGATGTTCGCCGTCCACATCTCGCTCGCCCCCAGCAGCGCGCCGCTCGCCGGGGTCACGGCCACCCAGTTCATCTTCCCGCTCGCCGTCGTGCTCGGCTCCTTCCTCTTCCTGGCCTCCGCGTACGTCGCCCTCTCGCCGACCGGAGCGGGGCGAAACGATTCGGCGGTGGCGGCGGCGCTGCTGCGCGAGGTCGAGATGACGACGGCCTGAGCGGACCGGCGGCCTGAGGTTCTTCTCGAACCGGCTGTCTCCAGACCGGGTGCGGTGCCGTATCGGGGGTCGGCGCCGCACCCCTTCTTTTCCTGAGTCTCCCTGAGAGGGTCTCCATGCGTATGCCCCGAGCGACCGACCGGCTGCGGCCCAGATCGGTCCGCGCGAAGATCGTCGCCCTGCTGATGCTGCCGGTCGTCTCCCTGATGGCCCTGTGGGGCTTCGCCGCGGTCACCACCGCCTCCAGCATCGGCGACGCCGAACGCGGCAAGGACGTCAACGCCGAACTCCTCGCACCCGTCGGGGAGTTCATGACGGCCGTGCAGGCGGAACGGACGGCCGCGCTGCGCGGCGACTCCGCCGGCTACAAGAAGGCCCAGGCCGCCACCGACCGGACGGCCGCCGGTGTCCTCGACGGCATCAACTCGGCAGGCTCCGACGCCGGGTTGCTCAACTCCTCGCTGCCCGGCCGCCTCGACACCCTGAAGAACGACACCGGCACCCTCGACTCCCTGCGCTCCCACCCCACTTCCTCCTACGACGGCTACTCCGCGATCGTCCGCCACGGCCTCGCCGTCACCGGCGCCCTCACCGACTCCGTACGCAGCGCCGACGCCTCCGACGCGCGCGTCCTGCTGGAGCTGGGGCGGGCCCGGGAAGCCCTCGCGCAGGAGCAGGCGCTGCTGGCGGACGGGGAGTTGACGCGTGCGGAGTACGTCCCCTTCGTCGGCGCCGTCGCGAACCGGCGCGAGCTGCTCGAACCGGCCGTCGCCGACCTCAAGTCCGGGCACCGGGCCGAGTACCGGAGCGTCCTGGACGGCGACCGGTACGCGCGGGTGCGGGCCGTCGAGGACCAGGTGCGCGGCGCCGGGGCGGGCGCGGCCGTCTCCCTCACGGGGTGGGACAGCGCGGTCGGCCAGGTCCTCGACGGGCTGACGACGGCCGAGTCCGACGCCGGGATCGCCGCCACGGCCAAGTCGAACCCCTTCGGCTGGGACACGCTCGGCGCATCCGGTGTCGCCGTCGTCCTCGGACTCGTCGGCGTCCTCCTGTCGCTGCTCGTCTCCGTCCTCGTCGGGCGCGGGCTCATCGTCGAACTGCTCGATCTGCGGGACTCCGCGCTGGAGGTCGCGGGCCGTCGGCTCCCGCAGGCGATGCGGCGCCTGCACGCCGGGCAGGGTGTGGACATCGATGTCGAGGCCCCGATGCGGCGCCTCGTCGGCGACGAACTCGCCCAGGTGGGCACGGCGTTGACGGCCGTCCAGCGGGCCGCCCTCAAGGCCGCCTCCGAGCGGGCCGAGCTGCTCAGCGGGATCTCCGGCGTGTACGTCAGCCTCGCCCGCCGCAGCCAGGTCCTGCTGCACCGCCAACTCGACCTGCTCTCCGCGATGGAGCGCCGCCAGCCGGACCCCGCCGAGCTGCACGACCTCTACCGCGTCGACTACCTCGCGACCCGGATGCGCCGCCACTCCGAGAGCCTCCTCATCCTCTCCGGCGTCGCCCCCGGCCGCGGCTGGCGCGACCCCATCCCCCTGACCGACGTCCTGCGCGCGGCCGTCGCCGAGATCGAGAGCGCCGACCGTGTCCAGATCTGGGCCGTCCCCCGCGTCTCCATCGCGGGCGGTTCCGTCGCCGACGTCGTCCACCTCCTCGCCGAACTCGTCGAGAACGCCGCCTCCTTCTCCCCGCCCTCCACCCAGGTCCACCTGCGCGCCGCCCGGCTGCGCGACGGCGTCCTCATCGAGATCGAGGACAGCGGCTTCGGCATGAACGAGACCGCCCTCGACGTCGCCAACCACAAGATCCAGTCCGCCAAGGTCGACCTCCTCGACGCCAAACAGATCGGCCTCTTCGTCGTCAACCGCCTCCGCGAACGCCAGAACCTCGGCATCGAACTCCGCCCCTCCACCACCGGCGGCATCACCGCCGCCGTCTTCGTCCCGGAGGGCCTGGTCCGCGACGACATGCCGGCGGGGGAGCGGGGGCGGGGCCTGGCACCGGCTGCGGCGCTGGTGCCGGGGCAGCGGGGAGCCGGGTACGAGTAGAGGGCGGCCCCCGTGGCATGGCCCGTGAGCTGTACGGCGTGCGGGAAGCGGTGCGGCGCTGGTCGTGAGCCGTGCGCATTAGGCTGGGTGGCTGACAACCCCCTGGGCAGGAGAACAATGGCCGTCAACCTCGTCAATGTCGAGAACGTCAGCAAGGTGTACGGGACGCGTGCGCTTCTGGACGGGATCTCGCTGGGGGTGTCCGAGGGGGAGCGGATCGGGGTGGTCGGGCGGAACGGGGACGGGAAGACGACGCTCATTCGGATGCTGGCCAAGGTGGAGGAGGCCGACTCCGGGAGGGTGACGCACTCCGGGGGGCTGCGGCTGGGGGTGCTGACGCAGCACGACTCGCTCGACCCCACCGCGACCGTCCGGCACGAGGTCATCCGGGACATGGCCGACCACGAGTGGGCGGGGAACGCCAAGGTCAGGGACGTACTGACCGGCCTGTTCGGGGGGCTCGACCTGCCCGGGTTCCCGCAGGGGCTCGACACCGTCATCGGACCGCTGTCCGGCGGCGAGCGGCGGCGGATCGCGCTGGCGAAGCTGCTCATCGAGGACCAGGACCTGCTCGTCCTGGACGAGCCGACCAACCACCTCGACGTCGAGGGCATCTCCTGGCTCGCCCGGCACTTGCAAAGCCGCAGGTCCGCGCTCGTGTGCGTGACGCACGACCGGTGGTTCCTGGACCAGGTGTGCACCCGCATGTGGGACGTCCAGCGCGGCGCCGTGCACGAGTACGAGGGCGGCTACTCCGACTACGTCTTCGCCCGCGCCGAACGCGAGCGCATCGCCGCGACCGAGGAGGCCAAGCGGCAGAACCTGGTCCGCAAGGAGCTGGCGTGGCTGCGGCGCGGGGCGCCCGCGCGGACGTCGAAGCCCCGGTTCCGGATCGAGGCCGCGAACGCGCTCATCGAGGACGTCCCCCCGCCCCGCGACACCAGCGAGCTGATGAAGTTCGCCTCCTCCCGGCTCGGGCGGACGGTGTTCGACCTGGAGGACGTCACCGTCCAGGCCGGCCCCAAGACGCTGATGAAGCACATCACCTGGCAGCTCGGCCCCGGCGACCGCATCGGCCTCGTCGGCGTCAACGGCGCCGGGAAGACGTCCCTGCTGCGGGCCCTCGCGGACGCGTGGGGCACCGAAGGGGAGACCCAGCCCGCCGCCGGGCGAGTGGTCGTCGGCAAGACCGTCAAGCTCGCCTACCTCTCCCAGGACGTCACCGAACTCCCGCCCACCCTGCGGGTGTTGGAGGCCGTCCAGCAGATCCGCGAGCGCGTCGACCTCGGCAAGGGCCGCGAGATGACCGCCGGCCAGCTCTGCGAGACGTTCGGCTTCGGCAAGGAGAAGCAGTGGACGCCGGTCGGCGACCTCTCCGGCGGTGAGCGGCGCCGGCTCCAGCTCCTGCGGCTCCTGATGGACGAGCCCAACGTCCTCTTCCTCGACGAGCCCACCAACGACCTCGACATCGAGACCCTCACACAGCTGGAGGACCTCCTCGACGGGTGGCCCGGCTCGATGGTCGTCATCTCCCACGACCGGTTCTTCGTCGAGCGCACCACCGACCGGGTGTTCGCGCTGCTCGGCGACGCCAGCCTGCGGATGCTGCCGCGCGGGATCGACGAGTACCTGGAGCGGCGGGCGCGGATGGAGGAGGCGGTGGCCGCAGCCGCTCCCGCGCCGGAGAAGGCCGCCGGTCCCTCGTCGGAGAAGAGCGCCGCCGACCAGCGGGCCGCGAAGAAGGAACTCCAGAAGATCGAGCGGCAGTTGGACAAGGTCTCGGCCGCCGAGACGAAGCTGCACGGGCAGATCGCCGAGCACGCCACCGACTTCGCGAAGGTCGCCGAACTCGACGCCGAGCTGCGCGCGTTGGGCGGGGAGCGGGAGGAGCTGGAGATGCGCTGGCTGGAACTCGCCGAGGACGCGTGAGGTGCGGGAACGGCCCGTGAAGGGGGAGTGAAGGCGCGTAACGGAGGCATCACGGCCCGGTCCACCCTTGGGAACAGGGGAGGATTTGGGCCGTTCTGGCGTCCGGGGCCAGTGATAGAAAGGGCCGTCCGGTACGTCTCGGTACCGGTGCGCCTCCTGGCTCTCCAGAGGTAGGGGGTGTGGCTGAAAAGCAGTGAACTACATGGGGGAACAGATCGATGGCTCAGCCGCCGCCGTACGACGGTCACGGTCAGGGGAATCCACCGGGGGGTGGCTTCGGCCCGGCACCGGGCGCTCCGCAGGGCGGGGGGTTCGGTGCACCACAGGGGCCGTACGGGGCTCCCCAGCCGGGGCCGTACTCGTCGGGTCCGTATCAGCCACCGGCGCAGCCCTCCCAGCCCCCGGCGCAGCCGGCTCAGCCCCCGACGCCTCCCCAGCCCCCTCAGGGCTACGGGTATCCCCAGGCCGGCCCCTACGCCGCCCAGCCCCCCGGCCCCTACGGGAACCCCCCTCAGGGCTACGGGTACCCCCCGCCGCAGCCGCCCGGCCCCGGCACCCCCGGCCGCGCCAAGAAACCCGCGTTGGTGATCGGCGCCGCCGTCGCCGCGCTCCTCGTGATCGGCGGGACCGTGTACGCGGTCACCGGGGGCGGCGACGACAAGAAGCCGGTGGCCCAGGAGAGCACCGGCCCCGACGCCTCCGCCTCCCCCTCCTCCTCCGACGACCCCGTCAACCCCGGTGACGGGGACGGCGACGGCAAGAAGGAGGAGACCGACCTCAACGCCGGCCGCAAGGCGGGCGAGGCGAAGGTGCTCTGGTACAAGGAGGCCCCGGACACGCCCGCCGACGGCGCCGACGCGCCCGGCATGTGGTTCACGGGCCAGATCGCGGTGAAGGCGGCGTACAAGCAGCTCCTCGCGTACAAGGCCGCCGACGGGACGTCCGCGTGGCCGACGCTGACCCTCCCGCAGAAGATCTGCGCGGCGACCCGGCAGCAGACCGCCGACGGGAAGATCGTCGTCGCCTACATGAGCGGGGTCAGCAGCCGGGCGCAGTGCAACCAGCTCCAGCAGATCGATCTGCGGACCGGCGCGAAGGGGTGGACCGCCAAGGTCCCCGACGGCAAGCTCTTCGACAGCGCCTCCGACATCAGCCTCACGCTCGCCGGCGACACGGTCATGGTCGGCCGCTCGCAGTCCGGTATCGCCTACGACGTCCGCACCGGCAAGTCCCTGTACGAGAAGGAGAAGTACGGCGACGCCTGCTTCCCCTCCGCGTTCGCCGCGTCGGCGAACCGCCTGATCTCGGTCGCCTCCTGCGACGCCCTCGGCACCAACGAGCACACCGAGATCCAGGAGTTGACCCCGGCGACCGGAGCGGTGAAGTGGACCCGGCCGCTGGACAAGGGGTGGGAGGTCGAACGGACCTTCTCCGTCGACCCGTTGGTCGTCTACAGCACCCACGACGACAAGAACCTGATGAACATCGCCGCGTTCAAGGCGGACGGTAGCGTGCGCTCCCAGGTCGGCTTCGACCTGAAGATCGGCACCGACTGCGGCTGGGACGTCTTCCACCGCGACCTGATGGGCTGCGGGGGTACGGCCACCGACGCCAACACCCTCTATCTGCCCACGGATTCGGGCAGCGGCCCGAACGAGATCGTCGCCGTCGACCTCGCCACGGGCAAGGAGAAGTGGCGGGCGAAGTCCCCCGGCGAGGGCCCCATGCAGCCCATCCGCATGGACGCCGGAAACCTGATCGCCTACGTCGAACCCTCCTACGACACCCCGGGCCAGGTCCTCTCCATCCCCACCGCCGGCACCTCCCACACCCCCACCAAGCTCCTCCAACTCCCCGCCTCCACCACGAAGATCGAGAACGGCTTCTCCTCCCGTGACATCGCGTGGACCGACAACCGCCTCTACCTCTCCACCACCCGCATCACCGGCAACGACGACACCCGCCAGAAGCTGATGCTGGTGTACGGCAAGTGAGCGGCGCACCCCACACAGGCGGGCCTACGGCGACCGAGCCGCGTACGAACGTACCGGCGGCCCGAGTGAACCAGGCCCACCCCCTTCCACGTCCCCTCCCCACCCGAGCGTTCCCCGAGGTACCCACACCATGACCCAGCCCCCTCAGGGCCCGCCCCCCGGCAACCCTCCGCACCAGCCCCCGAACCAGCCCCCGCCGTTCGCCCCGCCGGGCTCCCCACAGCCCCAGCCGCAGAACCCCCCGCCGGCTCCCCCGCAGCCCCCTGCCTACGGCGCTCCCCAAGGCCCGCCGCAACCGCAGAGCCCGCCGCAGCCCCCGGCCTCCAGCCACCCGCAGGGTCCGCCGCCCGCCTACGGCGCCCCCCACACCCCCCCTACCCCTCAAGGCCCCCCGGCCCCGCCCCCCGGCTACGGCTACCCCCAGCCCTCCCCCCAGCCCGCCTACGGCTACCCCGCCCCGCCGCAGCCCCAGTCGCCGGCGTCGTACGGGTATCCCGCGCAGCAGCCGACGTACGGACAGCCGTCGCCGCCGACCGCGCCCATGCAGGCGCAGGCCGGCGGCAAGGACGGGCTGAAGGCGCAGATCGCGATCGTCGCGTCCGCGCTCGTGGCGATGGCGCTGATCATCGGCGGCGGCGTCTGGTACTCGAACTCGAAGTCGTCGCAGAACGAGGCGAAGAAGGACGACAAGCCGAGCGCGAGCCCGACCGGCGGCGCCGCCGGCGGCGGAGGCGCGGCCGTCGAGAAGGCGCCGTCCGACCCCGCGTCGAAGGTGTTGTTCCAACTGCCCATCCCCTCACTCGTGAAGGGGGAGAGCCTCGACACGGACGGCTCGTGGGTCACCGACAAGGTGTTCGCGAAGTCGGGCGTCTCGGAGATCAACGGCTACGACCTCGACAAGGGGACGAAGCTGTGGACCGTCAAACTCCCGGGCCCGGTGTGCGGAGCGAGCCGCTGGACGGGACCGGACGGGACGAGGACGGCGATCCTGTTCAGGCCCGCGAAGCCGACGAAGCAGACGTACCAGCAGTGCAGCCAGGTCGGCGCCCTGGACCTCGCCGCCGGAAAACTGCTGTGGACGAAGACGGCCTCGGCCGGTGACTACGCGCTGACCTTCGACGCCGTCACGATCAGCGGCACCACGGTCGCCGCGAGCGGCACCAGCGGCGGCGCTGCCTTCGACCTGACCACCGGCAAGTCCCTGTGGCAGCCGAAGGCGGCGGACACCTGCCACGACCGCGGCTACGGCGGCGGCCCGAAACTCGTCGCCCTGCGCAAGTGCGGCGACTACGACAACCCGGTCCTCAGCGCCCAGACCCTCGACCCGCTCACCGGCAAGGTCCTCTCCGAGTACAAGCTGGCGACCGGCATCGAGTACGCGAGCATCATCTCCACCGACCCCCTGGTCGTCGGCGCGGACGTCGGCGACAGCGCGGGCGACGGCAGCGCCCTGTCGGACCTGTTCTCCATCGACAACAAGACGGGTCAGCTGCGGGCCCGGATCTCCGTGCCGGGCGACGACTACGGCGCCGAGTGCGAGATCTCGCAGGCCGACGGCTGCGAGGGCGTGATCGCCGCCGGTGACCGCCTCTACATCCAGACCGAGGACAGCGTCGGCTCCGGCGGCTCGTCCAGCGCGAAGCAGATCGTCGCCTTCGACGTCGTCACCGGAAAGCAGACCGGCCAGCGGGCGGACGGCGGCGAGGAGGACCTCTACCCGCTGCGCATGGACGGCGCGAACCTCCTCGCGTACAAGGAGGCGTCGTACGACAAGGGCGGCGAGGTCGTCAGCATCGACGGGACGACGTTCAAGCAGACGACCCTGATGAAGAACCCGGACACCCGGGACGTCGTCCAGGTCGAGTCGCGGATGTCCCCGGGCCTCTCGGAGATCCTCTACGCGAAGGGGCGCCTGTTCCTCTCGCAGACGTTCGTGAGCGCGAGTGACACGGACGAGAAGCTGGCGATCGCGTACGGGACCGGTTCCTGACCGTTTCCGGCCATGGCCCTGCCCCTCAAGTACTACGGGGGCAGGGCCGTTCGCGTAGGCGGCCCGTACCCTTCCGCGCTCGTGAATGAGAGGATTTTCGGCGATCCGGGGCACTTCTCACGTGTAGGGGGAGCGCAACGTCGAACAAGCGTGTAGCTTCCGGGGGCATGAAAAGACGGGGGTACCGGGGGGTGACCTCCGCGTGAAACTGTCCGGGTTGGGCATCCATGGGGGGACTGGGGGGTTGCTCGATGGGAGTGCGGCTGATGGTGGTCGATGACCACCGCCTGCTCGCCGAGGCGCTGGCCTCGGCGCTGAAACTGCGCGGCCACCGTGTGCTGGCCGCCGCCGCGCCCGCGGCGGGTGCGGCGGAGCTGGTCATCACCAGAGCGCCCGAGGTGTGCCTGCTGGGTACGGCGGCGCCCGCGGAGCCGGGGACCTTCGACCCCGTCGCCCGCATCAAACGGGAGCGCCCCCAGGTCGCCGTCCTGGTCCTGGGCCCCGTCCCGAGCCCGCGCGGCATCGCGGCGGCGTTCGCGGCGGGCGCGTCCGGGTACGTCCGGCACGACGAACGCATCGAAGGTGTCGAGCGGGCCATCATGAAGGCGAGAGCGGGCGAGGCGGCGGTGGCCCCGCAACTCCTCCAGAACGCCTTCAGCGAACTCCTCAACCCGGCGGCCCAGCCGGACGACGAGGGCCAGCGCCTCCTCCAGATGCTCACCCCCCGCGAGGTCGAGGTCCTCGTCCGCGTCGCCGACGGCGAGGACACCCGCCTCATCGCGGCCGGCATGGGCATCGCCCCCTCCACCGCCCGCACCCACGTCCAACGAGTCCTCATGAAACTCGGCGTGGGCTCCCGCCTGGAAGCGGCGGCGTTGGCCGCGCGGACGGGTTTACTGGACAGGGCGGGGGCACAGGGGGTCGAGCGGTCGTGATCGCACCCCGCCGAGGCACATCACAGATTCAACTCGCCCTGTCCAGCGCGTAGTTCCACCTCCGCCCACACCATCAGCCCCCGCCGCGTCCGACACGTCCCCCACCGGGCCGCGATCACGTCCGTGATCAGCAGCCCCCGGCCGTGCTCCTCGTCCGGCGTGAGGACGGGGCAGGTGAGGAAGGGACGACCGTCGCCCTCGTCGGTGACGGTCAGGACGGCGGTCGCAGGTCTCCGCGGACGACTACCGTGCCTTCGCCAGCGGCGTCGCCAACGGTCGGCGCAGCCCTCTCCTCCTCCAGCCCCACCCCTTCCCCGCCAGGTCGGCAAGGCTTCGCCATCACTCCGGGGAGAGCCCCATGTCCTTCGCGCTGTATCGGGGGAGGTCGTCGGTCTCGATCTTCCAGGTGCCGAGGTCGGTTGCCACGGTGACCGGTTCGCCGTAGGGCAGATGCAGTCGGTTGTCGTAGGCCGGGCGACCCTCGGCGCGGACGATGCCCCACTGGTAGGTCCAGGTGCCGTCGCGGGGGTCGAGGATCAGGTAGTGGGGGATGCCCATGGCGGGGTAGTCGCGGGTCTTGTCGCGGTAGTCGTTCTCCGGGTTGGACGGGGAGACGATCTCGATCGCGAGGAGGATCTCGCGGGGGTCGAGCGGGCCGTCGGTCTGCATGGCCTCGCCCGGACAGACGAGCAGGTCCGGCACCCGGAGTTTGCCAAGCCCTTCGTCGTCCGTATCTGTCGCCTCGAAAGCGAAATAGCCCTCGGGAAGTTGCCCGTCGAGCTGCCTCGACACCCACTTCGCCGTGAACTGATGGCGCGGTCGCGGGCTCATCATCATGACGATCTTCCCGTCGCTGATCTCGGGCCAGGCGAGGCCGGGCGGCGGAGTGAAGTGGTCACGCATGGCGCGCAGCCGCCGGTACAGGGTCTGCTGAGTCATGGGTCCTCCCGCCTCCAGTATGAGGGTGATGACAGGCGGCCGGGCTGATCGATCAAGGCACCGTAGTCCAGGGTGCCCGCCCCGAAGGACCGGGCACCCTCACGCCGAGCCCCACCTCACTCCGAGCCGCCCTCCGGCTCCCCCGCCCCCACCCGCGCTCCCGGCGTCAAAGCAGGACGCAACCACAGCCACCCCAGGAAGAACACCCCCAGCGCCAGCATCCCCAACCCCGTCCACAGGTTGATGTTGATCCCCTGGGCCTTGTCGATCTCCGCGTCCCCGTCGGTGATCCCGGTGATCGTGACGATGACGCCGTAGAGGACGAACAGCCCCCCGATGATCCGCCGCAGATCGAAGATGCGCGCGGCGGTGGTGGACTGTTCCTCCAGGGCCGTCACCTCGCGGTGGACGTCCTTCTCCGAGTAACCGTCGGACATGTCGAACCTCTCCTCTCAGGGCCTCAGAGCCACAGGATTCAGAACGAGAACGGGATGTAGCAGGCGGCGGCGATGACGACGGCGCTCCAGCCGAGCAGGGCGGGGCGGCGGTACCACGCGTCGTCCCCGGCGCCGGGCGCCTCGGACATACCGGGGGAGCGGGTGCCGTAGACCAGGCCCTGGAGTTCCGCCTCCGGCTTGGGTGCCGTGAACAGGGACACGACCACCATCACGACGGCGCCCGCCACGAACCCGGCGATCGCGGAGACGAAGTTCGCCCCCTGGTCGGTGGGGATGCCGATGACGTCCTGCTTGTAGAGGACGAAGTAGTTGATCATCGCGGCGGTCGTGCCCGCGAGCAGCCCCCAGAACCCGGACTTCGCCGAGGCCCGCTTCCAGAACATCCCGATGATGAAGACGACGAACATCGGCACGTTGAAGAAGGAGAACAGGGTCTGGAGGTAACTCATGATGTTGGAGAAGGAGGACGCCAGGAACGCCGTGCCCACCGAGGCCGCTACACCGATCGCGGTGATCAGGCGCCCGAAGCGGACGTAGTACGCGTCCTCCTGGTCCGTGACCACGTACCTCTGCCAGATGTCGGTCGTGAACACCGTGTTGAAGGACGACACGTTCGCCGCCATCCCCGCCATGAACGCGGCGAGCAGCCCGGTGACGGCGATCCCGAGGACCCCGTTGGGCAGGAGCTGTTCCATGAGGTACGGGATCGCGTCGTTGTACTGGAGGTCGGAGCCGGACGTCCCGATCTTCGGTACCAGCACCGCCGCGACCAGCCCCGGGATCATCACGAGGAACACGATGAAGATCTTCGGGAACGCGGCGATGAGCGGCGTCCGCTGCGCGGCGGAGAGATTCTTGGCGGAGAGCGCGCGCTGCACCTCCGCGAAGTTCGTCGTCCAGTACCCGAAGGACAGCACGAACCCGAGCCCGAGGACGATGGTCAGCCAGTTGGCCCCCAGGGGATTGGCACTGCCGATACCCGTACCTCCCCAGGCCGACACGAAGTCGTCCCCATGGGTAGCCGTCAACGAGTCCGTCAGCCCGTCCCAACCTCCCACCTTCTTCAGTCCCAGCACGGACAGCGGGATCAGCGCCGCGAGGATCACGAAGAACTGGAGGACCTCGTTGTAGATCGCGGAGGAGAGCCCGCCCAGCGTGATGTACGCGAGCACGAAGAACCCGGCGACGAGGATGGCGACCCACTCCGGCCACCCGAGCAGCGCCTCGACGACGATGGCGAGCGCGTACAGATTCACCCCGGCGATGAGGATCGCGGCGAACGCGAACAGCGCGGAACTGAGCAGATGCGCCCATTTGTCGAACCGCAGGAGCAGCATCTCGGGGACGGAACGGACCTTCGACGAGTAGTAGAAGGGCATCATGACCAGCCCGAGGAACACCATCGCCGGGATGGCCCCGATCCAGTACCAGTGCACGGTGTACGCCCCGTACTGGGCACTGTTGGCCGCCATCCCGAGAATCTCGGTCGCGGCGAGGTTCGCGGAGATGAACGCCAGCCCGGTGATCCAGGCGGGCAGCGACCGCCCGGAGAGGAAGAAGTCGAGGCTGGTCTTCACCGAGCGCCGGGCCGCGAACCCGATGCCGAGGACGACGACGAAGTAGATGCCGAGGATCGTGTAGTCGAGCGCGTTGACGGGCAACCGCAGCTCGGCCGCCAGAGACGTGGGGGGATACACAGAGGGGCCCTTCTAAGGGTGACCGGATGTGTGTGTTTGTGGTTTGATGTGTTCGGTTCTGTTTGATGGTTCTAGCTGTGCTGGTGCACGGATGGGGAGTCGAAGGTGAAGAAGACCTCGACCCGGCTGGCCGACGGTCGTGAGCTGATCTACTACGACTTGCGGGACGACTCGGTGCGCGACGCGGTGGACCGCCGTCCACTCGACCGCACGGTCACCACTTCGGAGGTACGCAGGGACCCCCTGCTCGGCGACCAGGTCGCGATCGCCTCGCACCGGCAGGGGCGGACGTACCACCCGCCGGCCGACCAGTGCCCGCTCTGCCCCACCCAGGGCGACAACCTGAGCGAGATCCCGGACTCGCAGTACGACGTCGTCGTCTTCGAGAACCGCTTCCCCTCGCTGGCCGGGGACTCGGGCCGCTGCGAGGTCGTCTGCTTCACCTCCGACCACAACTCGTCCTTCGCCGACCTCACCGAGGAGCAGGCGCGGCTGGTCCTGGACGCGTGGACCGACCGGACGTCCGAGCTGTCCCATCTCCCGTCCGTCCAGCAGGTGTTCGCCTTCGAGAACCGGGGCGAGGAGATCGGGGTGACCCTCGGCCACCCGCACGGCCAGATCTACGCGTACCCCTTCACCACCCCCCGTACCGCGCTGATGCTGCGCCAGGTCGCCGCGCACAAGGACGCGACCGGTGGGGAGAACCTCTTCGACGCCGTGCTGGAGCGTGAACTCGCCGACGAGCGCGTAGTCCTGGAGAGTGAACACTGGGTCGCGTTCGTGCCGTACGCCGCGCACTGGCCGTACGAGGTGCACCTCTACCCCCGTCGTAGGGTCCCGGACCTGCTCGGGCTCGACGAGGGCGCGCGCACAGAGTTCCCCAAGGTCTATCTGGAACTCTTGAGGCGCTTCGACCGGATCTTCGATGGGCGGGATGGAGGGGAAGGGGGTGTGGATCAGCCGGTGACGCCGTACATCGCCGCCTGGCACCAGGCGCCGTTCGGCCAGCTGGAGGAGTTCGAGGGGGTCAGCCGCGACGACTTCGCGCTGCACCTGGAGCTTTTCACGATCCGCCGCACTTCCGGCAAGCTGAAGTTCCTCGCGGGCTCCGAGTCGGGCATGGGCGCGTTCATCAACGACATCGCCCCGGAGCGCGCGGCCGAGCGATTGCGAGAGGTAGCGAGTTCATGAGCAAGTACCTGGTCACGGGCGGGGCGGGATACGTCGGCGGCGTGGTGGCCCAGCACCTGCTGGAGGCCGGCCACGACGTGACCGTCCTCGACAACCTCTCCACCGGCTTCCGCGAGGGCGTCCCGGCGGGCGCGACCTTCGTCGAGGGCGACATCCGCGACGCGGGCAAGTGGCTCGACGACTCGTACGAGGCCGTCCTGCACTTCGCGGCCAGCTCTCAGGTAGGGGAGTCGGTCGTACGACCCGAGAAGTACTGGGAGAACAACGTCGGCGGCACGATGGCGCTGCTCGGCGCGATGCGCGAGGCCGGCGTCAAGAAGCTGGTGTTCTCGTCGACGGCCGCCACCTACGGCGAGCCGGACGTCGTCCCGATCCCCGAGACGGCCGTCACCAAGCCGACCAACCCCTACGGGGCGACCAAGCTCGCGGTCGACTACATGATCACCAGCGAGGCGGACGCCCACGGCCTCGGCGCGGTCTCCCTGCGCTACTTCAACGTCGCGGGCGCGTACGGCGCCCAGGGCGAGCGGCACGACCCCGAGTCGCACCTCATCCCCCTGGTACTTCAGGTGGCTCAGGGTCGCAGGGACGCGATCTCCGTCTACGGCGACGACTACCCGACCCCGGACGGCACCTGCATCCGCGACTACATCCACGTCGCGGACCTCGCGGACGCGCACCTGCTCGCGCTCAAGGCCGCTCAGCCTGGCGAGCACCTGATCTGCAACCTCGGCAACGGCGAGGGCTTCTCCGTCCGCCAGGTCATCGACACCGTCCGCAAGGTCACCGGCCACCCGATCCCCGAGATCGTGGCCCCCCGCCGGGGCGGCGACCCCGCCGTCCTCGTCGCCTCCGCCGCCACCGCCCGCGAGAAGCTGGGCTGGCGGCCGTCCCGCGCGGACCTCGCGGGTATCGTCGCCGACGCGTGGGAATTCGCGCAGCAGATTTCGAAGGAGAGTTGAGTTGGGCGCACAGCAAGTCCGGGACGGTTTCCAGGAGTTGTACGGCTCAGAGCCGGACGGCGTCTGGGCGGCCCCCGGCCGCGTCAACCTCATCGGTGAGCACACCGACTACAACGACGGCTTCGTGATGCCGTTCGCCCTCCCGCACACGGCGATCGCGGCGGTCTCGCGGCGCGAGGACGACCGGCTGCGCCTGCACTCGGCTGACGTGGACGGCGGTGTCGTCGAGATCTCGACGCTGGAGCCGGGCTCGGACACGAACTGGACGGCGTACCCGGCCGGTGTGGTCTGGGCGCTGCGCGAGGCGGGCCACCCCGTGAAGGGCGCGGACATCCACCTCACGTCCACGGTCCCCTCGGGCGCGGGCCTCTCCTCCTCCGCCGCCCTGGAGGTCGTCGTCGCGCTCGCCCTGAACGACCTCTACGAACTCGGCCTCCAGCGCTGGCAGTTGGCCCGCCTGTGCCAGCGCGCGGAGAACGTCTACGTGGGCGCCCCGACCGGCATCATGGACCAGACGGCGTCCGCCTGCTGCGAGGAGGGGCACGCCCTCTTCCTCGACACCCGCGACCTCGCCCAGAAGCAGATCCCCTTCGACCTCGCGTCCGAGGGCCTGCGCCTCCTGGTCGTCGACACCCAGGTCAAGCACGCCCACAGCGAGGGCGAGTACGGCAAGCGCCGCGCGGGCTGCGAGGAGGGCGCGGCGATCCTCGGCGTCACGGCCCTGCGCGACGTCCCCTACGCCGACCTGGACTCCGCTCTCGCCCGGATCGACGACGAGGAGATCCGTCGCCTGGTGAAGCACGTCGTCACGGAGGACGAGCGCGTCGAACGCGTCGTCGGCCTCCTGGAGTCCGGCGCGGACGCCCGCGAGATCGGCCCGGTCCTGGTCGAGGGCCACGCCTCCCTCCGCGACGACTTCCGCATCTCCTGCCCGGAGCTGGACCTCGTCGTCGACTCCTCCCTGGCCGCCGGCGCCCTCGGCTCCCGCATGACCGGCGGCGGCTTCGGCGGCTCCGCGATCGTCCTCGCCGAGGAGTCGGACGTCTCCGGCATCACCAAGGCCGTCGAAGAGGCGTTCGCATCAGCCGGCTTCACGGCCCCGCGCGTCTTCGAGGCGGTACCGGCACCGGGGGCACGGCGCCTGGTGTGACCTCAGGCACGCGCTCGTACAAGAAGCGGTCCCCACAGGTCTCTTGCCTGTGGGGACCGCTTCTTCGATTACGAGAACAGCGCCGGAGTCACCAGGGCGATACGGACGATGCCGGGCTCAGGTGGCGGGGCGTCGTAGACGTAGGTGACGGTCAAGGGCGGGCGGGATTCCGTACCTTCGATCCGAGTCGTGTAGAGCTTCATTCCGCCGACGGCGCTGCGGGCTTGGCGGCCGAGCGCCGGATTTTTCTCCAATTCGGCTCGCAGCGCCTCGACGGCTTCGAGCGCTCCCGATCCGATGGCCGTGCAGCGGGAACGCGCCTCATGCGTGATCTCGGCGACGGCCGGCTGCGGCGCGTCGGTCACTCCGCTGTCTCCCGGGCCGCCTGGATCTCGGAGATCGCCGCGCCGACGGCCGCGTCGAACGCCGGGTCCTGGCGGGCGGCGATCCGCCCTCGGAACTCCTCCACCAGGCGGACGATGCCGGTGAGGTCGGCCGGATCGGAGTGGTTGATCTCGCGAGCCAGTTCGGCCTCGAAGTCGTCGGCGTCGCCGGGGAAGCCGTAACCCATGGTGAGCGCGGCGCGGAGTTCACCGATAGTGCGGAGGGGAGGGACCGATGGATTGCCCATGGGGTGTGTGGTCATGGCGGCCGGGCCTTCCTTTCGTCCGTTCATGAAAGAACCCTGTCCTTCCCTGGATGGAACGTAACGCTACCGCGCTGCGAGGTCACGTCGAACGACGATGCCGGGCCTTCGGTCCCCGGCTCCGGATGCGTACCGTCACGAACAGTGCCACCGCCACCACGGCGAGTCCCAGGACCACCTTGGACAGCACCCCGACGTACGCCTCGACGAGTTCCCACTGGTCGCCCAGCCAGTAACCGGCCATGATCAGGACGGAGTTCCAGATCAGGCTGCCGAGGGTGGTGAGGGCGACGAAGGTGGGGAGGCGCATGCGTTCGACGCCGGCGGGGACGGAGATGAGGCTGCGGAAGACGGGGAGCATGCGGCCGAGGAAGATGGCCTTCGTGCCGTGCCGGGCGAACCACTCCTCCGTGCGGACCAGGTCCGCCGGTTTGACCAGCGGCAGCTTCGCCCAGATCGCGTGCACCCGGTCCCGCCCGACCAGCATGCCGATCCAGTAGAGGACGACCGCGCCGACGACCGCCCCCAGCGTCGTCCAGAACAGCGCGGACGGCAGACTCAGCACGCCCTGCCCCGCCGCGAACCCGGTCAGCGGCAGGATCACCTCGCTGGGGATCGGCGGGAACAGGTTCTCCAGCGCGATCGCCAGCCCCGCCCCCGGCCCCCCGATCGTGTCGATCAGATCCGTGACCCACCCGGTGATCCCGTCGGAGGGTTCCTGGGGCGGGGCGGCGAGGTGCACGGTGGTCATGAGGTAAAGATAGAGCAAAGTGTCGGCGGTGGGTGGCGCGGGGTCGCCCCGGCTACGCCCGGCCCAGCCGCTTCGTGAACGTGAACTCCGTGACGCCCGGCGGGTAGTCGGGGATCGCGCACACCTCGTCGTACCCCGATTTCCGGTAGAAGTCCGGCGCCTGGAAGTCCCAGGTCTCCAGGCGGACGGCCGCGCAGCCGCGCTCCTCGTGGGCGATGCGCTCCGCCGCGGTGAGAAGCCCGGTGCCGAGGCCGGCGCCGCGGTGCTCGGGGTCGACCCAGAGGAACGTCACGTGCAGCCAGCCGGCCCAGGTGTGGCCGACCAGTCCGCCGCAGAGGGGGTTCGCGGGGGTGGTGGCCCAGATGTGTAACGGGGACTCGTGCGTGCCGCGCAGGGCGCGGAGTACGGGGGACGCCTCCGTGTTGGCCGCGCGGAGCCTCGTACGGAGCAAAGCGCGTCGAGTGTTGTCCACTTCCGTCTCAAAGCTGAACATGCGGCACACCATAAACGCGTCCGCCGACCAGTTCTGCGAAATCGCTTCCGCTCCGTGCTCCCGGGCCTACTCTGTGAACAACACCGGCGGGGGGCCGGTGCCGTTCAGGGGGCGAGACAGTCGGGTACGACGCTCGCGGTGGGGGTATCAGTACGCGCACGGCGGCGGCCGTGCGGCACCCTCGCCACGGGCGCCGTACCCGCAGCCGTCGTTCTCCGGTCTTTTTCTGGGGTATCCCCTGCTCTGTCGAGGAGCCTGGGGAAGGGGGTTTCGTGGTTCGCATCCGTGTTCTGGTGGTCGACGATCACCGTATCTTCGCCGAGTCGCTGGCCGCGGCGCTGGCGGCCGAGCCCGATGTCGAGGTGTCCGCGGCGGGCAGTGGCCCCGCCGCGATGCGGAGTCTGGAGCGGGCGGCGGCGGAAGGGCGCCGGTTCGACGTGCTGCTCGTCGACGCCGATCTGGGCGCGGGCGTGCCGGGGCTGCGGGCCGCGCCGGTCCACGAGGTCGGTGAGAACGGGCACGTGGACGGCATCTCGCTCGTCTCCGGCGTGCGGGCCTCGCAGGCGTACGTACGGGTCGTGGTGCTCGCGGAGAAGGACGATCCCCGGCGGGCCGCGCTCGCGCTCCAGGCGGGGGCGTCGGGGTGGGTCGCCAAGGACTGTTCGCTGTCACGGCTGTTGACGGTCGTGCGGGGGGTCCTGCGCGACGAGACGCATCTGCCGCCGGCGCTTCTCACGGGCGTACTGCGGGAGTTGACGGCCGCGCGCAAGCACCGGACCGAGAGCGAGCGGTTGGTGGAGTCGTTGACTCCCCGGGAGCGGGAGGTGTTGCGGTGCATGGTCGCGGGGCTGGGGCGGAAGGCGGTCGCGGAGCGGCTGTTCCTGTCACCGCACACGGTCCGGACCCATATGCAGAACGTGCTGGGGAAGTTGGGGGTGCATTCGACGCTGGCGGCGGTGGCGTTGGCGCGGAGGGCGGGAGTCGGGCCCGTTGATCTCGCCGGGGATGTGGTGGAGAGGGGCGGGCAGTTGGCGTGACGCCTGCGTGCCTGCCGGGGGTTGAGCGTTGGCGGGTGCGGGTCCGCTGTGGTTGATCGCGCCCGCGCGGCGGAGCCGCATATCGACACAGCCCCGCGCCCCTAAAAGATAAAAGCCTTCAGCGCGCCACTCCTGAGAGGCTCCGCCAGCCGCCGGCGCCGCTCCCCACCCACCCGCACTTGCTTCTCCTGCCGCACCACCCACACCCCTTAGGAGTTGTCTTCAAAGGTCACGCCCACATCAGGAGTGAGGCAAGGGTGACGGCGGCCTGGTAGGACTCGGTGGTCTTCTCGTAGCGGGTCGCGATGCCGCGCCACTGCTTGAGTCGGTTGAAGCACCGTTCAACGACGTTGCGCCGTTTGTAGAGCTGCTTGTCGA
>NZ_JBEXLS010000040.1:0-63535 GCF_040610055.1 Streptomyces sp. NPDC004539 | reverse complement strand
CATTTTCCGCAAAGCCCGCATCAGCCCCAACCGACTCACGTCAATCGTGAAGGCGGTTCTCACCCTTGAGCGTCACCGCTGAAGATCCTTACTGAGCCAAAGGCGCACCGCATAGGACACGGGCTAAGGGCGAGCCGGTCTGCCCTCGCCGTACAGCCAGTCGTCCCAGACGGCCGACCAGTCCGCCTCGGGGGCGAACCCCTCGGCGTACGCCTCCAAGTCGTCGGTGTCCGCGACGAGATGGCGATGCGTACGGGTCCAGCCCTGGAGGAAGTCGTAGAACGCGTCGTCCCCGAGGAGCTGCCGGATCTTGTGGACGACCATGGCGCCCCGGACGTAGACGGGCGGGTCGGAGATCGTGTCGGCGCTCGGCGGGTCGCCCGGCGGGAACGCCCAGACGGCCTTGCCTGCCTCGGCGGAGTCGTAGTAGTCACCCGCGTAGACGGAGTCGAAGATCTCCTGGGCGGTGTCGCCGTCGTGGTCCTCGGACCACAGCCACTCCGCGTACGTCGCGAACCCCTCGTTGAGCCACATGTCCCGCCAGGTACGGGGAGTCACCGAGTCCCCGAACCACTGATGGGCCAACTCATGGACGAACGTGCCGAGTTCGGGCGGGCCGGGGAAGAAGGGCCGGTTCTGCGTCTCCAGCGCGTACCCGGCGTCGTCGGGCCGCTCGACGACGGCGCCGGTCGAACGGAACGGGTACGGGCCGAAGTTGTCCGCCGCCCAGTCGAGGACCTCGTCAAGTCGCCCCAGAACCGCACGACTTGCCGCCACCTGCGTCGGGTCGACGGCGACGTACCCCGGCACCTTCCCCGTCGTACGCCGCACCTCGAACTTCCCGATCGCCAGGGTCGCGAGGTAGCTCGCCATCGGCTCGCCGGTGTGCCAGACGAAGGTGCGGCGGCCGTCGGGCAGGGTCCGCTCGCTCCTCAACTCCCCGTTGGACACGGCCGTCAGGCCCGGCGGCACGGTCACCTTCAGGTCGTACGCCGCCTTGTCGGAGGGGTGGTGGTTCCCGGGGTACCAGGCCATCGACCCCACCGGCTCGCCGAGCGCGACGGCGCCGTCGGCCGTCGGGAGCCAGCCCTCCTCGGAACCGTCGGGGTCGGTGATCGTCCGCGGGGTGCCGGAGTAGCGGACGGTCGTCCGGAACACCTCGCCCTCGCGCAGGCCGGTGCCGGGGCGGACCGTCAGCTCCTGGCCGGCGCGGCTGGTGCGGGCCGGTTCGCCGTCCACCGTCACCTCCTCGACGTCCAGGCCGGTCAGGTCGAGGTGGTAGGAGGTGAGGTGCCGCGTCGCGCGGGCGGTGATCACCGCCGTGCCGGTGAGGTGCCGGGTGGCGGGGGTGTAGCCGAGCGTCAGGTCGTAGTGCGTGACGTCGTACCCGCCGTTGCCCGCCTTCGGGAAGTACGGGTCGCCCACACCCGCCGCGCCCGCGTGCCCGTCGCCGCCCCCACCGCACCCGGACAGCAGCAGGAGGGCGGCTACGGCGGCGGCGCGGGTACGTGGAGGCACGTCGGAGATCCTAGGGCGCGGGCATGACACCATCGGGGCGTGCTCGACATCGGCTACGCCCTCTCCAACCGGTTCCCCGACCCGCCGCAGATGGACTACCGGCGCGCGGACGTCCGTAGCCTGCGCCACGACCTGTTCTGCGGGGACGTGTACCTCGCCGACACCAAGGCGGACCGCGAGGTGTCCACGGCGTGGGGCTGGGTGCCGGTGCTGGACTTCGCGTGGGCGCTGTGCGACATCGTCGAGCGGATCGACCGCGACCCGGCGGGCTCCCGCGCCTCCCGGCCGCAGTACGCCGAACTCGACTTCACGGAGTCCACCGACCGGATGCTCTTCGAGCGGCGGTTCGGCTGGGTGGACATCGAAGCGGACTGGATGCGGGCCGAGGAACCGCCGCTCACCTTCTCCCACACCGACCTCCGCCGCGAGTCCCGCGACTTCCTCCACGACCTCGTCGCCGACCTCACCGACCTGCACGAGGACCTGGGCGAGAACCCGGCGATCTGGACCCTGCTGGCGAAGTTCCCCCGGGTGAGCTGAACGGACGGGGGAGCGGCGGGGCGGAGCCGGACGCCGGGGAGCGGAGACGGCCGGAGCGGCGCGGACCGGCGGCGGGGCGCCGCGCCGGATACGGGCCGGGGGGTGGCAGATCGGGTACGAGTGCCGTGCGGGTGGGATGCGGCGCCGCGTACGGGACGAGGGCGCCGCTGACAACGGGCTACGGCGCCCCGCGCCACGTACGACTCCCCGCACCGGCGCCGGTGCCGCAGACCGGTCACGGCGCCGAGCCTCGCGTCGCCCGCAGCCGCGCGTCCCTGAACGACGTGCCGCCGAAGGCCACCTGAGCCGGCGCCCCGCACCTCCCGAACCGATGCCCCGCACCTCCCGAACCGGCACCCCGCATCTCCCGGAGCACCCCCGCCCTCACACCCCCGAAGCCCCGGCCGGCGCACCCCCCGCCCAGAACGTCGCCCCACCGAGCAGCCACAGCTCCGTCAGCGCCGTCCCCGGCGGCAGATAGCCCTGGGAGAGCGCGCCGTAGCCCGTGTTGAGCCGGGGCGCGGACAGCCCCAGCAGCGCCATCACGTCGTAGTGCTGCGCGTCCGCGAACACGTACCGCCCGTCCTTGCCGTCCTCCCGCGCGAGCGGCACGCAGCGCAGGACCGACTCCAGCGCCGGGATGTCGACGGGCGCGGCGGCGAAGGGGAGCAGCGCGGTCGGCGCGGCGCCCAGCGGTTCCGGCCAGGCGGGGGCCGTGCGGGCCGGGTCGGCCCAGGGTTCGGCGGGGCGCTCGGCGCTGAAGTACCCCGGCCAGGAGTCGTAGATGTGCCGCAGCTCGCCGTCGTCGTACACCTGCATGACCAGTACGTCCGAGTCGAAGACGTACATCCCCAGCGTCGGCACGGACAGCCGGCGGCTCACCGCTTCCGCGAGCGTCAGCGCCTCCGTCTCCTCCGCGGGATGGATCACGGTGTGCCGAGGGCCCACCGCGAGCGCGTAGCCGCGTATCGCGGGTCGGCCCGCCGCCGTCTCCTCGGAGAGCAGCGGCACCACTTCCTGGCACGGCCGCGCCACCAGTACGTTCCCGTAAAAAGTGCCCATCGGTCATTCCTCCACCCTGATCCCCAGTTCCCCCGCCAGCACCGGTGCCAGATCGAGCAGCTGCGCCGTACTGATGACGGCGCCGCGCAGTCGGTCCAGCCCGGCGGTGATGCCCAGTTCGACTGCCCCTCTCAGGTCGACGTCCGACAGGGTCGCCGCGCTGAAGTCCGCGCCCTTGAGCGCGCAGCCGACGAACTCCACCCGTTCCATACGCGCGCTCGCGAAGTCCGGTTCGACGAGAACGCAGTTTTCGAAAACGACATCTTTGAGCCGGGCGCTCCGGAGGTTCAGGAAGTCGATCTTCCCGCCCCTCACCACGACCCTCTCCAGCACCGCTCCGAACATCTGCGTACCGCCCAGGCGGGCGTCGATCACCTCCACGTCCCGCAGGGTCGCGTCCGCCAGATTCGTCCCCACACCCTTCGGGGCCGTCAGGCGGGAGTCCAGGAAGCGGGCGTTGCGCAGACCCGTCTCGTCCAGCGCGCACCTCGTCAGCTCGCAGTCCATGAAGCGGGCCCCCGCGCCGTCCTGCCCCACGAGATCCAGCTCCCGCAGCTCCACCCCGTCGTAGTCCCCGTCCGGCTCCACCTCCCAGCCCTCGAACTCCCGCAGCTCCGGAAGCCGCAACGCGGGCCGCCGCGCCCCCTTGACCCCGCCCTGCCTGCCGCCGCCACCACGTCCGTTGCTCGCCATGCCCCCATCCTGCACCCCACCACTGACAACGCCCCTGGCCTGTGGATAACTCCGGCACCGAGCCCCCCGCCGACAAGCTCCTTGACCTCAAGCGGGGTTGAGGCCGAAGGCTGGACCCTCGAACCGGCCCCGTCCGACCGACCCACTGACCCCACCCACCCGACACCCCTGGAGGAACCCCGTGCACGCCATCCGCCTCCACGCCTTCGGCCCCGCCGAGAACCTCGCCTACGAATCGGTCGACGACCCCCACCCCGCCCCCGGCCAGGTCCGTATCGCCGTCCGCGCCTCAGGCGTCCACCTCCTGGACACGTCCCTGAGACGAGGCGTCCAGGGCCCGGCCCCCACCCCCACAACCCTCCCGACGATCCCCGGCCGCGAGGTCGCCGGCACGGTCGAGTCCCTCGGCGAGGGCGTGGACGACACCTGGCTCGGCCGCCGGGTCGTCGCCCACCTCGGCTTCGTCCCCGGCGGCTACGCCGAACTCGCCGTCACCGACGTGACCCGCCTGCACGAGATCCCCGACCCGCTGGACGAGGCCCAGGCCGTCGCGATGATCGGCACCGGCCGCACCGCCCTCGGCATCCTCCAGTTCGCCACCCTGACCCCCGACTCGATCGTCATCGTCCCGGCGGCGGCCGGCGGACTCGGCACCCTCCTCGTCCAGTACGCCAAACACCGGGGCGCCACGGTCGTCGCCCTGGCCGGCGGCCCCGACAAGACCGCCCAGGCACGCGCGAACGGCGCCGACCTCTCCCTCGACTACACCACCCCCGACTGGCCCCACCACCTCCGCACCTTCCTCGGCGACCGCCCCGCCACGCTCGTCCTCGACGGCGTCGGCGGCGAACCGGCCCGCGAATCGACGGCCCTCCTGTCCCCCACCGGCCAACACCTGATCTTCGGCTGGTCCTCCGGCACCCCTCACGAGA
Source organism: Streptomyces sp. NPDC004539 (assembly GCF_040610055.1). NCBI lineage: Bacteria > Bacillati > Actinomycetota > Actinomycetes > Kitasatosporales > Streptomycetaceae > Streptomyces > Streptomyces sp. NPDC004539. The sequence continues at coordinate 58,790 of NZ_JBEXLS010000040.1, read as the reverse complement.
CGGTGCCCCTCTCCCACCACGTCCTCGGCCCCACCATGTACGCGAAAACCCCCCTCCGCACCCTGGAATCCCAGGCCCTTACCGAGGCCGCCTCCGGCAACCTCACCCCCGCTGTCCACCGCTTCCCCCTCACCGACGCGGCAGCGGCCCACCGAGCCCTGGAAAGCCGAAGGACCACCGGAAAGGTGGTCCTCGAACCGTGACCCCGCGCGCGGGCCGGCCCCCGAAGGGCCCCACCCGCGCGCGGGACGCTCACTTCACGACCGCCTTGGTCGCCGCACTCACCGCCGCCCCGTCCTTGTGCCCGGCCCGCCGGGCGGTCACCTTCACGGTGATCTTCTGGCCCTTCTGCGCGGTCTTGAGCACCAGCGAAGCCTTGGTGGCCCCGGAGATCGCCTTCCCACCGGCGTACCACTGGTACGCGTACGACGTCGCCGCCGGGCTCCACGTTCCGGTGCCGGCCTTCAGCGTCCGCCCCACCTTGGCCGTCCCGCTGATCGCGGGCGCCTTGGTGGCCCGGGGCGCGTCCCCGAGGGCGACGGTCACGGCGGCCGAGGACGCCGCCCCGTTCGCCCAACCCGCGCGCACGGCCGTGACGACCAGCCCGAGCTTCTTGCCGCGCAGCGCGGCGGGCACGCCGTACGACGCCCCCGTGGCGCCGGAGATCGCCTTCCCGTCGGCCGTCCACTGGTAGCGGTACGTCGCCGCCGCAGGGCTCCACACCCCGGTCCCGGCCTTCACGACGCCCCCCACCTTGACCGCCCCCACGATCGCGGGCGCCTTGGTGGCCCGGAGCGCGTCCCCGACCCCGACGACCACGGTGGCGGACTCCGCCGTCCCACCGCCCCACCCGCTCCGCGCGGCCGTGACGGTGACCCCGAGCCGCTTCCCGAGCAACTCGGCGGGCACCACGTACGACGCCCCGGTAGCGCCGCTGACCGGCGATCCGTCGGCGGTCCACCGGTACGTGTACGACGTCGGCGCCCCCGACCAGGACCCGGTCCCGGCGGTCAGCGTGGCGCCGACCTTGGGGGTGCCGGTGATCACCGGGGCGGCGGTGCTGGTGAGCAGGGGCTGGGTGACGGTGAAGGAGCCGCGCGAGTACTGGACGCCGCGCGTGACGACGCTGACGCTCCAGACGCCGGGCTCCACACCGGTCAGGTCGACGTCGGCGGTCGCGGACCGGTTGTCGGGAGCGATCCACGACACGGGCGCCGAGACGGTCTTCCCGCTGCGGTGGAGCCGTACGACGGCGTCGGGGCCGAGAGCGGTGCCGGTGACCGTCAGCGTCGCCTTGCCGTCGCCCGCCGCGCTGGTCGGGCTCAGGCCGGTCACGGAGACCCTGTCGGGGCCGCACGGCGTGTACTTGCAGGTGAGCCGGACGCTGAAGGAGGTGCCGCTCGACTGCCCCGGCAGGCCGAGCAGAAGCACCGTCGGTGCCGTCGCCGACGTGGACGAGGAGGTTGCGGCGCACTGCCAGCCGCTCGGTATGTACCGCGTGCAGCCGTCGTTACGGGTGTCCCTGTCGTAGAGCGCGGGAGCCACCGTGTCCGCCCCGGTCTCCACCTGGAGGATGTCCAACCGCCCGGTCGGCAGGACCGCGCAGACGGCGGTGTGCCGTTCGTCGAGTGTGCCGGTGATCGGCCCGTACCCGTAGGCGACCGACGGCACGCGCGCGCACGCGGGGGAGGGGCCGTCCGCCGTCGCGACTCGCAGGGCGTCCAGGTGGTACTCGGGGGCGGCCTTCGCGCCGGCCGGGACCCGCGCCAGGACCGTGTGGGTGGTGGCGCCGGTGACCGCGCAGGACACCGCGCCGGACGAGCACTCGACGGCGCCGCCGGCACCGAGGACGACGGTGTCCGCCGTGCCGAGCGCGTCCCGCGCGCGTACGTGGACCACGTCGGTGGGCGCGTCCGTGGTGACCTGATGGCAGGTCAGGGTGCCGGGCCCGCCGGAGGCGCGGGCGACGGACGGGCCGCCGACCTCGCTCGCGGGGGCGCTCGTGCAGCCCGCCGGGACGGCGCCGTCCGAGATGTCGCGCCGGGCCACCGTGTAGCCGGCCCGCTCGTCGCGGCCGGTGACCAGCACGGTGTGGGCGAGGCCCGGGGTGAGCGGGCAGATCGACCAGCTGTTGGTCGAGGAGTACTGCCCGCAGACCCGCTTGCCGGCGGCGTCCACCACCGAGAACCGCGCCGGCAGGTCACCGGTGAGCTGGAGGATCTCCACCCGCGCGCGGGAGTCCGCCGGGATGCTCAGGCACTCCGAGAACACTCCGTCCCCCAGGGTGAACGCGGCCTCGGCGCCGTCGGCGGCGAAGCTCCCCGCGGGCAGCACCCGGCAGCCCTCAGGGTCGCCGGTCCGGTGCAGGGCCACCCCGTAGGCGCCGGTCTGCTGTTCGGAGTAGTCCCCGACGCGGGCCAGCGCGCGATAGGGCGCCGCCCCCGTCAGCACGCAAGCCTCGTCGGCCAGTTCGGAGTCGTCGCACTGCACCGCCCCGGCGCTGTCGACGACCTCCACCCCCGCGCGCAGCTTCTTCGACGGCCCCAGCGGCGTCAGCGCCGCCACGGACGCCCCCTCGGGCGCGTCCAGCGTCAGGCAGTCGTACTGCCCCGGGGACGCCAGCTCGCCCCGGAACAACCCCATCGGCGCCGCGACGCACCCGGCGCCGGACGCCCGGTCGAGGGCGATCAGCGCCTCGCGGTCCGAGTAGTACGGGTAGGTGCCGTCGAGGACGGCGGTGTACGTCCCGGCCCGGGGCACCTCGCAGACGTCGCCGTACGCCGTGCAGACGGTCTTCCCCGCCGCGTCGTACACGGTGACGTGGCCGACGTCGCCGTCCTGGTCCACGGACCGCAGCGTGTACGGGCCCGCCCGGTCGGCCGTGAACGTCCGGCACGGCACGGCGTCGGACTCCAGCGCGGTGAGCGGCCCGAAGGGACGTACGGGGACGGGCGCGCAGCCCTGAGGGTCGTTCAGGCGCCGTGCCTTGACCGCGTATTCGGCGGGGAAGCCGCGCTCCGCGGAGGAGACCCGCGACAGCACCCGGTAGGGGCCGTCGCCGGGCAGGACACAGCTCGTCTCGTCGTCCTCGGGGAACTGCGGGCAGACGCGCGCGCCCGTCTCGTCGGTGATCCACGCGAGGGAGTCGCCGTAGTACCGGGAGCCCGAGGTGAGCCGGATGCGCTCACCCGGCGCAGCGTCGAACGGCTGGCAGTCGACCTCCAGCGGGCTCGCCGTCGTCGTCCCCGGCTCGGGCTGGTCCCAGCGGCTGCTCACCGGGGCCGCGCACCCGCGCGTACCGCCGAGAGGCACCACGGAGGCGGTCGTCTCGTTCGTCCCCCAGGCCCGGTTGGTGAGCGTCAGCGTGTACGCGCCCGCCGACGGCAGGGCGCACATGCCGTTCGTCGTGTACGAGTCGCCGGAGCAGTCCACCGCGCTGCCGTCAGGGCCGCTCACGGCCGGGTCGGCGTGCCCGTCCTTCGGCACCAGATACAGACCGGCGGCCTCGGCCGTGAACGTGAAGCACGCCGAACCGTCCGGCTCCAGCGTCGCCTTCGCCACCGCCTGCCCCGGGTCCCCGAACCCGGCGACCTCCAGCGGCGCGCACTCTGCACCCCCGGGATCGGCCTGCGCGACCCCCGCCGCGCCCACGCTCACCAGCGAGGCGAGCAACGGCACGACGGAGAACAACCCCACCGCCCGCCGTCTCCTGACACCCACACCCCTCAACGCATCCCCCCTGGGATCAAGATCGGTCGTTGAGGCGAAATAGTCGCACACAGGTGCGACACAGCTTCCGAGTTATCCACAGGCCCCGGAAACCCCCCAGATCAGCCGCTGGAAGCCCCCGCCGGCCCCCCTGCGGCCCCCCGCCTCACCCCGGCTTCACCCTCGCCCCGCCACCACATCCGCCACTCGAGCCAACCGCGAAGACCCCGCCCCCGCCCGCATCTCCCGCTCCCGCCGGTCGGCCGCCCGGTACGTCGCGTACAGCCCCCGTACCCCCAGCCAGCGAAACGGCTCGGGTTCCCACTTGCGGACCCGGTGGCCGACCCAGGGGAGCGCGCTCAGCTCGCCGTCCGTGCCGAGGACCAGCTCCGTGAGGGTTCGGCCGGCGAGGTTGGCGGTGGCGACGCCGGAGCCGACGTAGCCGCCGGCCCAGCCGAGGCCGGAGGCGGGGTCGAGGGTGGCGGTCGCGCACCAGTCGCGGGGGACGCCGAGGACACCGGACCAGGCGTGGGCGACCGGTACGCCGCGCAGGGCGGGGAAGAAGTCGGTGAGGACGGCGCGCAGGGCCGCCACCGTCGCCTCCGGGGTACGGCCGTCCGCGTCCGTGCGCGAGCCGAAGCGGTACGGCACACCCCGGCCGCCCAGGGCGATCCGCCCGTCGGCGGTGCGCTGCGCGTACATGTACGCGTGCGCCATGTCCCCCAGCGCCTCGCGCCCGCGCCAGCCGATCTCCTCCCAGAGGGCGTCGTCCAGCGGCTCGGTCGCGATCATCGAGGAGTTCATCGGCAGCCAGGTCCGCCGCTGCCCCTTCAGCTCGGCCGTGAACCCCTCGGTGCACCGCAGTACGTACTGCGCGCGCACGCTCCCGTACGGAGTGACCGCCCGCCCGGGACGGATCTCCGTCACCGCCGTGCCCTCGTGCACGTCCACGCCGAGCCGTACGACGGTCTCCAGCAGCCCCGTCAGCAGCTTCACGGGGTGCACGCGCGCGCCGTGCGGGGTCCAGGCGGAGCCCAACGCGTCGACGATACGGATACGTTCCGACGTCTCGGCGGGACCGTACAGCTCGCGGTCCGTCTCGCCGTACGACAGCTCGTGCTCGTGGAACGCGCGCAGGCGCGCCAGTTGGGCGGGGGTGCGGGCCACCTCCAGGACGCCGCCCCGGTGGACGTCCGCGTCGATCCCCTCGGCCTCGGTGACGGCGACGACCTCGCCGACGGTGTCGTTCATGGCCCGCTGGAGGCGTACGGCGGCCTCGTGGCCGTGCACGCGCGCGTACCGGTCGCGTCCGGCGATGCCGTTGTACAGCCAGCCGCCGTTGCGCCCGGAGGCGCCGTACCCGCAGAACGCGCGCTCCAGGACGGTCACCGCGAGCGAGGGGTCGGCCTTCTTCAGGTAGTACGCCGTCCACAGCCCGGTGTATCCGCCGCCGACGATCACGACGTCCGCGGTGGTGTCCCCGGGCAGCGGACCGCGCGCCACCGGGAGGCCGTTCCCGGCCCACCAGAAGGACACCCCGCCGTTCGCGAAAGCACTCATGCGCGGACGTTAACCCGCGCGGACGGCCGCTGTCCCCTTCGGATTTCGTCGTCCCCGGGTCACCGGGTACGCCGCGAGACCCAGGCAGACGGCGATGAAGTGCCCGAAGTCCGTGAACGTCGGAGTGACCGTCATGGGCGCCGCGAACAGCGCCAGCAGCCCCGCCGCCCACAGGTACCGCCACAGCCCGGGCAACCGGTACGTCAGGACCGCGGCGACCCCGCACAGCGCGTAGCTCACCCCCACGTCCAGCGTGTTCATCGCCGACCTCGGCGCGATCCCCCGCTCGATCGCGACCAGCAGCGCGCCCTCACTGATGAGCGTCGCCAGCACATGCGCCCCGGCGGCAACCGCGAGCCACCGCGCGGTGCCGAGCCAGCGCTCCACGGGCGCGTGGATCACCGAGTACAGCCCCGCGTACGGCAGCCAGTAGCCCCCGTCGAGCCACATCGCGCTCGCGACCAGCACGCGCACCGGGTTGTCCGACAGCTCGTGCAGGTTGGTCGACCGCTGCCGCAGGAACTCCTCCTCGAACGCCGGGGACATGCGGTGCGCGGCGAGCGTGGTGAACAGGATGACGCCCAGCCAGATGTACGTCCCGGGGGCGCCGCGGACGTACCTCCAGACCGCCCGCGGTGCGCGCGTAATTCGCATGAGCGGATTCACGCAGGTCAGTATCGTCCGGGGAGTGATCGACATTCCGCGCGGATTGGTGAAGTCTCAGCAAAGAGCGAACGGGGAGGCCGGCACCGCCTTCCTGGCGGGGCTCCCGGAGCTCGCGGAGGGGTTCCTCGACCGGTGGGACCTGCGGCTCGACGGGCCGTCGATGCACGGCATGTGCGCGCTGGTCCTGCCCGTCGTCCGTACGGACGGCCTGCGCGCCGTTCTCAAACTGCAACTCCTCGACGAGGAGAGCGAGGGCGAGCCGGTCGCCCTGCGGCTGTGGGACGGCGACCGGGCGGTCCGCCTCCTCGGCCACGACGAGGCCACCGGGACGATGCTCCTGGAACGCCTCGACCCCGCGCGCACGCTCGCGCGCGTGGCCGACGTCCACACCTCCGTCGAGGTCATCGCCGGCCTCCTGGCCCACCTGACGGCCGGCCCCGCGCCCGAGGGCATGCGCGGCCTCGCCGACATCGCCGCGTCCATGCTGGAGCGCACCCCGGCCGCGCTCCGCCTGATCCCCGACCCCGAGCACCGCCGGATCGTCGCGGACTGCGCGTCCGCCGTCGCCGAGGTCCTCGACGAGCCCGGCGACCGCCTCCTGCACTGGGACCTCCACGACGAGAACGTCCTCGCCGCCGACCGCGCCCCCTGGCTCGCCATCGACCCCAAACCCCTCGCCGGCGACCCCGGCTACGACCTCTGGCCCGCCATCGCCAACCGTTTCGACGCGGACGACATCCGCTGGCGCTTCGACGCGATGACCGCCACCCTCGGCCTGGACCGCGCCCGCGCCCACGCCTGGACCCTCGGCCGCCTCCTCGAAAACTCCCTCTGGAACATCGAGGACGGCGAACCCCTCGACGAAGAGGATCTGGAAATCGCCCGCCGACTCCGGAACTCCTGAGCGATACGGCACGTTTGACCCGGTAACAGTCGGCACCTTGACATCAGGACAGCGGAAATCCCGGGGCGGGGGCCGGCCCCCGCCCTCAGTCCCACCCCCCGAACACCCCCGAATTGGCCTGCGCGTGACAGATGTTGTACCCGCCGGCCGCATGCCCCTTCTCCGCGTGGCCCTCCACGGTGACGGAACACTCGATGTCCCCGGACCCCTGGAGCTGCGCGGTCACGGTGTAGTAGAGGGTGTCCTTGTCGAACGGCAGCGTCGCGCTGAACTCACCGTTCCTGAACCGGCCTTGACGGTTGTCGCTGTCGGAGCCGTAGGTGATGTCGACCGGCCCGAGCGCCCCGGCGGGCGCCGTCCCCCACACCTTGAAGGTGACGACCTTCCCCTCGGACGCCTCGGTCTTCTCGGCCTCGGCCTTGGCGTCGGTCCCCGTACGCACGGCACCGGGGCTCACCGAAGCGGAACCACCGGCCTCGTCACCACCCCCGCCCCCACCGACGAGCGCACCCGCCACCCCGAGAACCACGAGCAGCCCCACAGCCCCGCCACACCCGATCCCGACGACCTTCCCGACGGACGTCCTCTTCCTCGGCGGCTGCGGCACCGGCCACCCGTGCTGCTGCTGGCTCATGGTCTCTCCCAGACGTCGACGGTCACGTGTGGGTGAACGACATGCGTGGGTTCTGTGCGGTTGCGGCATTCAGCCGGGTTCACCGGAACGTGGCGCATCGACCGCACGTACGAACGCGGGACACGCAGAAGCCCGGCGAGTGATCCACTCGCCGGGCTTCCGGGACCGCTCCGGCCCCGAGGGATGAGCCCCCTGTCGGATTCGAACCGACGACCTTCGCTTTACAAGAGCGGTGCTCTGGCCAGCTGAGCTAAGGAGGCGTAGCTGTACGCGACCGCGTACAGCGACCCGTGCAGTGTACCCAAGCCCCCACCCCGCCCTGTCGAAAATTTCCGCGAAGTTCACAGTCCTCCAGGTACTGACATACCGGAAAACGCGAGGTAGCGTCCTGAGGCAGTCCACCCGTGGACTACACCACCACCTTCCTACAACGGATCGTCCGGCACGTTCCTGCCGGTAGAAGGGGGCCTAGCACCATGGCCACTGTGTCTTTCGACAAGGCGACCCGGATCTACCCGGGCACCGAGAAGCCCGCCGTCGACGGGCTCGACATCCACATCGAGGACGGGGAGTTCCTGGTCCTCGTCGGCCCCTCGGGCTGTGGCAAGTCGACCTCCCTGCGGATGCTCGCGGGTCTTGAGGACGTCAACGGCGGAGCCATCCGCATCGGCGACCGCGACGTCACGCACCTGCCGCCCAAGGACCGGGACATCGCCATGGTGTTCCAGAACTACGCGCTCTACCCGCACATGTCGGTCGCCGACAACATGGGCTTCGCCCTGAAGATCGCCGGCGTCCCGAAGGCGGAGATCCGCGCGAAGGTCGAGGAGGCCGCGAAGATCCTCGACCTCACGGAGTACCTCGACCGCAAGCCGAAGGCGCTCTCCGGCGGTCAGCGCCAGCGTGTCGCGATGGGCCGCGCGATCGTCCGTGAGCCGCAGGTCTTCCTCATGGACGAGCCGCTGTCGAACCTCGACGCCAAGCTCCGTGTGTCGACGCGTACGCAGATCGCGTCCCTCCAGCGCCGCCTCGGCATCACGACCGTCTACGTCACCCACGACCAGGTCGAGGCCATGACGATGGGCGACCGCGTCGCGGTCCTCAAGGACGGTCTGCTCCAGCAGGTCGACACCCCGCGCAACATGTACGACCGCCCCGCGAACCTCTTCGTCGCCGGCTTCATCGGCTCCCCGGCGATGAACCTCGTCGAGGTCCCGATCGCCGACGGCGGCGTGAAGTTCGGCGCCTCGGTCGTCCCGGTCGAGCGCGACGCCCTCGCGGGCACGACCGACAAGACGGTCACCGTCGGTGTCCGCCCCGAGCACTTCGACGTCACCACCGAGGCCGGCAAGGGCCTCGCGGTCACCGTCAACGTGGTCGAGGAGCTCGGCGCCGACGCGTACGTCTACGGCACCGCCAAGGTCGGCGAGGACTCCAAGGACCTCGTCGTCCGCGTCAGCGGCCGTGAGGTCCCGGAGAAGGGCTCCACCCTCTCCGTCGTCCCGCGCGCCGGTGAGACCCACGTCTTCTCCACCTCGACGGGCGCCCGCCTGTCCGACTGACACCGGTCACCGCGAGGGCCCCGCAGCCGAGAGGTTGCGGGGCCCTCGTACGTACGGCTCAGAATTGCTGACAATTCAGGCTTTTCGGGCGCGAGTGTCAACCCGCTACCCAATATCCGCCACTTCATCGTCGCCCATTCGGGTGACTAAATGTCTCCAAATCATTACTGGGCGCTACCATCACTCGCGTGAAGCACTCGAAGCGCTCCGTGGAGCACACCACCACGCGGACGCGACGCGGCGGCCGGGGTCCCGCCCGCCGGATCGGTCGCTCCCTCGCCTTTGTCCTGCCCGTCGTCATGGTGCTCTCCGGGACCCTCGCGGTGACCCGGGTCAACTGGACCGGGGACCCGTCGGAGTCGGTGCTGACCGCGTCCGACGTCTCCGCCCCCCGCACCGGCCACGGCGCGGCGGCCCGCGCCCCCCAGGACGTCCTGCGCGACCAGCTCCTCACGGAGCTCCAGCAGAAGGACCCCGGCATCGCCCTGACCCACCTCCAGCAGGCGGTCAACGGCAAGCCGGCGCTCGCGAAGCACTGCGCGTCCATCGCCCGCGCCCTCGGCCGCGCCGCCGTCCGCGTCTACGGCCCGAACCGCGCCCAGTCCTTCTCCCGTCCGGTCTGCGACACGTCCTTCGCCTCGGGAGTCCTGACGGCCCACACGGGCTGACGGACACGGCCGACACCGGCCCACCGCCGACAACCGGCCCCGGGGACAGACCCCCGGGGCCGACCCGCACCCGAAGCCCACCCCGCACCGCCCACCCCTCACCCACCCCCTACACCCCCGTCTCGTACAGTGCGGTCCATGACCCACCCGCACGCCGCCTCCCGCCCCACACAAGCCGTCATCCTGGCCGGAGGCCAAGGCTCGCGTCTGCGGCCGTACACCGACGACCGGCCGAAGCCGATGGTCGAGATCCCCGGCACGGGCACGCCGATCATCGGCCACCAGCTGACCTGGCTCGCCCAGGAGGGCGTGACCGACGTCGTCGTCTCCTGCGGACACCTCGCGGAAGTCCTCCAGAGCTGGCTCGACAGCACCGAGCTGCCCGTCTCCGTCACCACCGTCGTCGAGAGCGAGCCGCTCGGCCGAGGCGGCGGGCTGAAGTACGCGGCGGCCCGGCTCCCGCACCCCGACCGCCCCTGGTACGCGACGAACGGCGACATCTGGACCCGCTTCTCGCTGCGCGAGATGGCCGACTTCCACACCGAGCGGGACGCCGTCGCCACCCTCGCGCTCGCCCGGCCCCGGATTCCCTGGGGCGCCGTCCAGACCGACGGGTTCGGCCACATCACCGACTTCATCGAGTCCCCGCCGTCGACGTTCGAGATCAACGCGGGCGTGTACGTCTTCTCCCCGGAGTTCGCCGGGCTCCTGCCGGAACGGGGGGACCACGAGCGGACGACGTTCCCCCAGCTCGCCCGCGAACTGCGCCTCGCCGGGTTCCCGCTGCCACAGGGCGCGTACTGGCGGGCCATCGACACGGCGAAGGACCTGACCGAGGCCGCCAAGGAACTGGCGACACCGGGCCGCTGAGCGACGCGGTACGACGATGGGGTCCCCTTCTCGAAGAAGGGGACCCCATCGTCGTACCGGAGAAGAGCCGTGCGGGAGCTAGCCCAGCAGGCCCCCCACCAGGTTCTGGTCCCCGCCCGACGACTCCCCGCCCGAGCCGCTCGACGAGCTGCCGCCCGAGGAGGGGCCGGCGGAGGACGTGCTGGGGGCCTCCTGGGCCGGGGAGGTGTTCTCCGCCGGGGTGTCGTCGGACGAGCCGCCCGTGCCCTGGGTCTGGCTCGGGGAGCCGGACGTCGACGAGTCACGGGTCGACGACGGCTGCTTCTCACGGCTCTCGGACGGCGTCGAACTCGCCCCCTCGGTCGTCGGCGAGGCGGACGCCTCCCCGCTCGGCCGGCCGGCCCGCTCGCTCGTGCCGGAGGCGCTCGGCAGCGGCGAACCCGGCAGCTCGTTGCGCGGGGCCTCACCCGGGCCGGGCACGACGACCCGGTCCGCGTCCCGGACGGCCGCGCCGAGGAGCGAGCCGAAGAGCAGCGTCAGACCGACGACGATCGCCGTGACCAGCGCGCCCCGGCGCAGCGTGTAGCGGCGCAGCTGCCACAGCGGGGCGCGCGGACCGAGCCGGCGCCAGGCGGCCGACGCGAGCCGCCCGTCGACGGAGTACACCGGGGCGCCCGCGATGATCAGCGGCGACCAGGCGGCGAGGTTGATGATGTCGGGGGTGTCGTAGACCGGGACGGTCTTCCAGCTGACGGTGACGATCAGGGCCGCCGACAGCAGCGCCCCCGCCACCGCCGCCACCCGCTGCCAGCAGCCGAGGATCGTCAGCACGCCGACGACGACCTGGAGGAAGGCGATGACGAGACCGGAGCCGACCGGGTGGTGCAGCGCGAACTGCCGTAGCGGCTCGGCGACTTCCCACGGGTGCAGCGTGTTCAGCCACGTCACCATCGAGCCCCGCTTGCCGCCGTCGAAGTAGACGGGGTCGCAGAGCTTGCCCATCCCCGCGTACACCGCGAGGAAGCCGAGGAAGATGCGCAGCGGGAGCAGGACGACGCCGAGGTTGAGCCGGCGCCCGGGGTAGTAGGCGTGCCGCGCGGGGTCGCCGGGGGCCCGCTCCCGGGGCGGCTCGTACGCGTCGTACGGCGACGGGGGCGCGTAGCCCGGCTCGTCGTAGACGCTGTCGACGGCCCGCATGTGCGGCAACAGCCGGTTGTCGCGGGTGCGTTGGGCGCCGACGAGGGGGGTCTCCATGGTCCGCTCGGCGAGGTCCTCGACCTCGACGCGGGGGATGACCTGGGTGGCGCCCGCGTCGGAGGAGGCCGGTTCGCCGTGGCCCACGCTGCCGGCCCGGACGGCCTGGAGGAGGCGGTGCGCGCCGGTGTCGTCCGGCGCGGAGTGCCCGCTCCAGACGACGGCCCGGCGCTTGGGCGCTGCGGCGGTGCCCGCGCTCGCGCTCGCGTTCGCGACGGGCACCCGGGAGGTGTCTCCGGTGGCGTTCAAGTGCCGTGCGACGCGCGGGGACTGGCCGCGTCGCGCCGAGGCGCCCAACTGCACGCGGAAGGAGGCGTGCGTGACGATGACCTGCGCCGGATCGCTCGGCACCTTCACCATGCTCAGTGCGGGACCGTCGTCGAGTCCTGAGGCGAATCCCGACTGGCGGTCCCCCGCGGGTGTACGGGGTGTTCTGGTGTCCACACTCATCTAACCGAGTGACTTGTGTTTAGGACACTGCTTTGACTCGCCGGATGTGTCCGGACCCCGTCAAACCCCAGGACCACCCCGGAAGTACCCCGGAACTACCCCGTACGAGTGAGCCGCTCAGGCCCTGCGGCGCGCCACCTCGTACAGCACGATCCCCGCCGCCACACCGGCGTTGAGGGACTCCGCCCCACCGGGCATCGGAATCCGTACCCGTACGTCGCAGGTCTCACCGACCAGCCGCGAGAGCCCCTTGCCCTCGCTGCCGACGACGATGACGACCGGGCCCTCCAGGGCCGCCAGCGAGCCGACCTCCGCCTCGCCGTCCGCCGCGAGGCCGACGACCGTGATGCCGGCCTTCTTGTAGGACTCCAGAGCCCGCGTCAGGTTCGTCGCCCGCGCGACCGGCGTACGGGCCGCCGTACCCGCCGACGTCTTCCACGCACCGGCCGTCATCCCGGCCGCGCGCCGCTCGGGGACGACCACGCCGTGGCCGCCGAACGCGGAGACCGAGCGGACGACCGCGCCGAGGTTGCGGGGGTCCGTCACCCCGTCGAGGGCGACGATCAGCGGGTCCTCGCCGACGTCGTACGCGGCGGCGGCGAGGTCCTCGGGGTGCGCGTACTCGTACGGCGGGACCTGGAGGACGAGGCCCTGGTGGTTCAGGCCGTTCGTCATGCGGTCCAGCTCGGGGCGGGGGGCCTCCATGAGGTTGATGCCGCCGCGGTCGGCCGCGAGCTGGAGCGCCTCGCGGACGCGCTCGTCGTTGTCGATGAACTGCTGGACGTACAGGGTCGACGCGGGCACGCCCTCGCGCAGCGCCTCCACGACCGGGTTGCGGCCGACGACCATCTCGGACGTCCCCTTGCCGCCACGCCCCTTGGGGGTCGCCGGACGGCCCTGCGCGCGCCGCGTCTGCGCGGCGGCGATGCGGTTCTTCTTGTGCCCCTTGCGCATCTCGGCGGGCGGGGTCGGCCCCTTGCCCTCCAGGCCCCGGCGCCGCTGGCCGCCACTGCCGACCTGCGCGCCCTTCTTGCCGGACATGCGGCGGTTGTTGGCTGCCATGACCTACCAGTCCTTAAAAGGTTCCACTGCTCAAACAGCAGTACGTCTCATGAAGTGTGCCGCCCGGAGACCCGGACGGCACAATCGATCTTCTTCGAAGCAGGGTCGCTCAGCGCGGTCCCAGCGTCCAGCGCGGCCCCTGCGGGCCGTCCTCGATGACCAGCCCCGCCTGCCCCAGCTGGTCCCGGATCGCGTCCGCCGTACCCCAGTCCTTCCGGGCGCGCGCCGATTCCCGCTGGTCCAGGACCAGGCGTACGAGGCTGTCGACCACGCCGTGCACGCTTTTAGAAAACACAGTCTCGCCGCGGTCCGACTCGCCCGCCCAGTGCGGGTCGAGGGGGTCGAGGCCGAGGACGCCCAGCATCGCGCGGACCTCGGCGAGGCGGGCGACGGCGCCCTCCTTGTCGTCGGCCGCGAGGGCGCTGTTGCCCTGCCGGACGGTGGTGTGGACGATCGCGAGGGCCTGCGGGACGCCGAAGTCGTCGTCCATCGCCTCGGCGAACGCGGGCGGCACCTCGGCGGCCGGCTCGACGACGCCGCCGGCCTTCTCGACGACCCGCTGCACGAAGCCCTCGATCCGCGCGAACGCGGACTCGGCCTCGCGCAGGGAGTCCTCGCTGTACTCGATCATGGATCGGTAGTGGGGCGTACCCAGGTAGTACCTGAGGACGATGGGCCGCCACTGCTTGACCATCGCGGAGACGAGCACGCTGTTGCCCAGCGACTTCGACATCTTCTCGCCGCTCATGGTGACCCACGCGTTGTGCAGCCAGTACGTCGCGAAGTCGTCGCCGGCCGCCTTCGCCTGGGCGATCTCGTTCTCGTGGTGCGGGAAGATCAGGTCGAGGCCGCCGCCGTGGATGTCGAACGCGGGGCCCAGGTACTTGTGGACCATCGCCGAGCACTCGAGATGCCAGCCGGGCCGGCCCCGGCCCCACGGCGTCTCCCAGTCCGGCTCGCCCGGCTTCGTCGCCTTCCACAGCGCGAAGTCGCGGGGGTCGCGCTTGCCGCCGACGCCCTCGTCGGGCTGCCGCATCTCGTCCAGGTCCTGCCGGGACAGTTCGAGGTACGACGGCCAGGAGCGGACGTCGAAGTAGACGCTGCCGTCGGCCTCGTACGCGTGACCGCGTTCCATGAGCGTGCGGATCATCTCGACCATCTCGGTGACATGGCCGGTCGCCCGGGGTTCGTAGGTGGGCGGGAGGCAGCCGAGGGCCTGGTAGCCGTCGTTGAACGCGCGCTCGTTCTCGTACCCGATGGACCACCAGGGGCGGCGCTGCTCGTCGGCCTTCGCGATGATCTTGTCGTCGATGTCCGTCACGTTCCGCACGAACGTGACGTCGTACCCCCGGTACGTGAACCACCGGCGGATGATGTCGAAGTTGAGGTTCGACCGGACGTGCCCGATGTGCGGGGCCGCCTGCACGGTGGCGCCACAGAGGTAGATCGAGACACAGCCCGGCGTGAGCGGGGAGAAGTCACGGATCTGCCGGGCGCTGGTGTCGTACAGGCGAATAGTCACGGGTCCAAGGGTAGTGGGAGAAGGGGGCCGAAAAACACCGGCATTGTTCAGGTCTTCCGTACGACCAACGCCGTCGCGATCGCCATCAGACCCTCGTCACGGCCCGGGAATCCGAGGCCGTCCGTCGTCGCTCCCGACACCGAGACCGGTGCTCCGACCGCGTCCGACAGGATCTTCTGGGCCTCGTCGCGGCGTTTGCCGATCTTGGGGCGGGGGCCGATGACCTGGACCGCCACGTTCCCGATCACGAAGCCCGCGTCGCGGACGATCCGGGCCGCCTCCGTCAACAGCGTGACGCCGGATGCACCCGACCACTCCGGGCGGCCGGTGCCGAAGTGCTGGCCCAGGTCGCCGAGGCCCGCCGCGGAGAAGAGGGCGTTGCAGGCGGCGTGCGCGACGACGTCCGCGTCGGAGTGGCCCGCGAGGCCCGTGCCGTCCCACTTGAGGCCGGCGCACCACAGCTCGCGGCCCTCCTCGAAGGCGTGGATGTCGGTGCCGATGCCCACCTGGGGCAACACGAACTCAGAACCCATCGTTCGCCCTCCTGCGCGCCAGGACCGCCTCCGCGAGGACCAGGTCCAGCGGGCGCGTCACCTTGAACGCCTCCTCGTGCCCCGGGACGACGACGACCGTCCCCCCGAGCTGCTCGATCATGCTCGCGTCGTCCGTGACGTCCTCGGTGACCGTCTCGTGCGCGTGGACGAGCGTCTTGCGGTCGAACCCCTGCGGCGTCTGCACGGCCCGCAGCCGCGCCCGGACGGGTGTCGCGACGACAGGTTCGGGCGCGCCCGGCGTCGGCTCGACCTCCTTGACCGTGTCGGCGAGGGGCAGCGCGGGGACGACGGCGACGGCCCCCTCGCGGACGGCCTCGACGACGGAGTCGACCGTGTCGACGGGGACGAGGGGGCGGGCCGCGTCGTGGACGAGGACGATGTCGTACCCCTCCGGCAGCGCGTCGAGGCCGAGTTTCACGGACTCCTGGCGGGATTCGCCCCCGGGGACGACGACGAACTCGGTCCGCTCGGGGAGCGCGTGCGCGTCGAGGAGGGAGCGGACCTCGGGGGCGCCGTCCGGCGGTGCCACCACGACGACCAGGGAGACCGCGCGGGACGCGGCGAGCGCGCGGACCGCGTGGATCAGCATCGGCGTGCCGTTCAGCGCGCGTAGCGCCTTCGGTGCGCCGGGGCCGAGCCGGACGCCGCGGCCGGCGGCCGGAATCACCGCGGCCGTGCGGACGGCCGCCTTGGGGGGGTGTGATTCGTCAGACATGTTTCCTGTCAGGTTTGTGTGCTCGACCTACGTGGGTATGGCCTGGGAGGAGTGCCGGGTACCCCCCACCTCGACCTGCCCCTTCCGTGACGTGCGGGCCGGGAGCGGGAGTCCTGGCCTCGAAAGTACCGGGGTTCGCTCGGTTTTTTCGGAGACCCCGGGATCAGGCGTACCGCGCTGGGGATACGAACATGCCGCAGCGCCCGGCGACGAGAAATACGTCATCGGGCACCGCGGCATATCAGCGGGAAAAGGCTCGGCTCAGGAAGCGAGCACCTCGTCGAGCAGGGCCTCGGCCTTGTCCTCGTTGGTGTTCTCCGCGAGGGCGAGCTCGCTCACCAGGATCTGGCGAGCCTTGGCGAGCATGCGCTTCTCACCGGCGGAGAGTCCGCGCTCGCGCTCACGACGCCACAGGTCACGGACGACTTCCGCGACCTTGATGACGTCACCGGAGGCGAGCTTCTCCAGATTTGCCTTGTAACGACGCGACCAGTTCGTGGGCTCCTCGGCGTACGGCGCGCGCAGCACCTCGAAGACCCGGTCCAGCCCGTCCTGACCGACCACATCACGTACGCCGACGAACTCCGCATTGTCCGCTGGCACACGTACCGTCAGGTCACCCTGGGCGACCTTCAGCACCAAGTAGGTCTTGTCCACGCCTTTGATCTGGCGAGTTTCGATGGCCTCGATCAGCGCGGCCCCGTGATGGGGATAGACCACGGTGTCGCCAACCTTGAACGTCATGTGACAGGTACCCCTTCCGTGGCTATCCAGGGTAACACGGAAACGACGGTTCCTGAATGGCGTTTTCGCAGGTCAGGGCATATCTCGGGGCTTGACAACAGCGACAGGAACGTGCTGGGGAAGGCGTCCGGAGGCGGGTATTCGCAGGTCGGAGCGGCTCTTCGTGGGGGGTGAAACGCGTACGTTACACGCTTCCGGAACCGCGTCAAGGCGGGTGAACGTCCCGATATGTCCTCTTCCTGGTGTGCGACTTCCGCTACTCCGTTCGGCACGTGGTGGCCGGTCTTCGACGTTTCCGGAATTGATCATCGAACCGCGGCGTCCGGACGGTGATCGAATTCCGGAGGAGGGCGCATTCGGAGTTCGGAAAATCCGCGCGGGCGAGTACCGGGGTTATGTGAATGCCCGGCGTACGTGAAGTGGCCATTGTGACTCGTGGGTCAGATGTGGCGGGTGGGGCGTGTGGGGTGAGCTGCTCCGCGGAGGGGCTCGGGGGGCGCTAGGGGCGGGTCGGGTGTGGGGTGCTGTGAACGGGTCGATACGCTGAGGTCGCTGACTGACCCTTAGGGCGGCTTTATATGGAGAGTCGCCCCTGCGTTCCAAGGAGATGCCGCCGCCGTGAGCAGCAGCCTTCGACGCGGCGCCCTCGCCGCTTCCGCCCTCGCGTTCTCGATCGCCTCGCTCGCCGGCTGTGCCGCCGGGAACAACAGCCAGACGCTGGAGATCAAGCCGGACAACGCGGCCGTGACGCTCGGCGTCATCAAGATTCAGAACGCGGTCGTCATCACGCAGCCCGAGCGGGGTGCCGAGGGGCCCGCCGCCGTCGCCGCGACCGTCTTCAACACCGGCCGGACCGCGCAGACGCTGACCGGGATCACCGTCGACGGCACGAGCCAGTCCGCGGTGCTGACGCCGGGCAAGACCGACACCGCGAGCAAGAAGGGCAGCCTGGTCGTGCCGGCCGGCGGCTCGATCGTCATCGGCGGCGAGAACAACGCGTCCGCCGTCCTCGACACCCCCGGCGACACCGTCAAGAACGGCAACGCCCAGAAGATCACGTTCACGTTCAGCGAGACGGGTGACGTCGGCCTCCAGGCGTTCGTCGTCCCGGCCACGACCTACTTCAGCTCGTGGGGGCCGACGTCGGTCCCGACGCCGGCGGCCTCTTCGGGTTCGTCGGAGTCCCCGAGCCCCGAGGTGAGCCCCTCGGAGTCCGCCGGCTCCTCCGAGTCCCCCTCGTCGAGCACCGGCCACTGAGCCACCCCGGACACGCCTGAGGGCGGCACCCCCGAGCCGGGGGTGCCGCCCTCATCGTCGTAGCCAGGCTCTTTACGGCTCGAACTTGTAGCCGAGCCCCCGGACCGTCACCAGGTAGCGAGGCGCTCCGGGGTCGGGCTCGATCTTGGCGCGGAGGCGCTTGACGTGGACGTCCAGCGTCTTCGTGTCGCCCACGTAGTCGGCGCCCCAGACGCGGTCGATGAGCTGCATGCGGGTGAGGACGCGGCCCGCGTTGCGGAGGAGCATTTCGAGGAGGTCGAACTCCTTCAGGGGGAGGTCGACCTTGGAGCCGGAGACCGTCACCACGTGGCGGTCGACGTCCATGCGGACCGGGCCCGCCTCCAGGGCGGCCGGGGTGACCTCCTCCGGCTCGCCCCGGCGGCGCAGGACCGCGCGGATGCGGGCGACCAGCTCACGGGAGGAGAAGGGCTTGGTGACGTAGTCGTCGGCCCCTATTTCGAGACCGACGACCTTGTCGATCTCGCTGTCCTTCGCGGTGACCATGATCACCGGGACGTTGGAACGGCCGCGCAGCTGGCGGCAGACCTCCGTGCCGGGCAGACCCGGCAGCATCAGGTCGAGCAGGACGAGGTCGGCGCCGTTGCGCTCGAACTCGTCGAGACCGTCGGGGCCCGTGGCCGCCACGGCGACCTCGAAGCCCTCTTTGCGAAGCATGTACGACAGGGCGTCCGAGAAGGACTCTTCGTCCTCGACGACGAGCACACGGGTCACGGAAGGACCTCCGGGGCGGGAAGCGGTTCATAGGATTCAGCGGTGGGCTGCCCCGCCTCGTCGTCGAGGTCGGGGTGCTGGTGCGCGCGGTCGCGGGCCGCGCCCGCCTCCGGCAGCCTCAGGGTGAACGTGGAGCCCTGGCCCTCGGAGCTCCAGACCGTGACCTCCCCGCCGTGCGAGGCGGCCACGTGCTTGACGATCGCGAGACCGAGCCCCGTACCACCTGTGGCACGGGAGCGGGCGGGGTCCACGCGGTAGAAGCGCTCGAAGACGCGCTCCTTGTCCTTCTCGGAGATCCCGATGCCCTGGTCGGTGACGGCGATCTCGATCAGGTCCCCGCCGGGCGCGGACACCCGGCGGGCTGCTATCCCCACGCGGGTGCGGGCGGGGGAGTAGTTGACGGCGTTCTCGACGAGGTTGCCGAGCGCCGCGGCGAGCTGGCCGCGGCTGCCCCAGACGTGCAGGTCGGCCGTGCCGCCCGCCGCCATGGTGATCTGCTTGGCGCCGGCCTGGTGCCGGCAGCGGTCGACTGCCTCGGCGACCAGCTCGTCGACCCGGACCGGCTCGGAGTCCTCCAGCGGGTCGTCGTTCTGCACCCGGGAGAGGTCGATCAGCTCCTGCACGAGGTTGGTCAGCCGGGTCGCCTCGATCTGCATGCGGCCCGCGAAGCGGGTCACCGCCTCCGGGTCGTCCGAGGCGTCCATGACGGCCTCGGAGAGCAGGGAGAGCGCGCCGACCGGGGTCTTCAGCTCATGGCTGACGTTCGCCACGAAGTCCCGGCGGACCGCCTCGATCCTGCGGGCCTCGGTGAGGTCCTCGACCAGGAGCAGCACCAGCCGCGAGCCCAGCGGGGCGACCCGGGCGGAGACCGCGAGGGCCTCGCCCCGGCCGGTCCCGCGCCTCGGGAGGTCCAGCTCCACCTGGCGTATCTCGCCGTCGCGGCGGGTGTCGCGGGCCATCAGGAGCATCGGCTCCACGGCCAGCTTCCCGCCCCGGACCAGGCCCAGGGCGTACGCCGCCGAGCTGGCCTTGACCACGGCGTCCGCCTCGTCGAGGACGACCGCCGAGGAGCGCAGGACCGACAGGACCGTGTCCACCCCCGGGGGGAGGACCGGGTCCGTGTGCAGGGAGGTGCGGGTGGGGCGCTTCTGGTCGCGTTCGCTCCAGCGGAACGCCAGCATGGCGATGACGCCGGTGAGCACCCCGGCGATCGCTGCCGCTGCGGCGACCGCCGCGTTCACGTCCATGTCTCCAGGTTAGGCACGGGGTACGACATCGCCACAGCCGTCGAGGGGTGACCTTCGAGACTCGTCGCCCAGAGTTCACCTTGGAGCCAGGGGTGATTCATTTGGGATGACGGAAACCGACGCGTACAGGGCCGAACGTGGGACCGTAGGGGCCGGAAACTGATGCAGGAGAGGGAACGCAGATGCGTGACGCGTACCACGAGGAACTTGATTCGATCGGCGACGGTCTGGTGGAGATGGCCCGGCTGGTCGGCTCGGCCATCGGGCGCGCGACCACCGCGATCCTCGACGCCGACCTGAACCTGGCCGAGAACGTCATCGAGGGCGACAAGAAGGTCGACGAGCTCCACCACGAGCTGGAGGCGAAGGCCATAGCGCTGCTCGCCCGCCAGCAGCCGGTGGCCACGGACCTGCGGATCGTCGTGACGTCCCTCAGGATGTCCGCCGACCTGGAGCGCTCCGGCGACCTCGCCCAGCACGTCGCCAAGCTGGCCCGGCTGCGCTTCCCCGAGCGGGCCGTGCCGCGCGACCTGCACGCGACCATCCTGGAGATGGGCCAGCTCGCCCAGCGCCTGATGGCCAAGGCCGCCGAGTGCATCATCACCAAGGACGTCGACCTCGCGCTCCAGCTCGAAGCGGACGACGACGCGATGGACCTGCTGCACCGCACGCTGTTCCAGCACCTGATCGACGACCGCTGGAAGCACGGCATCGAGACCGCCGTCGACGTCACCCTCCTGGGCCGCTACTACGAGCGGTTCGCCGACCACGCGGTCGCCGTCGCCAAGCGTGTGGTCTTCCTCGTCACCGGTGAGCACGCGGACGAGATCCAGACCGACCTGCCGCCGGAGATCCAGGCGTAGCCGTACCCGTACCCCCGGTGCGCCCTCGGTGCGCCCTTCACTCGGGGTTGTTGTTCGGTTGCCATGGGTGTACCTGCGTCGAGGAGGGACCCCATGGCCGAATCCCCCAGCACGTCGCCCGACCCCACTCAGGAGACACCCACCGAACAGCCCGTCCAGGTCAGGAACCTGTTGTTGATAGGTGCCTGTGGCTGCGGGTCGGGGTGTGGGTGCGGTTGCCAGTCGGGCAGTCCTTGTCAGTGCGGCTGAACTGAGCCGTGGGGCCCGGTGTGCGAACACCGGGCCCCACGTGTGTTCAGTGGACTCAGTGGACGAGGAACGCGACGCCGACGAACGTGGCGACGAAGGAGAAGAGGAACAGGAACACCTGGGGGGTGGTCGCGTTCTCCATCGGCTCCCCCGCGTCGCGCAGCCGGAACTGGCGTCTGAACCACGGGTGGTAGACCGCCCGCAGGATCACCAGGCTGAGACAGATCAGCGTGTAGAAGAACAGGGCCTGCCTGCCTTCGAGGTCGCCGAACCGTGCCTGCGCCCACAGGAACAGCCCCATGCTGCCGGGCACCGCGACGACGATGATCCGGTGGGCCGGCTTGCGCCGGTCGGCCAGGGTCAGGGACGCCAGGCCCAGGGCCGCGCCCGAGACGAGGGCGAGGACCCACCAGCCGGTCGTGGACAGGTTCTCGGTCAGCATGCGCGCATCCTCGCCCTCTCGTACCGGGATTACCAGGTCAGCAGACCGGTGATCGTCGTCGTGACGTCCCCGGCGAGGCCGACGATCTTGCCGCCCACGGTGTCGGCGAGCTTCACCGCGTCGTCCGCGTAGCTGAGCCCGATCTTGGACAGCGGGCCGCCGACGCCCAGGGTGACGAGACCGAGGCCGAACAGCCCGAACGCCGACTGGAACTGCTTGCTCTGCCAGTTCCAGTCGTTGCCCGCGAGCGCCAGGAACGCGCTGACGCCCTGGATCACCACGGAGCTGATGCCGACGCCGATGGCGATCGGGGCCAGCGGCGGGAAGAACAGCGAGGCGACCCCTAGGGCGACCGCGCCGCCGCCGACGATCGTCGAGTAGTGGCCGACGACGGTCGACCACTCGCTCGCGCTGCCGATGTCGTCCGGCCAGATGCCCCAGTCGACGTACCAGGGCTTGTCGCTGTCCGCGTTCTGGGAGGGGTTGGTGCCGCTGCTCTCGTACCCCCGGGCCTTGTCGGCCGCGTCCATCGCGCGCTGCTTGGCCTCGGCGGCGACCTTCGCCGTGTAGATCCGGTTCGCGTCGGACGCGGCGGCGGCAGCGGCCTGGGCGTCCTTGCCGGCCTGGACCGCGGAGGCGCGGGCCGAGGTCGCGGACGCCTGCGCGGAGGCGGCCGAGGCGACGGCCTGGGTGGCGGAGGCGGCGGCCCGGCGCGCCGAGTAGTTCGCGGTGCGTGCCGCCGTCCGGGCCACGGCGGCGGCCTGCTGGGCGGAGGCGGCGGACTTCGCGGCGTCGGCGGCCGACTTGTCCGCGGCGTCGGCATTGGACTTCGCCTCGGCGGCGGAGGTCTGCGCGGCGGCGGCGTACCCGTCGGCCTTGTTCTTCCACTCGGTCGCCTCGGCCGCGGCCTGGCGGGCCTCGGCGGCGGCCTTGGAGGCGAGGGCGGCGTCCTCCTGGGCCTTGGCGGCGACCTTGGCGGCGTGCGCGATGGCCGCGCGGATCGCCGAGATGTGCGCGGCGGCGTCCTGGTCGAGGCGGGCCACGTCGAACTGGTCGTGGCTGACGAAGTTCCGCCGCATCCGGGCGGGGCCCTCCAGGACGATCTGCGCGGCCGACCTCATGTACTGCCCGCCGGTCGCGAGCAGTTTGAAGATCTCGACCCGGTCGTCCTCCTTGATCGCCTCCGCGTACTCGATCTGGAGGAAGCGGTGCAGGGCGACCGCGCTGCCGTCGTCGAGCGCGGCCTGGGCCTTCGCCTGGACGGCGGCGCCCGGGTTCGCGCCGACGACGTTGAGGACGAGCACCCGGTTGTCGGTCCGGGCCGCCTCGATCGCGCCGGTCGCGAGGAAGGTGCGGACGGCGTCCGGGGCGGCCGAGGCGAGCGCGTCGGCGGCGGCCTGGGCGACGGAGGTGCGGGAGATCTCGGCGACGGTGACGACGGTCTCCCGGTCGTCCTGGCCCTCGGCGAGGGCGCGGTCGGCGGAGAGCCAGTTCAGGACGTCGTACTCGGTGCCGGAGAGGGCGTACTCGGCGGCCTGGCGGGTCCAGGAGCCGGCCGACTCCAGCAGGATCAGGGCGGCCTGGCGGCCCTTGCCGACGGCCGTCGCGGTGTCACCGGCGGCGACGGCGGCCTCGGCTGCGGCGACCAGGTCCTTCGTCTCGGAGGAGGTGCGGTCGGCCTGGGTGCGCTCGCGGTTCACCTGGGCGAGGTCGTCCGTCTCCTCCTGGGCGGCGAGGCGGGCGAGTTCGACGCCGATCGCGGTGTCGGCGTCGATCCGCTCGGTCTCGGCGGTGCGGGCGGCCTTCTCGACCTCCTGCGCCTCCTTGACCGCGTCGGCGGCGGTGTTGGCGGCCTCGACGGCGGCGTTCGCGTACTCCGTGGAGCGCTTGGCGTACTCGACGGCCTCACCGGCGTGCGCCGCCGCCTCGTCCGCCGCTGCCGCCGCCTTCTCGGCGTGCGCGGCGGCGGAGTTGGCGGCGTCCCGGGCCACGGCGGCAGCCGCCGCGGCGCGTCCGGCGAGGGTGGAGGCGGTGTTCGCGGCGGCGGTGGCGCGCGCGGCGGCGGCGTTGGCCTCGGCGGCGGCTGCGCGGGCGCGCGCGGCCTGCGCCTGGGCGACGCCGGAGGACGCGGCGGCGGCAGCGGCGGCGTTCGCGGCGGCTGCCGCGTTGTTCGCGGCCGACTTGGCGGCGGCCCCGGCCGTGTCGCACGCGGCGGCGGCGGCCCGCGCCTGGTCGGCGGCCTTCGCGGCGGTACGGGCCTTGCTCGCCGCGTTGCGGGCGCCCTCGGCGGCCTGCCGGGCGGCGGACGCCTTGGACGCGTCCTTCGACGCGGCGATCGCGGCGCCGTACGCGCGGGAGGCGGCGCTCCCGGCGGCTGCGGCGGCCGAGGCGGCGGCCTGGGCGGCGACCGTGGCCCGGCCGGACGCGGCTTGCGCGACCCGGGACGCGGAGATCGCCGTGGAGGCCGCGGCGGCGGCCCCCTTCGCGGCGGACGCGGCGGCGTTGGCGGCCCGGGCCGACTTCGCGACGTCGTCCTTGGCGGCGGCGGCCTCGTCGGCGGCCTTGAGCGCGGCGGCCTTGGCCTTCTCCGCCGCGTCCTTCGCCTTGTCGGAGGCGGCGACGGCCTGCTCGGTCTGCAACTGGGCGCGCTTGCCCTCGCGTTCGACGATCGCGACGAGCTGGTCGATCGTCGCGGCCTCCTCGTCCCGGGCGCGCGCGATGTACTGACCGGAGATCAGGAACTGTCGGATCGCCGCCGCCGAGCCGTCGTCCAGGGCCCGTTGGGCGTAGGTGGCGACCTGGGGGGAGGCGGTGGCGAGGATCTTGAAGACGGCGATCCGCTCGTCCTCGGCCTGCGCGGTGAACTGGCCGTCGTTCAGGAAGGTGTGCAGGGTCTTGTCGTCGCCCGCGTCCAGCGCCTTGGTGCCGGCCTTCTGGACGGCGGCGCCGCTGTTGTTCATGACCGTGAGCACCGAGGCGCGCAGGTCGGAGCTGACCGCTGTCCGGTAGCTGCCGTCCAGGAAGGCCGAGACCGCGTCATCCCCCGCCGACAACGCCGTATTGGCCAAGCTCTGGACCGACTTGCCGGCGTAGGGGAGACCCGCCAGCACACCCATGCGGTTGTCCTCCGCCCGGCGGGCGGGGAGGTCGGTGGTGAGGAACGCGGTGACCGCGGCCGGGGTGCCCAGCAGCGCGGCGGTGGCGCCCTCGCGGACACTGCGTCCGCCGGTCTTGTACGCCCACACCGCGCGACCGCGTTCGGTGTCGGGCAGTCCGCTGCCGGACGTGTCGTCCGCCGCCGCGGCCGGTGTCGCCGTCAGCGTGAGGATCGAGGGAAGGGCCGGTACCGCGGCCACGCCGGCCACGGCGGTGAGGACCCGGCGTCTGCTCCACAAAGAAGAGGGAGGCAAAAGGAATCATCCTTCC
Source organism: Streptomyces sp. NPDC004539 (assembly GCF_040610055.1). Classification (NCBI taxonomy): domain Bacteria; kingdom Bacillati; phylum Actinomycetota; class Actinomycetes; order Kitasatosporales; family Streptomycetaceae; genus Streptomyces; species Streptomyces sp. NPDC004539. Next base: position 33,701 of record NZ_JBEXLS010000040.1, on the reverse strand, counting down.
GGTGCTTTTGAGTTTTCCGGCATAGGTAAAGCACGCACCATGATCGAAGTCAACGCATTCGCCAAATGTGCACAAGCGGACCTTCACATTTCTTTGAGCGTGTTGTACGTCACATTCACCGCCCTGGACAGGGCTTACTTGCCGGGTCTTGGATGACATCCGCCGTGGGTGGAGTTCCTGTCAGGAACTTGTATTCACCCGGAAATAAAACGCGAGGATGTTAATGAAGTTGCAAAGAACCATTCGGCGCATAGTGGGCGCCGCCATGGCGGCGGGGGCTGTGGCGTGGCTTGCATTCGGCGCATTCGGGACGGAATCCGGAGCGGTCGCCCCGGTGGCGGACGACGCCCCCGGGTACACCGTCGAGAAGTACGGCTATCCGCAGGCGGACAAGATCCTCGCGGAGAAGGACATCGTCCTGAAGCGCGGCGACGGGCACATCACCCTCGCCGACTGCGTCACCGGCACCGGACAGCTGGAAGTCTGGGCGCACGACAAGGACAAGATCTGCTTCGACGTCAAGGGCGCCTCCGGCTGGCTGACGCTGGAGCTCCCGGCGGTGTACGGGGTGCGCGGCAACGACTACACGACCGAGGTCGACATGACCGTCGGCACGGAGGAGAAGTCCTTCGACGTCGCCAAGAACGCCTGGACGGCGGTCGGGGAGAGCGCGGACGAACAGGGCCGGTCGCACATGCTCGTGGAGATCAGGAGCTCGAAGTAGCCGTCGAAAAAGGCGAGTTGATCCTTTCTCCGTTCGAACCCCCTGAGGAAACCCACGACATGACCCGACCCAGACCCCTCCCGCTACGTCTGTCCGCGCTCGCCGCGGCCCTCCTCGCCGGACCCGTCGCCGTGTGCGCCGCGCCGGCCGCCCAGGCCGTCACCGGCACCGCCGCGACCGGCACCAGCTACGCCTACACCGCCCAGATCCTCGTCGGCGACTACGCGAGCGGCTGCTCCGGCGTCCTCGTCGACACCGAATGGCTGCTCACCGCGGCCAGTTGCTTCGCCGCCGACCCCGCGTCCTCGCTGACCGTGCCGGCCGGCAAGCCCGCGCAGAAGACGGTCGCGACGATCGGCCGCACCGACCTCTCCGGCACCGACGGCGCCGTGCGCGAAGTCGTCGAGATCGTGCCGCGCACGGACCGGGACGTCGTCCTGGCCCGCCTGAACAAGCCCGTCACCGGGGTGACGCCGGCCGTCGTCTCGACGACCGCGCCTGCCGCCGGCGAGCAGCTCACGTTCGCCGGGTACGGGCGGACGAAGACCGAGTGGGTGCCGCTGAAGCTGCACACGGGCGCGCTGACGGTCGACGCCGCCGCGACCGGCACCGCGACGGTCACCGGTGTCGACGGCGCCGCCGCCTGCCAGGGCGACTCCGGCGGCCCCGTCGTCCGGGGCGGCCAGCTCGTCGGGCTCAACAGCCGCTCCTACCAAGGCGGTTGCTACGGCATCGACGCCACCGAGACCCGTACGGGAGGCGTCGTCGCGCGGGTCGACGACATCGCGTCCTGGGTGACCGGTGTCGTCGGCGCGCCCCGCGTCACCGACTTCAACTGCGACGGCGTCGAGGACGTCGCGATCGCCGACCCCGGCGCCACCATCGGCGGCGACGCGGGCGCCGGCTCCGTACGGATCGTGTACGGCGGCGGCAAGGGCACCGTCGAGCTCCAGCAGGACCTCGACTGGGTCAACGGCGGGGCCGAGGCGGGCGACAACTTCGGCGACGCGATCGCGACCGTCGACTACGACGCCGACGGGTGCACCGACCTCGTCGTCGGGACGCCGGGTGAGGATCTCGGCGACGCCGTCGACGCCGGGATGACCGACCTCCTCTACGGGGCGCCCGGCGGGATCGGCACCGGGACCCTGAAGGACGCCAACTACCAGCAGGGCAACGGGAACGGGTCCATCGCCGCGTCCGGGCCCGAGAGCGGGGACCGGATGGGGGCGGCCGTCGCCGCCGCCGTCACCAACGCCGGTGAGCCGTACATCGTCATCGGGGTGCCGGGGGAGGGGCTCGACGGGTCGGCCGGGGCCGGTGAGGTGTTCTACCTCCAGGGGTCCACCAACGTCTCCATCCACCAGGACAGCCTCGACGTGCCGGGGGCGATCGAGCCGAACGACGGGTTCGGGGGCGCCATCGCCGCGGGCTCCAACCACTTCGCGGTCTCCGCGCCCAACGAGACGATCGGGACCGACGCGAACGCCGGCAACCTCGCCGTCTTCAACCCGAACGTCCTCAACTCCGAGAAGCGGCCCACCCCGTTGTTCGGGCTCGACCAGGACCTCGACACGGTGTCCGGGGGCGCCGAGCCCGGTGACCTCTTCGGGAAGTCGCTCGCGATCGTGTCGTACCGGCCGTCGGGGGCGGCTTCGGCGACGGACTCCATCCTCGCGGTCGGGTCCCCCGGTGAGGACCTCGACATCGACGGGGTCTCCAAGACCGACACCGGCAACGTCCTGACCTTCCGGGTCACCGCCGCCGGTACGTACACCCAGCTCAACGGGTACTCCTCCGGGACCGGCGACGACGACGTCTCCGGCACCTCCGAGGCGGGCGACCTCTTCGGCTCGACACTGGCCGCGGTCAACACGGCGCCGCGTGCGGTGAGTTCGGCTGCCACCCTGAAGCTGGCGGTCGGTGTTCCCGGCGAGGCGATCGGCACCACCGCCAAGGCGGGCGCCGTCCAGACCTTCTCCCTCCTCGGCACGCCGGGCGCGGGCGACCGCTGGCTGGAGGTGGGCGACGGCGACGGCATCCCGGGCACGCCGGGCGCCAACCAGCAGCTCGGCTCCAGCCTCTGGTACACCGGCACGAGCCTGTACGTCGGCCTTCCGTACGGGCCTTCGGCCTACGGCACGCTGTATGCGTTGCCGTTGTCGAACGTGACTGCGGGCGGGGCTGTGGCTGCGGCCACGGTCTACCAGCCGGGCGCGGGTGGCCTCCCGGCGACGGGGGATCGGTTCGGGCACGCGGCCCGCTGAACGGGCTGCGGTTCGCTTTGAGGTGAACGGGCCTTGCCTTGAGGCAGCCGCGTCGAACGCCCCCGTCCGGGATCACCGGGCGGGGGCGTTGTCAGTGGTCGTTCTTAGGGTGGTTTGCATGACGCCATTCCGTTCCAGTCGCACGCTTCGACACATGGTCGAAGAGGGGAAGGGCCTCACTGAGCACGCGAGTGTGAGAGCGCGCATCGACGCGGTGCTGCGCGTCATGGGAGGGCTGGGCGGTACGTACGGCAAGGGCAAACCGTTGGTGAACGCCCTGGAGGACGTGGCTCAAGAGGCCATCCTCTGCGGGGACTTCGAGTTCGCCCAGCGTTTCCAGCGTTTCGCCGCGTACGCCGGAGGCGAGATGTTCCTGGACGTTGTGCAGGCGCAGTACGACGAGAGGGCACGGCAGCGCAGCGAGGAGTACATGCGGAGGACGGTGGCTCTGGGCGCCGACCGGGCAGTCGCCGTCCTGGACGCCCTGCGCCGCGACACTCCTGACGCCACGGCCTCGGACGCGCGTGACGTTTTTCAGGGCATCGCTCAATCCATCGACCACCTGGGTCTCGGAACGGGCGAAGGCGGTGTCCAGTTGTCCACCAAGGAAGTGCGACGACTCCAGAAGCTCGGACACATGAACGTGGTCCTCCGGAGCCTGCCGCGCGCGGTCTCCGCCGAAACCGCCGAGTTGCTGACCGACATCTTGGCGGACGCCGACACGGAGTTGCTGGCCCAAGTGCTCGCGCTGAAAGCCAGGCGAACCGCGCTGGAGGCGCTGCGAGTCGTCGTGGACGATCCGAACAGTTCCGAGGGCGCTCTCCACGATCAGCTGAAGGACCAGGAGTGGATCTTCGGCGGTGCCTACGTGGCCGAGCTGGCGCGCAGGCAGTACACCCCGGACACCATCCTCGATATCCCCTTGCTGCGGGCGGACGGCTCCTTGCACGTGGTGGAACTCAAGCGTGCCGACATCGAGAAGCTGGTCATCCGTCGCAGCGGCCACCTCATGCTGGGCGCTCCACCGCATCAAGCGGTCTCCCAGGCGCAGAACTACCTGCGGACCCTCGACGAGAACCGCCGGGCCATCCTCGCGAAGCACGGTGTGGACACCCGCAGGGCCTCGGCGACAGTGGTGATCGGGCACTCCCGGTACGTCACCGGGGGCATCACCCCTCAGGAGGTCGCGGAGACGCTGCGCACCTACAACGCCCACGCCTCCCGCATAGAAGTCATCACGTACGAGACCCTGTTGGACTCGGCGGCCCGCATGCTGGCGCTCTCGTCGGCGCGACAGGAACTGAGCCGGCCCGAGGAGCCCACGGCATGAGCGACACCCCGCCCGCGATCGAAGAGCTTCTGGCCCGCCTGTGCGGTGGCACGATCACGAGCAAGGACTACGTCGGGTACTTCCGGAACGAACACGGGGAGGAACTGGTCTTCGCCCAGCGCCGTGGGGAGAAGACCGCCAGACTCTGGCACAGCGACGCCGAATGGCAACTGTTCCGGGTCGGGGACCGGTCCATACGGGTCGGGCAGGTGATGGACGGGATGATCACCGTCGAGGACCTCGTCGTCGACCGCTCAGAAGCGGCCTGGCTGTCTTCCTGCCTCACCGCTTCCCGGCATCTCCGACCGGGGGCGTCCTAGCAGTCGAACCGATGCGCGTACGGCATCGCCGGGCACTCCCTGCACACGAACATCGGTGTAGGGGGAGCCGAGGCGTTCCTCGCCCTCCTGAGGGACGGGGACGTCGAGCAGGAGACCGCCCGCGAGGACGGCCGCCTCGTCGCGCCAGTAGAGGCGGGGGAGGACGGAGTCCTCGGAGTCTGCCGGGTGGTTGAGGGTGCACCAGACGAGCTGGAGGACATCGGCGCCTTCGGGGAACTCCAACTCCGGTACGTCACGGGCGAAGAGCTGGACGACGGGGACCATCGGGACCTCGCCGACGACCCGCTTGTCGTCCGGCGGCAGCCAGTGCCCCCGCTGCCCACAGCGCGGCCACTCCTCCGAGGAGGGCCACAACAGCGGCCCCCCGACGGAGCTTTCGCGCGGGCCCGGCGTTCCGGTGGTCGGTGACAGGACGGTCGTACGCAGGGCGAGGGGCGCGAGCAGGGGGATCAGCTCGCCTATGTCGGTCGGGTCCACGGCCCGACGGTATCCGCATCCGCCGCGTTGTCAGTGCCCCCGGCTACGGTCGTCCACATGGGTGCCAAGACAGGACTGCTCGTGTATGCGGACGGCGACGTCCCGGAGTTGTTGAAGCGGGTGGGGGACGCGGACGGGGCGCGGACCGCGGAGTTGGTGTGGCGGCTGTATCCGGGGTGCGGGATCGAGGAGGCTGGGGGGATGGGCCTCTCGGATGCCGTGTACCCGTCGGAGGGGACGGTGTACGCGGGGAGTTGGCCGGGGGTGGACGTCATCGGAGACCGGGAGGTGATGCTCGACTTCCCCTCGCGCCTCCCGGAACACCTCGTGGCGGCGAGCGCGGGGCGCCGACTCGTCCTGCACGCGATGCACAGCGTGGTCGACTGGCTCGCCTTCGCCGTGTGGGAGGACGGCCGGCTGGTCCGTTCGCTGAGCGTCTCGCCGGACGACGGGATCGTGGAGAACATCGGCGAACCGCTCCCGTTCGAACTCCCTTACTGGGCAGGGGACCGCCCGGCGGAGATCATCCCGTGGCCCGGCGAGGAGGACGAACCGTACGCGCTCCCCTTCCACCCCCTGGAGTTCGGCGAGGACGCCCTGCGCGCGCTCTGCGGATTCATCCTGGAGGGCCGCCCGCACCCCGACGACGTGGACGCGGAGGCCGTCCAGCTCCACGGATTCCGTATCCGGAACCCCGACGCCCCGGAGAAACCGGCCCGTCCGGTGGACGCGACCCCGGCCCGCTTCTACACGCTGAGCGAAGGCCGGCTGATCGAACGCGAGGGCCCCTAGAAGTCCCCGCCGACCCGCGCGAACGGCAACCTCCGCACCGGACCACGAAGGCATACGGTCGTCACAGAGGCGGCAGAGAAAGGGACCCATGAACACCGAGAAGCGTCAACGCGCCCAGGATTTCCTCGACTTGCACCGGAAGGACGGCTGCTTCCTGCTGCCCAACGCCTGGGACGTCGGCAGTGCGCGCCTGCTGGAGTCCGCCGGGTTCCCGGCCGTCGCGACGACGAGTGCGGGTATCGCGTTCTCGCTGGGGCGACCGGATCACGGGTACGGGGAGGGGCGGCTCGGCCGTACGGAGATGCTGGCCCGTGTCGCGGAGATGGCGGCCGGGGTCGACGTACCGCTCAGTGCGGATCTGGAGGACGGGTACGGTGCGAGTCCCGAACTCGTCGTGGAGACGATCGAGTTGACGATCGCGGCGGGTGCGGTGGGCGGCAACATCGAGGATTTCACGGGGGATCGGGCAACTCCCCTGTACGACAAGGGGCTTGCGGTGGAGCGGATGCGCGCGGCCCGTGCGGCGGTCGACGCGGGCGGGACGCCTTTCGCCCTGGTCGGCCGCACCGACGTCCTCCTCACGGGCGGCACCCTCGGCGAGGCGGTCGACCGGGCCAACGCGTACCTCGCGGCGGGCGCCGACTGCGCGTTCGTACCGGGCGCGGCCGACGCGGAGACGATCGGCGCGCTGGTGCGGGGCATCGACGGCCCCCTGAATGTCGTGATGGGCCTGACGGGCGGCGCGTTGTCGATGGCCGACCTGAGGGCGCTGGGGGTGCGGCGGGTGACCGTCGGGGGGAGCATCGTACGGACGATGTACCGCCAACTGGCCGATGCGGCAAGGGAGTTGGCCGAGCAGGGCACCTTCACCTACGCCGCGGCCCAACTCCCGCAGGACGAGATCAACGCCCTCTACGAGAGGGGCTGAGCCGCCTCGCGCTCCACCGGCGCCTCAACTGCCGTCTCCTCGGCGGGGATTCGCCGCAGCAGCAGCCAGTACCCCGCCCCCGCCACCGTACCCACCACCGCACACGTCCCCCACAGCCACTCCGCGCCGAGACGGTCGATGACCAGGCCGGACATGAGGGGGGCGATGAGGGCGGCGGCGGACCAGGAGAGGGTGTACATGCCCTGGTAGCGACCGCGCCCGTGGGAGGGGGAGAAGCGGACGACGAGGCCGGTCTGGGTGGGCGCGTTGACGATCTCCGCGAGGGTCCACACGCACACGGTCAGCGCGAAGACACCGACGGAACCGGCGAACGCGGTGAGGCCGAACCCGTACCCCGCGAGGACCGAGGAGATGACCAACAGCCGTACGGGATCGCGGTGTTCGATGAACCGGGTGACCGGGATCTGGAGGACGACGATCAGCACGCCGTTCACCGCGATCGCCACCCCGTAGTCCGCGGGCGAGAATCCGGCCTCCCCCATCGCCACCGGCAGCCCCACGGCGCCCTGTTGGAAGATCAGCGCGACCAGGAACGACAGCCCGACCAGCGACATGAACCGCCGGTCGCGGACGACGGTGGCGAGCGAGACGTTCTCCTCGGCCGCCGACTTCGCCCGGGTCGGCCGGGACTCGGGCAGCTTGAGGAAGACGACGATCGCGCAGACGAACGTCATCCCCGCCTCGATGAGGAACCCGGCGAGATAGCTGACCCCGGCGATGAGCCCCGCGCCCGCCGACGAGACCGCGAACCCCAGGTTGATCGCCCAGTAGTTGAGGGAGAAGGCCCGTACGCGGTCCTCGGGGCGCACGATGTCCGCCATCATCGCCTGCACCGCCGGCCGGGACGCGTTGCTCGCCGCGCCGACGAGGAACGCGACGCCCGCGATGGCGACCGGGTCGGTGACGAAGCCGAGCAGGGCGACGGAGAAGGCCGTCGACAGCTGGGCGATCAGCAGGGTCGGCCGGCGTCCGAGGCGGTCCGCCATCACCCCGCCGGCCAGGGACGAGACGACGCCGCCGAGCCCGTGCAGCGACGCGACGAGACCGGCGTACGAGGCGGAGTAGCCGCGGTCGAGGGTCAGGTACAGCGCCATGAACGTGGCGACGAACGCGCCGAGCCGGTTGATCAGCGTGCTCGTCCACAGCCACCAGAACTCGCGGGGCAGGCCGGAGACGCTCTCGCGGGTGGCGCGTCTGAGGGACGCGATGGACATGGAGACCCCCGGTGTAAGTGGTGCAGGCGGTATACGTACGTTACGAGAGGGGGTGTTCCGGGAGCGAGCCGATTAACAGATCTCGTCAATGCACCGCGAGGCGCTGTGGCCCAAACCCTTCGATTACGCTCATACGCATGGCCGACGCACCGTACAAGCTGATCCTCCTCCGCCACGGCGAGAGCGAATGGAACGCGAAGAACCTGTTCACCGGCTGGGTGGACGTCAATCTCAACGAGAAGGGCGAGAAGGAGGCGGTCCGCGGCGGTGAGCTCCTGACGGCCGCCGGTCTCCTCCCCGACGTGGTCCACACGTCCCTCCAGAAGCGCGCGATCCGTACCGCGCAGCTCGCCCTGGAGTCCGCCGACCGGCACTGGATTCCCGTCCACCGCAGCTGGCGCCTCAACGAGCGCCACTACGGCGCCCTCCAGGGCAAGGACAAGGCGCAGACCCTCGCGGAGTTCGGCGAGGAGCAGTTCATGCTGTGGCGCCGCTCCTACGACACGCCCCCGCCGGCGTTGGCGGACGGCACGGAGTTCTCCCAGTCCGGCGACCCCCGCTACGCCGCCATCCCCCCGGAGCTGCGGCCCCGCACGGAGTGCCTCAAGGACGTCGTCGTCCGCATGCTCCCCTACTGGTACGACGGCATCGTCCCGGACCTCCTCGCCGGCCGCACGGTCCTGGTCGCCGCCCACGGCAACTCCCTGCGCGCCCTCGTCAAGCACCTCGACGGGGTCTCGGACGCCGACATCGCGGGCCTGAACATCCCCACCGGGATTCCGCTGGCCTACGAACTGGACGCGGACTTCAAGCCGGTCGTGCCGGGCGGGAAGTATCTGGACCCTGAGGCGGCTGCGGCTGCTATTGAGGCGGTCAAGAATCAGGGGAAGAAGAAGTAAGCGGCTAACCGAAACCCCCTGTTCCGTGTTTTCCTGCGGAACAGGGGGATTTTTCTTCCCGCCGGATGTGAGTGCCGAATTTGGGGATTTCTCCCGTGTCGGAGTGGGGAAAACAAAAATCCTGTTGAGGCTATAGCGCCGTGGGAGATTTCTTGTACCAGCCGGTGATTACCTCGACGAGATGGACAATGTTCTGGGTCCGCATGATCGGTGCCGCGGCATTTGGTTCGAAGTCATTGTTCGCCGCTGTAGTCCGCCAGATGCTGGTCTCGGCGACCGGTGCTGTCATGTGAGGATCGAGACGCTTGAAGAAGGCGGTGATGTCATCGAGTTCGATCGGGTTGTCACCTGATCGCAGAGAACGGAAAACACCGCCGAGAACACGGAGCATTCCTACCGAGCCGAGGAGTGAGTTACGGCGTACCTCTTGGGCCCTGGTCAGTTCTCCTGACTGGCGATCCGCCTCGGGATCGTCCTCGGTGAGGGCGGCGAGGTCATCGAAAGCATTGGAGATGACGTCGAGGAAATCCTTGACCTGTTCGATCACTTCGCCGTCGGTGAGGGTTTGTTCGGCTTTCTTGCTGATCCGTCCGCCGGCGCCGGCAATGACGGCACGTGTGATGTCGGCGACGTGCTTGGCACCCATGAAGTTTGGGTTCTTGAGTGTCATGCGGTCCTGTTCGGCGTCGATTCGTCCTTTCAGCAGCGGATGGTCGATGACGTCGGACAAGGTGCGGTTGGCGACCTTGTAGCTGTCGAAACGAGCGCGGACGGCGCTGCTGATTCCCTTGGCGTTGTCGGCTACATCCACGAACATCTGCTGTGACTTGATCGGATCTGGTTCGACGTAGATGTCCAGGCCGACGTACTCGGCTTTCAGGCGATTCATCCGGCCGATGAATTTTTCGCGTTCGGCTTCGAGTTTTGCTGCCTTCTCCGGGCTGACTTTGCGAGCCATCTCGCGGTCGACTGCGGAGATGGCGTCTGTGATGCGTTGTTTCTCGATGGCGACCCCGAGTACGCGATGCTGGCCGTCGATGGTGCGCAGGGACGAGATGCCGCCGATCGCCCAAGGGACTGTGAGATAGCCGACGTTGCCGTGATCATCCACTTTTTCGAAAGTGCATCCGCCGCCGTCCCTGGCCAAGAGGGCAGGTGCCACCCAGTCCTGTTTGGCATCGAGATACTCGCCGAAGTGTTTGGCGTGGAGGCGATCAACCTTTCGGTTGTCCTTGTCGACGTTGTTGGGGTCAGGAACCGGGAGGATGGTGGGAAGGTCCAGAAGAGGAACTCGCACGCTGTAGACGGTACGGCCGCCTTGAGGTGTCTTGATTGCTAGGTAGGTGCTGGAGTCTTGCGGCTTGGACAAACGTAGAGGGTCGACAGAAATGCTCACGACAATCCCCCTGTCGGGAATATTTGGACGCCTTCGGGTGCGGCAAGAAATAAACCGTATAGGGTGTCCGCTGTCGAGGGGAGGTAAATTCTTAATTTGAGAGACAGGTTGGAGGAATTGGTTGCGAATCTTTCGTTTGTGCAATCATTTGTTCACGGGTGAGGCGATCGTGAACGTGTGGCGCCTCCGACTGGCCGTCCTGTATCTCTCGGGGGCTTTCGACTGGTGGTGAAGATCGTTGTCTGTGTATTGCCAGGGTGGACGGGCTGGTACCTCCAGCCGAAGAGGCTGCTGAGGGCGGTGAGTCGCCAAGGGCTTGGCTGAGGGGTCGAGGCTTTCCTGTCGGGTACGACGTGCTGCGCACGCGGGATGTGCGAACACCACCCCCACCCAAGCAACGCCCCCGCCCGATCCCACGTCTGGCAGAGGGAACGCACAGGAACCCACCCCCTTGAACGGAGCGCTCGGTGCTCATAGGACTCCTGACCGCCATCGCGGCGTCGATCTGCTACGGCACGGGCTCCGTACTGCAAGCCGTCGGCTCGCGGAAGTCGGCCCGGCGGCAGGCGGCGGCGGAGGGGCAGGTCACGACGCACGGTGGCCCCAGCCTCTCGTCCACCGCACAGGCCGCGATGACCTGGGAGTTCATCGTCGGGACGGTGCTGGACTTCGTCGGCTTCGGGCTCGGCGCGCTGGCGGCCAGGCTGTTGCCGCTGTTCCTGTCGCAGACGGTCATCAGCGCGAACCTGATCATCACGGCCGTCCTGAGCGTCAAGCTGCTCGGCATCCGGCTGACCCGGAAGGAGTGGACGTCGATCGCGGTCGTCTGCTCGGCGCTGGTGCTGCTCGCGAGCGCGGCGGGCCCCGAGGGCAGCGGGCACACGCCGATCGCGACGCACTGGTGGCTCCTCGCGGTCTCCGTACTGCTGATGGTGGGCGGCACCGTCCTCGTCCGACTGCTCGGCGCCCGTGCCGCGATCCTCGCCGGCCTCCTCTCCGGCCTCGGCTTCGGCGCGCTCGGTGTGGGGGTGCGCGTGCTGAACGGGATCGCCCCCTTCGACCTCGGCGCGCTGCTCGGCGACCCCGCCCTGTACGCCATCCTCGTCGCCGGGATCGGCGGCATGTACCTGCACACGGTCGCCCTCCAGATCGGCTCCGTGAACGGCGCGACCGCCGCACTCGTCGTCGGCGAGACCGTCCTCCCCGGCATGATCGGCGTCTGGTGGCTCGGCGACGCCTCCCGCCCCGGCTTCGCCTGGCTCGCGGTACTCGGCTTCGTCCTCGCGGTCTCGGGGGCGGTGGCGGTGGCCTGGTTCGGGTCGGAGGAGGGGGCCGGGACGGACGACGCGGTCGCGAGGGACGTCCCGGAACTCGCCGTGGACCGCGCCTAGCACGCACCCGCTTTCGCCGGGGGCGGGCTGAGCCGTCAGCGCCACTCCGGCGGGATCTGGGCGAGCTGGGCCCGCAGGTCCCAGTTCTCCGGTTCGTTCGTGGGTACGTCCCACACGGCCCCCGAGGCGGCCCAATAGGCCCGGTTCAGGCGGACTTTGGTCAACTTGTCGTCCCCGGCACCCGACTTGATGCCGCAGCAGTCGCAGAAGACCCACTCGGCGACGGCGTGCTCGTTCCAGAGGACGGTGCCGTCGTCCCGGCCGTATATACGGCACGTGGTCTCACCCACCCCCCGTCACCCGCCCGAACGCCTCAAGATTCCGCGTCGACTCCCCCCGCGACACCCGCCACGCGTACTCCTTGCGGATCGCCGAGGCGAACCCCATCTCCAGCAGCACATTGAACGCCCCGTCGGCGGCCTCAAGGGTCTGCCCGAGGAGGCGGTCGATCTCGGGCGGGGTGACCGTCGCGAGGGGGAGCCGGGCGGTGACGTAGATGTCTCCCAGGCCGTCGACGGCGTAACTCACCCCGTACAGCTTGAGGTTGCGTTCCAGGAGCCAGCGGTGGACGGCGGGCTCGTTCTCGTCGGGATGCCGGATGACGAACGCGTTGAGGGAGAGGGAGTGGCGGCCGAGTCGTAGCGAGACCGTCGTCTTCAGCTTGCGCGTGCCGGGGAGTTCGGCGACGTACGTGCCGGGGGACGGGGACTCCCAGGAGACGCCCGCCTCCTGGAGCGCCGTCTCGATGACGGTGTGCGCCTCAGCCTCAGCCATGGTGGGAGCGTACGTTACGGCGGTGGGACTGGACGGCGGCGGTGTAGACGTCGGCGGTGGCGGCGGCGGCCGTGTCCCAGCCGAAGTGCTGGGCGTGGGCGGCGGCGGCGCGGCCCATGCGGCCCACCAGCTCCGGTGAGTCCGCGAAACGTTCCAGCACGCGCGCGTACGACGCCGGCTCGTGCCCGTCGACGAGGAACCCGGTCTCGCCGTCCCGGACGGCGACGGGGAGCCCGCCGACGGAGGCCGCCAGGATCGGCGTACCCGTCGCCTGCGCCTCTATCGCGACGAGGCCGAAGGACTCGCTGTAGGAGGGGACGACGAGGACGGAGGCCGCGCGGAACCAGTCCGCCAGTTGTTCCTGGCCGACGGGCGGGCGGAAGCGGACGACGTCGGCGACGCCGAGGCGCGCGGCGAGCTTCTGGAGCCCCTCCGGCTTGGCGAGCCCGCTGCCGCTGGGACCGCCGACGACGGGGACGACGATCCGCGAGCGGAGTTCCGGACGGTCGTCCAGCAGCACCGCGACGGCCTTGAGGAGGACGTCCGGCGCTTTCAGCGGCTGGATGCGTCCCGCGAAGAGGGGGATCAGGGCGTCCGGCGGCAGGCCGAGGCGTGCACGCGCCGCCGCCCGCCCGTCGCCCGGCGTGAAGCGGTCCAGGTTGACCCCGGGGTGCACGACGGCGACCTTGGCCGGGTCGGCGTGGTAGTGGTGCACCAACTCCCCCGCCTCCTCGGCGGTGTTGGCGATCAGCCGGTCCGCCGCCTCGACGATCTGCGTCTCCCCGATGACACGTGCCGCCGGCTCGGGGGAGTCGCCGTCCGCGAGGTTCGCGTTCTTCACCTTGGCCATGGTGTGCATCGCGTGCACGAGAGGCGCGCCCCAGCGTTGCGCGGCGAGCCAGCCGACGTGCCCGGAGAGCCAGTAGTGGGAGTGGACGAGGTCGTAGTACCCCGGCCGGTGACCGGCCCACGCCTGCATGACGCCGTGCGTGAAGGCGCACAGCTGGGCGGGGAGGTCCTCCTTGTTGAGGCCCTCGTAGGGGCCCGCGTCGATGTGCCGGACGAGGACGCCGGGCGCGAGGTCGACCGTCGGCGGCAGCCCCCCCGTCGTCGCCCGGGTGAAGATCTCGACCTCGATGTTGATCGCCGCCAGCCGCTGGGCCAGCTCGACGATGTAGACGTTCATCCCGCCGGCGTCCCCGGTGCCGGGCTGGTGCAGGGGTGACGTGTGCACGGAGAGCATCGCGACACGGCGCGGCCTGCGGTGCGGGAGCCGCAGCCGCGGGGTCGTGGCCGGGGAGCGACGCCCGAGCCGGCTGACGTACTGGCTCACGTGGCGTTTCCTCCTTGCTGGCGGTGCTGCGGGCATGCGAAAGGAGGGGGTCGTGCACCCTCCGAGCCGGTGCAACACCGCGAGGCGGCCCTCCCATTCCGGGTACGGGGCCTTCCGGGGGGTGTTTTTACCTACGCGTTACCGTGACTCGCTCAACCGTTCGATCGTGCGGGGCGTCCCGTTACCCTCGTACGCATGACCTCCCCCCGCCCCGTCGGCACCGTCACGCGCGGGACGACCAACCCGAACCGGCTGCGGCGCATGGACCGCTGGATCGCCGACGCGCACGGGGCCGAGCTGCGGCGGGCCGATGCGCCGGTGGCCGTCGATCTCGGGTACGGGGCGGCGCCGTGGACGGCCGTCGAGCTGCTGGCCCGGCTGCGGCGGAGCGTGCCGCACGCGCGCGTGGTGGGCGTGGAGATCGACCCCGCGCGCGTGGCCGCCGCGAAACCGTACGAGCGGGAGGGGCTCGTCTTCCGGCACGGGGGGTTCGAGGTGCCTGTCGAGGGGCGGCCGATGCTGGTGCGGGCGGCGAACGTGCTGCGGCAGTACGACGAGGACGCCGTCGCCGGGGTGTGGGCGCGGCTGTGCGGGCGGCTGGCGCCGGGCGGGCTGCTGGTCGAGGGGACGTGCGACGAGATCGGGCGGCGGCACGTGTGGGTCGCGCTGGGGCCCGAGGGGCCGCGTACGGTCACCTTCGCCGCGCGGCTCGCCTCCCTGGAGCGGCCGTCCGACCTCGCCGAGCGGCTGCCCAAGGCGCTCATCCACCGGAACGTGCCGGGTGAGCCGGTGCACGCCTTCCTCCGGGACTTCGACCGGGCCTGGGCCGCCGCCGCGCCCTACGCGTCGTACGGGGCGCGGCAGCGGTGGATTCGGGCGGTGCGGGATCTGGCGGGGGAGTGGCCGGTGGTGGACGGGGCGCGGCGCTGGCGGCAGGGGGAAGTGACCGTGGAGTGGGGGGCGTTGGCGCCTCGGTGACGCCTCGGACATCCGCGGCCCGTGGCGGGTTCACCCTGTCGGGTGACTGTCGGCGGGAACGCCTCCGCCGCGTCGTTCGTCACACAGGCATCGGATGTGTCATGCCGGGGCGGGAAGTGGGGAGATGGGGTGGAGCGGGAGGTGGGGGAGGGGCGGCAAGGCCGTACAAACCCTGTCGTTTTCGGTCGGGGCGTGACAGTATCCCCGATGGTCGTAAGTTACTGACGGTTAATCAGTTGGGGGAGCGATTATGGGTACGGGCAAGCGCGCCCTGGTGGCCACGGCCGTGACCGTCGTCTGCGCGGTGACGGTCCTGGCGGCCCCGGCGACGGCGTTCGCGGCCCCCGACCCCGGCCCGAGCAGCGGCCCGAGCGCGTCGCCGACTCCCGCCCCCGGCAAGGACCTTCAGGAGGTCCGGGCCCGCCTGGACGCGCTGTACCACGACGCGGCGGTCGCCACGGACGCGTACAACGCGGCGGAGGAGGCGTCGAAGGAGCAGTCCTCGATGATCGTCGCGCTCGCCCAGCGCATCGTCGACGGCCGCGAGCAGCTCGCCAGGCTGAAGGACCGCGCGGGAGCCGCCGCCCGCGCCCAGTACCGCAGCGGCGGCCTGCCCGACGAGGCGAAGCTGATCCTCAGCGAGGACCCCTCCCAGTTCCTGGACGGCGCGGGCCGTGTCCTCCAGGGCCAGAAGGCGACCAAGGGCCTCCTCGCCCAGCTGGCGACGGTCCAGGCCGACCTGGAGCAGTACGCGGACGACGCGGCGGCCCAGTGGCAGAAGCTGGAGGCCGGCCGGCAGGCCAAGGCCGCCGCCCAGAAGCGCATCGAGCAGCAGATCGCCGCCGCGAAGAAACTAGAGGCCGAGCTGGCCCAGGAGGAGAAGGAGCGCCTCGCCGAACTGGAACGGCAGGCCGCCCAGCAGGCCCAGACGAAATGGCTCGACGAGAACACGGGCGTCGTCGGCGACACCGCGACCGGCGCCTCCGCCCAGGGCGCGAAGGCCGTCACGTTCGCCCTCGCCCAGCGCGGCAAGCCCTACGAATGGGGCGCGGAGGGGCCGGGCTCGTACGACTGCTCCGGGCTCACCTCCCAGGCGTGGGCCGGTGCGGGCACGCCGATACCCCGCACCTCGCAGGAGCAGTGGAGACAGCTCAAGCACGTCGACATCAAGGACATGCGCCCGGGCGACCTCATCGTCTACTACGCCGACGCCAGCCACATCGCGATGTACATAGGCGACGGCCAGATGGTCCACGCCCCCCGCCCCGGCCGCTCGGTCACGGTCGCCGGCGCGGGCTCGATGCCGATCCTGGGCGTCGTACGGCCGGACGCGTAAGGGGCGCGGCGGGGAGAAAGGGGGGTGAGCGGGGCCACGTGACACAGAGCACGCGTCCTTGATCCCAAACCCCGCGCGGACGTGACGTTCGTCATCCCCGCACCTCACCCGCACTGCCCAACTGCGGTACGGAACGCGGCATATGCCATTGACGCGAGATCAACCTGGGTGCCGTACACCATTCCGCTGCGGCGCTCTCTGCGGCTAGGGTCCCGCTCGGTGGGACGAGTCCCTCGTCACCGCCGTGCCCTCGGGGGGAGGGAAGGAACCCAGGACATGCCCGTACCCGTACCGCGGCAGAGAGCGGTCCCGGCGGTGGAGTGCGGCCGGCCGGAGACCGAGGCCACGGCCGAGGCGCCGGAGACCGGGGCCGCGGCCCTCGCGCCGGGGACCGAGGAGACGCCCGACATGCCCGACACACCGGGCTCGCTCACGGCCACGACGGCCCCGGCCGCCTCCGGCACGCCGGAAACCGTGGGGACGACCGGTGACGCCGGCGTCGTCAGCACACCTGAGAACGCCGGCGCGGACGGGCCCCTTGGTGCGGACGGGCCCCTTGGTGTGGCCGGGGCCTCCGCCGCCCTCGTGGCCCCCCAGCTCACCCTCCTCCTCATCCAGGACGACCCCTCCGCCACCCCCCTCGTCCCGGATCTGCGGGACTCCGCGGGGCAGCCCATCCGGGTCCGGGCGGCGCGCAACCTCACCGAGGCGGAACGTCTCCTCACCGACGACGTCCACTGCATCCTCCTCGACCTGGCCCTCCCCGCCCCCGGCTGCGGCCCGGACGGCGCACACGGCAACGAGGACGAGCTGGACGTCCTGCGGCACGTCCTGCGCCTCGCCCCCCGGCACGCCGTCCTCGCCCTCACCGCCTCCGGCGACGCCGACCGCGCCGCCGAGGCCGTACGCGTCGGTGCGCAGGACTACCTCTTCCGGGACGAGCTGGACGGCCGGCTGCTGAGCCGCGCGATCCGGTACGCGGTCGAGCGGAAACGTTCCGACGCGGCCGAGCGCAGGCTCGCGGAAGGGCGGCTGCGGGCCCAGGAGAACGCCCGGCTGGAGCGCGGGCTGCTGCCCACACCGCTCCTCGACGGCGCCTCGCTGCGGTTCGCCGCCCGCTACCGGCCGGGCCGCTCGCGCGCGCTGCTCGGCGGCGACTTCTACGACGTCGTCCGCACCCCCGACGGGATCGTCCACGCGATGATCGGCGACGTCTGCGGGCACGGGCCCGACGAGGCCGCGCTCGGCGTCGAACTCCGGATCGCCTGGCGGGCGCTGACGCTGGCCGGGCTCTGCGGGGACGACCTGCTGCGCACCTTGCAGGAGGTGCTGGAGCACGAGCGGGACGGCGAGGAGATGTTCGCGACGCTGTGCACCGTCGACATCGATGCCGACGGGACGCGGGCGCGGCTCTGCCTCGCCGGGCACCCGGCGCCGCTGGTCGTGCGCGACGGGCGGGCCGAGCTGCTGCCGTACACCGAGAACGGGCCCGCGATCGGGATGCTGCCGTGGGAGAGCTGGCCCCGGATGGAGGTCGAACTCGGGGCGGAGTGGAGCCTGTTGCTGTACACCGACGGGCTCATCGAGGGGCGCGTCGACGACGGGCGCGGGGAGCGGCTCGGGCAGGACGGGATGGTCGGCATGGTGCGCCGGCTGTGGGGTGAAGGGGTGCGCGGGGAGCGGCTGCTGCGCTCCGCCGTGCGCGAGGTGCGGGAGATGAACGGGGGCGAGCTGGCGGACGACGTGGCCGTACTGCTCCTGGAGCGGTAAGCCGCGTCCTGCTACCGGCCGCCGTTGTAGGGGCCGTACGGGCCGTCGCTGCTGGAGCCGCCGCCGCCTCTGCCGCCGCGGCCACCCTTGCCGCCGCCGGGCAGCGTCCGCAGGGCGGGGCGGACGTCGACCATGTACACGATCGTCGCGACCAGGCCGATGATCGGCAGGAACGACAGGATCGGGAAGATGAGGTTCACGACGAAGGCCAGGCCCAGGACGATCATCCAGAACGGCTTGGTCTGCTTGTCGACCGCCCGGTAGCCGTCCTCTCTGCGGATCGCCGCGTCGAAGAGCGCGAAGCCGCTGAAGACGATCAGGGCCAGGCTCAGCAGAGCCATGAAACTGCTGAATCCTTGCATCAGCACAACGTCCACCACCCGGTTCGACTACTCGTCCGTTACGCGGTCACCGTACCCGCAACCCTCGGTCCGCTACCCCCTTCAACGAGCCGGACACCACGAGAGTGCCCGGCCCGTCGTACGGCTCACTTCGCCGGCGGGGTCGTCTTCTTCGCGGCGGCCTTGCGGGCCGGGGCCTTCTTGGCGGGGGCCTTCTTCGGGGCGGGGGCGGCCTTGGCCTCGGGCTGCTCGGCGGGGGCGGGCTCGGCGGGGGCCGGCGTCTCGGCGGTCTTGGTGGAGGCGGGTGCCTCCTCCTCGACCTCGACCGCGACGGCCAGCTCCTGGATCTCCTCCGCGGCCTCCCCGCGCCAGGTCTTCACGGCCTGCTCGCCGTGCTCGGCGACCTTCTCGTACGTCTCGCGCGCCTTCACGGCGTACTCCGCGGCGACGCCGACGCTCCGCAGGGCCAGGTCCTGGGCGGACTCGCCGAGCTTCTTCAGGTCGGCGTCGAGGGTCGAGCCGAGCTTCTTGAAGTCGCCGTCGAGGGCGGAGACGAACTCGCCGACCTTCGTCTGAAGGGTCTCCTGCGCCTCCTTGGCCCGCGCGCCCGCCTTGGCACCGGCCTCCTTGGCCCGCGCCTTCGGGTCGCTCTCCCGCACGGCCTCGAACCGGGCGGGCGCGTCCGCGCGCAACTGCTCCACCAGCGCGGGGACCTTCTTCACCTCCTGCAACGCCAGATCGGCCGCGCCGGCGGCGAAGTACAGGGGGGTCGGGTCGCTGAGGGTCTTGCGCAGATCGTCGGTCATGGCCATGGTGGGTGTTCCTCCCGGTTTCACGTTCGTCGACATCGGCCGAGGTGTGCGTCCGCGGTGGGCCGGCCGGCCCCTTGGACCGGTCAACCGGCCGCCCCCTGCGGATCGCTGTGGTCAGTTCTGGGTACGACGCTGTCGCCGTCGGGCTCCGCCTTCGGGGGCGGGCTCGCGTCGAACCCGTTCTCCTTGCGGAACGACTCGTAGATCTGGAGCAGCGCCTGCTTCTGCGGCTCGGTCAGCGTCGGGTCGGCGAGGATCACGGCGCGGGTCTCCACCTCGTCCAGATCCCGCTCGGCGTCCAGAATCCCCGCCCTGACGTACAACGTCTCGGCAGAGATCCTCAGCGCCTTCGCGACCTGCTGAAGCACCTCGGCACTCGGCTTCCGCAGGCCCCGCTCGATCTGGCTGAGATACGGATTCGACACCCCCGCGGCCTCCGCGAGCTGCCGCAACGACAGCCGCGCGTTCCGCCGCTGCTCGCGTAGGTACTCGCCGAGGTTTCCGACGTTGAGCGATGCCATGGCTCTACCTTGCCCGGCGTTGCTAACTATTGCAAGCAGGTGCTTGCAATAGTGTGCCGGGTCACTGTGACTGGGCGCGACAGTTGTCACCTGGGCGGGACATCTGCCACCGGCCCAAGCGGCACGAGGCCCGGGCGGCTCTGAAAGTCCGGCCGGAATCGCGGAGCTAGGCTTCGTTCATGCTGCCTCAGCACCAGTCCAGAGAGCACGCTGACGAGTACTTGTCGATCATCGACAGCTTGAGTGCCCGGCCCTTCCCGGACGAGAACGGCCGGCCGGGAGGGGCCGGCCAGTGGAGTGGGCCCGGCTTTCACCTGGCCGTGCTCCGTGAAAGTCAGGACTTCTGGGAGGACCGGAGTGCCGAGATCGTCGAGGCAGCGGAACGGGAGCTGGAAGCCGGCCTTGCCGCGTTGTCGGTCATCCTCGCGGAACGCTGGGGCGCCCCTGAAGCGGTTGACCTGTGGCCCTATCTCGAACTCGACGACTCCGACTCGACCGCCACGAGCCGCGAACCGCTCAGCTTCCTGTGCGGTGTCGCCGGCAGCATGCAGATGTGGCGGTTGCCGCACTCGGAGCGATGGGTCGGTCTGACCATCGGCCAAGCCGACCCGGAATGGCCCTTTCAACTGCTGGTGGGGATCGGTGAAACGTCCTCGCTGGACGGCAGGTGACAACTATCGCGCCTGGTCACACTCACGCCACGGACCCCACGTCTCGTCCCCCGGCGTCCCGCTCTCAGCATGCCCCCGGCAGTCGTAGCCGTTCCCGGACGGTATCCGCGTCCGGGTGGTTGACCTCTTCGAGGATGGAGAGGGCCCGCTCCCAGTGGGTGCGGGCCGTGGCCGGGGCGCCGAGGGCGAGGTGGGTGTCGCCGAGGTTGCTCAGGGTGTGGGCCTGCCCCCACCGGTTGCCGACGTCCGCGTGTCTGGCGAGCGCCCGGTCGTAGTGGGCGAAGGCGTCGTCGAGGCGGCCGAGCCGGCGGTGGACGGTGCCGAGGATGTCGAGCGCGATGCCCTCCGCCCACTCGTCGCCGGTGGCGCGCAGGAGGACCAGGGCCCGCTCCAGACAGCCGATGGCGTCGTCGTACCGGGCCAGTTGCAGGTAGGCGTCGCCCAGGTTGGCGAGGATGCTGCCCTCATCCGAGGGATCGCCGGGGGCCTGCCCGACGGCCAGCGCCCGGCGGTAGTACGTGATGGCGTCGTCCGGCCGGCCGGCGAGGCGATGGGTGTAGCCGAGGTTGACCAGGTCCTGCCGTCTGCCGTACGGAAATCCGAGCTCCCGGTTCAGCGCCATCGCCTGCCGGAAACGCTCGATGGCCTCGTCGTAGCGGTGCATCTGCCTGAGCGCGCAGGCCAGGTCGTTCAGGCTCCATGCCTCGCCGACGCGGTCGTGGGAGTCCCGGGTGCCGTCGAGACTGGCCCGGGTCGTGTCGAGCCAGTCGTGCAGATGGCCGCTGAGATAGAAGAACCCCCACAGGGCCGTGGTCAGCCGCCACGCGACGTCCGCCCGGCCCGTCGCGACGGCCCGGTGCACGGCGGTGACGAGGTTGGCGCGCTCGGCCTCGCACCACTCCCGGGCCTCCCGGTGCGTGCGGAACGCCAGCGGTTCGCACGCCGCGGGTGCCGGTGCGAGGGGCGCCCGACGGCGGTGCGGGGTGAGGAGGGAGTGCGTGGCGTCGGCGGTGTACAGGTACCACGTGAGCAGCCGGTGGACGGCGGTGTCCCGTTCCGCCGGCGTCCGCCGGGCCAGGGCCCGCTCGGTGGCGTAGACACGCAGCAGGTCGTGCAGGGCGTAACGGCCCGGCACGTGCTCGGTCAGCAGATGGGCGCGGGTGAGTTCGGCGAGCGGGCCGCGGGTTCCCTGGAGCGGGAGGCCGGCGAGGGCGGCGGCGGCCGGCGCGGAGATGTCGGGCCCGAAGTGCAGGCCCAGCAGGTGGAACAGGCGCGAGGCCGGGGCGGAGAGGCCGCGCAGGGACCAGGAGAAGACGGCCCGCGCGTCGGTCGCCAGGTCGTCCCCGGCGAAGGCGTCGAGCGTGCCGTGGCTGTCGCGCAGTTCCTCGGCGACGACACGGAGGGGGAAGTGCGGACGGCCGGCGGCTCGCGCGGTGGCGATGGCCAGGGCGAGCGGGAGCCGGGTGCACGAGGTGATGATCTCCGCCACGGCCTCCGGCTCGGCCGCGACCCGGTGTTCGCCGAGCCTGCGGGCCAGGAGGGTACGGGCCTCGGCCGGCGAGAGCAGGTCCAGGAGGACGGGGCGGGCACCCTCGGACGTGAGGAGCCCGGCTAATCGGTTGCGGCTGGTCACGACGGCGACGGAGCCGGGCGAGCCGGGCAGCAGCGGGCGGACCTGCTCGGTGTCGTGGGCGTTGTCCAGCACGACGAGCGCCCGCCGCCCGGCCAGCAGACTCCGGTACAGACCCACCCGGGCGTGGGAGGCCGCCGGGACCCGCTGGGCCGGCACCCCCAGCGCGTCGAGGAAGCCCAGTACGGCCTCGTCGGGCGTCATGGCCGTGCCGGACGGGTCGAATCCGCGCAGGTTCACGTAGAGCTGGCCGCCGGGGAAGTGCTCGGCGACCCGGTGGGCCCAGTGCACCGCCAGGGTCGTCTTCCCCACCCCCGCTGTTCCCGACACGACCGAGACGACCACGGCGGCCGGCCGCTCGGCGGCGTCGGCCAGGGCTCCGTCGAGCCGGGCGAGTTCCGCCTGTCTGCCCGTGAACCCCCGTGTGGACAAAGGAAGTTGGGCCGGTACCGTCCGGCCGTGCTCCCGTTCGGGGGGAGCCGGACCGATGGCCGGGGGAGGGCCGGACTCACCGCGCAGGATCGCCTGATGCGCCCGTTGCGCCTCGGGGCCCGGCAGCGTGCCGAGTTCCTCGGCCAACCGCCGTCGCAGGACGTCGTAGCAGGTCAGGGCCTCAGGGCCACGTCCGGCAGCCTGGAGGGCCCGCATGAGCGCCACGGTCAGCGGTTCGACCAGCGGCTGCTCCTGCACGAGACCGGTCAGCTCGCCGATCACCCGCACGTGACCGCCCACGCGGAATTCGGCCTCCGCCAGCGCCAGTACCGCCTCGATCCGCTGCTGCCGCCAGCCGCTCCGGGTGCGTTCCGCCCACTCGCCGGCCAGACCCGCCAGCGGCTCACCGCGCCACAGCCCGAGCGCCTCACGCAGCAGCGTCGCCCGCTCGGCGTCCGCACGGCCCGTGGCGCGGGCCTCGCGGATCAGCCGCCGGAACCGGTGCACGTCGACGCGGTCGTGCGGTACGTCGATCAGGTAGCCGCCGGGACCGTGCCGCAACTGCCGCCGCCCGCTGCCGTCACCCGCTCCCGTGCCGCCGGGGACGGCCGCTCGGGCGAGCGACTGCCGAATCCGGGTGATGTACGCGTACAGGGAGGGCCGTACATGCAGCGGCGGGCCCTCGCCCCAGACACGGTCGATCAGCGTCTCCACCGTCACCCAGCGCCCGGCGTCCACCAACAGCGCCGCGAGGACGGTGCGTTGCTTGGCCGGGCCCAGGTCCACCGCCACGCCCTCGGCGTCGCGTAACGCGGGGGAATCCAGCAGTACGAACTCCGTCATGTACGTCCCTCAAGGTCTCGGCGTCCGCGCGACGGGCTGTGGGGGCCGCGCCGACCAGTCGGTCAAGATTTCTACAAGGTTCACGTCAAGGAACACCCCACATCGTGGCACTCCCCGCACACCCCGGCGGTCATCCGTCCGCCGAGGTGGGCCGGACACGAAAGGAGACCAGGGTGAGCAGAGCGAAGCGGCGTGTTCTCGGCATGATCGGCGCGCTGGCAGGACTGATCGGCCCGATGCTGGCGGCCGTC
Source organism: Streptomyces sp. NPDC004539 (assembly GCF_040610055.1). NCBI lineage: Bacteria > Bacillati > Actinomycetota > Actinomycetes > Kitasatosporales > Streptomycetaceae > Streptomyces > Streptomyces sp. NPDC004539. The sequence goes on along the minus strand of NZ_JBEXLS010000040.1, from coordinate 10,229 downwards.
CCGGCGGGTGCGGCGGAGGAGCCCGCCGTCGGAGAGAGGGCCGGGGGCTCGGTGGGGATTCTCGGGGCGGCGGCCGGGTGCACCGTCAAGGACGGCACGATCTGGCCGGTGACCGGCAACTGGGACGGGGTCGGCGGAGACGGCGTCGGGTACGTCACTGTGGAGGGCGGCGTACTGCGCTGGCGTCTGAGCGAGAGCGCCTTCAGCGGGCGGATCGACTACGACTTCACCTACGGTGACGCCGGCGATGTGCCTGTCGTCGGCAACTGGGACGGCATCGGTGGGGACGGTCACGGAATCGTCCGTCCGGTCAGGGACGGCAACACGTACATGAACTGGGAGTGGCACGTCCGCGACAGCCCCTTGAGTACGAAGTACCCGGTCTTCAGCTATGGGCGCGCTTACGTCAACGACGTGCTCACCTATCGCCCGATCACCGGTAACTGGGACGGCATAGGGGGCGACGGGCCGGGGGTCGCGGGAGGCAACGCGGGCGGTTCCAAGGCGTGGCACCTGCGCAAAGGCGTCAGTGGCGGAATATCCGACTACGACTTCATCTACGGCGTCGTCGGTGATTTCCCCGTCACCGGCGACTGGGACGGGATCGGCGGTGACACTCAGGGCGTCGTCCGTCCAGGGCAGAACGCCGACACCAACCTGTACTGGCACCAACGAGAAACCTTGACCGACGGTCCCACGACCAGGAGTTTCTCCTACGGCGTTCGAGGTGACTGCCCCGTCACCGGCAACTGGGACGGCATCGGCGGCGACACGCCCGGCGTCGCCCGCGGTACGGCGAACGGGCTGGAGTGGCACCTGCGCAACACCAACAGCTGAAGCCCGCCTCGGACCGGCCGGGACACGTGCCGGAGCGCCGTCCCGGCCGGTCCGAGGCGCGGTGGGTTACGGCGTGGCGGCTCGGGTCGGCTGGGGCGGGGTCTTCAGATGCCGCCCGAAGAACCGATCCCCGTCCTCCACCTCGAACCACGGCGTCCCGGTATGGCCCCCCAAGTTGGCGTGGAGGGTCTTTTCCCGGGTGCCGAAGGTGTCGAAGAGTTGGAGGGCGCGTTCGCGGGGGTTGCCCTCGTCGTCCCACTGGAGGAGGAGCAGGAGGGGGACGGTGACGTCGGGGGCCTGGGCGCGCTGGGCGTGCGGGACGTAGCCGCCCGCGAAGAAGCCGGCGGCGGTGATGCGGGGGTCGGTGGCGGTGAGGTGGATGCCGAGGGCCATCCAGCCCGAGTAGCCGACGGGGCCGGAGATCTCGGGGAGTTCGAGGAGGGCGGAGAGGGCGGTGGTCCAGTCGGGGGCGGCCTTCTCGATCAGCGGGCCGATGAAGGATTCGAAGATGTCGTCGACAGGTTCGCCCGCCGCCAGAGCCCGCCGGAGCTCCGTCCGCGCCTGTTCCTCGGCGGCGGTGCGGGGCCGGTCGCCGCAGCCGGCGGCGTCGATGGAGGCGACCGCGTAGCCGCGCGCGGCGGAGTAGCGGGCGCGGGCGCCGAGGCGGGGTTCGTGCCGGGGGAGGCCGTTGTTGTGGGCCATCAGGATCAGGGGGAGCGGGGCGGGGGGCTCGGCGGAGCCCGGGGCGCGGGTGGAGCCGGGGGTTCCGGTGGGCTCGGGGGCCCCGGGGGTCCACAGGGTGCCGGGGATCTCGTCGAGGGTGAAGTCGCGGACGAGTACGCCGTCGTCGAGCCGTCGCTCGGAGGTGAAACGCATGGTCATGCCCTTCGGGAATGCGCGTGAACGGCGCTCCCGGACGGCCTACCGCCCGACCGTGACCCCTGAGGGGAGCACCCATGTCGATACAGCGTTCACGGGTACCACCTCCTCGTTCGTTCGCACGGCCTCGGCGAACCTAGCAGCGGCCGACGCCGGCCCGCCACGGGTTTTCCGGTACGACGCCGGCGAGGCGAACTCACTCCCCGAACCGGCCCCTGGCCTCCTCGATGTCCCCCAGGTACCGCTGCGTCCAGTCGCAGAGCAGGTCGACCGTCGCGCGCAGGGCCCGGCCCGGTTCGGTGAGGGTGTACTCGACGCGGGGCGGGATCGTGGGGTGGACGGTGCGTTCCGCGAGGCCGTTGCGCTCCAGCATGCGGAGGTTCTGGGTCAGCATCTTGTGGCTGATCCCCTCCACCTCGTCCCTCAACTCGCTGAAGCGCAGGGTGCGTTCGCCGAGGGTCTCGATGATGAGGAGGGCCCATTTGTTGGCGACGTCGGAGAAGATCTCGCGGGCGAGGGAGTCGGCGCGGCGGAGGTCGGAGCCTTCGGGGAGGCCCTGGAGCTCTTGTTTGGTTCCCATGGCGGGCTCCTGTTCCGAGGGGGGTGTCTCGTGGGTGTCGGCGGGCGGTGAAGTAGCCACAAAAAAGTGGGTACTTGGCGGCGGGCGCCGGCCGGGCGAGGCTGACGGGGCGGGCGACCGGGGGACGCTCAGGGCCGCCCGGTCAGTCTCGCGAGCCGTTCGTGGCCCCAATCGGCAAGCGGGCCAAGGGCTTTGGAGAGGTCATGGCCGAAGGGGGTCAGGGAGTACACGGTCTTCAGCGGCAGGACGTCGTGGACGTCCCGGTGGACCAGCCCGTCCGTCTCCATCTCGCGCAGCGCCTGCGTCAGCACCTTCTCGCTGAGGCCGGGGAGTCTGCGGCGGAGCTCGCCGGGGCGGGTGGGGCCGGACTCCAGGAGCCACAGCAGGCTCGTCTTCCACTTGCCGTCGATCACGGCGATCGCGGCGGTCACTCCGCAGACGTTCGTGTCCTGGGCGCGGCTGCGCGTCATGTCCTCTCCGTCCCGTTCGTCCCGCCAGTACATCCCACAAGTTCACCGCACCTGTCCATCACGAAGGAATCGAACTCATGTCTGATGTCATACCTCAGTCTGTCACCGTGCTCGGCCTCGGCCCGATGGGCCGCGCGCTGGCCGGGGCGTTCCTGGACGCCGGTGTCCGCACGACCGTCTGGAACCGGACCCCGGGCCGCGAAAGGGAGTTGGCCGCCCGAGGGGCCGTCTGGGCGCCCTCCGTGGCGCAGGCCGTCGCGGCGAGCCCGCTGACCGTCGTCTGCGTGGTGAACTACGACGCCGTCGACTCGTTCCTCCGGCGGGACGCGGTCGCCGAGGCGCTGCGCGGACGTACGGTCGTCAACTTGAGCGCGGACACCCCCGATCGGGCCCGCGACCTCGCTAACTGGGCGGCCGGGCACGGGATTTCGTACCTCGACGGCGCGATCATGACCCAGAACACGGTGATCGGCACCCCGGCCGGCGTCTTCCTCTACTCGGGGCCCGCGGGCCTGTACTCCCAACACCGTCCGGTCCTCGACCGGTTGAACGGCACCCACACCCACCTCGGTGACGAGATCGGCCGCGCCGCCGCCTACGACATCGCCCTCCTCGACATCTTCTGGACCACCATGGCCGGTTACGCCCACGCCCTCGCCGTCGCCCGGGCGGAAGGCGTCACCGCCGGCGAACTCGCCCCCTTCGCGAGCGGCCTCACCCAGATCCTCCCGCCGATCTTCACCCAGACGGCCGCCGAGTTCGACACCACCGACTTCACCTCCTCCGGCACCGACAACCCCCTCACCTCCGCCGCCTCCACCCTCTCCCACATCGCCCACACCTCCGAGTCCCACGGCATCGACGCGACCCTCGTCCGAGCGGCCGAATCCCTGACCCACCACACGATCACCCTCGGCCACGGCACGGACGGGTTCATGAGAGTGGCGGAGGTGCTGGGCCGGGGCTGGAAGAACTCGGCCTGACAGAAGCCGACTTGAACCACCACACCGACGGCCCACCCGGACAGCGGCCGACCCCCCCGCTGTCAGTACCCACCCCTACCCTTCCCCCGACCCACCGACGACCAAGGGGAGCCCCGAGTGATCGAGCGCATTCAGGAAGCCGTACAGGCGCGGGACGCCGGGAAGCTGGGGGAGCTGTGGGAGGAGATCGGGGTGGACGGGGACGCGTTTCACCGGTGTGTGCTCGCTCATCACATGGCGGATCTGCAAGACGATCCACATGACGAACTCGCCTGGGATCTCAGGGCGTTGGAGGCCGCCGGACAGGTCGGCGACGAGCGGGTCAAGGAGCATCACCCGGCGTTGGCGGTGCGGGGCTTCTATCCGTCGTTGCATCTGAACCTGGCCGCCAGCTATCAGAGGACGGGGGACAAGGAGCGGGCGCGGAGTCATGTCGCCCAGGCTCAGGGGTACTTGGACGCGCTCGCGCCGGACGCGTACGGGGACATGATCCGGGAGGCGCTGGGGCGGCTCGCCGGGGAGTTGGGGGAGTGATCTGGGTCACGGGTGTCACACGGCCCGTGCGGTCGGTGTCTTGAGGCCGAACCCCCTGGAACGGAGGAGAGACAGTGAGCGAGAAGACCGAAGTGGTCGTGGTGGGTGGCGGGTACGCCGGGGTGATGGCGGCGAACAGGCTGACGCGGCGGACGGACGTCGCGGTGACGCTGATCAACCCGAGGGCGGAGTTCGTGCAGCGGATCAGGCTGCACCAACTGGCGGCCGGCACGCACGACGCGGTGACGGAGTACGGGAAGGTGCTGAACGAAAGGGTGCGGCTCGTCGTCGACTCGGTGAGCCGGATCGACGCCGGTACAAGGACGGTGACGACCAGTCAGGGACCCGTCCGCTACGACTACCTCGTGTACGCCGTCGGCAGCGCGAGCTCGGCCCAACAGATCCCCGGCGTGAGGGAGTTCGCCCACCCCCTCGCCACCCTGGAGGACGCCCGCACCCTCCGCGCGACCCTCGACGCCGCCCCCGACGCGACCGTCACGGTCGTCGGCGGCGGAGCCTCCGGCATCGAGACGGCCGCCGAACTCGCCGAACAGGGCAGGAAGGTGACGCTGATCTGCGGCGCCACCCTCAACCCCTACCTCTCCCCGAAGGGCCGCAGGACGATCGCGGCCCGCCTCACCCGCCTCGGCGTCACCGTCCTGGAGGGCCCCCAGGCGACAGAGGTCACGCGGCACACCGTACGACTCGACGACGGCCGCGAGATCGAGGGGCAACTCGTCGTCTGGACCGCCGGGTTCGGTGTCCCCGACCTCGCCGCCCGCAGCGGCCTCAGCACCGACCCCCTCGGCCGCCTCCTCACCGACGAGACCCTGACCAGCGTCGACGACGTACGCATCGTCGCGGCCGGCGACTCCGCCGCGCCCTCGGGGCGGCCGTACCGGATGGGCTGCCAGTCGGCGGTCCAACTCGGTCCGCAGGCGGCGGAGACGGTGCTCAGCCGGATCGCGGGGGATCAACCCGCCCCGGCGGACGTCGGGTTCGCGGGCCAGTGCATCAGCCTGGGGCGCCACACGGGCGTCTTCCAGTTCTCGCACAAGGACGACACGGCGAGGAACCTCCACCTCGGAGGCCGCACGGGCAGCGGCGTCAAGGAACTGGTCTGCCGCAGCACGGTGTGGCAACTCTCCTACGAGGCAAGGAAACCCGGCGTACGGACGTGGTGGAGCAAGGACCCGAACCGCCGGCAGACCCTCGCCACCGCCACCGAGCCCACCCCCGTCACCGCCCCCTGAAAGAGAGACGATGACCGACCCGGCCACCGACGCCTTCGTCGCCCACCGCAACCTCCTCTTCACCGTCGCCTACGAGATGCTCGGCTCGGCGGCGGACGCCGAAGACGTCCTCCAGGAAACGTGGTTGAGATGGGTGAAGGTCGACCTGGACGAGGTGCGCGACACCCGCGCGTACCTCGTCCGGATCACCACCCGCCAGTCCCTCAACCGCCTGCGCACCCTGTCGAGAAGACGCGAGTCGTACGTCGGCCCCTGGCTCCCCGAACCTCTGCTCACCACCCCCGACGTCGCCCAGGACGCCGAACTCGCGGAGAGCATGTCGATGGCGCTGATGCTCGTCCTGGAGACCCTCTCCCCGACGGAACGCGCCGTGTTCGTCCTGCGCGAGGTCTTCGACGTGCCGTACGAGGAGATCGCGGCGGCCGTCGACAAGTCCCCCGCCGCCGTACGGCAGATCGCGCACCGCGCCCGGCGGCACGTCGACGCCCGCCGCCCCCGTCAGACGGTCACACCCCGGCAGACCCGGGACGCCCTGGACGCGTTCCGCGCGGCGCTCGACTCGGGCGACCCGCAGGGCCTGCTGGACGTCCTGGCCCCGGACGTCGTCATGGTGACGGACGGCGGCGGCGTCAAACAGGCCGCCCGCGTACCGGTGTCGGGCGCCGACAAGGTCGTCCGCTTCATTCTCAGCTACGTCGCCAGGCACGTCGTCCTCACGTCCCGCCCCACCTTCGTCAACGGCTCCCCGGCGCTCGCGATGTACGTGGACGGCGAGCTCGACGGCGTCATCGCGTTCAGCCACGAAGGCCCCGTCATCACGAGCCTGTACTACGTCCGCAACCCGGAGAAACTGACCGTCTTCGCCGCCGGTACCCCCGTCGACCTGCCCTGACGGTGCCCGAGGGTCAGCGTGTGACCGGCTCCTGCGGGGCGACGGTGGCGCCGGTGCGGGACCCCGACTTCTCCGTCTTCTCCGCGGAGGGCGACGGGGTGGGTTCCGCGGCCAGGGACGAGGCGTCCGACGGCCGCTCGACGACGGTGTCCGAGACCCCCGGCGAGGGGACCGGGTCCATGGAAGGGGTCGCGTCCCGCACCGGCGGGTGCGTGTCCGCGGTCGAGGGGCCCGGGACCGGCGAGGTGGCGGCCCGCTGGGACGGGGGCGCCGTCGGTGAGGGGACGGTCGCCGGAGGCGGCGCCAGCGGCGGGGACTTGTGCACCGGGGGCCCCGACGTCGACGTCAGCGGGAGCGCGATCAGCAGCGCCGCCGCACAGGTCGCCGCCGCCGCGAGGACCGTACGCGCCTTGCGGCGCCGGGACTTGCGGCGCAGCGCGGTGAAGTGGCCGGACGGGGGCGGGAGATGGGACGCGGGCGGGCGCAACAGCTCGACGAGCGGGTCCTCCTGGCCGCCGCCGGTGCTCCCGTCGGCGTCAAAGCGTGTGGTCAAGGCTTCTCCTCAGGTGGGCGCGGAGCAGCTCGCGGGCCGCGTGGAGGTCGGCCTTGACGGTTCCCTCCTTGCGTCCGGTCAGGGCGGACACCTGCCGGATCGGCATGTCAGCGTAGTAGTGCAACAGGATCGGGACCCTCAGTCGTTCGGGCAGGGACTGCACCAGCAGCATGACCGACGGGTCGCCCTGCTCCGGCGCCGGGCGCAGCGCCTCCTCCGTCCGCGCCCGCCGCATCGCCCGGCGCTCCCGTTCCGCCTTGCGCCAGTGGTCGCGGACCAGGTTCGCCGCGGTGACGTACAGGAAGCCCTGCGGCTCCTCCACCTTCGTCCACCGCGACCACAGCCGGGTGAACGCCTCCGAGGCGATCTCGTGCGCGGTCTCGTCGTCGTCCACGAGCCGCCGGCACCAGCCCGCGAGCCGCGGGTACAGCGCCGTGAACAGCTCCGACGCGTCCTCCTCGCGCGAGCGCGACCGGGGCCGGGACCAGGGGAGGGATCGGGGGCGGTTCAACGCTCTCCAGGGGGAGTGGGGGGTCGGATCAGGGCTGGGGCCGGGGTCCGGGCCGGGGTCCGGCTCGGGTGGGAGGATGCCGGTACTACGGGTACGGGTTCCCCCGTACCCGTAGTACCGGTGCGACGTCTCGTTCACAGGCGCCCCGCCCCCCACCCCGCCCTCACCCCCGCTTCAGCTCGGCGAACACGATCACGTTGTCCGCGTATCCCTCGCCGGTCCGCGCACCCCCGCAGGTGATGAGCCGCAGCTCGGGGCGCACGGTGTCGCCGTACACCTCCTGGGTCGGGAACGCCGACTTCGCGACCGTCCGCACGGACGTCACCCGGAACACCGGCTCCCGGCCGTCCGTCAGCCGGGCGACCACCTCGTCGCCCCGGCGCAGCTCGGTCAGCCGCTTGAAGACCCCGTCCCCGTACTCCCCGACGGTGACGTGCCCGAGGATCACGGCCGGCCCGGTCGCCCCCGGCACCGGCGAGTACCGGTACCACCCCGCACGGTCGTGCGGAGCCACCGGCGGCACCTCGACGGCCCCGTCCTTGCCGAGTCCGAGCGAGAGCAACGGGGTGTCGACCCCGATCGAGGGCACCCGAAGGCGTACGGGTACGACCCCGGAACGGCCCCCGGCAGCGGAGGCACCCCCGGAGCCGGACGACCCCGTGGTACCCGTAGTACCTCCGGCCGAGCCGCCTCCCGAACCCCCGGACCCCGAACCCCCGGACCCCGAACTCCCGTCACCGGCAGCCCGAACACCCCCGAGCGCGCCGGTGTCCTTGGACACCCGCACGCCCTCCCCGTTCGACCCGCACCCGACGAGCAGCGCCCCCAGCCCCGCCCCGAGCCCCGCGGCGAACCCCCGCCTGGACAGCACGGTCACTCCCCGGTCGCCCGCCGGCGCCGCACGACGACGAAGGCACCCCCGGCGAGCAGCGCGCTCCCGGCCCCGACCCCGACGAGCGTCGTGGACGACGGCCCGGAGTCCGACGGCTCCCCGACCCCGGTGTCGGCGGCACCCGACGGCACCACCGCCACCTGCCCCTCCCGCACGCTCGGCGCGGTGGTCGGCACGGCCGTCGCGTCCGTCGGCGCCTTGGTCGAGGTCTCGCTGGGCGCCTGTGTCGAGTCGACGACGCTCGGCACCGGGCTCGGCGCCTCACCGGTGCTCGGCACCGCGGAGGGCGCGGTGTCGGCGACCGCCACCCCCGCACCGGTCAGCGCGACGACCCCGGCGAGCACGAAGGCCCCCACCACACCACGAGCTGTACGACGCATATGCCTGCTCTCCCTCTTCGGTCCACCCGGGTGGGGTGGAATCGAGCGGAGAGACGAGGCAGCGGGGGTGTCAGTTGTAAAGGGATGGCAAAGTCGCTCGGGGGTACCCGTAGTACTTCAGACCGAGTACTTCAGACCAGCGGCTCGTCCCTCGGCACCAGCATCACCCGATGCAGATTGCACCGGGTCCCCTCCTCACCCGGCGGAGCCGACTGGTGTGCCTGGAGGGCCATGCTGACGAGACTGACGAGCAGGTCCGCGTCGGACTCGCAGTCGAGGTGGACGGTGACCCAGCGGGAGCCGGGGAGCAGACGGATGGCCGTGGAGGCACGGAGGTCGCGGGAGAGGCGCTGGATGGCCCGACCGGTGAGGTGCAGGTCGACCTCGTGGGCCGAGTGGAAGTGGACGATCTCGCTGTGCGCGGAACGCAGGGCGGGACCCGTGCCGCACGACGAGGTCACCGTCGTGAGGTCGGGCCAGCTTGCCAGGCGTTCATGGGCGCGCTCGGCCGGTGTCATGCTCCCATCGTCGCCGGATAACCGCCCCGCTACCAGAGGTTGAGGGTTCTGTAACCCGGCCGTGAGGTGAAAAAGAACGGAGGGCCACGGTCCGCTCGCGGTCCGTGGCCCAACAGTCCTTCGCCGCACGTCAATTGCCATGCGGCGGTCATGCGTCGGCTATGCGTCGGTCTCGGGGCGGTCGGCGTCGGCCCAGTGGGTGTGGAACGCGCCGGGCTTGTCGACCCGCCCGTAGGTGTGCGCGCCGAAGTAGTCGCGCTGGCCCTGGAGGAGGGCGGCGGGGAGGCGTTCGGCGCGCAGGGTGTCGTAGTAGGCCAGGGACGCGGAGAACGCGGGGACGGGGATGCCGCGGCGGGCGGCCGTCGCGACGATCTCCCGCCAGGGGACCTGCGCGTCGCCGATCTCCTGGGCGAACTCCTTCTCGGTCAGCAGGCTGACCAGCGCGGCGTCCTGGGCGTAGGCGGCGCGGATGCGGTCGAGGAAGGAGGCGCGGATGATGCAGCCGCCGCGCCAGATCCGGGCGACCGCGGCGAGGTCGATGTCCCAGCCGTACTCCTTGGCCGCGTCCTGGATCATCGTCCAGCCCTGGTCGTAGGCGATGACCTTCGACGCGTACAGCGCGTTCTCCACCTGCGACGCGAACCGCGCCGCCTCCGTCCGGCTCAGCGGCGGCGTCGTCCCGCCCGGCAGACCCCGGTAGGCGTCGCGCAGCGCCGTCTGCCCCGACGCGGCCCGCGCGAACGTCGCCTGCGCGATCGCCGTCACCGGCGAGGCGAGGTCGAGGGCGGTCTGGACGGTCCAGCGGCCGGTGCCCTTCTGCCCCGCCCGGTCCACGACCACGTCCACGAACGGCCCGCCCGTCGACGCGTCCGTGTGGCCCAGGACCTCCGCCGTGATCTCGATCAGGTACGAGCCCAGCCGGCCCTCGTTCCACTCCCGGAAGATCC
>NZ_JBEXLS010000039.1:23513-66839 GCF_040610055.1 Streptomyces sp. NPDC004539 | reverse complement strand
GCATTTTCCGCAAAGCCCGCATCAGCCCCAACCGACTCACGTCAATCGTGAAGGCGGTTCTCACCCTTGAGCGTCACCGCTGAAGATCCTTACTGGGCGGCGTAGGTGAGGAAGCCGGTCCAGGTGTCGGGGGTCACAGCGAGGCGGGGGCTGGAGTCGCGGTGTTTGGAGTCGCGGATGTGGATGGTGCTGGGGGTGTTGGCGACCTCGACACAGGAGTCGCCCTCGCTGCCGCTGCTGTAGCTGCTCTTGAACCACGTCAGTCGAGGGGCTTCACTGGGCGCGGATTCGTGGTTCATGTCTCTCCCAACAGCTGCTCGATGAACACTCGGGATTCGCTCACGGACAGAGCCTCGCCACGGATGGCGCCGTAACGCATTTCGAGAACCATCAGGTCTCTCGGGTCGTCGACGGGGCGGCCGTCTCCGTCCTCCTGACGACCGATCGCCGTGCCGTCCGCGAACTTGAGCACCTGAATCCGACCTCCGTTGCCGGGGTGGTTCCAACGGTCGGTCGGTAGTACCTGGATCTCCACGCCTCTCAACTGACCCACATCCAGGATGTGTTACAACTGACCCCGCCAGATTCGTACGCCCCCGACCGGCCGCCGCAACGCCATCTCCTCGACAACGAAACTGAGGGCGGGAGCCGGTGAGCGACCGAAGATAGCCCGCCTGGCCACACGGCGGGCCACAGCCTTCTCAAGCGGGTCATCAAGGAGCGGCGGGTGCCCTGTCCCCATCAGCGCCCTCGCGAACTCCTCGGTCTGGAGCAGGCCGTGCACATGCCTGCTTCCGTACGACATCAGTTGGACAGCCTTCATCTCCATATCAGCCAAACTCCGCGAGTTCTTCCGGTATTTGACCTTCTCCACGTCCTCCCACATCGCCGAGACGAGCCCACCCGCTCCCAACACACTGTCGGCCTTGTCCAAATACGACTGCCGAGGAATACGCATCCCGGACTCGATCTTGTAGACCATGTCCTCGCTGTACCCGATCGCTTTGGCGAAATCGGCGACCCTCATCCCCGCCGCCTCACGCCGCAGCTTCAACTGCCTTCCCACGCAGACGAGTACAGCGACTCCCCACTCATCCTTGGGATCGACATCCCACCCCGGTCCGCCTTCCTCGGCCCTGACCCGTCCCTCGCACTGCATCCCGTATCCCCTCGGTCGTACGGCTTTCCCCTCGCTCTGCCCCCAGATCAGCCTCGACCGCGTCGACACGGTTGGACAACCATTGGACAGTCGCTCTACGCAGTGGCGATATCACTGAAACGGTAAGCGAATCCGACCACTCTGTGTGACGTGATTCAGAAAACTCCCCCGCCTCAGCAGCCCTCCCCCCAACCCCCCACCCCCGCCCGCCACTTCACCCTCCAACTCTCCCCCACCCGCCGCGGCGCCCGCCTCGCCCGCCTCCTCTCCGCGGAACAACTTCGTTCCTGGGGACTCCCCTTGGACCCCGCCCGTCTCGTCATCGCCGAACTCGCCAACAACGCCGTCCAGCACGGCCGCGTCCCCGGGCGGGACTTCCTTCTGCTCGTCCAGGACCTCGGCGGCACCCTGCGTATCGAGGTCTCCGACACCCGCACGGACCGGCTCCCTCAGCCCCAACTCCCCCGACCCGACGCCGAGTCCGGCCACGGGCTCACCCTGGTCCACGCCTTGTCCACCACCTGGGGCGTCACCGAAGGCCCCTTCCCCCGCAAAACCGTCTGGGCCGAGATCGCGTTGCCCGCTCCGGAACCCGGAACTCCGTGCTTCGGCGGGGCGGGCTCCTTCCATAAAGAACTGTGAGCAAAAAGAAACCAACCAAGCCCCACCCCACCCGCCCGAGCAGCAGCCGGCGTGGGGAGGTTCGGTCACTCCGGTGGGTGAAGTTCGCCAACCGGACTTGATCCGGGGCGGGTTGTATGCCTTACGCTCTGCCTCACAACTCCAGACATTCAACGGCCCTCGCGGGGACTGGCATCCCACAGCGAGGGCCTCACCACCTAGGAAGACATACCTTCCCGATGGATACCCAGGACATTAGCGTGCCCTCGCACGCCCAGTCCCGTCCCCGTGACGGGAAACACCCGAACCGGCGTCATCCGCACGCAGGTCTGGTTCACGACAACACCCGCCACACCACCCGCTTCACGGTGATCGGCAACCACCTCGCCCAGCACCCGGACATGTCGCTCCTCGCGATCGGACTGGCCGTCCACATCCAGTCGTTGCCGTCCGGCTCCCCGGTCGCCATCAAGGCCCTCGTCGGCCGTTTCCCGGAAGGCGCCGACCGAATCTCGGCGGGCCTACGGGAGTTGGAGACCCACGGCTACCTCCGCCGCGAACGCGAACAGGTCCAGGGCGGACGCATCATCACGCGCACGGTGTCCTGCAACCAGCCGGGCCACCACCCCCACCGCACCCACGGCTCTCACGCAGGGCGCGACAAAAAGGCAGCTCACAGCGCCGACGCCCCCAACCCGCCCACCGCTCACGACACCCCGTCACCCTGCCCATCCCCCCGCCCCAAGCCCGCGCAGCCACCCCGCAAGAAGGCCCTACCCGTAGTACCCGAGCCCACCTGCCAGGCCCCGGCGATCTTCCAGCAGGCGTCCGAGGTCCTCGCCGACCTCCGCCGCCACGACCCCCGCCTCTACCTCTCCGCCGAGGACATCACCCACCTGGCCCCCGGCGTCGCCGCCTGGCTGGAACGCGACGTCACCCCGGGCACCGTCCGCCGCGCCCTGTCGGAGAACCTCCCCGTAGAACCCCTGCACCGCCCGGCGTCCTTCATCGCCCACCGCCTGACGGCCCTGCTCCCACCGGTCCCCTACGGCCCCGGACGCCCCGTAATACCCGTAGACCCCGTACCCGTGGACCCCGCCCCGGGCACGCCCCCACCGGACGGCGCCGACAGCCCCGTACCCGTACTACCCGTAGTACCTCCGGGCCCCCGCCTACCCACCCCCACCTGCCCCGACTGCGAGCGCCCCTACCGGCACCCCACCACCCCAGGCACCCTCTGCCTGGACTGCCGCCCGCCCGGACCGCCTCGGGGACCGTCATACCCAGGTAGTGGCTCTGAGGTAGCGGCTCTCAGGTGGTAGCTCCCGGGTACTACCTCGCAGGTAGCCGCCCACAGGGCGCACCTCTCAGGTAGTACCCCTCAAGGCGCACCCCTCAGGTAGCACCCCACATGGGCTAACCCCCGGGTAGTAGCTCTCAGGTAGCCACCCACACGCAGGCGGCCGAAAGAGCTACGAGTGCCCCAGCTCGGCCGTCTCCTCGTCGCCGTCCCCTACGGGCACCGACCCCGAGTCGGCCGCGGGGCGGAGCGGGAAGGGGTCCACGCGGTTCTCGTCGACGACCGGCTCGGCCGGGCGCGGCGGGGCGGGCATGACGGCCGCCTCGGAGTGGCCGCCGCAGCCGTACGTGAGGGAGACGACGCGGCCGTCGGCGGGGGAGAACTCGTTGGCGCAAACGCCGAACGCCTGGCCGAGGCTGCCGCCGATCGGGGTGAGGAAACCGCAGCTCACGCAGGTCGCAGGGGCGGCCTGGGCCATCGGGGTCTGCGCGCCGAACGCCTCTTCCCAGCGGTCGGCCGCGATGTGGAGGCCGTAGCGGGAGAGGACGCGGGCGCGGCGGAGGCCGAGTTCGTCGGCGACGGAGGTGATCGTGCTGCGCGCGGAGGGCGTGGCGAGGTCGGAGGTGTCCTCGGCGTCCTCGATGTCCTCGGCTTCGGCGAGTTCCGCGAGGGCGGGGGAGAGGGCTACGGGGTCGTCGTCGCCGGAGTCGCCGGGGGCGAGACGGTCGTCGTACCCGGAGTACCCGGAGTACCCGGACTCCAGACGGATGTCCTCCGCGTCGGTCGGGAGGAGGTCGCCGGGGCCGAGGTCGCCGGGGCGCAGGCGCTCGCTCCACGGCACCCACTCGGGCGCGAGGACGGCGTCGGGGCCGGGCAGGAGTACTACCTCGTCGAGCGTGACGATCTTGGCGCGGGAGGCGCGGGCGACCGTCGCGGCCCAGCGCCAGCCCCGGTAGCCGAGTTCCTTGCACTCGAAGAAGTGGGTGACGACGCGGTCACCGTCGGAGACGACGCCCACGTGCTCACCGACGACTCCGGGGGCCGCCGCCTCCTCGGCTGCGGTGCGTGCGAGGTCGACGGCCTCGGCGCACAGGCGGTCGGGGGTGCGGCTTCGCGTGGTCGCTGCGCTCACAGGTATCGCTTCTCTCCTACGCCGTCTGTCGGGTGCGGTGTCTCGGGCCGCGGAACGGACGGAGCGGACCTGTGGGCCGCGTCGACGTCCGCGTCCGATCGTGCTCGGGCGCACCTGTGCCATCCATTGTGCGGGATGGCTGAGATACGCACGCTACCTGTTCATGGGCGCTCAGCCCACACCGACGGGACACGACGATCGAGATGGGACCCGTAATACCCGAGCGAGAGGACCCGTAATACCCGGGAACCAGTGGCGGAAACCGCGAGAAGTCCCCACCCGTACGCGCGGTAACCGCACTACGCACAGCTTTCTCGGGGCACTATGAACGTCGTGGCAACCGCGCGGACACCCCAGGGCGCGACCGGTATCGGCGGGCAGGGGAAGGGGAGAGGCGGCGGGTCGGGTCGGCTGGGCGGACCCGTCCGCTCGATCGGCCGTGCCCTGCACTTCCCGTTCACCGGGACGGCCCGGGGCATCAGAAAGGCCACGCACGCGCACGGCGCGGGCGAGTCGGGCCTCGGCAAACTCATCGAACTGCACGCCGTGAACGGCGCGGGCGACGTCATGATCACCGTGGCGCTCGCCTCCACCGTCTTCTTCTCCGTCCCGACGGACGAGGCACGCGGGCGGGTCGCGCTCTACCTGGCGATCACGATGGCGCCGTTCACCGTCCTGGCCCCCGTCGTCGGCCCGCTGCTGGACCGGCTGCCGCACGGGCGGCGGGCGGCGATGGCCGGTGCGATGCTCGCGCGGGCTCTGCTCGCCCTAGTACTTTCGGGTGCCGTCGCGACGGGCAGTCTGGAGATGTACCCGGCGGCCCTGGGGGTACTCGTAGCCTCCAGGTCGTACGGGGTCGTTCGCTCCGCGGTAGTACCCCGACTACTCCCACCACGGCTCTCGCTGGTCAAGGCCAACTCCCGGGTGACCCTGGGGGGACTGCTGGCCACGGGCATCGCCGCGCCCATCGCGGCGGGGCTGCACCAGATCGGCCCGGGGTGGCCGCTGTACGGCGCGTTCGTGATCTTCGTCGCCGGTACGTTCCTGTCGTTCACGCTGCCGCCGAAGGTGGACTCCGCGAAGGGGGAGGACGTCGCGCTGCTCGCCGCCGACGCGGACCACCTGCACGGGCCCCTCAAGTCCGCCAAACGGCCGGGTCTGCGCACCGTCGGCATCGCCGTCACCCACGCCCTCGGCGCGAACGCCGCGCTGCGCTGGCTCTCCGGATTCCTCACCTTCTTCCTCGCGTTCCTGCTCCGCGAGCACCCGCTGACCGGGCAGAGCGCGGCCGTCTCGCTCGGCATGGTCGCCGTCGCGGCGGGCGCGGGGAACGCGCTGGGTACGGCGGTGGGGGCGTGGTTGCGGTCGCGGGCACCGGAGTTGATCGTCGTGACGGTCGTCGCGGTGGTCCTCGGGGCGACGATCACGGCGGCGCTGCTGTTCGGGGCGTTCCTGGTGGCGTGTCTCGCGGCGGTCGCCGGGTTCTCGCAGGCGCTGGCCAAGCTGTCGCTGGACGCGTTGATCCAGCGGGACGTGCCCGAGCTGGTGCGGACGTCGGCGTTCGCCCGGTCGGAGACGATGCTCCAGGTGTCGTCGGTGTTCGGCGGGGCGGTGGGGATCGTGATGCCGCTGAACGGGGCGCTGGGGCTGTCGGTGGCGGCGGGCGTGGTGGCGGTAGGCTTGGTGGCCACGGCGAAGGGTCTGCTGGGGTCGGCTCGGCACGGGGGCGGGGGGCGGGGGCGGGTGGAGTAGGACCCGTAGTACTCGCGGGGGAGGCGGGGTGCGAGGCGGAGGCGGGCGGTGCCGGTCCGGGGGCGCGACGGCGTCGTACCCGTAGTACCCGTAGTACCCGAGAGCTGTCGCCCACCCCAAGCCGCCGTCCACCCCGCGTGGCCTAACGCACAGCGACGCCGCACCCCGCGTAGGAGGAGCGCCGGGCGGGCCCGATAACCTTCGCCCCATGACCAAGCAATCCGCTGCTGTGCGACGCCGCCGCGCCGTCGCCGCCGCCGGCGCCGTGTCCGCCGGACTGCTCGTGCTCTCGGCGTGCGACAAGCCGACCCCGATCTCGACGATCACCGTCGGCAGGTCGTCGGTCAGCGAGGAGGCCACCTGCGGCGGTGAGGACTCCGCGCTGGACACGGCGAAGCTGACGGCGTGCCTGAAGGACGAGGACATCAAGTCGATCAAGGTGGACTCCGAGGTGGACACGGTCCGCATCGGCGTCGACCCCAAGGTCGCCGACAAGCGCTGGACGGTTCTGATGAACGGCCAGCCGCTGACCGGCGAGAACACGAAGACCTACCTGACCATCCCGGGCAGCGTCTTCTTCAACGCCCAGTACGGCGCGCAGGGCAACTCCACGCTCGTGACCATCAAGGCGGGTGACGGCAAGAAGGACAGCCAGGCCGTCACGGGTCTGTGGTCCTTCCGCCTGAAGAAGACGGACAACTGACCACGTCCGCCGTCCGCATCCTTGTCGCCACCGCCGTCCCGGCCGAACGGGACGCGGTGGCACAGGCGTTCCCGGACCCCTACGGGGAGACCCGTACCCTTCCAGGGCTAGTGACCCTCCGTCACATCACCGCCGCTCCACACCGCTACGACCTCCTCGCCGCCGGTGTCGGCCCCGCGCTCGCCGCCGCCTCCACGGCAACCGCCCTGACGGCCGCGGCTCTTGAAGGTGACCCGTACGACCTGGTCGTGTCGGCCGGGATCGCGGGCGGGTTCGCCCCCGACGCACCCGTAGCCTCCCTGGTACTCGCGGACCACATCACCGCGGCCGACCTCGGCGCGGAGACCGCCGAGGGGTTCCTCCCCGTCACCGACCTCGGCTTCGGGGTCGTCACCCACACCCCGCCCACGGACCTCGTACGCCGCGCGGCGACCGCCACTGGGGCGCGCGCCGGAACCGTCCTCACCGTCTCGACGGTCACCGGCACCGCCGGCCGGGCCGAGGCCCTGCGCGCCCGGCACCCCGAGGCGCTCGCCGAGGCCATGGAGGGGTTCGGGGTCGCGGAGGCGGCCGGTGCTCACGGCGTCCCCGTCCTCGAACTGCGCGCGGTCTCCAACGCCGTGGGCCCGCGCGACCGTTCGGCCTGGCGGATCAAGGACGCGCTGGAGTCGCTGACGGCGGGATTCGGGAAGCTCGCCCCCGTTCTGGAGAGTTGGAAACAGCATGACCTCTGACCCGGCCCCCGAAGCGCCGCTACGGATCGCCTACTCCCCCTGCCCGAACGACACGTTCGTCTTCGACGCCCTCGCGCACGACCGCGTCGCGGGCGCCCCCGCGCTCGACGTCACGTTCGCGGACATCGACATCACCAACGGCATGGCCCAGAGGGGCGAGTACGACGCCCTGAAGGTGTCGTACGCCGTCCTTCCGTACGTACTTGAGGACTACGCCCTCCTGCCCTGTGGCGGGGCCCTGGGGCGCGGCTGTGGCCCTCTGGTCCTCACGAGGGAGGCGGGCGTCTCCCTCGAAGGTCGTACGGTGGCCGTGCCGAGCGAGAAGTCGACGGCGTACATGCTGTTCCGGCTGTGGGCGGCGGACACGGTGCCCGGCGGGGTCGGGGAGATCGTCGTGATGCCGTTCCACGAGATCATGCCCGCCGTGCGGGACGGGAAGGTCGACGCGGGGCTCGTCATCCACGAGGCGCGGTTCACGTACCGGAACTACGGGCTGCACAAGCTCGCGGACATGGGCGAGCACTGGGAGGGGACGACCGGTCTGCCCATCCCGCTGGGCGCGATCATCGCCAAGCGCTCCCTGGGCGCCGACCGGCTGGAGCTGCTGGCGGAGTCGATCAGGGCGTCCGTACGGGCCGCCTGGGACGACCCCGAGGTGTCCCGGCCGTACGTCATGGAGCACGCGCAGGAGATGGACCCGGCCGTCGCCGACCAGCACATCGGGCTGTACGTCAACGAGTTCACGGCAGACCTCGGCGAGGCGGGTTACGCGGCCGTGCGCGGGCTGCTCACGCGGGCGGCGGCCGAGGGGCTGGTACCGGCGCTGGGGCCGGACGCGCTGCGGTTCCCCTGAGGCCGGTTTCCCCGAGGTCCGTGGCGGGACCCTCTCGGGGGCTACCTGGGAGTTACGGGGGCCCTCAGGGGCGCCCCCGTAACTCTGGAGGGGTACGGGAAATCCCGTACAACCCGTACGCCGAGTACGGCTTACACGTCGAGCTGGTCCGCGACCGCCCTCAGCAATCCGGCGATCTTCGCTCCGGAAGCCTTGTCCGGATAGCGCCCCTTCTCCAGCATGGGCGTGATGTTTTCCAGGACGGTGGTCAGATCCTGGACGATGGAGGCGAGTTCGTCCGGCTTCCGGCGCTGGGCCGCGGCGACCGAAGGAGTGGGGTCGAGGAGAACCACCGAAAGGGCCTGATCGCCACGCTGACCGGCGACGACTCCGAACTCCACGCGCTGTCCCGGCTTGAGTGTCTCGACTCCGTCGGGGAGAACCGAGGAATGGACGAAGACGTCACCGCCGTCGTCGCGGGAGAGAAAGCCGAAGCCCTTCTCGCTGTTGAACCACTTGACCTTGCCGGTAGGCACGTCTGTCCTCGTCCTCGTACTCGTCGGAAAACTGCTTCTGTCGTAAAACCGCTTCTCAAAACCGCCCGTGGAACCTGGCACCTCGGCGCCTTGGCACCGCGCGAACGGCTCCGGATAGCAGTACAGCGGGTCGACCATGACCCGCCGGTACCAAGGCTAATGGTCTGTGCGCGGGTGACAAGACGTCCCCCGGTTGTTCCTTCGGGCTGGGAACTACCCTGGTCCGGTGCGTGACAAAACCCAAACGAATTCCGCCGCTCCCGGTGACCGACTGATCCGCGCCGGTGCGATCGTGTTCTTCGCCGGTACGGTGGCCACTCTCGTCACCGTGACCCCGCTGTTCCTCGGTACGACGCCTTTTCCTACGTACATGTTCGGATTGAGCATGCTCATGGGCGTCGGCTTCCTCATCGCGGGCGCCGGTGTACTGCGTTCGATCGCCGCCGGACGGCGTCAGGCGAGGGAGGGATCGGCGGCTTCCGGGGCATCCGCGAGATAGGCCGAAAGCCAACCCGGGAACGCGAGAAGATCATCCAGCACCACATCCGCACCGGCCGTCCGCAATTCCTCCGCATCGCACGGCCCGGTGGTGACCCCTACGGAGAGCGCTCCGGCGGCCCGCGCGCCCCTGACGTCCCCTACGTGGTCCCCGACATAGACGTGGGCGCCGTATTCCTTCAGCGCCTCCGCCTTCCGCTCGGCCCAGAGGTCACCGACGACGACGTCGGGGTCGAGGCCCAGGTGCTCCATGTGGAGCTTCGCGTTGGGCTGGTGCTTCGCGGTGACGACGACGACGCGCCCGCCCGCCGCGTGGACGGCCTCGATCGCCTCGGCGGCGCCGGGCAGGGCGAGGGTCCCGGTGACGGCGTACTCGGGGTACAACCGGCGGTAGAGCGCGGCCATTTCGGCGATCTCCTCGGCCGGGAACCAGTTCGCCATCTCCTCCTCGACCGGCGGCCCGAGCCGGCTGACCACGAGATCGGCGTCTATGCGCGCGCCGGTCCGCTCGGCGAGGGTCTGGTAGCAGGCGCGGATTCCGGGGCGGGAGTCGATGAGGGTCATGTCGAGGTCGAAGCCGACGACGGGGGGTACGAGGGAGGTCATACCTCCGAGTGTCTCAGCCGACCGGCGCCCGTTCGGCCCGCTTTGGTGGCTCTTGAGTATTACGGGGTCTACGGGTCCTACTTGTTCCGCTGCGAGCGCCAGACCAGGTACAGCGCCGACGCGACGGCCGCGCCCCGTACGACCCACGGCCAGGTCTCCGAGACCGCGTCGTTCATGTGGCCGGGGACGATGGGCTCGCCCCAGCGGCCCTCGTTGCGCCCCCACAGCCACACCAGCCCCGACGCCACCGCGCCGCCCGGAATCCAGAGGACGGCGAGTTTCGTCTCCTGGTCGGTCAGCCGCCTGGACATGTAGGCGATGAGCCAACCGGCGCCCAGCGCGAGGAGGTTGCCGAGGACGGCGCCCGCGACGAGCGCGGCGGCGGCGAGCAGGAGGAGGGGGTTGCTCCAGGTGCGGGAGGGCTGGGAGGGACGGGAGGAGCGGGACGGGCGGGGGACGAGGCGTCGGCGGCGCCGGGGCTGCCGTGCCTCGCCGGTCTTCCCGGCGGTCTCGGCCTGCTCGCCCGCCGGGGGCGGGGTGTCGGCCGGGGGTTCCTTGTCGGCCTTTTCCTTCGGCTCCCCGGCGTCGGCTCCGGCCCGGGCGCGCGGGGACTTGAGGAGTTCGGGGATCTCGACGCCGCCGACGAAGCCCGGGAATTCGTCGTGGTCACTCTCCAGACCTACGGGTCCCCTGAGCCACCAGTCGGGGAGGGGGTCGCCGGAGGAGCGGGGGGCGGGGAAGGACAGGGGGTCGCCGGAGCCGGAGCCGGAGCCGAAACCCGGGTCGGAGCCCGAACCGGGGTCAGGGTCGGAGTCGGGGCGCCCGGCGGGGGACGCGGGCGCGGACGGCCTCGGCGGGGCGGAGTGTCCGGCGGGGGACGCGGGTTGTACGGGTACGGCCACCGTGGGCGCCTCGGGCGTACCGGCGCCGCTGCCCGCCGCCGCGACGACGTCGTCCGGGCTGCCGAGCCGGGCGATGATCTTCCGGACCGCCGCGGGGCTGTCCACCGTCGCCTTCGCGCGGCGCTGGTCGATCTCGTTGCGCAGCTCCGACACGAGCCGCATCCGGGCCCCCGACGCCAACTGCTGCTGCTGAGCCACGTCACCGACACGGCTCAGGTACTCGTAGACGACTTGGTCGCTTTCGATCCCCACGGGAAGAAGCTACCGCGCGGGGGACTTCGTCCAGTAGGTCTGGGGTTGTAGGGGGCTTACGGGACGGGCGGCGAGAGCCTGTGGCTCACAGGGCGTAACTCTCGCGGGGGACCCCTCCCCCGGCACTACCCGCTACCGTGGGTCAGATGAGCACTCCCCGCTCCCTCGCCGAGGCGCTCCGCTCGCGCGACGACCGGTCCCTCGCCGCCCTGCTGCGCAGCCGGCCGGACCTCATCGCGCCGGTGCCGACCGACCTGACCCAGCTGGCGACGAGAGCGGGTACCCGCGCGTCCGTCGTACGGGCGCTGGAGCGGCTGGACCGGTTCGCGCTCCAGACCGCCGAGGCGCTGGCCGTCGCGGCGGACCCGGCGTCGTACCCGGAGCTCCTGGGTCTGATGGCCGGGGACGCGAAGGACCCGGCGGTGGTCGCGGCGCTGCCCGGGGCGGTGGCGACGCTGCGGGAGCAGGCGCTGGTGTGGGGCGACGACAGCCGGCTGCGGCTGGTGCGTACCGCCAGAGAGCTACTCGCCCCCTCGCCGCAGCACCCGTCCCCTACGGGTCTCGGGCCGAGCGTGCAGGAGGCGACGGCGGGGATGTCGCCGGGGCGGGTGCAGGAGATCGTGGCGACGGCCGGGCTGCCGTCCACACACGACTCGGTGAGCGCGGTGGCCGGGCTCACGGCGCTGTTCTCCAGCCGCCGCAAGCTGAAGTCGCTGCTGGCGAAGGCTCCGGCGGAGTCGCTGGAGGTGCTGGAGCGGCTGGTGTGGGGGCCGCCGTACGGGCAGGTCACCGCCACTCCGGCGGCGCGGCTGCGCTGGCTGCTGGACCGGGGGCTGCTGCTGCCGACGGCGCCGGGGACGGTCGTCCTGCCCCGGGAGGTGGCGCTGCATCTGCGGGGCGGGCGGGCGCACCGGGTGGTGGAGCCGTGGCCGCCGGCCGTGGAGGCGGCGGGAGTTCACCGTCCACAGCTTGTGGACGCGACGGCGGCCGGGCAGGCGTACACGGCGCTCGCGACCGTCGAGGAGCTGCTCAAGGACTGGGACGAGGGTGGTCCTGCGGTACTACGGGCCGGCGGGCTCAGCGTGCGGGACCTGAAGCGGACGGCGGTGGCGCTGGACGTGTCGGAGCCGGTGGCCGCGTTCTGGGTCGAACTCGCCTACGCGGCGGGACTGTTGGCGTCCGACGGAGAGGCGGACGAGCGGTACGCGGCCACTCCCGAGTACGACGAGTGGCGGGAGCGTCCGGCGGCGGAGCGCTGGGCCCGGCTGGCGGAGGTGTGGCTGGCGGCGACCCGTACGTCGGGGCTGGTGGGCGGGCGGGACGCGAAGGACCGTACGCTCTCGGCGCTCGGTGCCGGGCTGGACCGTTCGGCGGCGCCGGAGGTACGGCGGCGGGTGCTCGGGCTGCTGGCGGATCTCCCGGAGGGGACATCCCCTGGCTCCGAGGCGCTACTGGCGCGGTTGCGCTGGGAGCGGCCGTTGCGGGGGCCCGAGCGGGGTGAGGGCGATCTGCGGACGCGGCTCGCGCAATGGACGCTGAACGAGGCGGAGTTGCTGGGGGTCACGGGGCGGGGGGCGCTGTCGGGGCAGGGGCGGGCGTTGCTGGGGCTGGGGCTGGGGTCGGGGTCGGGGTCGGGGTCGGGTGAGGGTCGGGGGGCTGTGGCGGAGGGTCCCCTGAGAGGTGCCGGGGGCGGGCTGTCGTCGCCAGAGGCAGGGGGCGGCGGGTCGGCGTCGTCCGAAGTCGGAGACGGCGAGCGGCGAGCCGTACCCGGCGACGGCCCGACCACCTCGGCCTCGGCCTCCGCCTCCGCTCCGGACCCGGCGGACGCGGGCGACAAGCTGCCCGTGCACCACCACCGGTCGACGCCGCATCCCGTAGTACCCCTACCCCCCGCGGAGCAGGCCGTGGCGACGGCCGCGGCGGCCCGGCTCCTCACCCCCCTCCTGCCCGAGCCCCTTGACCACGTACTGCTCCAGGCGGACCTGACGGCGGTCGCGCCGGGCCCGCTCCGGCGTCCGCTGGCGGACATGCTGGGCGTGCTGGCGGACGTCGAGTCGAAGGGCGGGGCGACGGTCTACCGGTTCACCCCGGCCTCGGTGCGCCGCGCCCTGGACGCCGGCCGCGCCGCCTCCGACCTGCACGCCTTCCTGACGGCGCACTCGCGCACGCCGGTCCCGCAGCCGCTGGCGTACCTCATCGACGACGTGGCCCGCAGGCACGGCCACCTCCGGGTCGGCGCGGCCTCGGCATACGTCCGCTGCGACGACGACGCGCTCCTGAACGAGATCCTCGCGGACAAGCGCTCCACCCCCCTGCGCCTGCGCCGCCTCGCGCCGACGGTCCTGGCGACCCAGGCCGACCCGGCGTCCCTCCTCGATGTCCTGCGCACGATGGGGTACGCCCCGGCGGCCGAGTCCCCCGACGGCGACGTCCTCATCCACCGCGCCGACGCCCACCGCACTCCGCCCCGTACCCCTCCGGAGCCAGTCCCCGACGGCCCCCCGGTGCCGGACGCCACGCTCCTGGCGGCGGCCGTCCGCGCCGTCCGCGCGGGCGACCTGGCCTCCACGACCCCCCGGAAACCCGCCCCCGACACCACCCGTAGTACCTCCGACGTACTCCCCCGTACCTCCGCCGCCGATACCCTCGCCACCGTCCAGGCCGCCGTCCTCACCAACGAGCCCCTCTGGATCGGCTACGTCAACGCCGACGGCGCCGCCTCCCAGCGCGTCATCGCCCCCCTCCGCGTCGAGGGCGGCTTCGTCACGGCCTACGACCACACGGCGGAGGAGGTCCGCACGTATCCCCTGCACCGGATCACGGGGGTGGCGGAGCTGGCGGAGGAGTAGCGCTCCGCACGCCCCGCGTGACCGCCCCCGGATGAGGCACACTGGACGTTTGCCCCAGCCTCCGTCGAGGCTCCCGGCGGAGAGGACGTACCCCTGTGAACGGACCGCTGATCGTCCAGTCGGACAAGACGCTGCTGCTTGAAGTCGATCATGAGCAGGCCGATGCGTGTCGTCGGGTGATCGCGCCGTTCGCGGAGCTGGAGCGGGCGCCGGAGCATATTCATACGTATCGGGTGACGCCGCTGGGGCTGTGGAACGCGCGGGCGGCGGGGCACGACGCGGAGCAGGTCGTGGACGCGTTGGTGCAGTTCAGCCGGTATCCGGTGCCGCACGCGCTGCTCGTCGACATCGCCGAGACGATGGACCGGTACGGGCGGCTGACGCTCAGCAAGCATCCGGCGCACGGGCTGGTGCTGACGACGACGGACCGGCCGGTGCTGGAGGAGATCCTGCGGTCGAAGCGGATCGCGCCGCTGGTGGGGGCGCGGATCGATCCGGACACGGTCGTCGTGCACCCGTCGGAGCGGGGGCAGATCAAGCAGACGCTGCTCAAGCTGGGGTGGCCGGCGGAGGACCTCGCCGGGTACGTCGACGGGGAGGCGCATCCGATCGGGCTCGCCGAGGACGGGTGGGCGCTGCGGCCGTACCAGAAGCAGGCGGTGGAGAACTTCTGGCACGGGGGGAGCGGTGTCGTCGTACTCCCCTGCGGGGCCGGGAAGACGCTGGTCGGGGCCGGGGCGATGGCTCAGGCGAAGTCGACGACGCTCATTCTCGTGACGAACACGGTCTCCGCGCGGCAGTGGAAGCACGAGCTGGTGAAGCGGACCTCGCTGACCGAGGACGAGATCGGCGAGTACAGCGGGACGCGCAAGGAGATCCGGCCGGTCACCATCGCGACGTATCAGGTGCTGACGACGAAGCGGAAGGGTGTCTATCCGCATCTGGAGCTGTTCGACTCGCGGGACTGGGGGCTGATCGTCTACGACGAGGTGCATCTGCTGCCGGCGCCGGTCTTCAAGTTCACCGCCGATCTCCAGGCGCGGCGGCGGCTGGGGCTGACGGCGACGCTGGTGCGGGAGGACGGGCGGGAGTCGGACGTGTTCTCGCTGATCGGGCCGAAGCGGTTCGACGCGCCGTGGAAGGAGATCGAGGCGCAGGGGTACATCGCGCCGGCGGACTGTGTCGAGGTGCGGGTCAATCTCACCGACTCCGAGCGGCTCGCGTACGCGACCGCCGAGGCCGAGGAGAAGTACCGGTTCTGTGCGACGACCGCGACGAAGCGGAAGGTCACCGAGGCGATCGTGCGCCGGTTCGCCGGGCAGCAGATTCTCGTGATCGGGCAGTACATCGACCAGCTCGACGAGCTGGGGGAGCATCTCGACGCGCCCGTCATCAAGGGGGAGACCTCCAACGCCCAGCGCGAGAAGCTCTTCGACGCGTTCCGGGAGGGGGAGATCAGCGTGCTCGTCGTCTCGAAGGTGGCGAACTTCTCGATCGACCTGCCCGAGGCGACCGTCGCCATCCAGGTGTCCGGGACGTTCGGCTCGCGGCAGGAGGAGGCTCAGCGGCTCGGGCGGGTGCTGCGGCCGAAGGCGGACGGGCACCAGGCGCACTTCTACTCGGTCGTCGCCCGGGACACCATCGACCAGGACTTCGCCGCGCACCGGCAGCGGTTCCTGGCGGAGCAGGGGTACGCCTACCGGATCGTCGACGCGGACGAGCTGCTGGCCGGGCCCGAGGCGGGCTGAGGGCGGGGCTCGCCGAGCCGGACGCCGGCAGGTCGATCCCGCCGGCTCATCTGCGGCGGCGGACGCCCGCCTCCTCGCCGTACTCACCGAGGATCATCACGTCGAAGGCGGCACCGGCGAACACGCGTATCGCGTGGACGGTGTCGCCGAGGCGGTGTCTGTGCGGGGCCGTCATCGGGGTCGCTCCGGAGGGGCGACCGGCGGCCTGGGCTGGTGTGAAGGTCGCTGCGCTCATGTCCCTATGGTGCGATCTCGGGCATAAAGAGGGCATCGGTCCACAGAGCCAACTTTCCCGCCCGTTTCCTACGACTCAAGAGGGACGGGACACCTCAGGGGTCGTAGGGGTTCGTCTCAGGGTCTTCGGTACGGGGATACCCCTGTGGAAATAATGGTGCTAGCTTCATTAGCACCATGCTGCTGAAACTGGATGTCACAGACAGTCGGCCGCTGCACGAGCAGGTGGCGGGGTCGATCCGGCGTGCCATCGCCGAGGGCGAGTGCGCGCCGGGAGACCGGCTGCCGCCGGCGCGGGAGATCTCCGAGGCGCTCGGGGTCAACGTGAACACCGTGCTGCGGGGACTACGGGGGCTACGGGACGACGGGGTGCTGGAGTTCCGGCGGGGGCGGGGAGTGACCGTCACCGCGGGGGCGGATCAGCGGGCCGTCGTCCTCGGGCGGGTGCGCGAGCTGGTCGCGGACGCGGCGCGGCTCGGGTACGGCAGGAACGACCTCATCGAGATGATCAGGGAGATGCCATGAACGGGGAGACAGGGGCAGGGCGCGGGAGCGGTCGGACCGGGTGGGGGGCGGTCGGGGGGTGGCCTGCGGTCGGCGGGTGCGCGGCCGTGCTGGTGCTGCTGGTCGCCATGCCGCTGGCCGCGCGGGGGCGGCTGCCGGACCGGATGGCCACGCACTGGAACGGCGCCGGGAAGGCCGACGGGTCGATGCCGTTCTGGGCCGCCGTGCTGTTTCCCGCGCTGTTCTGGGCGGCGCTCTCGACGGGCGCGCTGGTCGCCGCAAGGCGGGCTGGGGCAGGGGCTGGGGCCGGAGCAGGGGGCGGTACGGGCGGGTGGCTGCGGGTCGGGCTGCCGATCCTCGCGCTGGGGGTGGTCGGTGTGCAGGCGGCGGTCGTACGGGCCAACCTGGACGTGACCGACTGGCACGAGGCGGGTTCGGCGGACGGCTGGATCGTCGCCGTCGTCATCCTGGCTCTCACGGTGGGCGGGCTCGTGTGGCTCTCACGTCGTACGGGTCACGCGCTGCCGGCCGAGGGCGGCGGGCCGCTCATGGAACTCCCCGAGGGGCAGCGGGTGGCGTGGTTCTCGCGGCTCTCCAGCCCGGCGCTCCAGGCGGTCGGGGCGTTCCTCGGGATCGCCGCGCTCGCGGCCGGGGCGGCGTCCCTCGGAGGTATTACGGGTCTCCAGCCGGGGATTCCCCTGACGGCCGGGTTCGGTCTGGCCGCGCTGCTCTGCCTGACCTTCGCGTCCGTCCAGGTCCGCGTCGGCGAGAAGGGGCTCAGGGTCGGGTTCGGCCCGTTCGGCTGGCCCGCGCGCCGCTGGTCCGTCGCGGACATCGAGTCGGCACGCGTGGAGCAGCGCACCCCGGCCCAGGCCGGCGGCTGGGGGTACCGGATCAACGGGCTCGGTACGACCGTGATGCTGCGGGGCGGCACCTGCCTGGTCGTCCGCTCCCGGGGGCGCGACTTCGCGGTGAGCGTGGACGACGCGGAGCGGGGCGCTGCGCTGCTGAACTCGTTGAGGGCGCTGAAGAGCTGAGGGCGCCGACCGGTTGAGGGCCCCGGCGAGTCGAGGATGTGGCCGCGAAACGTCCGCCGGGTTCGCGTCGGCACAAGCGGCACGGGCTCAAGAAACCGCAGAGAAGCTTCGGCACCAGCGCTGGAAGGACTGATTCCGGACGTGGCCGAGGACCGATAGGGTCGATTCGACATAGCGCAACGGACTCGGGGGTTCTCATGTCGGTCGGCTGGTGGCTGATACCTGGCGCGGCTCTCGTGGTCATCGTGCTCCCTCTGCTGGTCGTACGGAAGCTGATGAGCGCCTCGTTCGGGCGGATGGAGTCCATGCAGGCGGCGACGTCGTCACACTCCTCGGCTTCGAACGGATTCCAGCAGTCGGAGCAGGAGAGCCGCGAGGAATTCGTACGGAGGCACTGGCAGCGCTCCGGCGTGGTCGCCGACGGCGTGACCCTGGTCGATCTCTACGACCGCATCCGGGCCCTTGAGGAACGAGTCGCCAGGGCCGAGCAGGGTTCCGCGTCGCCGCCACCGTCCGACTGAGCCGGTGCCGGGTCGGGGCGGCCGGGTCGGGGCGGGCTGCGGCTCTGAGGGTGCGTCGGCGTCGCGCCGCCGGGGGTAAGCGGGCAAGGCCCCAGTCTGCACCGGGTGGCTGGAGTTGAGGACGTCCTCCCGCCCACCAGGGCGTACGACGCGAGAGTTAGGGGACGTGCGTCCCGGGAGCTAGGGGGTGTACGGCCCCGGCCTCCCCCGGCACCCGGCACCCGGCACCCGGCGCGTCAACGACACGCTTAATCCGTTGGCCCCCACACCAACCGCTCGCCTACACTCTCCGCTCTTGCCGCCTCCCCCGTGGAGTGCCGTCGCCCGGTCGGAAACCGGGCGGCATCCCGGTCGCACCCACCCGTAGTACCCGTACCCCGGAGGCACCCCCTTGTCCACGCCCGTGTCCGCCGACGACCCCCTGTTCCGTGAACGCTCGCACCTCTCCGCCTCCCGTACCGCGCTGCGGGCGATGCGGGAGGACGTACAGGCGCTGGACATCAAGGACGTGACCGCCAACTGGGTCAACGCGGAGGTGCTGGCCCGGCAGATCGAGGAGCGGATCAAGGCGCTCGCCGACCTGAGCGACACCCCGCTGTTCTTCGGCCGGCTGGACTACCTGCACGCGCCCGGCGCCGAACAGGCGGAGGGGGCGGAGGGGGAGCGCTTCTACATCGGGCGCCGGCATGTGCACGACGGAGACGGCGACCCGATGGTCATCGACTGGCGGGCGCCGGTCTCGCAGCCGTTCTACCGGGCGTCCAAGAAGGACCCGATGGACGTCGGGCTGCGCCGCCGGTTCGGGTACACCGGCGGCGACCTCACCGCGTACGAGGACGAGCACCTCTCCGACCCTCAGGAGACCGCGCGGACCAGCAAGTTGCTCCAGCAGGAGATCGAGCGCCCGCGCGTCGGCCCGATGCGCGACATCGTCGCGACGATCCAGCCCGAGCAGGACGAGATCGTGCGCAGCGGCCTCCAGGGCAGCGTGTGCGTGCAGGGCGGTCCGGGGACCGGGAAGACGGCCGTCGGTCTGCACCGGGTCGCGTATCTGCTGTACGCGCACCGCGACCGGCTCGCCCGGACCGGGACGCTGGTCATCGGCCCGAACAGGTCCTTCCTCCGCTACATCGAGCAAGTGCTCCCCGCCCTGGGCGAGTTGGCGGTCCGGCAGGCGACGGTGGACGACCTGGTCGCGCACGTCGAGGTGCGAGGTGCGGACGACGCCGACGCCGCCGTGGTGAAGGGCGACGCCCGGATGGCGGAGGTGCTGCGGCGGGCGGTCTACGCGCACGTCACGCCGCCCACCGAGCCGGTCGTCGTGGTGCGCGGGTCCCGGCGGTGGCGGGTTCCGGCGTACGAACTCGAAGACATCGTGCGGGAGTTGCTGGACCGGGACATCCGGTACGGCGCGGCGCGCGAGGCCCTGCCGCAGCGGATCGCGCACGCGGTGCTGGTCCAGATGGAGCGGTCCGGGGAGGCGCCGGACGACCGGGTGCAGGACTCGGTCGCCCGCAACAGCGCGGTGAAGGCGGCCGTGAAGGCGGTCTGGCCGCCCGTCGATCCGGCGAAGCTGGTGCTGCGGCTGCTGAGCGAACCGGAGTTCCTCGCCGAGCACGCGGCCGGTGTCCTCACCGAGGAGGAGCAGAAGACGATCCTGTGGGCCAAGCCCGTGCGGTCGGTGAAGTCCGCCAAGTGGTCGGCGGCGGACGCGGTGTTGATCGACGAGACGGCCGACGTCGTCGAGCGCACGCACTCCCTCGGCCACGTCGTCCTCGACGAGGCGCAGGACCTCTCCCCCATGCAGTACCGGGCGGTGGGCCGGCGCTGCACGACGGGTTCGGCGACCGTCCTCGGCGACCTCGCGCAGGGCACCACCCCCTGGGCGACCCGGAGTTGGGAGGAGGCGCTCGGGCATCTCGGCAAATCCGACGCGGTGGTCGAGGAGTTGACCGCCGGGTTCCGCGTGCCGACGGACGTCATCGCGTACGCGTCCCGGCTGCTGCCGTACATCGCGCCCGGTCTCACGCCGGTCGCCTCGGTGCGGGAGAACCCCGGGTTCTTCGAGCTGCGGGACGTCTCCGAGGTGGAGCAAGTCGTGGCGGCCTGCGGGGAGTTGCTGCTGCGGGAGGGGTCGATCGGGCTGATCGCCGCCGACGCCCGGATTCCCGTGCTCGCCGAGGCGCTGGGCGCGGCCGGGGTGCCGTACCTCGACCCGGGCCAGGAGACGACGGCCGAGACCCGGCTGACGCTGGTCCCCGCCTCGTTGGCGAAGGGACTTGAGTACGACTATGTCGTGCTCGACGAACCGCGGGCCGTGGTGGACGGGGAGCCGGACGAGCGGACCGGGCTGCGGCGGCTGTACGTCGCGCTGACTCGCGCCGTTTCCGGGCTCGTTGTCGTGCACGGCACCGAACTGCCGGAGCAGATCAGGTAGTTGCCCCCTCCGGTCGCACCGGATCAGGCGGGGTCGATCGCCCGGCGCCAGACGCGGACCGCCTCCGGTGACACCGGCTCGGTCCAGCCGTCCGGCCGTACCGCCCCGCCGACGTGGAAGGCGTCGACTCCGGCCGCGAGGAGGGTCGGGACGTGGGCGAGGGTCAACCCGCCGCCGACGAGGAGGCGTTCGTCGTAGCGGCCGGCCTCCGCGAGGAGGGTGTCCAGGCCCTGTCCGACGCCGGACGGCGAGCCCGCCGTGAGGTAGGTGTCCAGGCCGGGCAGGCCCGTGAGCGCCTTGCGGACGTCCTCGCGGTGGGCGGCGTGGTCGAGCGCGCGGTGGAAGGTCCAGCGGCAGCCGTCCAGGACGGCGACGAGCCGCTCCACCGCGCGCAGGTCCACGCCGCCCTCGGCGTCCAGGAAGCCCAGGACGAACTGGTCGGCGCCGGCCTCCCTGAACTCCCCGGCCGTACGGGCGAGTTGTCCGAGGTCACCGGCCGCGAAACCGGCCGTCGGCCTGAGCATCACGCGGACATCGATGTCCGTGGCCGCGCGGACCGCGCCGAACACCGAGAGCGCCGGGGTCAGTCCGTCCGCCGCCATGTCGGTGACCAGCTCGACCCGGTCCGCGCCGCCCGCCTGCGCCGCGACCGCGTCCTGCGGGGCGAGGGCGATCACCTCCAGGAGCGCGCGCGTGCTCATGCGGTGCCTTTCGTCGTCGTATCCCTCTACAGGTCTAGTCCAATCAGGGTACGTCAGCGGGTGGCTCCCGAGAGGGAGGCCGCACCGTCGTAGCTCTCAAGAAGGAGACCGCCTCGTCGTAGCTCTCAGGAGGGACCCCGACCCGTCACCCGAACAGGTTCAGCTCCTCCTCCCCCGCCCCCACCAGTTCGTACGACGCCCCCTCGACCGACCGCCCCGAGTACAGCCGTATCAGCGTGGCCGCCGGTCCCAGGTAGCGGGCCGGGGAGCGGGAGCCGTCGGGGCGGCCGAGGGTGAGGGGGTCGTCGGTGTCGTCCAGGTCGGCCCGGAGGGGGACGTGGCCGCGTCGCCGGGTGTACCAGGTGAGCAGGGCGAGGGCCTCGGGGAGGGTCTCGCCCGCGTAGGCGCCGGGTTCGTCCCAGACCTCGCGGACGTCACCCGCGTGCACCCACTCGCCGAGGGCGACGAGGTCGAGCCGGCCGTCCGAGGCCGCGATCGCCGGACCCGCCTCGGTCATACCGCGCTCCAGCTCGTCGACGATCCGCGCGACGGGCCACTCCGCGCGGTCGGCGATGTCACGGTCGTTCGACTCGGGAGAGAACACGCCCTTCTCGAACCGGCTCTCCACCACCCGCATCAGGGCCGAGGAACAGTGCGCGAGCACGTCCCGCACGGACCACCCCGGGCAACCGGCGGTCGGCAGAGCGAAGTCGGCGTCCGGGCGGGCGCGCAGGAGGGGGACGAGGAGGTCGCGCTCGGCCGCGAGGAGACGGCCGGGGAGTTCGGGGTCGCGGGGTAGCTCCGAAGTAGGGGTCATACCGGCAACGTAGGGCAGGGCACCGCTCCCGCGGCGGGAGAATGGGACGCATGGCAGATCTCGACGCCCTGCACGCCCGCTGGCTCACCGCCCTGCTCTCCGCGCGGGGGGACGACTCCTGCGCCGTCGCGCCCCACCGGTACGCCGACAACCTCATCGAGCGCTGGCGGGAACCCCACCGCAGGTATCACACGCTCACCCACCTGACGGCGGTACTGGACCGCGTCGACGTACTGGAGAGCCACGCCGAGGACCCCGACCTGGTGCGGCTCGCGGCCTGGTTCCACGACGCCGTCTACCTGCCGGACCGGTCGACGAACGAGGAGCGTTCGGCGCGGCTCGCGGAGCGGGCGCTGACCGAGGCTGGGGTGCCGGAGCGGGGCGTGGCGGAGGTCGCGCGGCTGGTACGGCTCACCCAGGGGCACGACCCGGCCGACGGGGACCGCAACGGCGAGGCGCTGTGCGACGCGGACCTCGCGATCCTGGCCTCCGCACCGGACACGTACACGGCGTACACGGCCGCCGTGCGCGAGGAGTACCACTTCGTCCCCGAGGACGCCTTCCGCACCGGCCGGGCCGACATTCTGCGCCAACTCCTCGACATGCCAAGGCTGTTCAGGACGGCATACGGGAGGGAGCACTGGGACGCGGACGCGCGGCGCAACATCGGCGCCGAACTGGAACGGCTGACCGGCTGACGGCCCTACCCTCTCGTCATGCGGAGAAGTCTTTCGGGCGGAGATCAACTGGACGCGGCCGTCGCGGAGTGCGTGACGCTGCTGCGGACCCTCACGGAGCGGGACTGGCGGGACGCCCGCGCGGCGGGGCTGGACTGGAGCTGCCGGGCGACCGCCGAGCACGTCGCGGACGATCTCGTGGCCTACGCGGGGCAGTTGGCGGGGCGGGCGCGGGACGCGTACCTGCCGTTCGAGATCCGGTTCGAGGAGGGCACCACCGACTCCGGTGTGGTGGACGTGATCGAGACGGGCGGGGCGCTGCTCGCGGCGGCCGTCCGGACCACGCCGCCGCGCGTGCGGGCGTTCCATCCGTACCCGTTCCGCAGCGCGAACCGGCAGGGGTTCGCCGCGATGGGCGTCGCCGAACTCCTGCTGCACACCCACGACATCGCGCGCGGACTCGGCACGGTCCTCCAACCCTCTCCGGAACTCGCCGAGTTCGTGCTCCAGCGGATCTTCCCCGAGGTGCGGCCGGGCGTCGATCCCTGGGAGACGCTGCTGTGGGCGACCGGGCGCGGGGAGCTGCCCGGCCGGGCACCGGTGCGCGGCTGGCGCTGGCACAACAACCTGGTCCTGCCCACCGAACGCCTCACCCTGGAGTCCGCCACCCCGGCCGCCCTCGACGAGTTGCGGGCGCTCGGCGACGGCGGGTTCAGCTGGCTGGCCGACGGCCCCCTCGACGGCACCCGCGAGGCCGCCGGGCTGGTCTTCTCCTCGTACGAAAAGGGGTCGCTGCGGGCGGAGTTCGGGCTGTTCGTGCTCGTGCGGCGGGCGGACGGGCTGGCCATCGGGAGCCTCGGCTTCCACGCCGCGCCGGACGGGGACGGCCGTACGGAGATCGGGTACGACCTCGTGCCCGAGGCGCGGGGGTACGGGTTCGCGACGGAGGCGGTGCGGGCGGTCGGGGAGTGGGCGCTCGGGCGTGAACAGGGGGACGTGGACAGCGTGTTCGCGGTCGTCGAGCCCAAGAACCTGGCGTCCAGAGGGGTGTTGGAGCGGGTCGGGTTCGTGGGGGTCGGGGAGGACGCGGAAGGGGACGCCTATGAGCTGCGGCGCTACCGGCTCTAACCGCACCCGGGCCCAACGGCGTTGAGGGCTAAGGGAGTCGGCGGCTCTGCGGGACGCTCGCCTTCCGGCGGCGCAGGCCCGCGCCGTGCAGCAGGCGGACGACCTCGCGGCTGCTGACCTCGACCGCGCCGGCGGCCACCACGTCGGCGTAGCGGTGCGCGGGGATGTCGTAGTGGTCCCGCTCGAAGGCGCGCGGCGGGACCCCCAACTCCTCAGCGAACGCGTGCAGTTCGTCGTAGGAGACATCGCTGACGAGGTGGGACCAGAGGCGGCCGTGGCCGGGCCAGGCGGGCGGGTCGATGTAGACGGTCATGAGGACGACGGCCCGTCCTGCCCGGCGCCGAGCGCGCCGACCGCCGCGACCTTGACGCCCGCCTTGTGGCAGACCCAGTGCGGGTCGGGGCCGAGCTCCGGCTCGACCTCCAGGGCGTGCGGGTCGCCCGAGCCGCAGACCGGGCACAACGGCCAGCGGCCGTACCGCTCCAGCAGCGCGTCCTGCACGTCCTGCGCGACCAGACCCGCGACGTACTGCGCGCCGTCCGGCCACTGCTCCACCCACCAGCGGCGCTGGACGACGGACTCCTCGACCAGCGACACCACGTCCGCCTCGGCCACCTCGCCCGCGACCAGGTCGGCCAGGACGAGGGCGCGGGCCCGGTGCAGGGCCTGCTCCAGAAGGCTTACGGGGTGTACGGGGTCGGTGCTCATGTCTTCATTGTGCGCACTCTTGACCAGGGCGCCGAAACGAAAATATCTTTCAGAACGTGACCCGCGACGTGAAAGAAATTTTCGGCGGCGCACTCGCGGCCAAGGTGCGTACACTCGCCCCCTCCATGACCCGGTCCATGCAGCGGGTCGCCGAGACCGTCGCGGGCGATCCCGCGGGGTGCGCGGCGCTCACGGTCACCGGGCTCGCGGAGCGGACGGGGACCAGCGAGGCCACCGTCGTCCGTACCGCTCGGGTACTGGGGTACCCCGGGTACCGCGATCTGCGGCTCGCGCTCGCCGGGCTCGCCGCGCATCAGCAGTCGGGGCGGGCGCCCGCGCTGACCACGGACATCACCGTCGACGACCCGATCGGGGACGTCGTCAGCAAGCTCGCGCAGGCCGAGGCGCAGACCCTCGCGGACACCGCTGCCGGGCTCGACACGGTGCAGCTGGGGGCCGCCGTCTCCGCCGCCGCGTCCGCCCGGCGGATCGACGTGTACGGGGTGGGGGCCTCCGGGCTCGTCGCGCAGGATCTCGTACAGAAACTGCTGCGGATCGGGCTGCTCGCGCACGCGCACAGCGATCCGCATCTCGCGGTGACCAACGCGGTGCAATTGCGGGGCGGGGATGTCGCCGTCGCCATTACGCATTCGGGGTCCACGGGAGATGTGATCGAGCCTTTGCGGGCGGCTTTCGAACGGGGCGCCACGACCGTGGCGATCACCGGGCGGGCGGACGGGGCGGTCACCCAGTACGCGGATCACGTGCTGACGACGTCCTCCGCCCGGGAAAGCGAACTGCGGCCCGCCGCGATGGCCTCGCGGACCGGGCAGTTACTGGTCGTGGACTGCCTGTTCGTGGGGATCGCCCAGCGGACCTACGAGTCCGCGGCGCCCGCGCTGGCCGCGTCCTACGAGGCGCTGGCCCACCGGCACCGGTAGACCGTAGGGGTGACCTTTCATTTGAGGTCGGTTTAAGAACTTCCTGATGGAAAGAGCTGTTCTTCCATGTCCTCCTCTGACCTTCTCGCTCAGCTTTCCTCTCTTCCCACCGAGTCGTTTCGCGCCGATCTCGCCCGGATCGACGAATTGCCCACGCTCGATATCGCACGGCTCATGAATAGGGAAGACGCCGGTGTTCCCGCCGCTGTCGCTTCGCAATTGCCGGTGATTTCCGCCGCCGTCGACGCCATCGCGCCGCGCATGGGGCGCGGGGGGCGGTTGATCTACCTGGGGGCCGGGACCGCCGGGCGGCTGGGGGTGCTGGACGCCTCCGAGTGTCCGCCCACCTTCAACACGTCTCCGGGGCAGGTGGTGGGGCTCATCGCCGGTGGGGTGGGGGCCATGGTGGACTCGGTGGAAGGCGCCGAGGATTCCCGGGAGTCGGCGGTACGGGACTTGCAGGGGTTGTCCCTCAGGGCGGACGACACGGTGGTGGGGGTGTCGGCCTCCGGGCGTACCCCCTACGCGGTAGGGGGCGTGCAGTACGCGAGAGGTAGGGGGGCGCTGACCGTGGGGGTCGCCTGCAATCCGGGGAGCGCGCTGGGGGCCGCGGCGGAGTACGGGATCGAGGTCGTCGTGGGGGGCGAGTTCGTCACCGGGTCCACCCGGTTGAAGGCGGGGACCGCGCAAAAGCTCGTGCTCAACATGATCTCGACGATCACGATGATCCGGCTGGGGAAGACGTACGGGAACCTGATGGTCGACGTCCGGGCGTCCAACGAGAAGCTGCGGGCGCGGTCGCGGCGTATCGTCGCGCTGGCCACGGGGGCGCAGGAGGCCGCGATCGAGGTCGCGCTCACCGCCACCGGGGGTGAGGTGAAGAACGCGGTGCTCGTGCTGCTGGGCGGGGTGGACGCGGTGACGGCGGGGCGGGTGCTGGAGGAGTGCGGGGGGAGGCTGCGGGAGGCGCTCGATGTCGTGGGGGCGGGGGCCGGGGGGTCCTCCGGTGGCGGGGGTTCCCGTAGTACCCGTAGTACCCATCACGAATCGTGATGCCTGCCAGAGTCGATCTCGTCTGGGTCGAGGGGTGCCGCGGTGCTGGACTTGGGTGTGCGGGCGGGACGTACCCGGCCGCCGTAGCTCTACGGGACTACCTTGGAGGTTCCCATGCCCTTGATCCACATTCGGCAGACGCCCGGCCGGACCGCCGAGCAGAAGCGGGAGATCGCCCGGGAGGTGACCGAGGCGTATGTGCGGGCGACGGGCGTGCCGCCGGAGAAGGTGTGGCTCACCGTCGAGGAGGTTCCGCTCGACAACTGGGCGGTCGGCGGGGAGACGTTCTCCGCCAAGGGCTGACGTACGGGAGGTCGGGTGGAGCTGCGGCAGGTCCGGTACTTCGTGGCCGTCGCCGAGGAACTGCACTTCGGGCGGGCCGCCGAGCGGCTGGACATCGGGCAGCCGGCGGTCAGCCAGCAGATCCGGCGACTGGAACGGGAATTGGGCGTCGACCTTTTCGACCGGTCGCGGCGGAATGTGCGGCTCACCCCGGCCGGGCGGGAACTGCTGCCCGGGGCGCGGGACATTCTCCGGGCCGCCGATGCGTTCTCGGCCAAGGCCGGGGAGATCTCCGTACGGAAGAGTGACGTTCTTCGGATCGGGATCAGTTCGACGCTCGGGCGGCGGCTCGACCATTTCCTCGACGCGTTCTCACCGAAACCGGGTTCGGGTTCGCGGTTCGAGTTTCAGACGCTCGCCGTTCGGGAGCGTTTGGCGGGCGTGCGGGTCGGGGAACTCGACGCCGCGTTCGTACGAGGGGTCGAGAATGTGCCGGGTATGCGGTCGGTGACGTTGTGGTACGACCCACTGGTGGTCGTGTTGCCCGCGGCGCACTCATTGGCCGAGGAGTCCGCCGTACCGCTCCGCGCGCTGGCAAAGACGCCGTTGCGGATCGCCCGGCGGCGGCAGAATTCCGTGTTGTACGACGCCGTCGTCGAGGCGTGCCGGGAGGCGGGGTTCGAGCCGGTGCTCGGGGCGCCCTATACCGGGCTTCAGGACACGGTCGCCGAATTCGGGGCCGGGAGTGCGGGGTGGACGCTGATCTATCCGACCGCCGTGCATTCGGTTTCCTCGCGGCGGGTTGCCGTACGGCCCGTCGAGGGATCTCCGGTGACCAGTCGGATGTCCCTCGTGATGCGGGAGGATATCGACGAGGAGTTGTTCTCCGCTTTCTCCTCGACCTGTTCCCTGGTCCGGCGGAGAGTGGCCGAGGAGAACGCGGAGATTCTTGAGGGGCTCGCCGGCGTCAGCGCGGATTCCCGCGGGCGGTGATGAAGTCCATGGCCCATTTGTGCTGCCGGACTCCGCACTCGCCTGACTCTCTCTGTCAGGCGAACTGCGGGGTCAGGGCTGGAGGTTGTTGCCCAGGGGTTCGATGTCCACTTTCAGGGGGGTGCCCCATACCCGTAGTACTTCGTAGTCCGTGAACTCGTGGACCAGGCGGTAGGCCATGGCGGGGCGGGGGCCCCGGCGGAGTGCCGCGAGGAAGGCTTCCGCTTCTCGGCGGTCGCGGCGGGGGGTGCCGCAGAGCTGCCACTCCTGGCCGTTCCAGAGTTCCGGGAGCCAGCGCTGCTGGGGTTGGGGGCGGTCCTCCCGTACGCCGTAGCGGCTCGGGGCGGAGGGGAGTTGGGGGGTGGGGGCGGGGCCGTTCAGTTCGGCGCGGCGGGCCGAGCGGCGGCGGGTCTCGCAGAGGAGGCAGAGGTCCGGGGCCGAGGTGTCCACCGGGCCGTAGGGGTGTTCCGCGCAGCGGGTGGCGGGGGGCGCGCCCACGACGCTGTCGTCCAGCAGGTCCAGTGCTCGCTGGATGTCCGCCTTCACCTCGTGGAGCTTGGCGTCGGGGGTGTCCGTGGTGAGTACGTCGCCGTGTTCTCCGAGGAGTCGGAGGGCTCGGCCTAGGGCGGTGAGCTGGGCGTGGTTCATGGTGTGGGTTTCCGGCCGGGGGTGCGGTGGTTCCAGGGTAGGGGGTGGAGGGTGTGGGTGTCGGGGCGTCGGTGGGGGACGGGGCGTCGGGAGGGGCGGGGCGCTCTGGCCTCCGGGGGGAAATCCGTTGTCCGGGGGGTGTGAGGGGCTCCTACTGTGGCGGCGTGACCATGACTCCTCAGCTCATCTTCCTCAACGGTGGTTCCAGTTCCGGCAAGTCCGGGATCGTGCGGTGTCTTCAGGAGGCCCTGCCTGGGGCCTGGATGGCGTTCGGGGTGGACTCGTTCGTGGAGGCGCTGCCTCGGCGGATGCAGAACTCCGAGGAGGGGATCTCGTTCGCCCCGGACGGGAGCATCCGTGTCGGGGAGGCGTTCAAGGTGGCGGAGGCGGCCTGGCGGGCGGGGGTCGCGGCCGTGGTGCGGGCCGGGGGGCGGGTGATCGTGGACGACGTGCTGCTCGGTGGGGGTGACGGGCAGCGGCGGTGGGAGAAGGTGCTGGACGGGCTGGACGTGTTGTGGGTGGGGGTGCGGTGCGATCCGGAGATCGCGGCGGGGCGGGAGATCGCTCGGGGGGACCGGGTGCCGGGGATGGCGGTGGCGCAGGCGGGGGTGGTGCATGTGGGGGTGCGGTACGACGTCGAGGTGGATACGGGGCGGATGGAGGCGGTGGAGTGTGCGCGGGTGATTTCGGGGGTGGTGGAGGGGGGTGAAGGGTGAGCTAGGGGGTGGGCGCGGGCACGTCGTGGCTTGTCGCGCAGTTCCCCGCGCCCCTGAAGGGTGTGGTGACGGTCGGAGGTTGGCTGCGGGTTGCGGGAGCCGGTCGAGCCCTGCGGCGGAGCCGCTATCAGATACAACCCCGCGACCCTGAAGGGTGTGCTGACGGTCGGAGGTTGGGTGCGGGTTGTGGGAGTCGGCGGGCTTCTTTCGGTCGGGTCAGTCGAGGAGGGGTAGGGGGTGCCACTCGTGGCCTTCCCAGAGGTGTCTTGCCGTTTCCTCCGGGTAGGGCCTGAGTTCCGAGGGGCTGTCCAG
Organism: Streptomyces sp. NPDC004539; assembly: GCF_040610055.1. Lineage (NCBI taxonomy): Bacteria > Bacillati > Actinomycetota > Actinomycetes > Kitasatosporales > Streptomycetaceae > Streptomyces > Streptomyces sp. NPDC004539. Next base: position 37,506 of record NZ_JBEXLS010000039.1, on the reverse strand, counting down.
GACGCGGGTCGGGCGGTGGTCGAGGTCGTACGGTTGCCAGCCCGGGTCGCCCGTGCGGGCGAAGGAGGACCAGGCGGTCTGGAATTCGGCGGTGAGGTCCAGGGCGGCCTGGGGGACCTCCGCGTTCGGGAAGAGGATGGCGGCCAGGTCGGCGAGGTGGGTGCCGAAGAGGAGGGGGACGTCCAGGCCGTGGCAGCCGCGCAGGGCGCCGTCCAGAGCCGGGGGTGCCCAGGTCAGTTCGTAGAGGTGGGCTCGGCCGCCCGCCCTCACCTGGGCTTCCGCGAGGTGGAGGGAGGGGATGGCGAAGAGCCATTCCGACTGGACCTGCTCGAAGAGGTCCTGCGGGGTGGCGGCGGGGAAGGCCGCGCGGTAGGCGGGTTCGTCGCCGTCGGGGGCGTATCTGCGCAGGGTCGTGGTCGCCTGGTCGTCCGTGATACGGCCGAGGAGGTTTCCCAGGACCGTGAAGAGGCGGTACTCCTGGGAGTTGTGGCCGATCAGGAGGTCGAGGTGGGCGGCCTCGCCCGCCGATACCGCCTGCCACGGGGTGGTGGGGAGGACTTCGCCGTCCACCACCGGGGAGTAGGGGGTGGCCGTCGGGGCGACCTGGCCCCAGCGGTCGTACGTCGGCATCTTCGCGGACAGGGCTTCGCCGGCCTCCGTGAGCTTTCTGGGGGCGATCTTCGCGAGGTCGGAGGCGGTCGGGCGGACGCCGGCCTCTGCCGCGATCGCCCTGGCGATGTCCTGGGCGAGGGGGACGGAGAAGAAGGTGCCGGGGATGCTCTGGGTGATGGCTCGGTGGAAGAGGCCCCTTGCGGTGGGCATCGCGAGGAGGGAGGCGATCGAGCCGGCGCCGGCGGACTGGCCGAAGACCGTGATGTTGTCCGGGGTGCCGCCGAAGGCCGCGATGTTGTCGCGGACCCAGGTCAGGGCGGCTGTCTGGTCCAGGAGACCTCGGTTGGCGGGGGCGTCCTCGATGTGGAGGAAGCCCTCGATGCCTACGCGGTAGTTGAAGGTGACGACCACGATGTCGCCGTTGCGGGCGAGGTGCTGGGCGTCGTAGCCGGGGCCGGCGGAGTGGCCCGTCTTGTAGGCGCCGCCGTAGATCCAGACCATGACGGGGCGGGGGGTGGTGGGGGTGGGGTCCGGGGTCCAGACGTTTACCGTCAGCCAGTTGTCGTCGTCGGGTGTCGAGGGGTGTGGCCGGCGGTTTCCGAGGGCCGATTCCTGTGGGGGCGGGGGGCCGAAGGCGTGGGCGTCCCGGGTTTCCGTCCAGGGGGTCGGGGGCTGGGGGGACTGGAAGCGGGCGGGGCCCACCGGGGGTGCGGCGTACGGGATGCCCCGGAACACCGTCAGGCCGTCCTCCCTGCTGCCGCGGACCGGACCCGACGTCGTACGAACGATCGCCTCGGGCTTCTCCGTCGTCGCCATCCCCTGCTCCTTCCGTCTTCCGCCGTCTGCCTCTGATCCGCCCAACGGGGCGGGTCGAACAAAGGTGCCCACGGGGTGGGGATCGGGGGGAGGTTCACTCTTGTGGGTGAGGGGTGGAGGGCGGGCCGGTGGGTGGCTGAGGACGGGGGGTGGGTGCCGGTGTGTGGTGGCTGGTCGCGCAGTTCCCCGCGCCCCTAAAAGACTGGGTGGCGGGCGGTGGGGATGGTGTCGGCAGAGTGGGGGGCTGGGGGGCGGGGCTTGGCTTGGTTCAGCTCTGCTCGACTCGGCTTGGTGTGGTTCGGCTCAGGGGGGTTCGGCCCTCGTTTCGTCCGTCCCCTCGCGTCACTTCGCCTCAGCCCGACACGCCTCACCCGCCCCGCCCCCTCGGCTCAGCTCAATGTGCGCAGGGACGTTGCCTCGAAAGGCTTCAGGGTGTCGAAGCGGCCGGAGAGGGTTTTGGCGGCCCATTCCGGGTCCTGGAGGAGGGCGCGGCCTACGGCTACGAGGTCGAACTCGTCGCGTTCGAAGCGGTCGAGGAGGTTGTCGAGGGATTTCACCTCGGCGCCCTGGCCGGCGAAGCCGTGGAGGAAGTCGCCGTCGAGGCCGACGGAGCCGACGGTGATGGTGGGCTTGCCGGTGAGCTTCTTGGCCCAGCCGGCGAGGTTGAGGTCGGCGCCGTCGAACTCGGGGAGCCAGTAGCGGCGCGTGGAGGCGTGGAACGCGTCGACGCCGGCGGCGGCCAGCGGCGTGAGGATCGCCTCCAGCTCCTCCGGGGTCTCGGCGAGGCGCGCGTCGTAGTTGTCGGACTTCCACTGCGAGAAGCGGAAGATCACGGGGAACTCCGGCGACACGGTCTCGCGTACGGCGGCCACGATCTCGGCGGCGAACTTGGTACGGGCGACCGCGTCACCGCCGTACCCGTCGCCGCGCCGGTTGGTGGTTCCCCACAGGAACTGGTCGAGGAGGTAGCCGTGCGCGCCGTGCAGTTCGATGCCGTCGAAACCGGTCCGCTCGGCCGCCGCCGCACTCTGCGCGAACGCGCCGATGACGTCGTCCAGATCGCGCTGGGTCATGGTGTGGCCGTCGGCGGTGCCGTCGAGGCGGATGCCGGAGGGGCCCATCGGGGGCGCGTCGGCGAAGGGGGGCTGGCCGGGCTTGCGGGTCATGCCGATGTGCCAGAGCTGGGGGACGATCGTGCCGCCGGCGGCGTGCACCGCGTCCGCGACCTTCGCCCAGCCCGCGAGCTGCTCCTCGCCGTGGAAACGGGGGACGCGGTCGCTCTCACCCGCGGAGTCGTGCCCGACGTACGTCCCCTCGGTGATGATCAGGCCGACCCCCGCCGCCGCGCGGCGCGCGTAGTACGAGACGACGTCCTCGCCGGGGGTGCCCTCCGGGGAGTGCATGCGGGTCATCGGGGCCATCGCGATGCGGTTCGGGACGGTCAGGCCGTTGATGGTGACCGGGCGGGACAGTACCTCGGACGTACGGGTGGGGGTGGCAGTCACGAACTAGCTCCTCGTGAGGCGGGGGTACCAGCAGGTATGTGCACGCGCATGGGTCTACGCGAGTACGACAACCGGACCGTGGTCCACCCCATTTCCGGACGAGGGGTATTACGGGTGTGATCCCGCACACCCCGTAGTACTTGAGGGGGACTCAGCCCGTAGTACTGGTGCATGCCCAAGCTCCTCACGACCTCGGCCGCGCTGGAACAGACCTCAGTGGTCGCGAACAACACGATGAACCGCGAGCGCGGCCATACCGGCGTGAACAGCTACGCCCGGGAACTCGGCTTCGACCCGCTGGACGAGCTGCGCGGCCGGGCGCCGGCCTGGCTGGACCTGTGCAGCGGGGAGGGGCGGGCGATGCGGGAGGCGGCGGCGCTGCTGCCCGCCGACGCGCACCTGACCGCCGTGGACCTCGTAGGACCTCTGGTACGGCTGCCCCTGCCCCCTCAGATGGAGGAGGTCACCGCCTCCGTCGCCGCCTGGACGCCCTCGCGCGCCTACGACCTCATCACCTGCGTCCACGGTCTGCACTACGTCGGTGACCAGCTCGGGCTGCTCGCGCGGGCGGCGTCCTGGCTGACGCCCGGCGGGCTGCTGGCCGCGCACTTCGACCCGGCCTCGATACGGCGGGCCGACGGGATGTCCGCGACCCGTACGACCCTGAGGGCGCTCAGGGCCGCGGGGTTCGTGTACGCGGACCATCGGCTGAACCTTAGGGGTGTACGGGATGTGGAGCTGCCGTTCCGGTACGTGGGGGCGGACCCGGAGGCGGGGGCGAACTACACGGGGCAGCCGGCGGTGGGGTCGCACTACGAGTAGTACGGGTATTACGGGTACTACGGGGAGGGGCGAGCCCGGGGCCGCCGGGCCGCAGGGCCGCGGGTACTACGGGTATTACGGGTAGGGGTCGGGCAGGCGGAAAAAGGGCTCGCCCGGGTTCTCCCGTGCGTGCTTCCATGCCGACATGGTGTCCACCGACCGTCTTCTCGCCTTCGCCGGGCTGTCGTTGATCCTCATCGTCGTCCCGGGGCCCAGTGTGCTGTTCGTGATCGGGCGGGCGCTGGCGCAGGGGCGGCGGGCCGCGTTGCTGACGGTCATGGGGAACACCGTCGGGTCGTACGGGCTCGTCGTCGCCGTCGCGCTCGGGGTGGGGGCGGTGGTGGAGCGGTCGGTGCTGGTGTTCACGGTGCTCAAGTGGGCCGGGGCCGCGTACCTGGTGTACCTCGGGGTGAAGGCGTGGCGTGAACGCGGGGTGCTGCACGCGCCGGGTGTCACCGGGGAGGACGGCGGTGACCGGCGGGCCTTCCGCGAGGGGTTCCTCGTCGGCGTCACCAACCCCAAGACCATCGTCTTCTACGCCGCCGTACTCCCCCAGTTCGTCGACCGCGACGCCGGGCACTCGGCCGCGCAGATGCTCCTCCTCGGCCTCGTCTTCAACCTCATCGCCATCGCCTCCGACTCCCTCTGGGGTATCACGGCAGGCGCCGCCCGCACCTGGTTCACGGACTCGCCCCAACGTCTCTCCCGAGTGGGCGGGTTCGGCGGGCTGGCGCTGATCGGGCTGGGGGTATCGGTCGCGGTGACGGGACGTAAGGACTAGGGGTCGTACGGGTCGGGGTCGTACGGGGCGTTCCGGTACGAGGTTCTGAAGCTGACCGGCAACAACTGCCCCTGGAAAATTGCCCGTTCATGGCAGCGCTCCCGCATCATGGCGTTGCCGACCAGTGGCAGAGGGGTCAAGCGGGAGGCGAGCAAGGCGCTTGACGGGACGGTCGAGGACATGCGGGCGTTCCTGACGAGCGGGTACCGGCTGGCCCTGGCCGAGGACGATGCCTTCGCGGTCGTCCGTATCCTCGCGCAGAAGCCCGGCAAGGGGGTCGTCCGCGAGGCCAACAAGGCCCTCGACGACGGTACGCCGGAAGTACTACGGGCTTTCCTGGAGACCGGCTACCGGCTCGCCCAGGCCGAGGACGACCGGGTCGCCGTCGCCCGTATCCTCGCGGACCCGAAGACCGGTCCCGCGCTCTTCGCGGCGGCGCAGGTGGCGATGGACGGGACGCCGGAGGAGTTGCGGTACTTCATCGAGGTGGGGCAGTACGAGGTGGGTCACTGAGGGGTGCCGGGTAGCGGAGCGGGGGGCGGTTATTCGTGGACTCTGCCCGCCTGCGGGGCGCCCACGTATCTTTCCTCCGCTCTGCGGGACGCCTCGGCGGGTAGGACGTCCTGTTCGACCAGTTCCTTCACCATGGCCGCCTTCAGCATGCTGCTGCCCTCGACTGCCGCGTTGACCGACCAGGGGGTCCGACAGGCGTAGATCAAAAGGGAGTTGTAGTGCGTGAAGGCGGGGGCTCTGTCGATGATGACGGCCAGTGGTGGGGTGCCGGCTTTTGCCGCTTCGTTGAATTCGTCGGCGACCTTGGGTGCCCATTCGAAGTCGAGCAGCATCGCGACGTCGCACTGGCCGACCAGGCCGAAGACGCTGGGGAGTTCGACGCCGAACTCGTTGGCCTTGTGGGGCTGGACGTACTCGCCGGGCGCGTTCGTGGTGGGTGCGTGGGCGGAGCCTGCGAGGGCGTCGGGCAGGGAGGCGAAGACTTCGGGGGTGGCACCGATTCGGTTCAGGCTCTGCTCGACCTGGACGGCGAAGCCGTACTGGCGCTCGGTGCCGACGGCGATGGGCTTCCTGTCCTCGTAGCCGTGGGAGAACCACGCGAGCATGTGGGAATGCCTGGGCCCGGAGGCGCTCTTGAGCATCGCGACGGTCCCCCGGCCGAGGCCCTCGATGGCGAACGTGGCCTTCTCCAGCTTCGGTACCGTCGCCGACTTGGCCCAGGTGACGGCCGCGTCGGCGATCGTGGCATCGGCCTCCCGCTCGTAGTCCGCCATGCTCGCCGGGGCCTGCGAGCTCGACGAACTCGACGAGCTGGAGGAAGTCGCCGTAGGCGTCCCGAGAGCCGCGTCCATCGTCGCCTTGGTCACCCCCTTGTCCGCCAGCAGCTTCAGTGCCTCCTCGTTCTTCAGCCCCTTCACGGCCACCGCGGTGCCGACGATCCCTTGGAGCTGGGCCAACACCCAGTCCTTCTGAGGAGAGTTGAGCGCCTGTCCGGCCCAGCTCTTGAAGAAGTCGTTCGAGGTCTTCAACACCATCCGCTGTACGACGCCGTCCTGAGCTGACGCCGGTGCGGGTGCCGGTGCCGGCGCAGTCACCCCCCGGCCCAGCCTCGTCGCCGTGTTCTCCGCGTCCCGTTCCGACTCGTCGGCGGGGTGACTGAGGCCCAACGGGGCCTGGCCCGAACGTTGTTGGCGGACGTGCTGAAGTTCGTGGCGCAGGGTGTGGTCGTCCATTACTTCGGCCAACCTCTGGGTGGGGGTGGCGTGTTGGCCGTCCGGGGTGTGCTGGTGGCGTTGCCGGTCCACCAGTCTCGCGACCGCCGCGTTGCCGATCGTCCGCTGGAGGGCGTGGGCGGTCGCCGGGGACAGTGGGGAGGTGGGGGCGGCGCGGGTCTGGTCGATGTGCTGAGGGAGGGGCCGGTTGTGGTCCGGTTCCGCGGGGCGTTGTTGCCTTTCGGCGTGCATGGCGGCTCCCCCTTGTGTCACACGCTTCAGTCAACTCGCCATGCTGTCAGCGGAGTTGACGTCAGAGGTGAATGTTCTCGCAAAGACTGAGGCCGCAAGACTGAGGCCGCGCGGGGTGGGTGCGCGGCCTCCAAGTCGCCGACAGAGATCAGGAGTTCATGCGGTCCCGGGTGCGGGTGGTCTTGTTGCGGGAGCGGACCCGTTCGCTCAACAGGGCTTCCGGGGTGGGGGGTTCGGTGTCCGTGGGGTGGCAGTCCCATTCCACCCCGCCGCCGATCGGGCGGAGTTGGAGGTGGCCGTTGAGGCGGTCCATCACCTCGCCGATGCGGTTGGACTTCGTGTCCAGGACGTACATGCCGATCTCTGTCATGGGGTGGGGGCTCCGGCTCGGTTCAGGGCTGCCGTCAGGCGGGTGGCTACGTCCACGTTGCAGCGGCCCAGTTCGAGGAGGTGGTACCGGGGGTCGCGGTGCGTCGCCGAGACCTGGTCCACCTGGAGGGAGGGGAGGGTGATGCCGACGTCCGCGAGGGCGTCCCTCAGTCTGGTGTGGGCCTCGTCGATGGTGGGGGTGGGGGTGGGCTCGTCGGCCCCGGTCAGCTCCTTCATATGCGCACTTCCTCCACGCTGGGTGTTTCCGTTCACCACACAGCGTGGTCGGGGGTCTTCTAGCCTGGCTAGGGATGGTGCGCGGACAACGCCGGTTGCTGGAGAGGGAGTCAAGCTATGGCCCGACGTAAGGACCTCGACCCTGCGACGTCCTCGCGGGCGTTGGTGGGGGAGGAGTTGCGGCATGCGCGGGAGCGGAAGGGGTTGAGTCAGACCGCGTTGGGTCAGCTTCTGTTCGTGAGCGGGTCGTACATCGGGCAGATGGAGGCGGGGATTCGGCGGATTCTCCCGACGATGGGGCCTCAACTGGACACGGAGTTGGGGACCGGGGACTTCTTCACCCGGCACTCGAAAGCGCTGGCCAAGTCGAAGTATCCCGACCACTTCGCGGAGGCGGTGGAGGCCGAAGCGGAGGCCACCGAGATCAGGGAGTACGCGCCCACGCTGATTCCCGGTCTGTTGCAGACGAAGGAGTACGCCGAGGCGGTGTTCCGCGCGTACAACCCGCTCGGATCTGAGGCCGAAATCGACGAGGCCGTGGCCCTGAGGTTGGAGCGGGCGCAGATCCTCGACCATCCAACAACGCCGTTGTTGTGGGTGATCCTGGACGAGGCGGCGCTTCGGCGGCCGGTGGGTGGTCCAGCCGTGATGGCGAAGAACCTGCGCCACATCACGGAGTTGATCCGGGAGCACCGGATCATCGTGCAGGTGCTGCCGTTCGCCATCGGGGCTCATGTCTCAACGGACGGATCTCTGAAGCTCATGGAGTTCGCGGATGCTCCGCCGCTCTCCTTCGTGGAGGCACCGGACATGGGCAACCTGATCGACGATCCGGCCACCGTGACTCGACACACCCTGATGTTCAATCTCCTCGCAGCAAGCGCACTCTCCCCTCAAGAATCATTGGCTCTGATCGAGTCAGTGGCAGAGGATTACGCCCATGTGGAACAGCACTGAGTACGATCTAGACGGCGCCACCTGGTACAAGTCCAGCTACAGCGGGGGCCAGGGCGGCAACTGCCTCGAAGTCGCCCGTTGGCGCAAGTCGACGTACAGCGGCGGCGAAGGCGGCAACTGCCTCGAAGTCTCCGACGGCCACCCCACCCTCACCCCCGTCCGCGACTCCAAGAACCCCGGCCCCAAACTCCTCTTCCCCACCCCCGCCTGGGCCGCCTTCGTCGAAGACCTCAAGCAGGCGTAACCCCCTCCCCCGGACCTGGACCCTGGGCCGCCCGCCTCCCCGGCGTCGCGGCTCCATCCGGCGCACCTCACCCCGCAGCCCGAGTCTCAGGCAGACCCACCACAGGTCGGCCCAACATCCCCGTCAGCACCCAGCGTTGCCGCTCCGTCAAAACCGGCACGACCACCACCACGTCCGCGTCCACCCGCCCACACTCCTCGGCCAGTTCACGAACCTTCCCGTAACTGAGCAGCGTCCGCGAGGAGTACGGCAGCCCCATCTTCCGGACCCCACCGTCAGAGACCCCCCTCCGCTGCACCACCCGCACCACCACCCGAGCTCCGAGCGCCGCCAACTCCTCCGCCGCCGACTCCATCCGTACCCCGAAGTCCCTCTGCCTCGCGGAGAAGTAGCCGACCAAGACCACCTCCGCACCCTCCAGTCGAGGCACCTCGCACCGCGCAAGTCCCTTCCGCGCAGGGCGGCGAGTCGGTCGCCGGTCGCGTCTTCGGGGCTGGTGCATGCGGAGAGGCTAGGGGCCGGCCGTCGGTGGCGGCACCCTGTTTCCGCCGCCCGCGTCCACGGTCCCGAGTCTCAAGTTTCGTGCCCCGAGCCTTCTTTGCAGTGAATGGGTGGAGGGTCTCAACCCACCCTCCCACCCTGCCAGTTGACTTCGGGCGATCAGGTTGCGACGGACCGTCACTTGGCTCTACCGTGCACGCAACGCAAACTTCACTCGGAAAAGAATCAACCCCCGCTCGGCGCTCGCAACGCCTGCGGGGGTTTGACCTCCGAGATCCCCCAAGACTCTAGGAAAGTCAGGACCTCAGTGGCTAACGCCAACTTTAGTGTTCCTTCCGCGTCCGCGCATCCCATGGCCAACCCCGGTTACGGCAAACGCACCGCTCCCGGCCAACGCGCCCGCGCCGAACGTGACTTCACCCACCTGCACCCCCGCGACGCCGCCATCGCCGCGTACGTCGACCGGCTGCCCGACGGCGCCGACATCTCCGTGAAGACGCTGGCCAAGGCGTTGCCGTACGGGCAGTGTGCGCTGTCGACCTCCCTCAACCGGATGCAGAAGGCGGGGCACTTGAGGCGAGGGCGGGAGAAGGTGACCGCCGAGTCGGGGAGTGAGGTGTGGGTCACTCGGACGTGGTTCAGCCGGATCGCTCGGGACGATGTGTGGTGGGGGGCGTTCACTCGGGGGGACGTGCCGGGGGAGGACGTCCCGGCGCCGACCCGGTCCCGCGCCGTGATCCTGCTCGCCGCGCTCGGGCGTACGCATGCCTCGCTGTCGCTGTCCGGCGCCGAGTGCGAGCGGCTCGCTCCGCTGGTCGAGGAGTGGTTCGCGCGGGGTGTCGGTGACGAGACCGTCCGCACCGCCCTCACCGCCGGGCTCCCCTCCCCCGTCCACAGTCCGTCCCGCCTCCTCGAACGCCGCCTCGTCGACAAGCTCCCGCCTCCGCCTGTGGCCCCGGTTCCCGTGCGGAGGCTGCTGGAGTGTTCCGAGTGCGGGGTGCCGGGGACCGCGGAGGCGTTGCCCGGAGGGGTGTGCGGGGCGTGCGGGGGTGCGCCCGCGCGACCTGCCGCGTCTCCGTGCGCCCCTGAGATCCGGGTCCGTGCGGAGGCGATCCGTCAGGCGATGGCGTTGCGGAAGGCGTCGGTGTATGAACTCCGGCCCTGAAGAACGTCCGTACGTACCCGCCGAGGACTTCGAAGAGGTCGTCGCGGCGGCGCCGGAGCACATTCGGCTCGAACTTGTCGACGGGCGGGTCCGTACGAAAGATCCGCTCGGCGTCGAGGAGTTCGAGGTTTTGGAGCGCCGGGCACCTGAGACCGTCCAGCTCGAATACGCCTACGGTGAGCTGGAGTTCAAGGCTTTCGGGGACGGTACACACTCCTGCATCCGCATATGGCTGCTCCGCCAGTTCCTCGCTCTGCTTCCCGACCAGGACCTCTACCCGGAGGTCGGGGTGAGAACGGAGGCCGACGGCAGAGGGCGCTACATCCCTGACGGGGTCCTCGCACCGTCCGGTCACTTCGCCGGGCAGGGCGGCTGGGCCGATCCCGGTGGTGTCCTGATGGCCCTGGAGATCACCTCTCGCGACGGCCGCACCAACCGACGCGCACGGTTCGACAAACCCTTCGGGTACGCGGAGGCCGGGGTACCCGTCTACCTCCTCGTCGACCGGAACAGCGCCACGTCCACCGTCCACAGCGAACCCGTCAACGGCCGTTACCAGCACGTTCGTTCATGTCCCTGGAAGGATGCGCTCCGGCTTCCTCTCCCCCTCCACTCAGGCCCTGTAACGCTTCCTCCTCTCCCCGCCAAGTACCAGACGTACCGCCCGACACGCTAAGGAGGCGCCTGTGGGTGGGTTGGGGAAGCGGGGTCGTGGGATCAGTGATCCGGAGGTGTTGGAAGGGTTCTATCGGCGGCATGTCGAGGCTGTGACTCGGTTTGTGGCGCGGCGGGTTGATGATCCGCATACCGTTGCCGACCTGGTCGCCGAGGTGTTTCTCGGTGTGCTCGATTCGGGGCACACCTACGACGCGCGGCGCGGGAGTGAGGTCGCGTGGGTGTACGGGATCGCCCGGAACGTCGTGTCGGCCGAGTACCGGCGGCTCGCGCAGGAGGCCGAGCGGGTGCGGCGGATCTCCGGGCGGCGGCTGGTCGACGCGGACGACATCGCGCGGCTGGTCGAGAAGCTGGACGCGGAGAGTCCGGGGCGGCGGGCGCTGGCCGCGATGGGGCGGTTGCCCGAAGGGGAGCGGGCCGTCCTGGAGCTGGTGGCGGTCGACCAGTTGAGTGTGGGAGAGGCCGCCGCTGCTCTGGGGATACGGCAGGTCACCGCTCGGGTGCGGTTGCACCGGGCGCGGAAGGCGTTGCGCGGGGACGGCGTCGTCGTCCGGGAAACGGCTGTTTCGGGAGGTGGGGCATGACCGGCTTCGAGGAGCGGTTGCTCGGGGAACTGAAGCGGGACGCGGCCTTGCGGGGTGCGGCTCAAGTGGCGCCCCGGCGAAAGGTGTTCACGCTGCCGAGGGTGCTGGTCGCCGGGGTTGCGTGTGTCGCCGTCTCCGTGGGGTGGGCGCTGCTGCCGGGGGCGTCGTCCGAATCCGCCGCCTACGCCGTCGAGAAGCACTCGGACGGCAGTGTGACGCTGACCGTGAAGGAGTGGGGGGACGAGGTCGCGCTCAACCTGGCGTCCGTTCCCGAGCAGATCAGCCGGGGCGGGATGGCCGTCGACGTGGCTAGCGGGATGTGTGCGGACGATGCCGCTGATCCCATGCCGGACTGGGTCGAGAACACGAGCGGGCCCGACAAGGCCGTCCGGAAGTATCTGGCGTGGCGGGTCACCTTGAAGAGTGCGGGGGTGGAGCCGTACGTCGTCTGGGTGCGGGAGGACGGCGGGAAGCTCGTCCCCTGTGTGCCTAGCGAGACCTGAGGCCCCGGCCCTTCTGACAACGCCCGAGGGCGGTACCCCCCGTACCTGGGGAGTACCGCCCTCAGTGGTACTGCCGATCCGTCCCCTAGGGGGAAGAGGATCAGAAGTCCATGTCACCGCCCGGCATGCCGCCGCCGGCGGGCGCGGCGGACTTCTCCGGCTTGTCGGCGATGACGGCCTCGGTGGTGAGGAAGAGCGCGGCGATGGAAGCCGCGTTCTGGAGCGCGGAGCGCGTGACCTTGGCCGGGTCGATGATGCCCTCGGCGACGAGGTCGACGTACTCACCGGTCGCGGCGTTGAGGCCGTGGCCCGGGGTGAGGTTGCGGACCTTCTCCACCACGACGCCGCCTTCGAGGCCGGCGTTGACGGCGATCTGCTTCAGCGGGGCCTCAAGGGCGAGCTTGACGGCGGCAGCGCCGGTCGCCTCGTCACCCTCCAGCTCCAGCTTCTCGAAGACCGCGGCGGCCTGGATGAGGGCCACGCCACCACCGGCGACGATGCCCTCCTCGACGGCGGCCTTCGCGTTGCGAACGGCGTCCTCGATGCGGTGCTTGCGCTCCTTGAGCTCGACCTCGGTCGCGGCACCGGCCTTGATGACGGCCACGCCGCCCGCGAGCTTCGCCAGGCGCTCCTGGAGCTTCTCGCGGTCGTAGTCCGAGTCGGAGTTCTCGATCTCGGCGCGGATCTGGTTGACCCGGCCGGCGACCTGCTCGGAGGAGCCGGCGCCGTCGACGATCGTCGTCTCGTCCTTGGTGATGACCACCTTGCGGGCCTTGCCCAGCAGGTCGAGGGTGGTGTTCTCCAGCTTGAGGCCGACCTCCTCGGAGATCACCTCGCCGCCGGTGAGGATCGCGATGTCGTTCAGCATCGCCTTGCGGCGGTCGCCGAAGCCGGGGGCCTTGACGGCGACGGACTTGAACGTGCCGCGGATCTTGTTGACGACCAGGGTCGACAGGGCCTCGCCCTCGACGTCCTCGGCGATGATCAGCAGCGGCTTGCCGGACTGCATGACCTTCTCCAGGAGCGGGAGGAGGTCCTTGACGGAGCCGATCTTGGAGTTCGCGATCAGGATGTACGGGTCGTCCAGGGACGCCTCCATACGCTCCATGTCCGTCGCGAAGTACGCCGAGATGTAGCCCTTGTCGAAGCGCATGCCCTCGGTGAGCTCAAGCTCCAGGCCGAAGGTCTGCGACTCCTCGACCGTGATGACGCCTTCCTTGCCGACCTTGTCCATCGCCTCGGCGATGAGCTCGCCGATCTGGGTGTCGGCGGCGGAGATGGAGGCCGTGGAGGCGATCTGCTCCTTGGTCTCGACGTCCTTCGCCTGCTCCAGCAGGGCGCCGGAGACGGCCTCGACGGCCTTCTCGATGCCGCGCTTGAGGGCCATCGGGTTGGCGCCGGCGGCGACGTTGCGCAGGCCCTCGCGGACCAGGGCCTGGGCCAGGACCGTCGCGGTCGTCGTGCCGTCGCCGGCTACGTCGTCCGTCTTCTTCGCGACTTCCTTGACCAGCTCGGCGCCGATCTTCTCGTACGGGTCCTCCAGCTCGATCTCCTTGGCGATGGAGACACCATCGTTGGTGATCGTGGGGGCGCCCCACTTCTTCTCAAGGACGACGTTGCGGCCCTTGGGGCCGAGGGTGACCTTGACGGCGTCGGCGAGCTGGTTCATACCGCGCTCAAGGCCGCGCCGCGCCTCCTCGTCGAACGCGATGATCTTGGCCATGTGAAGTGGTCCCTCCAGGACTGGGGGTGAGTACCGCAGTGGACCGCGCCCGCGCCCGCGACGGACGGTCCCGCGGTCTGGTGGTCCCTTGCCCCACCCTCGCCGTGAACCTCACCGACTCGGTCCTTCGTTGTCACTCTCACGGGGAGAGTGCTAACGCCAATGATTAGCACTCGACCCCTGAGAGTGCAAGGCCGTAAGGGTGAGGGAGGGGTGGTTCGGGGGGCGGGTGCGGGTGGTGGTGGGCTGGTCGCGCAGTTCCCCGCGCCCCTGAAAAGACCGGGCTGAGCGCCGGACAAGAAGTGGCCGCGCCGCGGCCGGTCGCGCCCGCGCGGCGGCAGCCGCACATCCAACACAGCCCCGCACCCCTGAAAAGACCGGGCCGAGCGCCGAGCAGGAAGTGGCCACGCCGCGGCCGGTCGCACCCACGCGGCGGCAGCCGCACATCCAACACAGCCCCGCACCCCTGAAAAGACCGGGCCGAGCGCCGAGCAGGAAGTGGCCACGCCGCGGCCGGTCGCAC
>NZ_JBEXLS010000039.1:0-23414 GCF_040610055.1 Streptomyces sp. NPDC004539 | reverse complement strand
CCCACGCGGCGGCAGCCGCAGATCAGGCGCAGAACCGCACCTCTGAAAGACCGGGCCGAGCGCCGAGCGAAAGTACCCCGCCGTGACTGGTCTCGCTCACGCGGCGGCAGCCGCACTTCGATACAGCCCCGCGCCCCTCAAAGACCGGGCCGAGCGCCGAGCAGGAAGTGGCCGCGCCGCAGCCGGTCGTGCTCGCGCGGCGACAGCCGCAGATCAGGCACAGGGCCGCGCCCCTGAAGGACTGGGCTGAGTGCCGAGGGAAAGTGGTGGCGCCGTGGCCGGTCGCGGGCTCGTGTATCGATGCAGAGCTGCGCGCAGGTCGGGGCGCGGCAGAAGACCCGCACCCTGGACAGGTGCGGGTCTTCTGGTGAAATGTTCAGGCGGTGACGCGAACCATGTCGGCCTGCGGGCCTTTCTGGCCCTGCGAGATCTCGAACTCGACTCGCTGGCCCTCTTCGAGGGTGCGGTAGCCGTCCATCTGAATGGCGCTGTAGTGGACGAAGACGTCCGCACCACCGTCGACCGCGATGAAGCCGTACCCCTTCTCCGCGTTGAACCACTTGACGGTGCCCTGAGCCATGCCTAACTCCCCTATTACTGGCCCTTGCGCAGATCCACACTTCGCGGACCCGGGTCAGACCTCACCCCCCAGCCGATTTGGGGGCGTGCGCCGGAACGCGTCGACCGCGGCCGAATGTATCTGCACAACTGCCCTCTGCAACAGGTCAATCGGACGAGAATTCTGGACGCACTCGATCCGGAATGTGGTGAGAATTCAGGAGAGTTCAGGGCAAGTCGGGCCCGACATATGCCGCAAATGCCACGCAAGAGGCATGCAGTTTGGCTACTTCTTGTCGGGTGTAAGGCAGAAATCAAGGGCGCCCGGCACGTCAAGCGGAAGCGGGTTCCCCAACCCTACCTCCTTCAACCACACAGAATTGCCCCCTCCGCTTCGAAGCAGAGAGGGCAATTCGATGAACAATGAGTAATGTGCATTACTGACGGTTACTACCGGCGAGTAATGACATTAGGTCAACACATACGGGTCAGCCGCCCGCGACCGCCGGGATGATCGAGACGCCGGCGCCGTCAGGGGTCGCCGTCTCCAGCCCCTGCTCGAACCGCACGTCGTCGTCGTTGACGTACACGTTGACGAACCGCCGCAGCTTCCCCTGGTCGTCCAGGACCCGCGCGGAGATCCCCGTGTGGTTCTTCTCCAGGTCCGCGATGACCTCACCGAGGTTCCCGCCCTCGGCGCTCACCTCGGCCTGCCCGCCCGTGTAGGTGCGGAGGATGGTCGGGATACGAACAGTGACGCTCATGCGAGGCCAGCCTCTCGGAAGGAGTCCAGGGTCGGACGGATGGTCGCGGTGAGCCCGGTCCCGGCCACCGCGTCGAGGGTCTTCAGGCCGTCACCGGTGTTCAGCACGACCGTCGTCAGGGACGGGTCGAGCAACCCGTTCTCGATCAGCTTGCGCGTCACCCCGACGGTCACCCCGCCCGCCGTCTCCGCGAAGATCCCCTCGGTCCGCGCGAGCAGCTTGATCGCGTCGACGATCTGCTCGTCGGTGACGTCCTCCACGGCCCCGCCCGTACGCCGCGCGATGTCCAGCACGTACGGCCCGTCCGCCGGGTTCCCGATGGCCAGCGACTTCGCGATGGTGTCCGGCTTCTGCGGCCGTACGACGTCGTGCCCCGCCTTGTACGCGACGGACACCGGGCTGCACCCCTCCGCCTGCGCCCCGAAGATCTTGTACGGCTTGTCCGCGACGAGCCCCAGCTTGATCAGCTCCTGGAGCCCCTTGTCGATCTTCGTGAGCTGCGACCCGGAGGCGATCGGTACGACGAGCTGGTCCGGGAGTTCCCAGCCGAGCTGCTCGCAGATCTCGTACGCCAGCGTCTTGGAGCCCTCGGCGTAGTACGGCCGCAGGTTGACGTTGACGAAGCCCCAGCCCTCGCCCGCAGAGTCGCCGATCAGCTCGGAGCAGAAGCGGTTGACGTCGTCGTAGTTGCCCTCGATGCCGACCAGCTCACCGCCGTACACCGCGGCCATGACGATCTTGCCCTGCTCCAGGTCGTGCGGGATGAAGACGCAGGAGCGGAGCCCGGCGCGGGCGGCGGCGGCGCCGACGGCACCGGCGAGGTTGCCGGTGGAGGAGCAGGAGAGGGTGGTGAAGCCGAAGGCGCGCGCCGCTTCGAGTGCCTGGGCCACCACTCGGTCCTTGAAGGAGTGCGTGGGGTTGCCGGAGTCGTCCTTGACGAACAGCTTGCCCTGGGAGACGCCGAGCGCGGCTGCCAGGTTGTCCGCCTTGACGAGCTTCGTCCAGCCGGGGTTGATGTTCGGCTTCTCGGCGACGTCGGCCGGGACGGGGAGGAGGGGGGCGTAACGCCAGATGTTGGCGGGACCGGCCTCGATACGGGCCCGCAGCTCTTCGGTGTCGTACGCGGAGAAGTCGTACGCGATCTCCAGCGGGCCGAAACACTCTTCGCAGGCGAAGAACGGGCCGAGGGGGACGCGGTGGCCGCATTCGCGACAGCTCAGCGCCGCGGCGGGACCGAGGTCGACGGTGGTCGTGGCGACGGTTTGCACAGCCATGGAGGCGAGGCCCTTTCTCCTCATCTTCCTCACGACGCATCTCGCCGTGAGACGGATTTGGCACCTTCCCTAGCCGGGAGCCTCGCTGCGTGATCACGCACGAGACCGGCTGGAGGGTTGCCGGGGCTTCATCGGGCCGTATCCCTCTGCCCCTCTGGATGAGCGGTATGAAGTTATGAGTGGAGCTGTCCGCCCGGCGCCCCCGACATGCGATGGTCACCAGCGTTGTTCAAGACTGTAACCGAATGCCACGACAGTTGAGATAGTCGTCCGAACCGCGAGATGGATCACACTGGGCAGTGTGATCGTGACAGTGAGGAGCCGCTGACTGTGCTGGAAGAAGTCGAGCGCTGGCTGGCCACCCGCTCCTGGTCGGTGACCGATCGCCCCCTGCACCGGATCATGGCCGCGAAACGCGCGTCCGGTCTGACCGTCTCCGTGGTCCTGCCCGCGCTGAACGAGGAGGAGACCGTCGGGGACATCGTCTCCGTCATCCGCCACGACCTGATGCTCCAGGTCCCCCTCGTCGACGAACTCGTCGTCGTCGACTCCGGCTCCACCGACCGGACCGCCCAGGTCGCCGCGTCCGCCGGCGCGCGGGTCGTCCACCGCGACGCGATCCTCCCCCGCCTGCCCGCCGTCCCCGGCAAGGGCGAGGTCCTCTGGCGCTCCCTGCTCGCCACCACCGGCGACATCGTCTGCTTCATCGACGCCGACCTGCGCGACTTCTCCTCCGACTTCGTCTCGGGCATCGTCGGCCCGCTGCTGACCGATCCGGGGGTGGACCTGGTCAAGGGCATGTACGACCGTCCCCTCGCCGGCGCGGCCGGTCAGGGCGGCCGGGTCACCGAGCTGATGGCGCGCCCCCTGCTGAACATGCACTGGCCCCAACTCGCCGGGTTCGTGCAGCCGTTGGGCGGGGAGTACGCGGCCCGCCGCAGTCTGCTGGAGCAGCTTCCGTTCCCGGTGGGGTACGGGGTGGAGCTGGGGATGCTGGTGGACGCGCTGCATCTGGTGGGGCTGGACGCGCTGGCGCAGGTCGACATCGGGGTCCGCAAGCATCGTCACCAGGACGGGCAGGCGCTGGGGCGGATGTCCGCGGCGATCTACCGGACCGCCCAACTCCGGCTGGCGCGCGGGCACTTGATCCGTCCGGCGCTGACGCAGTTCGAGCGGGGGGAGGACGGCTTCGAGGCGCGGACGTATTCGGTGGACACGGAGGAGAGGCCGCCGATGGTTGAGGTCGCGGAGTACGCGCGGCGGAAGGTGGCGTGAGTGGCTCTCGGGCCGTACCCGGCTAATACTTGGGTACGGCATACCCCCCAGTCCCATGCCACGTATACGTTCCGAACGTTTGAGCAGCGCGGCGCCTGGCTAGGTTCTGGCGTATGACGTTCGGTGCTTCCCGTGTGCTCGTCGCCTCCAACCGGGGGCCCGTCTCGTACTCCGTGGGGGACGACGGCACCCTGCACGCCAAGCGCGGAGGCGGCGGCGTCGTCTCCGGGCTCTCCGCGATCGACCCGGACGCGGGGGCGCTGTGGGTGTGCAGCGCGCTGTCCGACGGGGACCGCGAGGCCGTGCGGCGAGGGGTCGGGGAAGCCGGGACGCGGATGCTCGACATCCCGGCCGACGTGCACGCCGACGCGTACAACGGGATCGCCAACTCCGTGCTCTGGTTCGTGCACCACATGCTGTACCAGACGCCCCTGGAGCCCGTGTTCGACGCGGAGTTCAGGCGGCAGTGGGCGTCGTACGAGGCGTACAACCGGGCGTTCGCGCAGGCGCTCGCGGAGGGGGCCGCCGAGGGGGCGGCCGTGCTGGTGCAGGACTACCACCTGTGTCTCGTGCCCGGGATGCTGCGGGAGCTGCGGCCGGATCTGCGGATCGGGCACTTCTCCCACACGCCCTGGGCGCCGCCGGACTACTTCGCGCTGCTGCCCGACGACATCCGGGCGCAGCTCCTGACGAGCCTGCTCTCCGCCGACCGGCTGGGGTTCCTCACGCAGCGGTGGGCCGACTCCTTCGCCGCGTGCTGTCCCGAGGGGACGGGTACTACGGGTATCGGGGTGCATCCCCTAGGGGCCGACGCGGACTTCCTCCGGGAACGGGCCCATCAGCCCGATGTACGGGACCGGATCGCGTCCCTCCGGGAGGAGATCGGGGAGGGGCGGCTCGCGGTCGTACGGGTCGACCGGACCGAGCTGTCCAAGAACATCGTCCGGGGGCTGCTGGCGTACCGGCATCTCCTCGACACGCACCCCGAGTGGCACGACCGCGTCGTCCATGTCGCCTTCGCGTATCCCTCCCGGCAGGACCTCAAGGTCTACCGGGACTACATGGACGAGGTCCAGCGCGTCGCCGACGAGATCAACTCCGTGTACGGCACGGCCACCTGGACCCCCGTACTCCTCCATCTCAAGGACGACTTCGCGCGGTCCCTCGCGGCGTACCGGCTCGCCGACGTCGCCCTCGTCAACCCCATCCGCGACGGCATGAACCTCGTCGCCAAGGAGGTCCCCGTCGTTTCCGACGACGGTTGCGCGCTGGTCCTTTCGAGGGAGGCGGGGGCGTACTGGGAGCTTCGCGACGACGCCATCACCGTCAACCCCTACGACATCCTGGAGACCGCCGCGGCCCTTCACGAAGCGCTCTCCATGCCGCTGGAGGAGCGGGCCGAGCGGACGAAGCGGCTCGCGTCGGCGGCTACCGCGTTGCCGCCGACGCAGTGGTTCCTGGATCAGCTCAACTCGTTGACCAGCTGATCCAAGAGGGCTACGACGCCGGCCGGGCCGTTCACCGTGAGGTCGGCGCGGGTGGTGAGGGCCGTGACCTCCTTGCTGGCGCTGCATACGAGGATGCCGGGGGTGCCGGTTTCGCGGAGTGTCTCGACCGCGTCGAAGGCGGGGAGGTCGCCGAGGTCGTCGCCGGCGTAGAGGATGGCGGCGGGGGTGGTCTCCTGGGCCAGTTTCTTCAGGGCCGCTCCCTTGTCCGTGCCCGGCGGGCGGATCTCCAGGACCAGTCTGCCCGGTTCGACGAGGAGGGCGTGGCGGGTGGCGAGGGCGGTGATGGGTTGCCGCAGGGTTTCCCACAGGCCCTGCGGGTCCTTCGCGCGGCGTGTGTGTACGGCGACCGCTCGGCCCTTCTCCTCCACCCAGGCGTCCGTGTCGCCCAAGATGGCGGGGAGTTCTCGTCGGACCTCGTCGAGGGCGGGGGGAGTTGGGGGGGCGACGACCTCTCCTGTGCGCTGGTCCCAGCGTTCGGCTCCGTAGTGCCCGAGGACGATCATCCCCTCGATCTCGCCGAATCCCCCGTATCCGACGGCCACTTCAGCGGGCCGACCGGTGATGACGGCGACCCTCACGCCGCGCTCCGCCAGCGCCGCCAGCGCCTCCACCGCGCCCGGGTACGGGCGTGACTTCTCCGGGTCCTCCACGATCGGCGCCAGCGTCCCGTCGAAGTCGAACGCGAGGAGGGAGCGGGCGGGGTGGGCTCGGATCGCGTCGAGGGCTTGTTGGGCTGCGGGGGTGGGGGGGTGGGTAGGCATGGGTTGAGCCTAGGGTGTCGCGTGCGGGTCCGTCGTGGCTTGTCGCGCAGTTCCCCGCGCCCCTGAAAGACCGGGCTGAGCGCCATCGTCAAGGATCATGTCCGCGCGGGGAGCCTCGGCCCCGGAAGGACTTCGGGTGCGGGTCCGCCGTGGCTTGTCGCGCAGTTCCCCGCGCCCCTAAAAACTGGGCTGAGCACCATTGCAGGCGATCACGTCCACGCAGGGAGCCGCAAGGATCACTTCGGCCGCCGGCCGCATGTAACTGATCGCGCCCCGCGGCGGAGCCGCTGTCCCGGGCCCGCGCCTTCGTACGGCGATCAGCCCCGGTCTTTCAGGGGCGCGGGGAACTGCGCGAACGGCCACAGCGGGCCCGCGGACGGGTCTCCTCCGGACCCACCCCTAACGCTCCTCCCGCCTTGACTCCCGGACCCTCCGCAGGCGGTTCACCGTCACCGGGTCGGATTTGAGGGCTCGGGGGTCGTCGAGGAGGGCGTTGAGGAGTTGGTAGTAGTGGACGGGGGAAAGGTTGAGTTCTTCGCGGATGGCTCGTTCTTTGGCGCCGGGGGTGGGGAAGGGGCGGCGTTCGAGGGCGAGGATGGTGAGGGCTTGGGGGGGGAGGTCGGGCGGCAGCGGCATGGGGAGACAGTAGTGCGGGGTTACGACAGTCCGCTTTCCGCGGCCATCGCCTTCGTCTCGAGGGAGCGGAGGATCGATTCCGGGTCGGCGTCGGGGGCGACCGCCGCGCCGATGCCCTGTTTGATCGATGCAGCCACCGTGGACCAGGACGTGCGGCCGGCGGGGTAGAGCTGGGCGAGGGGGAGTTCCTCCAGGAAGGGTTCCAGGGGCCGGTCCGAGGGGGCCGCGGACATGGCGGCGGAGGCGGAGGAGGTCACCGGGAGGAGGTCGTAGGTACGGGAGAAGGTGAGGACGTTCTCCTCGGAGTAGACGAAGTCGAGGAACTCGCCTATCTCGTCCTGGTGGTTGTGCTGCTTGAAGGCGGTCATCCAGTCGGCCACCCCCATCGTCAGCGGCCGGACGCCGGATCGACCCGGCATGGGGACCATGCCGTACCGGACGCCCTTGTCCTGGGCGGCGCGCATGAGGGAGGGGTGGCCGATGAGCATGCCGACGTCGCCGGCGGCGAAGGCCGTGAAGGCGGTGGCGCGGTTGAGTTTCGCGGGGGCCACCGGGCCCGTCAGGCCCTTGTCGACGAGGTTGTCCTTGAGCCAGGTGAAGGTCTGGACGTTCTCGGTGGAGTCGAGGCTGTAGGTCCCGGCGGTGGTGGTGTACCCCCCGCCGCCGCTGAGCATCCACTGCATGGCCTCGGCCTGCGCCTCCTCGGGCCCGAGGGGCAGCGCGTAGGGGTACTTGACGTCGGCCTCCTTCAACTTCTCGGCGGCGGAGGCCAGTTCGTCCCAGGTGGTGGGCGCCGTACGGACACCGGCCCGCTCGAACAACGCCTTGTTGTAGAAGAGGAGCCGCGTGGAGGCCGCGAACGGCATCCCGTACTGCTGCCCCTGCACCTTCCCCGCGTTCCCGAGCTGCGCAACGAAGTCGGCCTGGACGGGGATGGAGAGCAGGTCGCTCGCCGGGTAGAGCCGGTCCTCGGCGGCGTAGTCGGCGTACGACCCGATCTGCGCCATGTCGGGCGCGTCCCCGGCGTCGACCATGGCCTTGACCTTGGCGTCGACGTCGTTCCAGGAGTAGACGCTGACCTCGACGTCGACGTCGGGATGCTTCTTCTCGTACGCCTCGACGAGCGTCGCCCAGTACTTGGTGGAGCTGTTGGCCGCGCTGTCCCCGTAGTCCGCGGCGACGAGTCTGAGGCTCACCCGTCCGGAGTCACCCCCGAGTACCCCGCACCCCCCGACACTCACCGTCAACGCCAACGCGGCCACGGCCCCGACCCAGCCCCTCTGCACCACTGCTGCCCACTCCACATACTTGTCCGATAGTCGGAGTAAGGTCTACACCACCCGAGTGGACTAGACCTCTCCCGGGTCCTCGGCCACACTGTCACCGTGAGACATGTCATCGCCCTCGACGTGGGCGGCACCGCGATGAAGGGCGCCCTGGTCGGCGCGGACGGCGCGCTGCTGCACCGCGACCGCAGGCCCACGGCCCGCGAGCGGGGCACCGAGGCGGTGATCGAGGGCATCCTCGACTTCGCGGCGGACCTCCGGGCGTACGGCGTACGGCAGTTCGGCGAGACCGCCCGCGCGGCGGGCCTCGCCGTCCCCGGCATCATCGACGAGGCGCGCGGCACCGCCGTCTACGCCGCGAACCTCGGCTGGCGCGACACCCCGCTGCGCGATCTCCTCTCGGCCCGTGTCGAGGCGCCGGCCGCGCTCGGGCACGACGTCCGCACCGGCGGTCTCGCGGAGGGCCGCCTCGGCGCCGCCCGGGACACCCCCCGCTTCCTCTTCCTCGCCCTCGGCACCGGTATCGCGGGCGCCATCGGCACCCCCGCCGGCATCGAGGCCGGCGCGCACGGCTCCGCCGGGGAGATCGGCCACGTCGTCGTACGCCCCGACGGCATCCCCTGCCCCTGCGGGCAGCGCGGCTGTCTGGAGCGGTACGCGTCGGCGGCGGCGGTGTCGCAGGCGTGGGCGCGGGCCTGCGGCGACCCCGACGCCGACGCGGCGGACTGCGCGAAGGCGGTGGAGGCGGGCGACCCGACGGCCCGGCAGGTGTGGCGGGAGGCCGTCACCACCCTCGCCGACGGGCTCCTGACCGCCCTCACCCTCCTCGACCCCTCGACGATCGTGATCGGCGGCGGCCTCGCGGAGTCGGGCGACACCCTGTTCACCCCGCTGCGGGAGGCGATCGGCGCGCGGGTGACGTTCCAGCACCTGCCCGGGATCGTCCCGGCGGCCCTCGGCGACACGGCGGGCTGCCTGGGAGCGGGCCTGATGGCATGGGATCTTCTGAAGAAGACGGACGGCACGGAGGAAACGCCCTGATGGCAGCAGAGTCGACGATCCTCACCGGCGCACGCGTGGTCCTCCCTTCGGGGACCGCCGTCCGGGACCTCGCCGTGCACGGCGAGCGCATCACCGCCGCTCCCCCGCCAAACGCCCGGCGCATCGACCTCACCGGCCACCACCTGGTCCCCGGCTTCGTCGACCTGCACAACCACGGCGGCGGCGGAGCCTCCTTCTCCGGCCCGGTCGAGGAGGTCCGCAAGGCGCTGCACACCCACCGCCTGCACGGCACCACCACCCTCGTCGCCTCGACGGTGACGGACGACCTGGACGTCCTCACCCGGCAGGCGGGCGTCCTCAGCGAACTCGCCGAGGACGGGGAGATCGCCGGCATCCACTTCGAGGGCCCGTTCATCTCGCCCTGCCGCAAGGGCGCCCACTCCGAGGCGCTGCTGCGCCACCCGGACCCGGCGGACGTCCGCAAGCTGCTCGACGCGGCGCGCGGACAGGCCCGGATGGTCACCCTGGCCACCGAACTCCCGGGCGGCATCGACTCGGTGCGGCTCCTCGCCGAGCACGGCGTGATCGCCGCGATCGGCCACACGGACGCGACGTACGAGCAGACGCGCGAGGCCATCGACGCGGGGGCGACGGTCGCCACGCACCTCTTCAACGCGATGCCCCCGCTGGGCCACCGCTCCCCCGGCCCGGTCGCCGCGCTCCTCGAAGATCCGCGCGTCACCGTCGAGTTGATCAACGACGGCACCCATCTGCACCCCGCCGCCCTGGAGTTGGCGTTCCGGCTGGCCGGTCCCGAGCGCGTCGCGTTCATCACGGACGCCATGGACGCGGCCGGCGGCGGCGACGGGATCTATCTGCTGGGCCCGCTGGAGGTCGAAGTCACCGACGGGGTCGCCCGGTTGGTGGAGGGCGGCTCGATCGCGGGCTCGACGCTGACGCTGGACCGCGCGTTCAAGCGGGCGGTGACGGTCGACGGCATCCCGGTCGAGGACGCCGTCCAGGCGCTGTGCGTCAACCCGGCCCGCCTGCTGGGGCGTTGGGACGAGATCGGGTCGCTGGAGGCCGGGAAGCTCGCCGACGTCGTCGTCCTGGACGAGAACTTCGACCTCAAAGGCGTGATGAGGCACGGTAGTTGGGTAAGCACGCCGTAGGCGCCGGCGCGGGGGAGGTCGAGGCAGGTGATCCTGACGGTCACGCTCAACACCGCTCTCGACCTCACCTACCGCGTGCCGGGACTGCGTCCCCACACGACCCACCGGGTCACCGACGTCGTCGAACGGCCGGGCGGCAAGGGGCTGAACGTGGCCCGCGTCCTCGCCGCCCTCGGCCACGAGGTGACGGCGACGGGCCTCGTGGGCGGCGCGACGGGCGAGGCCGTACAGGAGCAACTCACCCTGGTCCCGGGGGTGGTCGACGCGCTCGTCCCGATCTCGGGGACCACCCGGCGGACCGTCGCGATCGTCGACACCCACACCGGTGACACGACTCAGCTGAACGAACCGGGCCCGGTCGTCACCGCCGCCGAGTGGACGGCGTTCCTGGAGGTGTACGAGCAACTCCTGGGCTCTGCCTCGGCAGTTGCCCTGTGCGGCAGCCTCCCGCAGGGGGTGCCGGTCGGCGCGTACGCGGGGCTGGTGCGGGCGGCGCGGACGGCGGGCGTGCCGGTGCTGCTGGACACGAGCGGCGAACCGTTGCGCAGGGGGGTCGCGGCCCGGCCCGACATCATCACCCCGAACCTCGACGAGCTGGCCGAACTCACCGGCTCCCACGACCCGTTGACGGCCGTCCAGGACGCCCGCAGGCGGGGCGCCCGCTCGATCGTCGCCTCCCTCGGCCCCGAGGGTCTCCTCGCGGCGACCCCGGAGGGCCGCTGGCGCGCCACCCCACCGACTCGCCTCCACGGCAACCCCACCGGCGCCGGCGACTCGGCCACCGCCGGACTCCTCCTTGGCCTGACCCACCGACTCCCTTGGCCCGAACGCCTCTCCCACGCCCTCGCCCTCTCGATGGCGACCGTCCTCGCGCCGGGGGCCGGGGAGTTCGACCGGGGGGCGTACGAGGAGTGGGTGGGGAGGGTGGCGGTGCGGGGGGAGGCCAGCGCGGCCTAGTCGAGGCTCTTGACCTGGCCCTTGCGCAGCGCCAACTGGTCCAGCAGGACGTTGCACTTGTTGCCGGACTGGCAGGAGATGGAGATGGTGTTGGTGCCCTTGGTCAGGGTCGTCCAGGAGTAGGTCCTGCTCCACGCCTGGGCGGGGTCCGTGGCGCCGGTGAAGTTGCTGAAGTTCACCGGGCGGCTCTCCGCCTTGCCGTTGACCGAGAGGGTCATCTCCTGCTTGTCGCCGACGACGTTGAAGAGGGCGAAGACCGTGTAGGCCCCGTCCTCCGGAATGCCGTTGACCGTCCAAGTCACCGAGGCACCCTCGGTGTTGAGACCGGTGACGTACGTACCGGACTTCGAGCCCTTTATGTCCGAGGCGGTGGTCGCGCCGCCGTCCAGCTTCATCGCCTTCGCGTCGGTCGTCGGCGGCAGTTCGTCCTCGGCCTTCGGGCTGCTGCCCGAGTCGCTCGGGGACGCGCTCGTCGACGTGGAGGCGTCCGGCGTGGGCGTGGTGCCGTTCTTCGCCTCGTCCCCCTTGTCACCATTGGTGATCGCGATGACGATGCCGACGACGACCGCGAGGACCACCGCGACCGCGCCGATCAGGAGGCCCTTGGTGTTGGGGCCGCGACCGCCGCCGCCCCGGCCGGCGCCTCGCGGGGGCTGCTGGGGCGGGGGGCCCTGGTGGAGTCCCTGCTGCGGAGCGCCGTACGCGCCCTGCTGCTGGGGGGCGCCGTACTGCTGAGGTTGGGGGGGTTGCCCGTACTGCTGGGGTACCTGGCCGTAGGCGGCCGTCTGCTGCTGGGGGGCCGTGGTGGGGCGGCGGTCGCCGACCGCGCGGACCCGGTTGACCGAGTTGGGGTAGCCGTAGCCGCCGGACGGGGGCTGGGCTCCGCGGGCCTGTCCGTCCTCGTAGAGGTAGCCGAACGGGTCGTCGTCCTCCGGCGTGCTCGCGCCGTTGTTGCCGGGCGTCATCCCTCGAACTCCTCAACAGGTGCGGGGCCGTCTACAAGGTGGTGAGAAGAGCGAGCCTACCCGCTCCGGTGGGGCCGAACGGGTGAGTCCGCTTCCCTAAACCTTCTGACCTGCGGTTTATCCGGCCCGTCGATGCTGTTTGGGACGAGATCGTTTCTCGACGTACATCCGCTCGTCAGCGGACTTCAGGACCTCGTCCGCGGACATGCCGCACTCGGCCCAGCCGATGCCGAAGCTCGCGCCCACCCGGACCGCCCGGCCCTCGGCGCGGATGGGCTGGATGATCTCGTTGCGCAGGCGGACGGCCAGGTCGGTGGCGTCGGCGCGGCCGAGGCCGTCGGCGAGGATCACGAACTCGTCGCCGCCGAGCCGCGCGACCGTGTCACCGTCGCGGACCGCCTTGCCGAGCCGCCGGGCGACCTCGATGAGAACCGCGTCACCCGCGTTGTGCCCGAACCGGTCGTTGATCGACTTGAAGCCGTCGAGGTCGCAGAAGAGGACGGCGAGCCCCTTCGCGCCGTCGTCGCGCGCGCCCTCGTCGGGGGCGACGACGTGGACGTGGTGGTCGTAGCCGTCGTACGACGTCTGCCCGTGCGGCTGCGCGGGCACGGGGTGGTAGTCGAAGCCGTGGCCGTTCGCGTCGTGCGCGCCGGGGCCGTACGTCTGGTCCATCGCGTCGAGCGCTGCGGGGTGGCCGGACTGGGGGCGGCGGCAGATCCGGGCGGAGAGGCGGGCGCGCAGCTCGGCGGAGTTGGGCAGGCCCGTCAGGGCGTCGTGGGAGGCGCGGTGGGCGAGGTGGATCTCGCGGCGCTTGCGGTCCTCTATGTCCTCGACGTGGGTGAGGAGGAAGCGCGGCCCGTCGGCGGCGTCCGCCACGACGGAGTTGCGCAGGGACACCCACAGGTACGTGCCGTCGCGGCGGCCGAGGCGGACCTCCACCCGGCCGCCCTCCGGGGAGGTCCGCAGGAGGGTGCCGATGTCCTCCGGGTGGACCAGGTCGGAGAAGGCGTAGCGGCGCATCGCGGACGCCGGGCGGCCGAGGAGGCGGCACAGGGCGTCGTTGGTCCGGAGTATTCGGCCGTGCTGCTCGCCGCCCATCTCGGCGATGGCCATGCCGGAGGGGGCGTTCTCGAAGGCGGCCCGGAACGATTCCTCGCTCGCCCGCAGCGCCTGCTGCTCGCGCTCCAGACGGACCAGGGCGCGCTGGATGTTCGACCTGAGGCGGGCGTTGCTGACGGCTATGGCCGCCTGGAACGCGTACATCTGGAGCGCCTCGCGGCCCCAGGCGCCGGGCAGGCGGCCGTTGCGCGGGCGGTCCACCGAGAGGACGCCGATCAGCTCGCCGCAGGTGCCGCCGGGGGCGGCCGGGGTGTACATGGGGGCGAACAGGCGGTCCGAGGGGTGCCACTCGTCCTCGAAGCGGGGCGGGGGGCCGTCGGTGTACCACTGCGGGACGTCGTCGTCGTCGAGGACCCAGCCCTCGGTGTGCGGGATGAAGACCAGGTCGCCCCACATCTCGCCCATCGCGAGACGGCGCTCCCAGGACTCGCGGGAGCCGACGCGGCCGGTGATGAGCGCTTCCGCCGCGGGGTTCCCGGCGAACGCGGCGACGACCAGATGGCCGTCGTTCCGTACGAGGTTCACGCATGCCAGCTCGTAGCCCAGGGCGCTCACGACCCCGTCCGCGACCGTCTGCAAGGTGTCCGCCAGGCTGCGGGCCGTGTTCATGTCGGCCATCGCCTGGTGCAGTTGCCGCAGGGACGCGAGGCGGACATAAGGTTCCGACTCGGTCTCCATGCTCGCCCTCCCCCCGAGACTTCGCAGCGAATCAAGGGTTGTTCATCGGCGTACCATTTCACTGCCACTGAATCACAGCGCGCTGCTCACCCGGTACACAGGGTCAACAATTCTCGCCCCTTGTGACTCAAGTCACAGCGAAACATGAACAATTGGGCGGGGTTTCTGCAATTTTCAGAGTGCTCCGGAAGCCGTTACCGACTGTTTGGACAACGCTTACTGTACGTGGAGGGTTCCCGGCGCGGGGGCGGGTCGTAGGACCATCTTCGCCAGGCGTCTCGGGCCGAAGTCCGATGTCCGGCGGGGTGCGCGGACACTAGCGTGCCGAGGGTGCCGAACATTTCCCCGAACCCCGCCCCGCCGCTCGCCAGGCATGCTGAGGGGGTGAGCAACGACGCGTTCCGGGCCGCGATGGCCCGGCTGGCCGGTGGTGTGGTGCTGGTGACCGCGCAGGAGCCGTCCCTCGACCCCGACGACCCCGCGGCGCCGCCCGCCGAGGACGTCGGCATGACCGCCACCGCGTTCATGTCCGTCTCCCTCGACCCGCCGCTCGTCCTCGTCAGCCTGCGCACCGGCTCCCGGATGGACGATCTCCTCGACGAGCAGCCCCTGTGGGCCGTCTCCGTCCTCTCCGAGAGCCAGCGGCACATCGCCGGGCGGTTCGCGATGAAGGGGCGGCTCAGCGACCGGCTCCTCTTCGAGGACATCCCCTACCGGCGGGGCGAGGTCAGCGGGGCGCCGCTCGTGGGCGGGGCGCTGGCGAACATCGAGTGCCGGACGGAGCAGCGGGTGGTCGCCGGGGACCACACGCTGGTGATCGGGCGGGTACTGGGCGCCGCGCTGCCGAGTGCGGAAGGGGGGCCGTTGATGTACTTCCGGGGGAGGTATCGGCAACTGGGGTGAGGGGGGCGGGGGTTGGGGGGCGGGGGTTGGGGAGCGCGGTCCGGCGGGTGCGAGGGGGCTGTGGATGCGGGGAAGCGCTGAGGCGGGCGCCGAACAGCTCGCGACGGACGCCGGGAAGGCTGGGGCGGACGCTGGGCAGCTTGCTCGCGGCAGGCGTCGGGAGGGCTTCGGCGGACGCCGGGAAGACTGCCGCGGGCATCGGGAAGGCTTCGGCGGGCGTCGGGAAAACGCTTCGCCCTTGAGCCGGCGGCCTGCCTAATGTGCGGGCATGTCCGCACCCCGCCTCGAAGAGATCACGCCGGCCAACTTCGCGAAAGCGATCGCCGTGGCCGTGCTGCCCGAGCAGGAGTTCGCCGTCGCGCCGGTGGTGAAGTCGCTCGCCGAGGCGTACGTCCACCCCGGTGTCGCCTGGCCCCGGCTCATCGTCGACGGGGAGCGGGCCGTCGGCTTCCTCATGGCCTTCATCGACGTCGACTGGCGCGAGGACGGGGGGTCGCTGCGGCGGTCGGGGCTGTGGCGGCTGAACATCGCGGCCGGGGAGCAGGGCAAGGGGTATGGGCGGTTCGCCGTGCGGGCGGTCGCGGAGGAGCTGCGGCGGCGGGGGACGGAGGAGTTCTACGTCACCTGGCACACCGGGGAACACGGGCCCGAGGAGTTCTATCTGGGGCTGGGGTTCCGGAAGAACGGGGAGGTCGTGGGCGAGGAGGGGGAGGAGGAGGTCGTGGGGGTGCTGGGGCTGGGGTGAGGGGGACGGGTACGACGTAATACGAGGTAAGGGGTACGGAGACGGCGCGCGCTCGCCGGTGTCGTATCCGGCATGCGTACGACGGCCCTCTGCGCAGCCCCCCTCGGCTACCAGTCCCGGCCCGTCCTGCCCCGTTTCGTCTCCGCGCGGGCCTTCTTCTCGCGGAGGCGGCGTTCGTTGATGCCGCGGGGGATGCGGGTGGGGCGGCGTTGTTTGGGGGGCGGGGCGGTCGCCTCCGCGAGGAGGGAGGCGAGGCGGACGGCCGCCGCTTCGCGGTTGCGCCACTGCGAACGGTGCTCGGAGGCGCGGACGACGACGACGCCGTCGACGAGGCGGGCGGCGAGGCGCTCCAGCGCGCGGGCCTTCCAGACGGGCGGGAGGGACTCCGTGCGGGCGAGGTCGAAACGGAGCTCCACCTGCGTGTCGCTCGTGTTGACGTGTTGCCCGCCCGGTCCCGACGACCGCGAGAAACGCCACGTCAGCTCGGCCTCCGGGAGGGAGACGGAGCCTCTGATGGGATAGGGACCGGACATGCGTTCCATGGTGCGGCGGGGAGCCCCGGGAGTCACCTGGTTTTAGAGGTAAAGAAAGTAAAGGGGGCGGGAACCTTCGCGGCACCCTGGGGCGTTCAAGGGGGTAGCTGTAGGTTCACGCCATACGGCACGACTCGACGTACACAACAGGGAAGGACTCCCAACCATGGCTGTAAGCCTGTCCAAGGGTGGCAACGTCTCGCTCACCAAGGAGGCACCGGGCCTGACCGCCGTCACCGTGGGCCTCGGCTGGGACGTCCGTACCACCACCGGCACGGACTTCGACCTCGACGCGTCCGCGATCGCGGTCAACCCGGCGGGCAAGGTCTACTCCGACGCCCACTTCGTCTTCTTCAACAACAAGCAGACCCCGGACAACTCGATCGTCCACAACGGCGACAACCGCACGGGCGAGGGCGACGGCGACGACGAGTCGATCAACGTCAACCTCGCGGGCCTCCCCGCCGACGTCGAGAAGATCGTCTTCCCGGTCTCCATCTACGACGCGGAGAACCGCTCGCAGAACTTCGGCCAGGTCCGCAACGCGTACATCCGCATCCTCAACCAGGCCGGCGGCGCCGAGATCGCCCGCTACGACCTCTCCGAGGACGCGGCGACGGAGACCGCGATGGTCTTCGGCGAGCTCTACCGCAACGGCGCGGAGTGGAAGTTCCGCGCGGTCGGCCAGGGCTACGCGTCCGGTCTCGCGGGGATCGCGCAGGACTTCGGGGTCAACGTCTGAGGTGTGCCGCCGTGTGCGGTAGGTAGGTGATCGAACGGGCCCTGACCGCTGACGCGGCCGGGGCCTGTTTGTCGTCGAGGGGGGCGGACTCGGCTGTCACGGCGTGGGTCCGGTGAACGGTTCGTGGAGCCAGGCCGCCGCCGCTCTCAGGTTCTCCGGGGGTGTGCCGTGCGGGGTGGGGAAGACGTGGGTCCAGGCGGCGGCTCGGGCGACGGCGGCGAGGCGGCAGGCGAGGGTGGTGGTGCGGTGGAGGGCGGGGGTGGGGAGGCCGGTGTCGGTCCAGGGGGTGAGGTAGGCGTCGCGGAGGCGGGTGGCGGCTCGGGAGCCGTGGTGGCGGGTGGCCACGCGGAGGGGGACGAGGAGGCTCGCGAAGGGGTGGGCGATCGTGGCGTCGCCCCAGTCGAAGAAGGTGAACTGGTGGTACGGGGGGTGGGAGAGGACCTGGGAGTCCTGGAGGTCGGAGTGGTCGAGGGTGGTGGGGACGGGGCTTTCGGAGAGTTCGTCGCACCAGTCCTTCAGGCGGGGGCGGTTCGCCAGGAGGCCGGCTCTGGCCGTGCTGTCCAGGGTGGGGTTCTCGTCGGTCAGGCGGTCGAAGAGGGCCGGGATGTCGCTGGGGCGGGCGGAGGGGACGCCGAGGTGTTCGATCTCGGGGACGTGAGGGGTCACCTCCCTTTGCAGGGCCGCGTACTGGCGGAGCATCCCCTCCCACGCCGGCAGGTTCGGCGGGGTGCCGTCCGCGTCCCTCATCACCGTGCCGCCGTGCGGCCACAGCGCCCAGCCCCGCTCGGCCCACACCCGCACCGGCGTGAGCACCCTCCCCGGCACCCACCTCGCCAGCCCCTCCCCCAGCCCCGCCTCGAACCGGCTGCCCCGGGGGTTCGCCTTGAACCAGACGCCCCCGAAACGGATCAGGACGGACCAGGGCCGCAGACGTACGTCACCCTGGACGGCGTCGTCCCCCAGTACCCCCCGCACCCACTCCAGCACTTCGGCGCGCCACTCCGGGTCGTCCCAGGGGGTCACCCCTACGCCGTAGTCCCCGCGATCCACGATTCCGGTCATCCGCACATCATCTCCAGCGACAGGAGCACCCCATGGACGACGCCCTCCTCGGATTCCTCCACGCCCGCTACGAGGAGGACAACCACGCGTACGCCGAGGTCGCGCACCGCTTCGGCGGGGACGCGCTGCTCGACAGCCACCTTCCGATGCTGGACCTCGTCGACGCGCTGGCTCGGGAGTACGAGGGGATGACGGCGGGGGACGCGCGGCGGGCGGGGGTGGGGTACGCGTTGCGGGTGCTGGCTCAGGCGTACTACGAGCATCCCTCGTACCGGGAGGAGTGGCGGCTGTAACGGGAGGGTGGGGGCGCGGGCCGGCGTCGTATCGAAGCGGGCCGACCGCCCAGGGCGGTTGCCGTGACCCGCCCGGCGCCCCGCCCCCGGCGCCCCCGCACCCGGCCCGGAGATCATCGGTGATCGCCCGCCCCCACAGGATGACCTTGACCGACCGGATAACGCCCCTTGGTGATCAGGGGGTTGAGAAATTGACCTTCTTGGGGGTGGAGGCAACCGGGGT
The DNA here is from genome assembly GCF_040610055.1 of Streptomyces sp. NPDC004539. NCBI lineage: Bacteria > Bacillati > Actinomycetota > Actinomycetes > Kitasatosporales > Streptomycetaceae > Streptomyces > Streptomyces sp. NPDC004539. The sequence goes on along the minus strand of NZ_JBEXLS010000039.1, from coordinate 4,958 downwards.
CGGCGAAAGGCTGTCTCACAGGGTGCTCATAGGTCGGGCCCGATCCCAGGGGCGCGTGGGGACGCGTCGCAGTGGTTCGTGGGGTGGGGGCCGAGCTGGGGCTGTTCGGTCCGGGTGGCCAGGACCAGGCGCACCCGCAGGCTAGGAACGGACGAGGAACCGATGACCAGTCAGCACAACCACAGGCAACTGAAGCGCGCGGCACTGGCCGCGGGGGCCGCGCTCACCGTCGTGGCGGCGGTGGCCGCCACCGCACCCGGCGCCGGCGCCGCCCCGGCGGCCAAGCCGGGCCAGCCCCAACTGAAGCTCGTCGCCGCGTCGAAGGCCGTCGTCATCGACAGGTGGGAGGGGGAATCGGGCGTCTATCTCGACCTCGGCACCTACCTGACCGTCGACAACGCGCCCCTCGAATTCAAGGTGACCCGCAAGTCGTACAAGGACCAGATCGTTGCCCAGCAGATCCTGCGGGACGGCAAGAAGGTCACGACGAAGAACCTCCCGGCGGGCCTCGTCAAGGACTTCAAGGGCCTCCCGGACTTCGTCGAGGTGTCCCTGACGGACGCCTCCGGCAAGGAGGTCACGAAGAGCAGCGGCACGTTCTGCCCGAACAACGCCTCGGGCCGGCTCCGCCCGGACGCCCCGGCGACCTCGCACTACCCGCAGAGCTGCCCCACCAACCCCTTCACCCTGGGCTCCGTCTGGGGCGTCGAGCAGGGCTGGGCCGCCAACACCTCGGCCGTCGACTACGACAAGCCGGTCGACCTCGCGGCCGGCGAGTACACCGCGAAGGTCTCCGTCGCGAAGAAGTACCGCGACCTCTTCGGCATCCCGAACGACCAGGCGACCGTGAAGGTGACGGTGCGGGAGCAGAAGGGCGGCGGCGGCCAGGGCCTGCGCTCCCCGCAGAGCGCCGGGCACGCCGGCCACGAGGCCAACACCCCTGGTGCCGCCCACCATTACGGCCCGCGCGGCGCCGACGCCCCCACCCCGCCCGCCCTCTCGCACGCCCTCGAAGCCCGCGGCCAGGCCCACCACCTGGGCGACGGCAAGGGCCACACGGACGGCTCCCGCATCGCCCCCGGGCTGCGGGCGAACGCCGCCAAGCCGACCGGCAAGGCCGGCGTCCCCGCCAACGTCCCCAAGCCCGACCTGCGTTCGCTCCCGGCCTGGGACATCCAGATCACCGACGGCGAGGACGGCGACGTCCCGGGCAAGGACTACCTCGCGTTCAGCGCGAACGTCTGGAACGCCGGTCCGGCCCCCCTCGTCGTCGACGGCTTCCGCAAGCCCGGCGCCGAACTCATGGACTCCTACCAGTACTTCTACGACGCGAACGGCAAGCAGGTCGGCTACACCCCGGCCGGCACGATGGAGTGGGACCCCCGCATCGGCCACGAGCACTGGCACTTCACGGACTTCGCGAGCTACCGCCTGCTGAGCGAGGACCGCACGAAGGAGGTCCGCAGCGGCAAGGAGGCGTTCTGCCTCGCCAACACGGACGCCGTCGACTACACGGTGAAGAACGCCAACTGGCACCCGTACAACACCGACTTGTCCACCGCCTGTGGACAGCAGAACTCGATCTCGGTGCGCGAGGTGCTGGACGTCGGCTCCGGTGACACCTACACCCAGTACCGTCCGGGCCAGTCCTTCGACGTCACGGGCCTGCCGAACGGGACGTACTACATTGAGGTGAAGGCGAACCCGGCCAACCGCCTCCAGGAGACGGACCTGAAGAACAACGTCTCCCTGCGCAAGGTCACCCTCGGCGGCACGGAGGGCGCGCGCACGGTCAGCGTCCCGCCGGTGGACCTGATCAACGCGCCGTAACACGAGACGACTTGGGGCGCCCCAACCCCCAGGGCGCCCCAACCCTCCTCAGAACTCAGCCGAGTTGTTGGACGTGTCGGGGTCGAACGAGAACCCCGTCCCGTACGACGGCCGCGCCGACACGCTCCCCTTGGCCCCGGGCACGACACTGTCGACCCGCACCGTGAACGGGAACTCGACGGTCTGCCCCGGCTTGATCAGAATCCCCAACTCGCAGGCGTACGAGGCTCCCCGCGCCCTGCACCCGTCCGGCACGCTCACCGCGCTCGTCCCGGCGGGCAGCGTCACGTCGAGTACGGCGACCGGGTCCCCGGAGCGGATGTTGGCGACCCAGGCGGGCCCGTTGTCGGTGAGCCGCGCGGTGAGGCCGACGGTCTCCCCGGCCGCCCCGCCCGCGTAGGACCCGGAGACCGCGAAGTCCGCCGTGTTGTCCGCCTGGATCAGCCGGCCCGTGCCGTTGTCGGAGGGCCACAACTCGCTCTGCCCGGCTGCCGTGTCGACGGAGAAGTCGAACCGCTCGTCGAGGGCGTGCGACGTGACGGCGACCTTCAGCGGCTGCGGCAGCGGGGCCGTCTCACCGGGCTGGACGACCGTGTCGAACGCGCAGGTGTAGTGGACGAGGAAGCCGGAGATGTCCTCGGACGAGCACTGCGGGTAGGCCGTCGCGAGGTCGAGCCCGTACGACGTCCACATCTGGAGGGTGTAGCCGTTCGCGGCCTGGTCACCGTGGTTGGTGACGCCGAACGGCACGTCGACCGTCGTCCCGGGCTGAACTCCCGTGAGATCGGGGTACGTCGGGAGGCTCAGGTCGGGACCGGTGCCGACGGTGACGTCCGTCTCGAAGGAGTCGGCCGGCGCGACGAGCGTCCCGTCGGGGCCGCCGGTCGCCTCGGCGGCGTACGTGATCCGCCCGGCGGCACCGACCGCGGCACCCGGCAACGACCGTATCTTCAGGGCCACTTGGGGGACGAACCCGGCGCGCAGGACCGGTACGTCGCCCACCTCACAGACCGCCGACGTCCCGCTGGGGGCGCAGTTCGACGGCCACAACACCTCGGCGACACCGGCGAGTCCGGAGACGTCGACCGTCAACTTGGCGTCACTCACCGTGAAGTTGCCGTTGTCGTGGTAGAGGCCGACGGGGATCGACTGGGCGATCGCGTCCCCCGAGGCCGGCGCGACCGTCACCGGACGGTCGGTCGGCGCGTTGATCCACAACTGGTCGGTCTGCTCGTCGGCCTGCGCCGGAACGACCGCGAGAGCGGCGAGCGCGAGCGACGCGGCGACGGCCGTACCGGCGCCGAGGCGCCGCCGTCCGCGCCAACGTCCGCGCATGCTGACGGAGTTCATCGATCCCCCTGATGATGGCTGTGAGGTGCCTGTTGATCATCGTAAGAGGCGGGTGAGATGAACGGGATGTGCGGTAACAGTCGTACTGGAAAAGAATTGGTCATTCCCAGGGCAACGAAACCTGATGTCTGGGTCGTCTGTTGTCTGTGGGGCGTCCGTGCCGAGTGGAGGCGGAGCTCCGAACGAGCCTGGGGGAGCGGAGGAACGGCGTGGGGAAGCGCAAGGCGGATGTCCGCCTGACGCGGCGAGGGCGGGTGCTGGCCTGGAGCGCCGGTGTCCTGTGCGTCGGCGTACTGGGGGTCGCGGGGGCCGGCACCTGGATCTACCAGCAGTTGAACGGGAACATCACCTCCGCCGACGTCGACGACAAGATCGGCGGCGACCGGCCCGAGAACCTCAGCCCGGGTTCCAAGAACATCATGATCGTCGGTTCGGACAGCCGTGACGGCGCCAACTCCGGCTACGGCAACAACAAGGACCTGACGACGATGCAGTCGGACACGCTGCTAGTCCTGCACATCCCGGCCGACCGCAAGTGGGCGTCCGTGCTGTCGTTCCCGCGCGACTCGTGGGTGCGGATTCCCGCCTGCGACAAGGGGAACGGCGCCAAGTCGGAGGAGCACCACTTCAAGATCAACGAGGCGTTCGCGCTGGGCGGGACGAGCGGGGAGGTCGCGGGGGCCGCCGCCTGCTCGATCAAGACCGTCGAGGAGAACACCGGGCTGCGCATCGACCACTTCATGTCCGTCGACTTCTCCGGCTTCAAGGGCATGGTCGACGCGCTGGAGGGCATAGAGGTCTGCCCGAAGACCGCGATCCGTTCCCCCAAGGCCAAGTTGAACCTCCCGGCCGGCTGCCAGACCATCGACGGCGAGACGTCCCTCGGCTACGTCCGCGCCCGCTACGGCGTCGGCGACAACTCCGACATCGGACGTATCGGCCGTCAGCAGGAGTTCATGGACGCCCTCGCCAAGAAGGCCAAGTCCAAACTGGGCAGCCCCGACGCGATGTACGGCTTCCTGAACGCGGCCACCAAGTCGCTGACGACGGACCCGGACATGGCCGGCATCAAGCCGCTCTACTCGCTCGCCTCCGAACTCCAGGGCATCCCGAGCGACCGGCTCTCCTTCCTCACGGTCCCCAACTACCCGCGCGAGGCGGACGTGCCGACCGACCGGGCCAACGTCGTCTGGCAGTACCCGCAGGCCGCCGACCTGTTCACCGCGCTGGCCAAGGACCAGGAGACGACGAAGGACGCGCTCGCGGCGAAGACGAAGAACCTCGTCTACGCGTCCGCCGTGAAGGTCAAGGTGCTCAACGGCACCGGGGTCTCCGGGCGGGCGGCGGCCGTCGCGGAGAAACTCCGGGCAAACGGTTTCACCGTCGTTTCCACCGGAAACGCCCCGTCCACCGTCTCGACGACGTCCGTCCAGTACGCCCAGGGCGCGGACGACACCGGCGCGCGCGCCCTCATGACGCGCCTCGGCGGGAAGGTGACCGCGGCGGCGTCCGGGGAGGCTTCGGCGGGGGTCGTGAACCTGGTCGTGGGGCCGGATCTCAAGGTCGACGACCTCTACTGAGGGGGCGCGGGCAGCCGTCGGGGAACGCCCGGATCTGCGCCGTATCGAGAAAGACCCGCCTCACGTGCGTACTTGACGGTGACGGACTCACCCACGCAGGGGACAGGTACAGCACATGAGCGCTTCCGCATCGATCGGCGTGACCGGCCTCGGGGTCATGGGCCGTAACCTGGCGCGCAATTTCGCGCGTCATGGTTA
>NZ_JBEXLS010000038.1:0-69919 GCF_040610055.1 Streptomyces sp. NPDC004539 | reverse complement strand
CCGCTACGAGAAGACCGCCGAGTCCTACCAGGCCGCCGTCACCCTTGCCTCACTCCTGATGTGGGCGTGACCTTTGAAGACAACTCCTAGAGGCCCCGCCCCACAGCCCCGGCACACCCGAACGAGCTAGGTCAAAGGGCCGACGAGGGCGGGGCGCCAGCTGCGAAGAAGGCGGCGTCGAGGCGTCCGCCGTGAGGAAGAAGCCCGCGCCCGGCCACAAAGCAGCGGTCACACCCCGGAAAAGTGTTATCCACACACCCCCCACCCCGTCCCCACCTGTGATCCCCGACATTGCCAACAGCCCGACCCTGGCTGAAAAGGTGCTGGTATGAGAATGGAAGCGGGCGGGCGAGCCCGGCGCGGCGGTGCGAACGGGCGGACCGGTGACGACTGGGCCGTCGTGATCGCCGCCGCCCAGGAGGGCGACCGCCGGGCGCTGGACGAGCTGGTCCACGGCTGGCTGCCGCTCGTCTACAACATCGTCGGCAGAGCGCTCAACGGCCACGCGGACGTCGACGACGTCGTCCAGGAGACGATGCTGAGGGCCGTCGGCAACCTCGGCTCCCTGCGCGACCCGGACAGCTTCCGCTCCTGGCTCGTCGCGATCGCCATGCGCCAGATCCGCGACCGCGCCCGCCGCCGCACCCCGCCCCAGCGCCTCGACGAGAACGACACCACCCCGCACGACACGGCGGACTTCGCCGAACTCGCCGTCCTAAGACTCCAGTTGGAGGGTCAGCGTAAGGAAGTCGCCGAGGCCGTCCCCTGGTTGGACCCCGAGGACCGCCAACTCCTCTCCCTGTGGTGGCTGGAGGTCTCCGGCGAACTCACCCGGCGTGAACTCGCCGCCGCCGTCGGCATCAGCCGCCAGCACGCCGCCGTCCGCGTCCAGCGCGTCAAGGAACGGCTGGAGACCTCCCGGGGCATCGTCCGCGCGCTGGCCGGCGCGTGCCCCGACCTCCGTGACCTGACCGCCCGTTGGCACGGCCGCCCCGACTCCGTCTGGCGCAAACGGCTCGCCCGGCACATCCGGGGCTGCGCCTACTGCGGCGACACCCGCGAACCCGTCGTCCCCGCCGAACGGCTCCTCGTCGGCATCGCCCTCGTCCCCGTCCCGCTCGGCTTCACGCTCTCGCTGACTCTGGGCGGGAAGACGGCGGTCGCGGCCACCGGGATGGGCTGGTCGGCGAAGGTCGTGGGGGCGCTCACCAAACCGGCCGTCGCGGTCACGGCGGGCGCGACCCTGATCGCCGGCGGCGCCTACGTCGTCGTCCAGACCCCGGACGACCCGCCGAAGCGCGCCGCGATCGCCCCCACGGCCGACACCCGCCCGTCTGCCTCGCCCGCCGCCACCCCCACCCCGACCCCGTCCAACTCGCCTTCCCCGTCACCGAGTCCGAGCGCGACACCCTCGACGAAGAGCGCCGTGTACGGCAGCGTCGTCGACGCCGTCGACAGCGCGCCGAACCCCGGCACCCCGCCGGGGACCCTTCCGCAGCGGCCCGCGTCCGGCGTCACGAGCAGCGGTGGCGCCAAGGCGGTCATGCAACACCGGGGCGACCACGTCGACTTGAGCGGACAGGGATACGTCCTCGTCCGCTGGCAGATCTCGCCCAAGTCCCGGCCGGGCGCGCTCGTCATGCCCAGTTGGACCGGGCTCAAGGGCAAGGTCTTCCACGTCGCCTCCGGCGGCGGACGCCGGATGGACGACCCGATGGCCGGCGCCCCCGACGGCTACGCGACCGGCATGGGCGGGCCCGCCATCGGCTACGCCGTCCTGCCCGACGGGACCCAACAGATGTGGCAGAACGAGTACTTCTACCTCGACGGCTCCGTCACCCTCACCGTCAACGAACGCGGCGCCGACTACGGCATCATCGTCTTCCCCTCCACCCGCGAGGAGATCGAGAAGGACATCGCGTACGGCCCGCCGCAGGACGCGATCCGCTACGGCATCGTCCGCGACACCGGCGACGACGACACCCCCGTACCCCAATACCTCACCCGCTCCACGCCAGTCGACCCCGCGACCGTCCCTCAGCGCTCCGACGTGTGACCGTCCTGCGCCTCCAGCACGGCGTCCCCGTGGTCCACGGCCCACACCCCGAGGGCATCGAGCGCGGGCAGCAACGTCCGCCCCAGGGGCGTCAGTTCGTACGCGCCGCGCGCGTCCCGGGCGACGAGGCCGTTGAACTCCAGCCTGCGCACGGTCTCCGTGAGGACCTTCGCGCTGATCCCCCCGATCCGCACGCGCAGTTGTCCATGACGCACCGGGCCGCTGCGCAGCGCCCACAGCGTCACCGGGTCCCAGGTGTGCGCGAGCAGGTCGAAGGCGAGACGGGCAGGGCAGTCGGCGAGGAAGGATAGCTCGGTCGTCACGTACCGGATGGTGCCCGAGCCGCTCCCTAACGTCAGGTGAATCGTCTTCTGCGTAAGGGAGTTGGCATCGTGAGGATCGGAATTCTCGGCACCGGCGGCATGGCGGACGCGCTCGGCACGCAGTGGCGCCGCGCCGGACACGAGGTGCTCGCCGGGGGCCGCTCCGGGGCCGTGTCCCTCGAAGAGGCAGCCGAGTTCGGCACGGACGCGGTGCTGCTCGCGCTGCCCTACCCGGCGGTCGTGGAAGTGGTGAGCGGACTCCAGGACGCCCTGCGGGGACGGGTGTTGGTGGACTGCGTCAACGCGGTCACCGCACCCGGCTTCACCCTGACGACCGCCGCCGGACCGTCCGTCGCCGAGCGCATCGCCGTCGCCGCGCCAACTGCCCACGTGGTCAAGGCGTTCAACCTGTGCCACGCCGACGTCTGGCGCCTCACCCCGCCCGTCTTCGAGGGCCGCCCGCTCGCGGTCCCCCTCTGCGGGGACGACGCCGGGGCCCTCGACGTCGTACGCCGGCTCGTGCGCGAGATCGGGTGCGATCCCTTGTACGCGGGGGGAGTTGACCGGGCGGGCCTCGTCGAGGCGACGGCCGCGCTGCTGATCCGGCTGTGGGTGGGGGAGGGGGCGGACGCACAGGCGATCGCGCCGCCGGTGCCGTATGCGTGGGGGCGGGGGTGAGGGCGGCGGGCCACGTCGTCGTACCGCCGAGCCGTCCCACCCAACTACCCTCCGCCCCACACCACTTGCTACTCCCCGCCCCGCAATCCGTGCAGCACGTCGATCCGGTTCGTCGTGATCGAGTCGACCCCCAGATCGATCAGCTTCCGCAGGGAGCGGCGGGTGTCGGGGGTCCAGACGGAGAGGAGGTGGCCGGTGCGGTGGACGTGTTCCGCGAGGGGGCGGTCGACCAGTGAGAAGCGGTAGTTGAGCCAGCGGGGGCGGATCGCGGCGAGGAGGGTGGGGCGGATGGGCGCGAGGGAGGTGTGCGTGAGGGCGATCTCCGCCGAGGGGTCGGCCGCGCGGACCGCCAGCATCGCCTGCGCGTCGGCGCAGTAGTACACCCGGTCGGCGGCCCCCGCCTCCCGGACCGCGTCGACGACCCGCCGGGCGACCCGGACGTCCCGCGTACCCGGCAGATCGACCATCACGCGGGAGCCCGCCGTTGCCGCGAGCGCTTCCGTGAGCGTCGGCACACCGCCCTCGGTCATCCCGCGCACCTCGGCCGCCGAAAGAGACCGCAGCGGGCGCTCAACCTCCCAGAGCCGGTCGAGCGTCTCATCGTGCAGGAGGACCGGCACACCGTCCCGCGTCAGCCGTACGTCGATCTCGACCGCGTCCGCGCCTTGGGTCAGCGCGGAGCGCAGCGAGTCGAGGGTGTTCTCCCGGAAGCGGTAGGGATCGCCGCGGTGGGCCACGGCCGTCAGGGTCTGCATACGGCCATTGTCACGGCTGTCACGACCGCCACGGCCGTTCACGACTGCCGCGGCTGTCCAGGTCGTCAGGGAGCGAGCCATTCGGAGGTGTAGGTGTCGATCTCGTCGTTGATCCGCGCCTTGCCGGCGTCGTCGAGGAACGCCGCGTCGACCGCGTTCTTCGCGAGAGCCGCGACCCCGCGCTCGTCGAGACCCAGGAGACGGGCGGCGACGGCGTACTCGTTGTTCAGGTCCGTGCCGAACATCGGCGGGTCGTCCGAGTTGATCGTCACCAGCACCCCGGCGCGCACGAACTCCTTGATCGGGTGCTCGTCCAGGGTCGCCACCGCGCGGGTCGCGATGTTCGACGTCGGGCAGACCTCCAGCGGGATGCGCTCGGCCGCGAGGTGGGCGAGAAGTTTCTCGTCCTGGGCGGAACTCGTGCCGTGGCCGATGCGTTCAGCACGTAGATAGGTCAGGGCGTCCCAGACGGTCTCCGGCCCGGTCGTCTCCCCCGCGTGCGGGGCGGAGCGCAGACCCGCGGCGATCGCCCGGTCGAAGTACGGCTTGAACTGCGGTCGGGGTACGCCGATCTCGGGCCCGCCGAGCCCGAAGGAGACGAGGCCCTCGGGGCGCAGCCGGTCGTCCGTCGCGAGCCGGACGGTCTCCTCGGCCGCCGCGAGGCCGGCCTCGCCGGGAATGTCGAAGCACCAGCGCAGGACGGTGCCGAGCTCCTTCTCCGCGGCCTTGCGGGCGTCCTCGATCGCGTCCATGAACGCCTTCGGGTCGATGCCGCGCCGGGTCGAGGAGTACGGCGTGATCGTCAGCTCCGCGTACCGCACCTGCTGCCGGGACAGCTCCCGCGCGACCTCGTACGTCAGCAGGCGGACGTCCTCCGGCGTGCGGATCACGTCCACGACCGACAGGTACACCTCGATGAAGTGCGCGAAGTCCGTGAAGCTGAAGTAGTCGGCCAGCGCCTCCGGGTCCGTCGGCACCGCCGAGTCCGGGTGCCGGGCCGCCAGCTCCGCGACGATCCTCGGGGAGGCCGACCCCACGTGATGCACATGCAGCTCTGCCTTCGGCAGGCCCGCGATGAAAGCGCTCAGGTCGTGAGATGCGGCAGGTACGGCGTTGCTCATGGGTCCCTCCGGGACAGCGCCTCCGGGGTCCGGCCCCGGGCGCGGGTGATCGGCTGATCGTCTGCTCCCGATCATCCTAGGGCGGCGAGTGAGCGGACGGAGGGGGGATTTAGCATGGCCGGACGTACGAGAGGGGCGGGCGGATGACGGAGAACGTGCAGGAGGGGCCGGGGGTCGAGGGGTCGGGGGGCCCGTCGGAGGTCGCGGGGGAGGGGGTTCGGGGGAGGACGCCGACGGGCGGTGCGGCGCAGAGCGGCGGGCCCGGGAGCAGCGGACTCCAGGCCGGTGGCCACGGGCCCGGTGAGCCTGGCAACGGCGGGGCTCAGGACGAGGTGCCGGGGGGCGGTCGGCCCGAGGACGGTGAGCCTCAGGACAAGGCACCCGGGATCGGTGGGCTTCAAAGTGGCGGGCCCGAGGACGGTGTGCCCCAGGGCATCGGGTCCGGGGAGGGCGAGCCTCAGGACGGCAAGCCCGAGTCCGCCCGGCCGGGCGACAACGGGCCTCACGACGAGGTACCGGGGCCCGGCCCGTGGGTGCCTCCGGCGGTGAAGGAAGCCACGAGCGGTACGACGCCGGCGAGCGCGACGGCATCCACGCCGCCCTCCTCGACGTCCCCGGACGACTCCGCGACGCCTCCCACCATCCCCTGGGCCCCGCCCGCCGACGGCACGTACGGCTCCGGCGTACCGCTGAGCCCCCCACCGGTGGTGGAGGAACAGGGCACCCCGGCCCCGAAGACACCCCCCACCCCCACGGTCCTCGACGGCCCCACGCACGACACCCCGCCCCCACCCGCCGCCGAGACCCACCCCCCGTCGGTGCACGACCACCGAACGGTCACCTCCCCGACGACCCCACCCACCCCCGAACCCCCGGCGAACCCCTTCGCGCCCCCGACGAACGACACCCCACCCCCGGCCGCGTACCCTCCGCCGAACCCTTTCGCCGCCCCGAACGCCCCCACTCCACAACCCGGCGCCTACCCACCCCCCACCCCTTTCACGGCCCCGCCCGGCAGCACCCCGCCTCCGTACCCGACCCCCCAGCCCCACACCAGCCACGTCCCCCCACCCCCCATAGCCCCGGACGGCCCCGGCCAACCGCCCTACGGCTACCCGGCGCCCTACCCCTACCCGACGCCGTACGGCGCACCGCCCACCCAGGGCATACCGTTCCCCGGCGCCCCCGCCCCGGGCATACCGGGCGCCGGCCCGGCAGCCCTCGGCATGCCCGCACCGGGAATCCCCGGCTTCCCCACCCCCTACGGCTGGCCCGCCGCACCCCCCAGCAACGGCATGGGCACCTCCGCCATGGTCACCGGCATCCTGGGCGCCCTCGGCTTCTGCCTCTGGCCGGTCGCGTTCGTCCTCGGCGTCCTGGGCGTGGTCCTCGGCATCCTCGGCCGCCGCAAAGCCGCCCGAGGCGAGGCGACGAACGGCGGCCACGCCCTCGCCGGCATCATCTGCGGCGTCGCGGGGATCTTGCTGTCGGTGGGCATGGCCGTACTGATGATCATGGCCTGAGAGCTCGGGCACCCACTCCCGCCGACGAGGACGCCGGCCGCACCCACGACGGGTACGCGGCCGGGGTTGTCGTCACGTCCCCGGCCGCGGGGAGGGAGGAGGCGGTCACGCACATCTGCGGCGCCGGCGCCGTCCTCCCCCATCAGCTCCCGGGACTACTTCGACCACCTCACGGCCGCCCGGATCAGGGGGCAGCTCGACACGCTGGTCACGGCCGTACGGAAACCCGGCGCCGCGCAACCCGGCCCGCCCCACAAGCCCCCTGTGCCCCCTGCCCCCTACAACCCCTCTCCCCGCACCCTCTCCCGCGCCTCCATCAACGCGAACCCCAGCAGATTCAACCCCTTCCACCGCTCAGGATCATCGGCTCCCGCATCCCGCGCACCCAGCCCGATCCCCCACACCGAGTCCACCGGACTGGCCTCGACCAGCACCCGCTTTCCGGTGCCGACCAGGAACTCCCGCAGCGCGGGGTCCGACCGGAACTTGTGGACGCTCCCCTCGACGACGATCCGGAACCGCTCCCGAGCCCACACCGCGTCGTCGAACCCCCGGACGAGCCGCCCGGCTTTCTTCGCGACGGACGGATGCCCCGCCGCGAGCACCCGCGCCTCCGCCTCCGCGTCCCCGAACAGCCGCGCCTTCTCGGCCATCATCCAGTGCTCGGCCGTCGCGTAGTCCACCCCGGCCACGGTGAACGGCGACTCCCACCACTGGCTGAGGCACCCCGCCCCGACCCGCCCGTCGGCACTCGGCCGGTGCCCCCAGAAGTGCAGATACTTGACCTTCGCGCCCGCCCGGACGGCCCGCGTCAGCGCCTCCCGGGAATCGATCTTCTCCATGCCCGACAGCATCGCAGCCGCCACTGACAATCCGGCCGGGATTTCCCGCCCCGGCCCTCCTCGACACCCCTTCTCCAACCCGCCGATCGACAGATTCCGTCGCGTAACCAAAAGGCAACAACGGAATCACTTGTTGGGGTGCCATCGCTCTGTCAGGATCAGCACTCAAATCCGACCAGAGCTACGCCCACGCGTCGAACGTCAAGAGTGGGGCGAAGGTGGAGGAGAACGGCATGCAGGACACCTTCCCCGCGAGGGAACGTTTCGCCCAGGAAATCCCGTACGCCACCGAGGGCGCCCAGTACATCGCGGGCCGCCTCACCCCCGGCACCTCCCCGGACACCCACACGGTCGTCGACCCCGCCACCGCCGCCCCCGTCCTCACCTACGCCCTCGCCTCCCCGGCCGACGTCGACGACGCCGTGGCCGCCGCCCGGGCCGCCTTCCCCGCCTGGTCCGGCGCCACCCCCGGCGACCGCTCCGACGCCCTGCACCGCCTCGCCGCCACCCTGGCCGACCGCGCGGAGGACCTCGCCCGCGCGGAGTCGCTCCAGTGCGGCAAACCCCTCAGACTGACGCGCGAGTTCGACGTCCCCGGCACGATCGACAACACCGCGTTCTTCGCGGGCGCGGCCCGCCACCTCCAGGGCCAGGCGGCCGGCGAGTACTCGGCGGACCACACGTCGTACGTACGGCGCGAGGCGCTCGGCGTCGTCGGCTCCATCGCCCCCTGGAACTACCCCCTCCAGATGGCCGCCTGGAAGATCCTCCCGGCGATCGCGGCGGGCAACACGATCGTCCTGAAGCCCTCCGAGCTGACCCCCCTGACGGCGCTGATGTTCGCCCAGGCGGTCACGGACGCTTGAATCCCCGACGGCGTCGTCAACGTCGTCAGCGGCACCGGGAGGGAGGCCGGGGAGCACCTGGTCGCGCACCCGGACGTCGCGATGACGTCGTTCACGGGCTCCACGGCCGTCGGCAAGCACATCGCGCGGGTCGCCTCGGAGACCGTCAAGCGCGTCCATCTGGAGCTGGGCGGCAAGGCGCCGTTCCTGGTGCACGACGACGCCGACCTGGAGGCCGCCGCGCAGGGCGCCGTCGCGGGCGCGCTGATCAACGGCGGCCAGGACTGCACGGCCGCCACGCGCGCGTACGTGCAGAGGCCGCTGTACGACGCGTTCGTGGAGCGGACGGCCGCCCTCATGGAGAGCGTCCTGCCGGGCGACCCCTTCGCGCACGGCACCGACCTCGGCCCGCTGATCACCCACGCGCATCGGGACCGCGTCGCGGGTTTCGTCGACCGTGCACGCGCGTACGCGCGCGTGGTCACCGGCGGAGCCTCCCCCAAGGAGTACGACGGCGCGTACTATCTCCCCACCCTGATCGCGGACGCCCCCCAGGACAGCGAGATCGTCCGGTCCGAGATCTTCGGCCCCGTCCTGGTGGCCCTGCCCTTCGACAGCGACGACGAGGGCATCCGGCTCGCCAACGACACCCCCTACGGGCTCGCCGCGTCCGTGTGGACCCGGGACGTGTTCCGGGCGAACCGGGCCACCCGGGAGCTGCGCGCGGGGTGCGTGTGGGTCAACGACCACATCCCGATCGTCAGCGAGATGCCCCACGGGGGGTGCCGGCAGTCCGGCTACGGCAAGGACATGTCACCGTACTCGTTCGAGGAGTACACCCAGATCAAGCACGTCATGTTCGACAACACGGCGGTCGCGCGCAAGCCCTGGCACCGCACGGTGTTCACCGGCGGCTGAGCAGGCCCTGAACAGACCGCCGACCTGAACAGACCGCCGAACCGATCGACGTCCGTCCGGAAAGGGCAGCACGCGCATGGAGCAGTACGAGCCCGACGACCGCCTGTCCCCGGCCCAGCTGGCGGCCATGAGGCGCAGCCTGCGCACCGGCCGGGCCGCGCTGACCCGGCGGTCGCTGCTGCGCGCCTCCACGGGCGGCGCGCTGGCCCTCGGCGGCCTCGGGGCGCTGAGCGCCTGCGGCATCCCGGCCGCCGGGAAGACCGCGGGCGGCACGTCCGCCGACGACCTCTCGGCCAAGGAGAAGACCGTCAACTTCTCCAACTGGACCGAGTACATGGACGTCGACGACAGCGGCAAGCACCACCCCACCCTCGACGCGTTCACCAAGCGCACCGGGATCTCCGTCCGGTACACCGAGGACATCAACGACAACAGCGAGTTCTTCGGCAAGATCAAGCCGCAGCTCGCCGCGGGCCAGGACACCGGCCGCGACCTGATAGTCCTCACGGACTGGCTCGCCGGACGGCTGATCCGCCTGGGGTGGGTCCAGAAACTGGACGCTTCCCACCTGCCGCACGCCTTCGCCAACCTCTCCGACCAGTTCCGCAGCCCCGACTGGGACCCGGGACGGGCGTACTCCTACCCCTGGCAGGGCATCTCGACGGTCATCGCGTTCAACAAGAAGGCGCTCGACGGCGCCGAGGTGAAGTCCGTCTCCGACCTCCTCGACAACCGCAAGCTCAAGGGCAAGGTCGGCTTCCTCACCGAGATGCGCGACAGCGTCGGCATGACCCTCCTCGACATGGGCAAGGACCCGGCGAAGTTCACCGCCGACGACTACGACGCGGCGATCGCGCGCCTCCAGAAGGGCGCCGACAACGGCCAGATCCGCCGCTTCACCGGCAACGACTACACCGCCGACCTCGCCAAGGGCGACCTCGCCGCCTGCATCGCCTGGGCCGGGGACGTCGTCCAGCTCAAGGCGGACAGCCCGGACATCGACTTCGTCATCCCCGACAGCGGCTACATGACGTCCAGCGACAACCTGCTGATCCCCAACAAGGCACGCCACAAGACGAACGCCGAACGGCTCATCGACTACTACTACGAGCCCGAACCGGCCGCCCAGCTCGCCGCTTACATCAACTACGTCTGCCCGGTGGACGGTGTGAAGGAGGCGCTGGCGAAGATCGACCCGGCCGCGGCGGACAACCCGCTGATCATTCCCGACAAGGCGATGCAGGCCAAGTCGCACTCCTTCCGCTCGCTGAGCGCGAGCGAGGAGACCGCATTCGAAGCGAAGTTCGCGAAGCTCACTGGGGCGTGACGACCATGACAGACAACAGCGGCGACGTCCGCCTCTCCGGCATCGGCAAGACCTACGGCGCCTTCACGGCCGTGCACCCGCTCGACCTGACCGTCCCCCAGGGCTCGTTCTTCGCGCTCCTCGGCGCCTCCGGCTGCGGGAAGACGACGACCCTGAGGATGATCGCGGGCCTGGAGG
The DNA here is from genome assembly GCF_040610055.1 of Streptomyces sp. NPDC004539. Lineage (NCBI taxonomy): Bacteria > Bacillati > Actinomycetota > Actinomycetes > Kitasatosporales > Streptomycetaceae > Streptomyces > Streptomyces sp. NPDC004539. The sequence continues at coordinate 59,354 of NZ_JBEXLS010000038.1, read as the reverse complement.
AGCCGACCAGCGGCACCGTCCACCTCGGCGACCAGGACGTCACCCGGCTGCCGCCCTACAAGCGGCCCGTGAACACCGTCTTCCAGTCCTACGCCCTCTTCCCGCACCTCGACATTTTCGAGAATGTCGCTTTCGGGCTCAGGCGGCGCGGCATCAAGAGCGTGAAACAACAAGTCGGAGACATGCTGGACCTCGTCCAGCTGGGCGAGCAGGCCCGCAAACGGCCCCACCAGCTCTCCGGCGGCCAGCAGCAGCGCGTCGCCGTCGCCCGCGCGCTGATCAACCACCCCAAGGTGCTCCTCCTCGACGAACCCCTCGGCGCCCTCGACCTGAAGCTGCGCCGCCAGATGCAGCTGGAGCTCAAGCGCATCCAGACCGAGGTCGGCATCACGTTCGTGCACGTCACGCACGACCAGGAGGAGGCCATGACGATGGCCGACACGGTCGCCGTGATGAACGCGGGCCGCGTCGAGCAGCTCGGCTCCCCGGCCGACCTGTACGAGAACCCGAGGACGACGTTCGTCGCGAACTTCCTCGGCACCTCCAACCTCATCGAGGCCGAGGTCGCGAGCCGGGGCGCCGGCGAGGTCGTCCTCAAGGCCGGTGACGGCCGTATCGCGCTCCCCGAGGAGCGATGTCCGGCGGGCGGCAAGGTCCTGATCGGCGTCCGCCCCGAGAAGGTCGCCCTCGCCCACGCCGACGAGGAGTCCACCGTCCCGGAGGGCCGCAACCGGCTGCGCGGGACGATCGCCGACGCCAGCTTCATCGGAGTGTCGACGCAGTACGTCATCCGGACGGCTGTCTGCCCCGAGTTCGCGGTGTACGTCCAGAACGTCGACCGGGACGCGCGTCTCGCCCCCGGCGCCGAGGTCGTCCTGCACTGGGCCCCGGAGCACACGTTCGGTCTGGACGCCTCCCAGGACATCGACGCGGGCACCGAGGAAGAGGCGGTCGTCTGATGGCGGCGACCCTCACCAAGGCGGAGCCCGAACCCGGACGCGGGGACGAGCCTCCCGCGCGCGTGCGCGCCAGAGGCCGCTGGACGCCGTACTGGCTGCTGCTGCCCGGCATCCTCTGGCTGATCGTGTTCTTCGCGCTGCCGATGATCTACCAGGCGTCGACGTCCGTGCAGACCGGCTCCCTCGAAGAGGGCTACAAGGTCACCTGGCACTTCGCGACCTACTGGGACGCCTTCCAGGAGTACTGGCCGCAGTTCCTGCGCTCGGTCCTGTACGCCGCCGCCGCGACCGTCCTGTGCCTCGTCCTCGGCTATCCGCTGGCCTACCTGATCGCGTTCCGCGCGGGACGCTGGCGGAACCTGATCATGATCCTGGTGATCGCGCCGTTCTTCACCAGCTTCCTGATCCGCACGCTCGCCTGGAAGACGATCCTCGCGGACGGCGGCCCGGTCGTCGGCGCGCTCAACACCCTGCACGTCCTGGACATCACGAACTGGCTCGGCTGGACCGCCGGCGACCGGGTCCTGGCGACGCCCCTGGCGGTCGTCTGCGGGCTGACGTACAACTTCCTGCCGTTCATGATCCTGCCGCTGTACACGTCCCTGGAGCGCATCGACGGACGCCTCCACGAAGCCGCGGGCGACCTGTACGCGCGCCCGTGGACGACGTTCCGGAAGGTCACCTTCCCGTTGTCGATGCCCGGGGTCGTCTCCGGGACGCTCCTGACGTTCATCCCGGCGTCCGGCGACTACGTCAACGCCGAACTCCTCGGCTCGACCGACACCCGGATGATCGGGAACGTCATCCAGACGCAGTTCCTGCGCGTCCTGGACTATCCGACGGCCGCCGCGCTGAGTTTCCTCCTCATGGCCGCGATCCTGTTCATGGTCACGTTCTACATTCGCCGCTCCGGGACGGAGGATCTCGTCTGATGTCCTGGCTCAAGCGCCATTTCGTCGTCATCGCGGGCCTGTGCACGCTGGCTTATCTGCTGCTGCCGAACGTGGTCGTCACGGTCTTCTCGTTCAACAAGCCGAAAGGCCGCTTCAACTACGAGTGGCAGAATTTCTCGCTGGACGCGTGGAAAGACCCGTGCGGGGTCGCCGGAATGTGCGGATCGCTCTCCGTGAGCCTCCAGATCGCGTTCTGGGCGACCCTCGGGGCGACCGCGCTCGGCACGATGATCGCCTTCGCGCTGGTCCGCTACCGGTTCCGCGCGCGGGGCGCCGTCAACTCGCTGATCTTCCTGCCGATGGCGATGCCCGAGGTCGTCATGGCCGCCTCGCTGCTCACCCTGTTCCTCAACATGGGCGCCCAGCTGGGCTTCTGGACGATCCTCATCGCGCACATCATGTTCTGCCTCAGCTTCGTCGTGACCGCCGTCAAGGCGCGCGTCATGTCGATGGACCCGCGCCTCGAAGAGGCCGCCCGGGACCTCTACGCCGGACCGGTGCAGACGTTCCTGCGGGTCACCCTGCCGATCGCGGCCCCCGGAATCGCCGCGGGCGCGCTGCTCGCCTTCGCGCTCTCCTTCGACGATTTCATCATCACCAATTTCAACGCCGGGTCGACCGTCACCTTCCCCATGTTCGTCTGGGGTTCGGCGCAGCGCGGTACGCCCGTGCAGATCAACGTCATCGGTACGGCGATGTTCCTCGTCGCCGTTCTGCTGGTGCTGGCCTCGATGGCCGTCGGGAAACGCCGTAACAGACAAAAGGCATGACGCCTTCGAGAAATGCCCTGTAGGGAGTTGAAATCATGGCCCCTAGCGCCATGAGCCGTGGCACACACACGAAGTCCCTCTCCGAAGCCCAGCCGGTCCCGTACTGGCTGGAAGACCCCGGCAGGCCCGCCCCCGAGCCCGCGCTGACCGCCGCCGAGACCTGCGACCTGCTGGTCGTGGGCGGCGGCTACAGCGGGCTGTGGACGGCGCTCGTCGCCAAGGAACGCGACCCCGCGCGGGACGTCGTCCTGCTGGAGGCCCGCGAGGTGGGCTGGGCCGCCTCGGGCCGCAACGGCGGCTTCTGCGCCGCCTCCCTCACCCACGGCCTCCCCAACGGCCTCGCCCGCTGGCCCGACGAGATCCACCGCCTCGAAGAGCTCGGCGCCCGCAACCTCGACGCGATCGAGGAGTCCCTGAAGCGCCACGGCATCGACTGCGACTTCGAGCGCACCGGCGAGATCGCCGTCGCCACCGAGACCTACCAGGCGTGGGAACTGCGCGACTGGTACGAGCGCATCGCGCGCGAGGGCCTCGCCGACGGCATGGAGTTCCTCGACACCGACGCCGTACGCGATCGCGTCAACTCCCCGACCTTCGAGGCCGGTCTCCACGACCGCCGCGGCGTCGCCATGCTCCACCCCGCCAAACTCGCCTGGGGCCTCAAACAGGCGTGCCGCGAACTCGGCGTGCGCGTCTACGAGCACACCCCGGCCCTGGACCTCGTCACGTACGGCGCCGGAATGGCCGTGAAGACGCCGTACGGCCGTGTGCGGGCCCGCCAGGTCGCCCTGGGCACGAACATCTACCCGAGCCTCGTCAAGCGCGTACGCGCCTACACGGTGCCCGTCTACGACTACGCCCTGATGACCGAGCCGCTCACCGCCGCGCAGCTCGCCGAGATCGGCTGGCGGGGCCGCGAGGGGCTCGGGGACTCCGCGAACCAGTTCCACTACTTCCGGCTCACCTCCGACAACCGCGTCCTGTGGGGCGGCTACGACGCGATCTATCCCTACGGCGGCCGGGTCCGCGCCGAGTACGAGGACCGCCCCGAGACCTACGCCAAGCTCGCGGAGCACTTCTTCACGTGCTTCCCCCAACTGGACGGCACCCGCTTCACGCACGCGTGGGGCGGCGCGATCGACACCTGCTCACGCTTCTCCGCCTTCTTCGGTACGGCCCACCGAGGCCGAGTGGCGTACGCCGCCGGATACACCGGGCTCGGTGTCGGCGCCACCCGCTTCGGCGCCGAGGTCATGCTCGACCTCCTCGCCGGGGAGCCCACCGAACGGACGTCGCTGGCCATGGTCCGCAGGAAACCGCTCCCGTTCCCGCCCGAACCGTTCGCCTGGACCGGGATCGCGCTCACCAAATGGTCACTGGCGCGCGCGGACGCGCGTGCGGGGCGCAGAAACCTCTGGCTGCGGGCCATGGACCGGGTGGGGCTCGGCTTCGACAGCTGACATGTGATCCGGTTCACTCCAGATCACCGGCCGAACCCGCGTAATGCTCACCGGAAAACCTCCCTCTCTTCCTCGTGACGCGACCGCAAGAGGCGAGCGCGTCGACGACAGAGACGACAGAAAGGGAGGTCCACCGATGACTGGGGCCAAGACCGCGGTCGAATGGCTGGCGTCCGTCGCGCCCGACCCCGACGCCTGCCGCTGGGAGTGGGAGCGCAACCCCCTCGGGGTGGCGCTGCTGCCCGCCGGCCGCGCCTGGGACGTCCTCATCCTGCCCGGCGACCTGGGCTATCCGACCCTCGACATCCTGACCCGCATCCTCGACCGGCCCGGCCCGGTGCTCGCCGACTTCGGCGACAACCGGATGGGCTTCTTCGTGCCCCCGGGCACCGCCGCCCGCTGGCTCGGCACCGGCATCCGCAGCGCGGGCAACGGCACCTGGATCGTCGTCCCCTACCCGGGACGCTCCACCGGTGCCGTCCGCTGGCTCGTCCCGCCGGACGGCACCGGCACGCTCAACGACCCCGCGCTCCTCGAACTCGCCATGCACGAGGCCGCTGCGGGGCTCGCCGCGGGGGAGGAGGCGTGATCATCCGCTGACCCGTCGGCGAGCACACCTCCGCGTCCCCCATTCCGGGGAGGGTGCCCGCGCGTGAACACGCACGTCGGCCGCCCGTGCGGCCGACGCGGTCGTGGCTCACGGCGCCGTCGTCGCCTTGAGCGCCAGCCACAGCTCCATCCGCACGTCCGGGTCGTCCAGCGAACGGCCCAGGATCTCCTCCACGCGGCGCATCCGATAGCGCAGCGTGTGCCGGTGCACTCCCAGATCGGCGGCGGCCGAGTCCCACTGGCCGTGCCGGGAGAGCCACGCCCGCAGCGAGGCGACCAGATCGCCCCGGCCCGTCGCGTCGTGCTCGTACAGCGCCCGCAGGAGACCGTCCGAGAACGCCTTCACCGCGTCGTCCGCGAGCAGCGGCAGCACCGAGCCCGACGCCAGCCGGTCGTGCTCCACGAAGACCCTGCCCCGGCGGCGGGCGACCGACAGGGCCTGCTCCGCCTGCTTGTGGCCCACGGCGGCCGTGCTGGGGCCCGCCGGACCCGACAGGCCGATCAGCAGGGCGTGGCCCTCCGTCGAACGGTCCGCCTCCACCTCCGCCGCGTACTCCACCGTCTCCGCCAGCGCCGCGCCGTCGTCCACCGCCACGACCACCAGCCGCCCGTCCTCCGGGACGACCAGGACCGGTTCGCCCGCGCGGGCCGCCGCGGACTCCAGGGCCTCCGCGAACTCCTCCAGCGGGCCGTCGTCGGACACGCGTGAGGGCGAGGGGGGCGGGGTTTCGGAAGGCACGCGCGCGTGGGGGCCCGGTTCCGCGACGAGCACCCGGAACGGGGCGTCCAGGAGACCCTCGTACAGATCGCCCGCCACCGCGCGCGCGTGGTCCGGTTCGGCCGCGAGGAGCATGTGCAGGACCGCCGCGCCGACGCGCTGTTCGGCCGCCTGGAGGGAACGGGAGCGTTCCGTCGTCAGGGTCAGGAGGGCGATCGCCGAGTGGACGGCGTACCGCTCGGCTGTGCCGGGGGCGGCGGCCGTGCCGACGGCGAGCGCCGCGCGGGGGCGGCGGCCCGTGCCCAGGGAGTGCAGCTCCACCCGGTCCTCGCCGTCGATCACCGAGGAGGCGGGGGCGGGGCGGTCGCGCAGCCGGGAGACGTCCACCGTGAGGCGGGCCGCCCTGCGCCACGCCCACTCCGGGGCCGCCGCGACGACCGTGCCCGCCGCGTCGTACAGCGCCGCCCAGCCGTCCACCTGGGCCGCCAGCGCCGTCAGCAGCCCCTCCGGGCCGGCCGTCAGAGTCTGCCGGGTCAGCTCCCGCTGGGCCGCGAAACCGTCCGTCACCGCGCGGTACTGGTCCGCCGCGATCGCCGCCGAGACGGCCTTGCTGATCGCGATGAACGGGGTCCTGCGCGGCACTTCGAGCAACGGGAGGCCCTCCGCGCGGGCCGCCTCCACCAGCGCGTCCGGGATGTCGTCGTAGTTGACGCCCACCGCGAACCCGAGCCCCACCACCCCCGCCTCCACCAGCCGCCGCACGTACCTGCGCATCGCCGCCGGGTTCTCCGCGTCCAGCTTCAGCGCGGTGATCAGCAGCAGCTCCCCGCCCTCCATGTACTCCACCGGGTCCGGCAGCTCGCTCACGTGCGCCCACCGCACCGCCACCCCGAGCCGTTCCTCCCCCGCGCGGACGACCAGTTTCAGCGCCGAGTGACGGACGAGCGAGGCGAGGGTGGGGGGCATGGCGCCTTCAGGTGGTGGGTGAAGCAGGCGGGGCAGTGCCGATTGTGCCTCAGGGGGCACCGTCCCCGTACGCCCTCCGCTCAGCCCCGCAGGTCCACCAGCATCGGCGGCGCGTGTTCGCCCTTCACGGTCGTCAGGGAGAGCACCGCGTGGCCCGGGGGGATCTCGTGGGCGAGCTGGGAGGCGGACCAGCGTTCACGTTCGACCTGGCGGACGGTGACGGCGTCGGTGGTGACGGCCTTGCCGGTGACGAGCTTGCGCAGGGCGTGGATCGCCCGGGTCATCGGCTGGTCGGCGAAGACGGTGTGCTTGGCGACCTCGGTCGTCTCGATCCACTCCGTGCCCCACGTCTGGGCGAACCGGTTGCCGTCCCACGTGGTGACACCGGAGTACGCCATCCGGCACCCCACGGCCCCGTACAGCGGCCCGTGCAGCGCCTCCGGGACGTCGCCGACGCTCCGCAGGGCCAGCACCACGCCCGCGTCGCGCGACCGCAGCCGCTGGATGTGCCGGACGGACTCCGCGGTGACCGCCCCGGTCGCGTCGTCCAGGACGAGGCACGCGAAGTGACCGCGCCGGCCCTCCCGGACGACCGCGTGGAACTGGGCCAGCACCAGCCGGGTGAGCAGCCGCCCCGCCTCCTCGTGCCCGCGCGCGGGCAGGTCGACGCGGACGCGCAGGGGGTGATCGGCGAGGGCGCGCAGGGAGAACGCCCGGTGCGGCGCGCCCCCCTCGCGGGCCCCGCCGAAGAACTCCGCGAACACCGGCCTGCTCAGCAGCGCCAGCCGGTCCGCCAGCGCCCGCCCCACGTCCCCCACGGCCCCCGTCTGCCTGATCCGCGCGTCCAGCTCCCGGCGCAGCACCTCGTCCCCGGCGAGCGCCTCCCGCAGGGCGCCCAGCGCCTCGGCCCCCTCCAGCAGCTCGCGCAGGACGGGAAAGGCCGGGAAACGGCCGTGGACGGCCCTGTACGGGCCGAGGAGCTGCGCGAGGGCCGTCGTGGCCTGGGGGGCGTCCAGATCGCCCACGAGGGCCTCGGAGAGGATCGCGGCGGCCTCGTCGGGGTCGTCCGATCCGGCGTACGGGTCGAGGTCGTGCACGGACGACGGGTCGCCGATCCGGACGATCACGTCGAAGGAGTCGTCGGAACCGAGCGGCGCCCCCGGGGACGACACCGCGACCACCGCGCACGCGCCCGTCAGCGCCCGCAGCGCCAGCGCCTCCGTCACCGGCTCGACCAGCGTCCGCGTCTTCCCCGCCCCGGACGGCCCGACCGCCAGCAGCGACGTCCCCAGCACGTCCGCGCCGAGCGCGGCTCCCGCGTCCCGGTAGGCCACCGGCGCCCGCTCGGCGGACACCCACCGCCCGATCCGCACCTGCCCGGCGAGCAGGTCGTGCCGCGCGGTACGCCGCGACAGGTCACGCGCCCCCGAGGGATGCGTCCACGCGGCACCCCCCTGCCGCAGCACCGTCTCCCGGAACGCCCCGAGCGACGCGCCCGCGCGGGCCGACGCGAACGCGTGCTCCACGCGCGCGCAGTCGACGTCGTTCATCCGCCCCGCGACGACCTCCCCGGTCAGCAGGTCCGCCGCCTCCTGCTGCCCGGCGTCCCGCAGAGCCGGCCACTGCGCGCGCGGGCGCTCCACGACGGCCTCCGCAGGAACGTCCCCCCTGCGGGCCGCCAGCAGCTCCTTCGCGTACGGCCACCAGCCCCCGACCTTCGCGAACGGCCACACCACCAGCGCGGTGATCACGGCGTACAGCGAATCGGTGAACAGGGCGGACGTGAACAGTTCATAGCTCCCGGAGATCAGCACGACCAGCGAGAACAGCGGGTCCACGACGGGCAGCGAGTCCCAGCCGACCAGCGGGAACGCGTCCGGGAACACGAAACTGAGCGCCACCAGCGCGGCGAACAGCGCGAACAGCGCGCGCGTGGGCTGCGGCCGGCGCCCGACGAAATGCCGCACGGCGTCCGGCCAGCTCCCCAGCCGGCCCATCGTGTACATGAGGACGGCGAAGAACAGCCCGTCGTACACGACCCGCGCCTCCGCGCCCTCCGTCGTCTTCGCGGAGGCCATCGTCCCGCCCCACCACCAGTCGCCCGGCGTGAACAGCCGCAACACCGTGAACTGGTAGGGGAACGAGCCGCGCCGCCACAGGGACCACAGGACCAGCGCGACGACCAGCGGGATCAGCAGACCGACGACGGTGACCGGGGAGAGGCGCTCGCCGTCCCGGGAGGTGTCCTTCGGCGGCCGGAAACCGAACCGCCAGATACCGGGGCGGACCTCCGGGCGAGGGGTGTCGAGCCACTCGGAGACGGCGCTCACCGCGGGGGTCTTGTCGTACGTCCCGGGGGCGTGGGCCGGCCTCGGCGGCACTCCCGTGCCCTCCGGGGGGCCCGCGGGGCGCGGCACAGGGCTCGCATGCGTACCGCGCGCGTCCTGCGTCCCGTCGCTGTTCATCGCCCTGCCCCCTGACCAGCCGATCCGTCCACCGTCAGCCGTCAATCTAACGCGCCCGCAAAGGGAGTTCACCGCTCCCGCGCCCGGCGGCGCCGACACCGTCGTACGACACCACTGTCCATCGCGGACAAGGCGCCGTCCCGAAGGTGCCCACATGGAGCATGCCCAGCTTGTCCACCCCGTCCTAACCTGCGAGAAAACGGAGGCAGCGAGAAAAACGACGCCCCGGTACGCAGGACGCACCCCCTAGGAGCCCTCATGACCGACCTTCCGCAGGAGCGCCGGATCGTCACCGCCATCCCCGGCCCCAAGTCGCAGGAGCTTCAGGCCCGTCGCCTCGCCGCCGTCGCGCAGGGCGTGGGTTCGGTGCTGCCGGTGTTCACAGCGCGCGCGGGCGGCGGAGTCATCGAGGACGTCGACGGCAACCGGCTGATCGACTTCGGCTCCGGGATCGCCGTCACCAGTGTGGGCGCGTCCGCCGAGGCCGTCGTACGCCGGGCGAGCGCGCAGCTCGCGGACTTCACGCACACCTGTTTCATGGTCACGCCCTACGAGGGGTACGTGGAGGTCGCGGAGGCGCTCGCCGAGCTGACGCCCGGTGACCACGCGAAGAAGAGCGCGCTGTTCAACTCCGGCGCCGAGGCCGTCGAGAACGCCGTCAAGATCGCGCGGGCGTACACGAAGCGCCAGGCCGTCGTCGTCTTCGACCACGGCTACCACGGCCGGACCAACCTGACGATGGCGCTGACGGCCAAGAACATGCCGTACAAGCACGGTTTCGGGCCGTTCGCGCCCGAGGTCTACCGGGTGCCCGTCGCGTACGGCTACCGCTGGCCGACCGGTCCCGAGAACGCGGGCCCCGAGGCCGCCGCGCAGGCCATCGACCAGATCTCCAAGCAGGTCGGCGCGGACAACGTGGCCGCGATCATCATCGAGCCGGTCCTCGGCGAGGGCGGGTTCATCGAGCCCGCGAAGGGCTTCCTGCCGGCGCTGAGCAAGTTCGCCGCCGACAACGGCATCGTCTTCGTCGCGGACGAGATCCAGTCCGGGTTCTGCCGCACCGGCCAGTGGTTCGCCTGTGAGGACGAGGGGATCGTCCCCGACCTGATCACCACCGCCAAGGGCATCGCGGGCGGCCTCCCGCTCGCCGCCGTCACCGGCCGGGCCGAGATCATGGACGCCGCCCACGCGGGCGGCCTCGGCGGCACCTACGGCGGCAACCCCGTCGCCTGCGCGGGCGCGCTCGGCTCCATCGAGACGATGAAGGCGCTCGACCTCAACGCCCGCGCGAAGGCGATCGAGGTGACGATGAAGGCCCGGCTGCACGCCATGGCCGACAAGTTCGACGTCATCGGCGACGTGCGTGGACGGGGCGCGATGATCGCGGTCGAGCTGGTCAAGGACCGGACGACCAAGGAGCCGCACCCGGAGGCGACGGCCGCCCTCGCCAAGGCGTGCCACCAGGAGGGGCTGCTGGTCCTGACCTGTGGAACGTACGGGAACGTCCTTCGGTTCCTGCCGCCGCTGGTCATCGGGGACGACCTGCTGAACGAGGGCCTCGACATCATCGAGGGCGCGCTCGCGGCCGTCTGACGGCTGTGTGAAGAACGTGTGCGGGGAGGATGGCGGCTCCGGGATCGGCCTGTTTTCGGGGCTCCCGCTGCCGTAGTTTCTCCAGTGAAGAGAGATACACCCGCTCACGGGCGACCGTGGACGGTGCCGGGCCGGGGCCTCCCCAGCTTCGACCTGGTCGTGCCTCGCGCACACATCCGGTGCCACCGGCTCCGGAATCTCCTCACCGATCGGACCGTCGTCCGCCCCAAACCCCCCGGGGCGGCGGCACCCCGATCCGGACGGCCGTCCCGGAACCACCCCCCCCTGTTCCGGGACGGCCGACCTCCTTCTCCAGAGGTGCGCACCACACGCAGGACCCCGATTCACCGAATCGGGGTCTTCTTTTTCGGGGATTGACGATACGATACGTCTCGTCTCGCCAGTTCTTCTTGGAGGTCCTCATGGAACGCTTCGTCGACGTCGCCCCCGGCACCCGCCCGCATACCCGCCTCTGGGCCGAGGAGCGCGGCGCCCCCGACGCGCCCCCGCTGCTGCTCGTCATGGGCGCCCAGGCGTCCGGCCTCGGCTGGCCCGACCCCTTCACGGACCTGCTCGCCGCCCGCCACCGCGTCATCCGCTACGACCACCGCGACACCGGCCGCTCGCCCTGGGCCTTCGACGAACGGCCCTACCCGATCACCGCGCTCGCCGAGGACGCCGTCGCCGTCCTCGACGCGTTCGGCGTCGACCGGGCGCACGTCGTCGGGCTCTCGCTGGGCGGGATGCTCACGCAGCTCCTGCTCGCCGACCACCCGGACCGGCTGCTCAGCGCGACGCTCATGGGGACCGGCGCGCTCAGCGAGACGCCGTACGCGGGCGGGGAGCTGCCCGGGATCGAGCCGGAGGTCCTCGCGCTGTGGGCCGAGCCGGTGCCGGACGACCTCACGCCGGAACAGGAGCTGGACCGGCGGGTCGCGCACTGGCGGCTGCTGCACGGCGATCTGCTGCCGTTCGACGCCAGTCACTACCGGGCGCTGGAAGCGGCGATCATCGCGCACACCGGGCATCACCGCGTGAACACCGCGCACGGCAGGGCGGACAGCGACGGGATGCTGCGGACGGAGGCGCTCGCGCGCAACGCCGTGCCGACGCTGGTGGTCGAGGCACCGGCGGAACCGGTGTTCCCGCCGCCGCATCCCCGGCATCTCGCGCAGGTCATCGGGGGGACGCGGGTGGTGGAGGTGCCGGGGATGGGGCATGCGTTGCCGCCGGAGGTGTGGGAGCCGCTGGCGAAGGCGATCTTGGGGCACACGGGGGCTTGAGGTGTTCTGGAAGGCGGCGGTGTGCGCGTGCGGCTTCTTGAGAGGCTTGCCCCATGTCGATCAGCCCCCGCCTCCTCGCCGTCCCCGCCGCGCTGCTGGCCCTCCTCACCTGGCAGGTGGCGGTGGACGGTCCGCTGCTGGGCTGGGACGAGCGGCTGAGCAGGGCGCTTCGGCATCCGGACCGGTTCTCGGAACTTCTCTCGGATCTCGGGAACGTTCAGGTGGCGGTGCCCGTTCTGCTGGTAATCGCCGGATACGCGGCCTGGTGGGGGCGCCGGGCAGGAGAGCGGCGGTGGTGGGGGCCGGCCGCCGCGGCCCTCGCGGCGATGGCGCTGGTGCCGCTGATCGTCGTACCGCTGAAGATCTGGACGGACCGGCCGGGCACCCCGGCCGTCCCCCCGGCGACGGGCTACTTCCCCTCGGGGCACACGGCCACGGCGATGATCGCGTACGGCGGCGCGGTGCTGGTGCTGCTGCCGTGGCTGCGGTCGGCGCGGGCGCGGCGCACGGCGGTCGGGGTGGCCGTGGCGCTGGTGGCGGCCGTGTCGTACGGGCTGGTGCGGCGGGGGTACCACTGGCCGTTCGACGTGCTGGCCAGCTGGTGTCTCGGGGCGCTGCTGCTGGCGGCGCTGCGGCTGACGGTCGTCCGGATCGGCGCGCCAAAGCGGAGTGCGGGCGTCCTCCAGTCGGACGAGTAGGACAAACGCCGGATCGGGCGCCCGGCTCTACGGTGGACAGCGACTGTCGACTTTGCGGAAGGGCTTGCCACGATGACTTCCACCCACGCCTTCTGGCTGGCCGGCCGCGCGGCCACCGGCGCGGACACCTTCGACGTGACGTCGCCCTGGGACGGGCGGCTCGTCGGGAGGGTCGGCGTGCCGACCGACGCCCAGGTCGAGGAGGCGGTGGCCGCCGCGTACGCCGTACGGGACGAGTTCGCCGCGACCCCGGCGCATGTCCGGGCCGCCGCGCTCGACCACGTCAGCAAGCGGCTCGTCGAGCGCACCGAGGAGATCGCCCAGCTGATCTCCGCCGAGAACGGCAAGCCGGTCAAGTGGGCGCGAGGCGAGGTCGGGCGCGCGGTCTCGGTGTTCCGGTTCGCCGCCGAGGAGGCGCGCCGGTTCAACGGCGGCGAGGCGCAGCGCCTCGACACGGACGCGGGCGGGCAGGGGCGGCTCGCGCTGACCCGGCGCTTCCCGAAGGGCGCCGTCCTCGGTATCGCCCCCTTCAACTTCCCGCTCAACCTCTGCGCGCACAAGATCGCGCCGGCGATCGCGGCGGGCGTGCCGATCATCCTGAAGCCGGCCCCGGCGACCCCGCTCTCCGGTCTGGTCATCGGTGACCTCCTCGCCGAGACGGACCTCCCGGCCGGCTCCTGGTCGATCCTCCCGGTCGCCAACGACCGCATGCCCGCCCTCGTCCAGGACGAGCGGCTCCCTGTCATCTCCTTCACCGGCTCCGAGAAGGTCGGTTACGCGATCATGGACTCGGTGCCGCGCAAGCACTGCACGCTGGAGCTGGGCGGCAACGGCGCGGCGGTCGTCCTCGCGGACTGGTCCTCCGACGCCGACCTCGACTGGGCCGCGACCCGCATCGCGACCTTCTCCAACTACCAGGGCGGCCAGTCCTGCATCTCCGTCCAGCGGGTCATCGTCGACGCGGCCGTGTGCGACCGGCTGCTCCCGCGCATCGTCGCGGCGGTCGAGGCGCAGGTCACGGGCGACCCGGCCGACTCCGCCACCGACGTCGGTCCGCTGGTCAGCGAGGACGCCGCCAAGCGGGTCGAGTCGTGGGTGGACGAGGCGGTCGCGGCGGGCGCCGCGCTCCTGACGGGCGGCAAGCGGGACGCGGCCTCGTACGCGCCGACCGTCCTGACCGACGTCCCGGCGGACACGACCCTCGCCCGCGAGGAGGTCTTCGGGCCGGTCCTCTCGATCCAGAAGGCCGACACCGAGGAGGCCGCCTTCGCCGCCGTCAACTCCTCCAAGTACGGCCTCCAGGCGGGCGTCTTCACCCACGACGTCCAGGCCGCGTTCCGCGCGCACCGAGCGCTCGAAGTCGGCGGCGTCATCATCGGCGACGTCCCGTCCTACCGCGCCGACCAGATGCCGTACGGCGGGGCGAAGCTGTCCGGGGTGGGGCGGGAGGGCGTGAAGTTCGCGATGGACGACTACACGTACGAACGTGTCCTGGTCCTCACGGGCCTGGCGCTCTGACGCACCTGGACATCTCACCGGCAAGGGTCTTGCTAATGGGAACCATTTTCACATAGGCTCCCTCTCGGCGCTGACCCGCCGTCCCATGAAGAGGCCCGGCACCGATGCCTTCCGGTGCCGGGCCCTTCGCTGTCCGGGTGGCCTGTCCGGATAACCACTGGGGTCTTGATCGGACCGGCCGATAAGCTGAAATCTTCGCCGGTCACCCGGACGGAGTCACTCAGGGGTTGCCATGTCCCCCCAGCAGGAACTCATGTCGGCGCTGGACGTGTTGGAGCGGGTGTTCGCGGGTGAAGAGGCGTTCAGGGTCGAGGGGTGTACGTACTGCTATGCCGAGCGGGATTTCGTGGAGCTGTCGGGGGCGGTGGAGCTGATACCGGAGGATCTGGTGTCGGCGGTGTCGTCGGAGGTGGCGGATCACTGGGATGAGTTTCCGCGGCTCTACAGACGGCTGACTCCGAGGATTCTCAGGGGAGTTGTCACCGGACGGCTGCACACCGACGAGGAGCTGATCGCGACCCGGCTGCTGGAGGCGGGGTGGACGGCGTGGGACCCGCCGTTGGTAGGGGCGGTGCGGGAGGTGTGGGCGGCCTGGTGGCGGGCCACCCTCGCGACGCATCCCAGCGCTGCCAAGCCCAGGAAGGTCCTCGCGCTCGTCACGGCCGCCACCGGCGAACTGCGGCCCTGGCTGGACGTCTGGACCGCCACCCGCACCCCGGCTGCCGACGCCCACCTCGCCGACTTCGTCCACGACGTCCTCTTCGAGTATCAAGTCACCGATCTGCACATGGGTTTCCACGACGAGTACCACGCCACCCCGGAACTCCTCGACTGGCTCCTGAACGACGTCCGGGAGCGCGCCGACGACATCCGGCTCGACGACCTCGTCGAGTACCTCGCGTACTCAGCCGGAGAATCCGATGTGCGCCAGCCGTAGCGGCCCGCGCAGCCTGACGTGGACGTCGTGGACGCCGGTCAGGGTGAGGGGAGCGGTCAACAGGGTGTAGGTGTACGGGGATTCGGTGGGGGAGGAGAGGCTGAGGGTCGTCCGGACCGGGCCCGTCTCCAGGACGACCTCCCCCTCGCCCGCCACCTCGACCGTCACGCCAGTGGTCCCGTTGCCGAAGTCGCAGGCGCGGTAGACCAGTCGGGCCTCGCCCGAGGCCCCCGGCGTCACCGCGTCCCCCGCCCGCTTCGTGCGGTCCACGATCTCCGCGCCGCTCTGCTCGTCGAAGTCGGCGGCGGACAGGCCGAGTTCACGGACGTCGCGCGGCGCGGCGGGCTCGCCGGCCAGCGTCAGCGTCGTACGGAGCCGGATGTCCGTGCTGGACGTGCCTACGAGAAGGTCGTACGCGCCGGGGTCCAGGCGCCAGGAGTTCCGGGAGACGTCCCAGAACGCGAAGGCGGACAGGGGGACTTCGAAGGAGACGGGGGTACGGGCCCCCGGGAGCAGGGTGGTTCGTGTGTGGGCCAGCAGTTCGCGGCGGGGGCGGGGGACGGTCGGGTCCACGGCCCGGGTGTACAGCTGGGGGACCTCGTCGGCGGTGACGTCACCGGTGTTGGTGATCGAGAAGGACACCCGGACGGCCGTCTCCGTCGTCTCCACCGCCAAGTCGCCGTAGGAGAAGGACGCGTAGGACAGGCCGTGCCCGAAGGGGTACAGCGGGGTGCCCTCGAAGTAGAGGTACGTCTGGCGGCTGCCGATGACGTCGTAGTCGAGGAGGTCGGGGAGGTCCGCGTCCGACTCGTACCAGGTCTGGGGGAGCCGGCCGGCGGGGGAGACGTCGCCGGCCAGGACCCGGGCGAGGGCGGTGCCGGCCGCCTGGCCGCCGTGCGCGGTCCACAACACGGCGGGCAGCGGGCCGGGTTCGAGGGCGTAGGGGTAGGAGGAGGTGAGGACCAGGACCGTGCGCGGGTTGGCGGTGCGGGCGGCGGACAGCAGACGGGCCTGGTGCGGGGGGAGGGCCAGCGTCGAACGGTCCTCCGTCTCACGGCCGTTGATGTGCGGGTCGTTGCCCGCGACCACCAGCACCACGTCGGCGTCCGCGCAGACCCGGGCCACCGCCTCCTCGCCGCGCTCCACGACCGTCAGCTCGAAGACCTCCGGATCTTCCTCGGCAACCTTCACCCCGTCGGCGGCGACCCGGACGTGGAGACCTGTGCCGATGTGCCGGAGGAGGTGGCCCTCGCCGTGACTTTCCCCAGACCCCTCGCCGTGACTTTCCCCAGACCCCGTCCCGACGGGTTCCAGGCGGAACGTCTCCTGCACGACCCACCCCCCGGGCTGGTCGGCGGAGGCCCGCAGGTACCCGTCCTCGGCGACGGACAGATAACGCCCGTCGGGCGCGCGCAGGGTGAGGACGCCGTTCCCCCAGTCCGCGAGGGCGAGTTCGGTGCCGTCCTCGGCGGACACCGTCAACGCGGGGATGTCCGTACGGCCCTTGAGCAGCGCCGGGTCCAACGCCCCCTCCGCGCCGCGCACTTCGTCGTCCGACTCGGACTCCGGGACGGTCAGCCAGGCGCCGGCCGACGTCCGCAGCCGGACCCGGTCCACGCCCTCGGCGAACTGCACGCGGTCCGCCCCGAACCGCTCGTACAGACCCTCCAGCGGAGTCGAGCGGTGGATCAACGTGCCGCTGTACCAGTCGAGTTTGCACTCGTCGGCGAGCAGGCCCACCACCGCGATCCGGGTGTCGGGGGCCAGCGGCAGCATGCCGTCGTTGCGCAGCAGGACGATCGCCTGCTCGGCGGCCTCCTGGGCGAGCGCGCGGTGCGCCGGGGTGTCGAAGGCGGCGCCGGACGCGTACGGGTCGTCCGCCGGGTCGAACTCGCCGAGCCGGAACCGGACGGAGAGCTGGCGCCGTACCGCCGTGTCGATCTCCTTCTCCGTCAACAGCCCCTGCTTCAGGGCCCCTTCGAGGCGTTCGACGGTCTTCGACGGGTCCGTGCCGTGGTCGGTGAAGCTGTCCACGCCCGCGACGACTGCCGCCGCCGTCGCCTCCTCGTACGTGTCGAAGTAGTGCTCGGAGTCGACCAGGTTGGAGGGCGCGCAGGCGTCCGAGCAGACGAACAGGTCCGCGTCCGTCCAGGTGCGCAGGTGGTCGTTCAGGTACGGGGAGACGTGGTTGGGGCGGCCGTTGACCAGGTTGTACGCGGGCATCACGCCGGCCACCGCGCCCGCCTCGACCGTCGAACGGAACGCCCGCAGGTCGTACTCGTGGAGCACGCGCGGACGCACCGAGGACGACGAGGTGTCGCGGTCCGTCTCGTTGTTGTGGGCCAGCCAGTGCTTGAGGACCGGCGCCGTCCGCCAGTACACGGGGTGGCCGCCGCGCAGCCCGTGCGTGTACGCCGTCGCGATCGCCGACGTCAGCCGGGGGTCCTCCGAGTAGCCCTCTTCGTTCCGGCCCCACAGCGGATGGCGCAGCAGATTCACCACCGGCGCCCACACGTTGAGCCCCACCCGGTCGTCGCGCGCGCTCATCGCCCGCGTCTCCTCGGCCACCGCCTCGCCCACCCGGCGCACCAGCTCCGCGTTCCACGTCGCGCCGAGCCCCACCGCCTGCGGGAACACCGTCGCCGGGCCCATCCAGGCGACGCCGTGCAGACCCTCCTGGCCGGTACGGAACGCGGCGACGCCGAGCCGCTCGACCGCCGGGGCGTACTGGTGCAGGAACGCCGTCCTCTCGGCCGGGGTCAGCCGCGCGAGCAGATCGTCGATGCGCTTCGCGAACGGCAGGCGCGGATCACGGAAGGGCGGCGTGGAGGGCGTGGATGCGGTCACGTGGGGTTCCCTTTGCGATGGAGCGGGGCGGCTCTTTCGAAGCGCTTCGATGCTCGGCGGACGGCGGTGTGAGTGTCAAGGGACCGCACGGTTATTTCAAGTGGCGCATATAGCAGCTCCGCCCGCTCAGGTCCGAGGAATATTGGGAGCGACCCTTGTGCGCCCCCAGGGCTTCACTTAACCTCACAGCAACATCGAAGCGCTTCGACTAAGGGTCCGTCAGGAGTTCCACGGCATTGGTCGGACGTCCGCTTCGGCTCAGCCAGTTCCACCGATGACACCGCAGCCGACGAGCCACCGCCGGGTGTCCTGGTGCGCCACGAAGGGTTGACGCAATGACGCCGAACGCCGCTTCCGCCTCCTCCGGCCCGAGCCGGAGAGGTTTCCTCGCCTCCACGGCGGTCGCCACCGCCGCGGTCGCGGGCGGGCTGCCCCTGCTGAGCGCCTGCGGCAGCTCGGACAACGGCTCACGCGACGGCACCACCTCGGGCAAGGGCGCGAGGAAGATCCTCCCGGCCTACGTCGCGAACAACGTCGTGACGCCCGACATCCCCGCCAAGAACGGCTCGGCGGCCGGGTTCATCGGCAAGGTCGACACCGCCACCCTCAAGACGTCCGTCGAGAAGAAGCTCGGCAAGGGCGGCAAGCTCACCGCCATGGCGCCGTACTGGGGCTCCCCGCCCAAGGGCGACAACGCCTACTACAAGGCCATGAACGAGCTGATCGGCGCCGACGTCACCTGGCAGAACCAGGACGGCAACACCTACGACCAGAAGCTCGGCGCGGTCCTCGCCTCCAGCGACGTACCCGACATGGTCATCATCCCGGGCTGGAACATGGGCGGGAAGATCCCCAGCGCCATCATCGGGAAGTTCGCCGACCTCGGCCGCTACCTCTCCGGCGACGCCGTCAAGGAGTACCCGAACCTCGCCGCGATCCCCACCGACGCCTGGCAACGCTGCATCTTCGGCGGCCAGTTGCGCGGGCTGCCGCTGCCGTCGTCGTACGTCCCCAACATCGTGCCGTTCTACCGCAAGGACATCTTCGACAAGGAGGGGTACCAAGTACCCACCTCCACCGACGAGTTCATGGCGCTCGCCAAGGAGATCACCAACGCGCGGGCGAAGCGCTGGGCCTGCGGCGACATGAAGTGGACGGCGTTCAACGCGTTCAGCGTCCTGTCCGGCGGCGAGAAGGCGCTCGGCTGGAACCAGGTCGACGGCAAACTGGTCTACCGCGTCGAGACCCAGGAGTACCTCGAAGCCCTGGAGTGGACACGGAAGCTGTTCGCCGCCGAGGTCGTCCACCCCGACGCGCGGCTCGGCAAGAGCCAGGCCGTCGACCCCAGCACCAAGTTCGCGGCCGGCGAGTTCCTCATCTACAACAACGACATCTCCAGCTGGTGGGGCCAGCAGGCCATCCAGCAGGCCCACAACCCCGGCTTCAAGATCTGGGGCATGGACATCTTCGGCACCGGCTCCGGCGCGCCCGCCCTGTGGGCCACCCAGCCCGCCAACATGTTCGCCTTCCTCAACAAGAACGCCTCCGAATCGGTCGTCCGCGACGCCCTAGCCGTCGCCAACGTGGCCGCCGCGCCGTACGGCACGAAGGAGTACATGCTCACCAACTACGGCGTCGAGGGCACCCACTACGACGTCAAGGACGGCGTCCCGGTCAAGACGGACCAGGGCAACATCGACGTCAACAACGCGTACGTCATGGTCGCCGCCCCCGCCCCCACCATCGCCCGCCCCGAGTTCCCCGACATCGGCCGGGGCGCCGTCGAGTGGCAGCAGCGGATGGGAGCGCTCACCAAGAAGTCCGCCTTCTACGGCATGCAGATCACCGAGCCCGCCCGGTTCACCAACCTCTCCAACGACATGGAGCAGTTGGAGGACGACATCATCCGCGGCCGCAAGAAGATCAGCGACATGCAGCAGTGGGTCACCGACTGGAAGAAGAAGGGCGGCGACGGACTGCGCGACTGGTACCAGAAGCTGCTCGACGAGAACGGCACCGCGAGCAGCTGACCCGAGGCGAGGAGAACGGCCGTGTCCCACAGCACGGTGCCTCGGAGCGAGACCGAGGCCGACGAGACGGGGAAGCGGAGTACGGCGACGTCCGGCACCCCTGCCAACTCCCCCAAGAAGAAACGGGATTCAGGGAAACTGAGCGTACGGCTGCGCCTGCGGCGCGACCGCGTCCTCATCCTGATGACGCTGCCGGCCGTGCTGCTGGTCCTGCTCTTCAACTACGTACCGATCCTCGGCAACGTGGTCGCCTTCCAGGAGTACGACCCCTACGTCAGCTCCAACGGCGTCGTCGCCATCCTGCACAGCCCCTGGGTCGGCCTGGAGAACTTCCAACGCCTCTTCGAGGACTCGGCGTTCTGGGACGCGGTCACGAACACGTTGGTGCTGTTCTTCCTCCAGCTCGTCCTCTACTTCCCGATCCCGATCCTCCTCGCGCTGCTCATCAACAGCGTCGTACGGCCCCGGGTGCGGGCCATCTCCCAGGCGATCCTCTATCTCCCGCACTTCTTCTCGTGGGTGCTCGTCATCGCCGTCTTCCAGCAACTCCTGGGCGGCGCCGGGCTGTTGTCGCAGCTCCTGCGGCAACACGGGTACGACGGCATCGACATCATGACCGACCCCGAGACGTTCAAGTTCCTCGTCACCGCGCAGAGCGTCTGGAAGGACGCCGGCTGGGGGATCATCGTCTTCCTCGCGGCCCTCGCCTCCGTCAACCACGATCTGTACGAGGCCGCCGCGATGGACGGGGCCGGGCGCTGGCGGCGCATGTGGCACGTCACGCTGCCCGCGCTGCGGCCCGTCATCGCCCTGCTGCTGGTCCTGCGGGTCGGGGACGCGCTCACCGTCGGGTTCGAACAGATCCTGCTGCAACGTGATGCCGTCGGCCCAGGGGCCTCCGAGGTCCTCGACACGTTCGTCTGGTGGAACGGCGTCCGCAACCAGGACTTCGGGTACGCGGCAGCCGCCGGGCTGATCAAGGGGGTCGTCAGCCTCGGGCTGGTCCTCGTCGCGAACAAGGTGGCCCATCTCATGGGCGAGCAGGGGGTGTACAAGAAATGAGCGCGGTACTCGACAAGTCGGCTCAGAAACCCGTGCGTTGGGCCGCCCCGCCGCGACCCGTCTGGGAGGAGCCGCCCACGAAGGCGGGGATCGCCGGGAAGGGGCTCGTGCTCTCCCTGGCCTGCCTCGCGATCCTCTTCCCGCTGTGGATCGTCGTCGTGACGAGCCTGTCCTCGCGGGAGACCATCGACCGGGCCGGCGGGCTCGTCATGGTGCCGAAGGGGATCACCTTCGTCGCCTATCGCGAGCTGCTCAGCGGGGGGCAGGTGACGCGGGCCGCCGTCATCAGCGTGCTCATCACCGTCGTCGGGACGGCGTTCTCGATGACCGTGTCCGTGCTGTGCGCGTACGGGCTGTCGCGGAGCGGGTCGCTGGGGCATCGGTGGATGCTGATGCTGCTGCTCGCGACGATGTTCTTCAGCGCCGGGCTCATTCCGACGTACCTGCTGGTGCAGTCGCTCGGACTCACCGACACCTACCTCGCGTTGATCCTGCCGAGCGCGGTGAGTGTGTTCAACATCCTCGTCCTGCGAGGGTTCTTCATGGGGATCTCGCCGGAGCTGACCGACAGCGCGCGGATCGACGGTGCCGGGGACCTCCGCATCCTCTGGCAGATCGTGATGCCGCTGTCCCGGGCGGTCCTCGCGGTCATCACCCTGTTCTACGCCGTCGGTTACTGGAGCGCCTGGTTCAACGCGTCCCTCTACCTGAACGACCAGAACATGATGCCCCTCCAGAACGTCATGATCCAGCTCGTCCAGAAACAGGAGGCACCCGTGGGCCTCGGCCAGGCCATCCGCACCGGCGAGCTGTCCGGCCTCGCCGTCCAAATGGCCGTCATGGTCATGGCGTTGCTGCCGGTGGCGGTGCTGTCCCCGTTCGTGCAGAAGCATTTCAAGAAGGGGATGCTGACGGGGGCGGTGAAGGGCTAGTCGTTCGGCTGCGGGTGGGGTGTGGCTGGTCGCGCCCACGCGGCGGTAGCCGCACATCAATACAGCCCCGCGCCCCTGGGCGGGACCAGGTGGCGTAGCTCAAGCAGTACCGCATCTCAGCTGACCGAATTCCTCGGGGCGCGGGGCCGTATCGATATGCGGCTCCGCCGCGTGGCCGCGAGCAACCACAACGCACCCGCACCCGCCCGAACCCCCTCCCCAGTCACGGGCATCCGCGTCGCCCCACCCCCCTCCCACCTGAACGAGGCCCCGATGCACCCCACCCGCCGCACACTCCTCGCCGGCACCGCAGCAGCCGCAGCCCTCAGTGCCCTGCCGCTCACCGAAGCCCAAGCCCGCGCCCAAGAGGGAACCCCCACCCCCGCCACCCCCTACCGCTGGCGCACCGCGGTGATCGGCGGTACCGGATTCGTCACCGGCGTCCTCTTCCACCCCTCGGTCAGAGGTCTCGCCTACGCGAGGACGGACATCGGCGGCGCCTACCGCTGGGAGGACGCCGAGGCCCGCTGGACCCCCCTCACCGACCACCTAGGCTGGGACGACTGGAACCTCCTCGGCGTGGAGGCGATCGCCCTGGACCCGGCGCACCCGAACCGCGTCTACCTGGCCCTCGGCACCTACGCCCAGCCCTGGGCGGGCAACGGCGCGATCCTGCGCTCGAAGGACCGCGGCACCACCTGGACCCGCACGGACCTCCCCGTGAAACTCGGCGCGAACGAGGACGGCAGAGGCGCGGGCGAACGCCTCCTCGTGGACCCCAGGAACAGCGACACCCTGTGGCTCGGCACCCGGCACGACGGCCTCCTCAAGTCGACGGACAGAGGCGCGACCTGGCACCCGGCCCCCTTCCCGGGAACCCCGACCGCGACGGGCCAGGGCATCACTTTCCTGGTGGCGGCCGGCCGCACCCTGTACGCCGCCTGGGCCGACACGGACGGCACGACCCCGAACCTCTTCCGCACGACGGACGGCACGCACTGGACGCCGGTCCCGGACCAGCCCACCGGCACCACCACGAAGGTCCCGATCCGCGCCGCGTACGACCGCCACACCCGCGCCCTGTACGTGACGTACGCGAACGCCCCCGGACCCAACGGCCAGTCCGACGGCGCCGTGCACAAGCTCGCGACCCTCACCGGCAGGTGGACCGACATCACCCCGGCGAAGCCCGACGGCGCGACGGACACCTTCGGCTACGGCGGCGTCGCCGTGGACGCCCGCCGCCCGGGCACGGCCGTCGTCTCGACGAACAACCGCTGGTCGGCGGTGGACACCCTGTACCGCACGACCGACGGCGGCCACACCTGGACGTCCCTCAAGGACACCGCGGTCCTCGACGTCTCCGAGACCCCCTTCCTCAAGTGGGGCGAGGAGAAGCCGAAGTTCGGCTGGTGGATTCAGGCCGTCGCGATCGACCCGTACGACTCCCGGCACATCGTGTACGGCACCGGCGCCACCCTGTACGGCACCCGCGACCTCACCCACTGGGCGCCGCAGATCAGAGGGCTGGAGGAGACGTCGGTCAGACAGCTGATCTCACCCCCGGCCGGCCAGGCGCACCTGCTCAGCGGCTCGGGCGACATCGGCGTCATGTACCACGAACGCCTCACGGCCTCCCCGTCCCGCGGCATGGCCACGAACCCCGTGTCCGGAACGGCGACGGGCCTGTCGCAGGCCGCGCTGAGACCGGCGTACGTCGTCCGCAGCGGCTGGGGCGACCACGGAAACGGCGCCCACTCCACCGACGGCGGCCGGAGCTGGACCCCCTTCGCCGCCCAGCCCTCCCTCGCCAAGGACGCCCCGGGCCCGATCGCCGCCAACGCCGACGGGAGCGTGCTGCTCTGGTCCTTCGTCCACTGGGACGGCACCAAGTACCCCGCCCACCGCTCGACCGACAACGGCGCCACCTGGACCGAGATCCCCTCCTTCCCGAAAGGCGCCGCACCGGTCGCCGACCCGGCCGATCCGACGCGGTTCTACGCGTTCGACTCCGATACGGGAACAGTACGGGCCAGCACTGACAGTGGCCTCACCTTCACCCCCGGCGCGACCGGCCTGCCCTCCGGCGACACCCAGTTCGAGCTGGTCGCGGCCCCGGGACGGTCCGGCGACCTCTGGCTGAGCACCAAGTGGAACGGCCTCTTCCGGTCCACCGACGGCGGCGCGACCTTCACGAAGACGGCGAGCTGCTGGGCGGCGTACACGGTCGGCTTCGGCAAGGCGGCGCCGGGCGCGGCCTACCCAGCCGTCTACCTGGTGGGCTCCGTCGACACCGGCACGGCCGTCTTCCGCTCCGACGACGAGGCCGGGACCTGGGTCCGGATCAACGACGACCGCCACCAGTGGGGCTGGACCGGCGAGACCGTCACCGGCGACCCCCGCGTGTACGGCCGCGTCTACCTCGCGACGAACGGGCGGGGCATCCAGTACGGGGACCCCGTCCGATGAACGCGGCGCAGACACCCGGCCCCGCGAGGAAACCCTCCCTCGCCGACGCCACCCGGGGCCGCGTCCTCTTCGGCGGCGACTACAACCCCGAACAGTGGCCCGAGGAGACCTGGCACGAGGACGCCCGCCTGATGCGCGAGGCCGGCGTCAACTCCGTCACCCTGGGCGTCTTCTCCTGGTCCACCCTCGAACCCCGGCCGGGGGAACGGAACTTCGGCTGGCTGGACACCCTCATGGACCTGATGCACGGCAACGGCATCGGCGTCGTCCTCGCCACCCCCACCTCCGCGCCCCCGCCCTGGCTCGGCCGCCTCCACCCCGACACCCTCCCCGTCACGGAGGACGGCCGCACCGAATGGTGGGGCGGACGCCAGCACTTCTCGCACTCCAGCGCCACCTACCGCCGGTACGCGGCGGCGATCACCGAGGACCTCGCCGCCCGCTACGCCGGCCATCCGGCGCTGACGATGTGGCACATCAACAACGAGTACTGCACGTTCGACTACGGCGACGAGGCCGCCGCCGCCTTCCGCCGCTGGCTCCGCGAGCGGTACGGCACGCTCGACGCCCTCAACTCCGCCTGGGGAACGGCGTTCTGGAGCCAGGGCTACGACACCTGGGACGGCGTCCTCCCGCCGCGCACCCCGCACTACCTCAAGAACCCCACCCAGGTACTGGACTTCAGGCGCTTCACCTCGGACGCCCTCCTGGAGTGCTACCTCGCCGAACGCGACATCGTCGCCCGGCACACCCCGCACATCCCGGTGACGACCAACTTCATGCCCCTGTGGATCGGCCAGGACGCGTGGCGCTGGGCGCGGGAGGAGGACGTCGTCTCGGTCGACCTCTACCCCGACCCGCGCGACCCCTACGGCGCCCAACAAGGCGCCCTCGTACAGGACATGACCCGCTCCCAGGCCGACGGCCCCTGGATGCTGATGGAACAGGCGGCGGGCCCGGTCAACTGGCGTGGCGTGAACCACCCCAAACCCCGGGGCCTCAACCGTCTCTGGTCCCTCCAGGCCGTCGCCCGGGGCGCCGACGCCGTCTGCTACTTCCAGTGGCGCCAGTCCCGCCAGGGCGCCGAGAAGTTCCACTCCGGGATGGTCAGCCACGCGGGGGAGCAGGGCCGTACGTACGCCGAGGTCAAGCAGCTCGGCGGCGAACTCCCCCTGCTGGCACCGCATCTGACGGCCCCTCGGAGAGCGGACGTCGCGATTCTCCACGACTGGCACTCCTGGTGGGCCGGCGCCCAGGACGCCCGCCCCTCTTCCCGTGTCGACCTCCCCGACGTCCTGCGTGCCTGGCACCGCGCCCTCTGGGAGGAGCACCTCACCACCGACTTCGCCCACCCCGAACACGACCTGACCGCCTACAAGCTGGTAGTGGCCCCCCAGCTCTACCTCCTCACCGACGCCGCGATCGACAACCTCCTCGCGTACGCTCGCGGCGGCGGCACCCTCGTCTGCGGCTTCTTCACCGGAGCCGCGGACGAGGACGACCGTGTCCGCCCCGGCGGCATGGACGCCCGCCTGCGCGCGTTGTTCGGCATCCGCACCCTGCACGAGTGGTGGCCCCTCGACGAAGGGGAGAGCGTGGAGTGCGAGGGGTTCCGCGGCACCCTCTGGTCCGAGGAGATCGAACCCGAACCCGGCACCGACCACATCCCCTACAAGGGCGGCGAGTTGGACGCCCTCCCGGCGATCCTGCACCGCGACCGCGCCTGGTACGTCTCCACCCTCCCCGACCCCGCCGCCCTGCGCGCCCTCCTCGCCCGCATCGCCGCCGAGGCGGGCGCCCGCCCCGTCCTCGACGGCCTCCCGGACGGCGTCGAGGCCGTACAGCGCGGCGAGTTGCTGTTCCTCCTCAACCACAACCGCGACAGCGTGACCGTCGACGTCCCGCCGGACCGGCTGGACCTGCTGACCGCGACCCGCACGACGGGTGAACTCACCCTGGCCCGGCACGGAGTGGCGGTGCTCAAGCCGTGACGCGCGGCGAGCCCGTCCACGGGACCTGGGAACCCGCCCCCGCCGACCGCTGGGAGGACGGCTTCCTCAGCGGCAACGGCCGGCACGGCGCCCTCGTCCTCGGCGACCCCCACGACGACCGGGTGATCGTCACCCACCACACCCTCGTCCGCCCCAACGGCTCCGAAGGCGCCCGAGCCCCCGAGCTGGCCGCTCAACTCGCCGGTGTCCAGGACAGGTTGCTCGCCGGAGACCTCACCGCCGCCGAGGACCTCACCGATCATCGCCCCCTCCAGTGGGTCCAGCCCTTCCACCCGGCCTTCCAGACCCGCGTCCGCCGGGACACGGCAGCCGCAGTCACGGATGCGCCCACCTCCACCTCCCCGCCCCACCACTACCGCCGAGCCGTCGACTTCACGACCGGCGAGACCACCGCGTCCGACGCCGACTGGACGAGCCGCGTCCTCGTCTCCCGCGCCGACGACGTCATCGTCCAGCACGTCACCGCACCCGAGCTGACCCTCGGCCTCTCGCTCGACCACCGCCTCCCCGGAGCCCCCGACGGCCTGTCCGTCTCCCGCACCACCGCCCTCACCGCAGAAGGCGCCCTCCTCACCCTCCACGCCCGCTACCCCGGCAGCACCAGGTCCTACACCGGCCGCACCCGGGCCGTCGTCACCGGCGGCACCACCGCCCTCACCACCGACGGCGTCCGCATCGAGGGCGCCGAGTCCGTCCTGCTCCTCACCCGGGTCCACCGGGACCCGACTGACCCCGAACTGCCGGACACGGCCGACTACGACACCCTCCGCGCCCGCCACCTCCCCCTCCACCGCGACGCCTACCGGCGCGTCACCCTCGACCTCCACGCCGACCCGGCGCAACGCGCCCTCCCCGGCTCGGAGTTGCTCAAGACCCCGGCGGAACCGGCCCTCCTGGAACGCCTCTTCGCCGCCGGCCGCCACCACCTCCTCTCCGCCTCCGGCCTCCTCCCGCCCCGCCTGACCGGCCTGTGGACCGGCGACTGGGACACGGCCTGGTCCGGCGCCTTCACCCTCGACGCCAACCTCAACCTCCAGACGTCCTCGGCGGCGAGCGCGGCCCTCCTCGAAGTGACCGACGCCCTGCGCAATCTGATCGAGGGTCAGCTCGACGACTGGCGGGCCAACGCCCGTGCCGTCTTCGGCGCCCGGGGCGTCGTCACCCCCGCCCACACCGACGGCGAGTCCGGCCATTCCTTCCACTTCAGCCGCGCATACCCCCTCCACCTCTGGACGGCCGGCGCGGACTGGCTCCTCAAGCCCCTCGTCGACCACGACGACACGACCGGCGCCCAGGACCCCCGTACGGCCGCGCTGCTGGCCGAACTCGCCGAGTTCTACGAGGACTTCCTCACCCGCACGGACGAGGACGGCCACCTCGTCGTCGTCCCCTCCTACTCGCCCGAGAACCGCCCTGCCAACGGCAGTTGGGGCGCCCTCAACGCGGCGATGGACCTCTCGGCGGCCCGCCACGCCCTCCGCACGGCCGCCGCGTACCACCCCGAGGACCCCGGCCGCGCCGCCCGCTGGACAGCCCTCGCCGACCGGCTCCCGCCCCACCGCGTCAACGCCGACGGCGCACTCGCCGAATGGGCCCGGCCCGGTCTCGAAGACACCTACGACCACCGCCACTTGAGCCATCTCTACGGCGTCTGGCCGCTCGACGAGATCACCCCCTACGACACCCCCGGCCTCGCCGGGGCCGCCCACCGGGCGCTCGAACTGCGCGGCGCGGAGAACGACTCGGCGCACGGCCACCTCCACCACGCCCTGATCGCCGCCCGGTTGAGGGACGCGCCCCGGGTCGGCGCCGCCCTCGCCGCCGTCCTGGACGGCGACTTCTTCCACGCGTCCCTGATGAGCGCCCACTACCCCCACCGGCACGTCTACAACGCCGACGCCGCGCACACCCTCCCCACCGTCCTGATCGAGGCGCTGATCCAGTCGACCCCCGACCGGCTGGTCCTCCTTCCCGCACCGGCCCCGGCCCTCGCCGAAGGGCGACTGCGGGGCGTCCGCACGAGGTTTGGCGCCGAGGTCGACCTCGACTGGGACGCGCACGGCGCCCGGGCCGTCGTCCGGCCCACCCGCACGCTCCACGTGGAGCTGTGGACTTCCACCGGCGCGAGGCCGCTCGGTCTCGTCGCCGGAGAAGACCACGTCCTCACCCTGGGGACGTGGTAACTCCCCCGCACGACACGGCATTTCCCCCCACCCATGGAGGACACCATGGCAACCCGCACACTCACCAGGACCGTCAAGGTCCTGCTCGCCCCCGCCCTCGCCCTCGGCTTCACCGTCGGCGTCGCCTCCGCGCCCGCCTCGGCGGCCGTCTGGAGCACCTGCGACCAGTGGGGCAACACGAACCTGAACGGCTACACCCTCTACAACAACATCTGGGGCTCCGGCGCCGGAAGCCAGTGCTTCTGGGCCAACTCCGGTACGAACTGGGGCGTCAACGCCAACCACCCCAACACCGGCGGCATCAAGTCGTACCCCAACTCCACCAAGGCGATCAACAAGACGATCACCTCGCTGGGCTCGCTGAGCAGCAGCTACAACGTCTCGGTGCCGTCGTCCGGCGCGTACAACACGTCGTACGACATCTGGGACACCAACCACGCCTACGAGATCATGCTCTGGGTCAACAAGACCGGGGCCGTCGGGCCGCTCGGCACCTCTCAGGGGAACGTGACGCTGGGCGGGCACTCCTGGACCGTCTACAAGGGGACCAACGGCTCCAACCAGGTCTTCTCGTTCATCCGGACCTCGAACTCCACCTCCGGGACCGTCCAGATCCTCCCCATCCTGAAGTGGATCAAGGACACCAAGGGGTGGTTCGGGAACGTCACCATCGGTGACGTGCAGTTCGGCTACGAGATCACCAGCTCGTCCGGTGGTCTGAACTTCACGACAAACAACCTCACCGTCAGCAGCAGTTGACCTTTTCATGGCCGGGGTGGGGTTTGATGGGGGTATGCGCAACCACACCCCCCCACACCGCGCCCTGATCACGCTGGCCGTGGCCGCGGCGGTCGCCCTCGGGGCGACCGGCACCGCGGTCGCGGCTCCGGCGACGTTCCGGGCGACCACCGCGACCAGCGCGAAGACCACGGCCGACGCCCCCACCCTGCACACCGTCGCCGACCTCGCCGCCCAGCGCCTCGCCACCGCCGACCTCGTCGCCGCCGCCAAGTTCGGCACCACCAGCCCCATCGACGACCCGGCCCGCGAGCAGCAGGTCCTCGACACGGTCGCCGCCCAGGCCGAGCAGCTCGGCGCCGACCCCGACGCGGTCCGCAAGGTCTTCCGCGACCAGATCGAGGCCAACAAGCTCGTCCAGCGCGCCCTGTTCCAGCGCTGGACCGACCACCCGGACCAGGCGCCCACCACCCGCCCCGACCTGAGCGTCGTCCGCGTCGAGATCAACCGCATCAACACCGCGCTGGTCGAGGCCCTCGCCGCGACCGGCGCCGAGCGCGCCACCTTCGCCTGCTACCCCGAGCTGTACCTCTCCGCCGCCCAGGTCCGCCACGAACGCCACCTGGACCGCCTCCACACCGAGGCCCTGATCCGCGCGCTGCCGTCGGTCTGCGAGAGCTGACACCGGGCACGGACCGCTACGACGACGAGGCCGGCCCCCGCACCCGGGGACCGGCCTCACGTCAACTCACCTCACGCGCGCCTCACTTCACGATCGGCAGCCGCGCCCCGTCCCGCAGGAACAGCGGAATCCGCTCCAACGGCGCCTCGACCGTCACCGTCGTACCCCCCTCGTACGACACCCCCGTCCACGCGTCCGTCCACCGCGCCCCCGCCGGGAGATACGCCGTCCGGACCGTCGCCCCCGCCGTCAGCACCGGCGCGACCAGCAGGTCCCGGCCGAAGAGGTAGGTGTCGTCGACACCCCAACTCGCCTGATCCTGGGGGAACTCCAGGAACAGCGGGCGCATCGGCGGCAGCCCCTCCTCGTGGGCCTCGCGCATCACCTTCAGGACGTACGGCCGCAGCCGCTCCCGCAGCCGCACGTACTCCGCCATGATCGTGCCCGCCTCGGCGCCGTACGACCACACCTCGTTGGGGCCGCCGGTCATGTCCGGGCCCAGCGGCATCCCCGGGTCACGGAAGCCGTGCAGCCGCATCAGCGGCGAGAGGGCCCCGAACTGGAACCAGCGGACCATGACTTCGCGGTACGCGGGGTCGTCCGGGTCGCCGCCGTGGAAGCCGCCGATGTCGGTGTTCCACCAAGGGATGCCGGACAGCGCGGTGTTGAGACCGGCGGCGATCTGCCGGCGCAGGGTCGGGAAGTCGGTGCCGATGTCACCGGACCACAGCGCGGCCCCGTACCGCTGACTCCCCGCCCACGCCGACCGGTTGAGGGTGATGACCTCCTCGCCCTCCGCCGCGAGCCCCTCCGCGAACGTCCGCGCGTTCTCCAGCGGGTAGAGGTTGCCGACCTCAAGCCCGGGGCCCGCCCAGTACCGCAGGTTCTCCGAGAACCCCGGCTTCAGCTCCGGCTCGCACGCGTCCAGCCAGAACGCCGTGATCCCGTACGGGGCCAGGTAGTTGTCGCGGATACGGGACCACAGGAACTCCCGCGCCTCCGGGTTCGTCGCGTCGTAGAAGGCGACCTGGACGGTCGAGGCGACCCCCTTGTCCGGCCAGTCGGCGTGCGCCATCGGGCCGTACTGCGTGCCGATGAGGTAGCCGCGCTGCTCCATCACCGGATGGTTCTCCGACAGCGGCGACACCGACGGCCAGACCGAGACGACCAGCTTGACGCCCATCTCGGCCAGTTCACGGACCATCCCGGCGGGGTCGGGCCACTCCGCGAGGTCGAACTTCCAGTCGCCGAGGTGCGTCCAGTGGAAGAAGTCGCACACGATCGCCGTCAGCGGCAGCCCCCGGCGCTTGTACTCCCGCGCCACGCCCATGAGTTCGTCCTGCGTGCGGTAGCGCAGCTTGCACTGCCAGAAGCCCGCCGCCCACTCCGGCAGCATCGGCGTGCGGCCCGTCACCGCGCTGTAGCGCCGCTGGCCGTCGGCCGGATCGCCCGCGGTGATCCAGTAGTCGAGCTGCCGCGCCGAGTCCGCGACCCACCGCGTCCCGTTGTGCGCCAGCTCCACGCGCCCGACCGCCGGGTTGTTCCACAGCAGGGTGTAGCCCCGGCTCGACGTCAGCACCGGGATGTTGACCTCGGCGTTGCGCTGCACCAGGTCGAGGACCAGCCCCTTCTGGTCGAACTTCCCGTGCTGGTGCTGCCCGAGGCCGTACAGCCGCTCGTCGTCGTAGGCCGCGAAGCGCTGCTCCAGGCGGTGGTGGCCGTTGCCGACGGCGGTGTAGAGCCGCGAGCCCGGCCACCAGAAGTGCGCCCGCTCCTCGGCGAGGATCTCCGCCCCGGAGTCCGTCGACAGGAAACGGATCAGGCCCTCGGCGCTCACCTCGACGGTCAGCGCGCCGGCCGTCAGCCTCCCTACGCCGTCGGCGAGTTTGACGACCGACTCGGAGGGCGGGGGAGTGTCGAGCAGGGCGCCCGGCAGATCCGGCAGGACCGGACCGCCGAGCCGGGCCCGCACCCGGACCGCGTCCGGCCCCCACGGCTCGACACGTACGGTCTCCTGGCGCCCGCTCCACTCCAGCGCGCCGCCCCGCTCACGGAACGTCCCGACGGTGGGGGAGGACTGGGCCAGACTGACCTTGGGCTGCGTCTCGGCGGACAGGTCTTCGGCAGGCAGAGTCATACGGCGTGCTCCTGTGGGGAGGCGTGCGGACCTGGAGGCACCCCGAAGGAGGTGCCCTGTGAAGAGAAGTGACAGAACGTCAGACCGGGCCCGGGCCCGTGCTGGCCCGGAGCGTCAACTCCGGGGCGATCAGCGCCACTTCGGCGCCGCCCCGGCCCTCCAGCTTGGCGACGAGCCGCTCCAGCGCGCGCCGCCCCATCTCGGCCGCCGGGATCGCCACCGACGTCAGCCGGACGGGGGCCTGGACCGCCACCTGGTCCGGGCAGATCGCGACCACCGACACGTCCTCCGGGACGGCCCGCCCCTGCTGCCGCAGCAGCGCGAGGAGCGGCTCCACCGCCGACTCGTTCTGCACGACGAACCCCGTCGTCGCCGGCCGCTCGTCGAAGATCCGGGCCAGCGTCGAGGCCATCGCGTCGTACCCGCCCTCGCACGGCCGGTGCAGGGCGCGCACCTCCAGCTCCCGCGCCCGCGCCCGCAGCCCCTCCAGTGTGCGGACCGCGAACCCGGTGTGCCGCTCGTAGACGCCGGGCGCCTCGCCGATGACGGCGATGTCCCGGTGCCCGAGCCCCGCGAGATGCTCGACGCACAGCGCGCCCGTCGCACTCCAGTCGAGGTCGACGCAGGCGAGCCCCGAGGGGTCGGCCGGCAGCCCGATCAGCACCGACGGACGCTCGGTCGCCCGCAGCAACGGCAGCCGCTCGTCGTCCAGTTCGACGTCCATCAGGATCATGCCGTCGGCCAGCCCGCTGCCGGTCACCCTGCGCACCGCGTCCGGCCCCTCCTGGCCGGTCAGCAGCAGGATGTCGTAGCCGTAGCCGCGCGCGGCCGTCGCCACCGCGATGGAGATCTCCATCATCACCGGCATGTACATGTCCGTGCGGAGCGGAATCATCAGCGCGATGATGTTCGAGCGGCTGCTCGCCAGCGCCCGCGCGCCCGCGTTCGGGTGGTACCCCAGCTCCCGGATGCTCTGCTCGACCCGCTGCCGGGTGGTCGTGGAGATGGACCGCTTGCCACTGAGGACATAGCTCACCGTGCTCGCCGAGACTCCGGCGTGCTGGGCGACCTCGGCGAGGGTGACCATCCAGCTCTCCAAGCTTTGTGAAGCGCTTCGACAGTGCGCGTGCGAACAGGGGCGGGCGACTGGGTGCTTCGACAGTAGCTTCAGTGGGGGTGGGTGTCCATAGGTTGTCGAAGCGCTTCGATAATCACTCCGGAATCACTCCGGGAGGGTCCGGACGGGCGCGCGAGGGGTGGTCGAGACGGCCGTAATCGGGTACACGATCCAGTAGCACCGACCGGTAACCGGCCGTCCCGGACACCCGATACGCGGCGAGGTGATCCTCATGTCCGCACCACACGCACAGCCGTCAGTTCCCTCTGGCCCCTCTGGCCCCTCCGGCCCTTCCGTCTCGGAACGTGAGGCCAGGCGCGTCGCCGAGGCGGCGCGCGAACAGGACTGGCGCAAGCCGAGCTTCGCGAAGGAACTCTTCCTCGGCCGCTTCCGCCTCGACCTGATCCACCCGCACCCCCTCCCGCCCGACGCCGACGTCCGCCGCGGCGAGGAGTTCCTCGCCGCGCTGCGCGACTTCTGCGAGACCAAGGTCGACTCCGCCCGCATCGAACGCGAGGCGCGCATCCCCGACGAGACCATCAACGGTCTCAGGGATCTCGGCGCGCTCGGCATGAAGATCGATACGAAGTACGGCGGCCTCGGACTCACCCAGGTCTACTACAACAAGGCCCTGGCGCTGGTCGGTTCGGCGAACCCGGCGCTCGGCGCGCTGCTCTCCGCGCACCAGTCGATCGGGGTGCCGCAGCCGCTGAAGATCTTCGGTACGCAGGAGCAGAAGGACGCGTTCCTGCCGCGCTGCGCGACGACCGACATCAGCGCGTTCCTGCTCACCGAGCCGGACGTCGGCTCCGACCCGGCCCGCCTCGCGACGACGGCCGTGCCGGACGGGGACGACTACGTCCTCGACGGGGTCAAGCTGTGGACGACCAACGGGGTCGTCGCCGATCTGCTGGTCGTCATGGCCCGGGTGCCGGTGTCCGAGGGGCACAAGGGCGGGATCACGGCGTTCGTCGTCGAGGCCGGGGCCGAGGGGATCACCGTCGAGCACCGCAACGCGTTCATGGGGCTGCGGGGCCTGGAGAACGGCGTCACCCGCTTCCACCGGGTGCGGGTGCCGGCCGCGAACCGGATCGGGCCCGAGGGTGCCGGGCTGAAGATCGCGCTCACCACCCTCAACACCGGCCGGCTGTCGCTGCCCGCGATGTGCGTGGGGGCCGGGAAGTGGGCGCTGAAGATCGCCCGCGAGTGGTCCGGGGTGCGTGAACAGTGGGGGAAACCCGTCGCGTTGCACGAGGCCGTCGGTGCGAAGATCAGCTTCATCGCGGCGACGACCTTCGCGCTGGAGGCCGTTGTCGACCTCTCCTCGCAGATGGCCGACGAGGACCGCAACGACATCCGCATCGAGGCCGCCCTCGCGAAGCTGTACGGCTCCGAGATGGGGTGCCTCATCGCCGACGAGCTGGTCCAGATCCGGGGCGGACGCGGGTTCGAGACCGCAGAGTCCCTCAAGGCGCGGGGTGAACGGGCCGTGCCCGCCGAGCAGTTGGTCCGCGATCTGCGCATCAACCGGATCTTCGAGGGCTCCACCGAGATCATGCACCTCCTCATCGCCCGCGAGGCCGTCGACGCGCACCTCTCCGTCGCCGGCGACCTCATCGACCCCGACAAGTCCCTCGGCGACAAGGCGAGAGCGGGCGCGCAGGCCGGCGCCTTCTACGCCCGCTGGCTCCCGAAACTCGTCGTCGGTGCGGGCCAACTGCCCACGTCCTACGACGACTTCAAGCACGGCGCCGACCTCTCCGGTCATCTCCGCTACGTCGAACGCCACTCCCGCAAGCTCGCGCGCTCCACGTTCTACGCGATGTCCCGGTGGCAGGGGCGCATGGAGACGAAACAGGGCTTCCTGGGCCGGATCGTGGACATCGGCGCGGAACTCTTCGCGATGAGCGCGGCCTGCGTCCGCGCGGAACACCTGCGCTCACGCGGTGAACACGGGCGCGAGGCGTACCAGTTGGCCGACGCCTTCTGCCGCCAGGCGCGGGTGCGGGTCGACGAGTTGTTCGGCCGGCTGTGGGCCAACACGGACGACGTGGACCGGAGGGTGGTGAAGGGCGTGCTGGGCGGGGCGTACGAGTGGCTGGAGGAGGGGGTCGTCGATCCGTCCGGGGAAGGGCCGTGGATCGCGGACGCTTCGCCGGGGCGGTCTGTGAGGGAGAACGTGCGCCGACCTATTCGGTAGGAAGAGGTTGTCGGGCGGGTGCGGAGTCGTCGGGGCCGGTCGCGCAGTTCCCCGCGCCCCTGAGAAGACTCGCGCACCCGCCGTCTCAATTCCTCAGCACCACTTGTGGTCCTTCGTCTTCTTCGTCCACGAGCACGTGTCCACCTTCGACCCGTTCGCCCTGGTCAGGGTCGCCGTGTCGCCGTCGTTGTTCCAGACGTACGCCTTGCGGTTCTGGAACGTGTCCGTCGCGGTGTCCTTGCCGGAGCCGGTGTGGACCTTGACGGTCTTCCCGGCGCCGACGGTGATGTTCTTGAAGACGTACTTGTGGTTGGAGGCGTCCTTGAGGACCCACCCCTTCACGTTGACGGCCTTCTTGCTCGTGTTCTTGATCTGGACCCACTCCGCGTTGAGGCTCGCGTTGGTGCGGGTGTCCTTGCCGGGGCTGTCGAACCAGACGTGGTACAGCTCGACGCCCCCGCCGGCCGCCTGGGCCGGGGTGGAGAGGGCGGTGCCGAAGAGCAGTGCGGCGCCGCCGAGGGCAGCACAAAGGTGCTTCACGCGCATAGAAGAGATCCCCCCTGGATGTCGTATGCGAGAAAGAAGTCCTATCACACGATCTTCACCAGAAACTCATAAGTGGTCATATGAATCACGCCGTGGAGGCGCGGCGGTCCGCCCGCACAGCGGATGCGGCAACAATGGGGGGATGACCGACAGTCCAGCCCCTCTCGCCGATCCGCATCTCGTCTTCGATCCCGTCGCCGGGGGCGGGCCCAAGGATGTGGTGATTCTCGGCTCCACCGGGTCGATCGGCACGCAGGCCATCGATCTGGTGCTGCGCAATCCGGACCGCTTCAGGGTGACGGCTCTGTCCGCGAACGGTGCCCGGGTCGCCCTGCTCGCCGAGCAGGCCCGTCGGCTGCGGGTGAAGGCCGTCGCGGTCGCCCGCGAGGACGCCGTACCGTCGCTGCGCGAGGCCCTCGCCGCGGAGTACGGCGCCGGCGAGCCGCTTCCCGAGATCCTGGCCGGCCCGGACGCCGCCGCGCAGCTCGCCGCGTCCGGCTGTCACACCGTCCTGAACGGCATCACCGGCTCCATCGGCCTCGCCCCGACGCTCGCCGCCCTGGAGGCGGGCCGCACGCTGGCGCTCGCCAACAAGGAGTCCCTGATCGTCGGCGGCCCCCTCGTGAAGGCGCTGGCGAAGCCCGGTCAGATCATCCCCGTCGACTCCGAGCACGCGGCCCTCTTCCAGGCGCTCGCCTC
This sequence comes from Streptomyces sp. NPDC004539, assembly GCF_040610055.1. NCBI lineage: Bacteria > Bacillati > Actinomycetota > Actinomycetes > Kitasatosporales > Streptomycetaceae > Streptomyces > Streptomyces sp. NPDC004539. The sequence continues at coordinate 22,771 of NZ_JBEXLS010000038.1, read as the reverse complement.
CGGCACCCGCGCCGACGTCCGCAAACTCGTCGTCACCGCCTCCGGCGGACCCTTCCGGGGCCGGACGAAGGCACAGCTCGCGGACGTCACCGTCGAGGACGCCCTCGCGCACCCCACCTGGGCGATGGGCCCGGTCATCACGATCAACTCCGCGACCCTGGTCAACAAGGGACTCGAAGTCATCGAGGCGCACCTCCTCTACGACATTCCCTTCGACCGCATTGAGGTGGTCGTGCATCCCCAGTCGTATGTCCACTCGATGGTTGAGTTCACGGACGGATCGACAATCGCCCAGGCGACGCCCCCCGACATGCGCGGGCCGATTGCCATCGGGCTGGGCTGGCCCGAGCGCGTCCCCGACGCGGCCCCGGCCTTCGACTGGAGCAAGGCTTCCACCTGGGAATTCTTCCCCCTGGACAACGAGGCGTTCCCCTCGGTGAACCTCGCCCGCCATGTGGGCGAGCTCGCGGGAACGGCTCCGGCGGTGTTCAATGCCGCCAACGAGGAGAGCGTGGAGGCGTTCCGCCGGGGCGCGCTGCCGTTCAACGGGATCATGGAGACCGTCACCCGTGTGGTGGAAGAACACGGCGTGGCGGGAACTTCACTCACCGTGGCGGACGTCCTCGAAGCAGAGACCTGGGCACGCGCCCGGGCCCGGGAACTGACGGCGACCGCGGAGGCGCGTGCATGACCGCTCTGATGATGATCCTCGGCATAGTCGTCTTCGTGCTCGGGCTGCTCTTCTCGATCGCGTGGCACGAACTGGGGCACTTCACCTTCGCCAAGCTCTTCGGCATCCGGGTGCCGCAGTTCATGGTCGGCTTCGGCCCGACGGTCTTCTCCCGCAAGAAGGGCGAGACCGAGTACGGCGTCAAGGCCATCCCCATGGGCGGCTACATCCGCATGATCGGCATGTTCCCGCCCGGCGAGGACGGCCGGATCTCGACCCGCTCCACCTCCCCCTGGCGCACCATGATCGAGGACGCCCGCTCGGCCTCGATGGAGGAGATCCAGCCCGGGGACGAGACGCGGATGATGTACACGCGCAAGCCCTGGAAGCGCGTCATCATCATGGCCGCCGGACCCGTGCAGAACCTGATCCTCGCGGCGGTCCTCTTCCTCACCGTCCTCATGGGCTTCGGGATCTCCCAGCAGACCACCACGGTCAGCTCGGTCTCCCAGTGCGTCATCAACCAGAGCGAGAACCGCGACACCTGCAAGACCGGGGACGAGCCCTCGCCGGCCGCCGCCGCGGGCCTCAAGGCCGGCGACAAGATCGTCTCCTTCGACGGCGTGAGGACCGAGAAGTGGGACTCCCTCTCCGACCTCATCCGCGCCAGCGCCGACAAGACCGTCCCGATCGTCGTCCAGCGTGACGGCAAGGAGGTCACCCTCCAGGCGAAGATCGCCGAGAACCAGGTCGCCAAGAAGGACTCCAGCGGGCAGATCGTCCAGGGCGAGTACGTCACGGCCGGGTTCCTCGGGTTCAGCGCCGCCACCGGCATCGTCCAGCAGGACTTCGGCGACTCCGTGACGTGGATGGGCGACCGGGTCGGGGAGGCCGCCGACTCCATCGTCGCCCTGCCCGGCAAGATCCCCGCGCTGTGGGACGCCGCGTTCGACGGGGGCAAGCGCGAGGCGGACTCCCCGATGGGCGTCGTCGGGGCGGCCCGGGTCGGCGGTGAGATCTTCACCCTCGACATCCCGCCGTCCCAGCAGCTCGCCATGGCGCTCATGCTGGTCGCCGGGTTCAACCTCTCCCTGTTCCTCTTCAACATGCTCCCGCTGCTCCCGCTCGACGGCGGGCACATCGCGGGGGCGCTGTGGGAGTCGCTGCGCAGGAACCTCGCGAAGCTGCTGCGCAGGCCCGACCCCGGGCCGTTCGACGTGGCGAAGCTCATGCCGCTCGCCTATGTCGTCGCCGGGGTGTTCATCTGCTTCACGATCCTCGTGCTCATCGCGGACGTGGTGAACCCGGTGAAAATCTCGTAGCCATCCGCTGTTCACGACGGCCGGGCACCCTAGGTGTCCGGCCGTCCTTCGTCCAGCGGGTTTGACAGGGAAAATGTGCCCGGTGGGGGTTGGGTGTCGTAACCTCGGACCCCGGTAGCCCGCGCGCTCTCGGGACCGGCCTTGATCCACGACTTGGGGTTGCACAGCAGATGACTGCGATTTCTCTCGGCATGCCGTCCGTTCCGACCAAGGTCGCCGAGCGGCGCAAGAGCAGGCAGATCCAGGTCGGGTCGGTCGCGGTGGGCGGGGACGCGCCGGTGTCGGTGCAGTCCATGACGACGACGCGGACGTCCGACATCGGGTCGACGCTCCAGCAGATCGCCGAGCTGACCGCGTCCGGGTGCCAGATCGTGCGGGTCGCCTGTCCTACGCAGGACGATGCGGACGCGTTGTCGACCATCGCGCGGAAGTCGCAGATTCCGGTGATCGCGGACATCCACTTCCAGCCGAAGTACGTGTTCGCCGCGATCGAGGCGGGCTGTGCGGCCGTGCGCGTCAATCCCGGGAACATCAAGCAGTTCGACGACAAGGTGCGGGAGATCGCCAAGGCGGCCAACGATCACGGCACGCCGATCCGGATCGGGGTCAACGCCGGGTCCCTGGACCGTCGTCTGCTTCAGAAGTACGGGAAGGCGACGCCCGAGGCGCTCGTCGAGTCGGCGTTGTGGGAGGCGTCGCTGTTCGAGGAGCACGACTTCCGGGACATCAAGATCTCCGTCAAGCACAACGACCCCGTCGTGATGATCGAGGCGTACCGGCAGCTGGCCGCGCAGTGTGAGTACCCGCTGCATCTCGGGGTCACCGAGGCCGGGCCCGCGTTCCAGGGGACCATCAAGTCGGCCGTCGCCTTCGGCGCGCTGCTCTCCCAGGGGATCGGGGACACGATCCGGGTGTCCTTGAGCGCTCCTCCGGTCGAGGAGGTCAAGGTCGGGAACCAGATCCTCGAATCCCTCAACCTGAAGCAGCGTGGTCTGGAGATCGTCTCCTGCCCGTCCTGCGGGCGGGCCCAGGTCGACGTCTACAAGCTGGCGGAGGAAGTCACCGCCGGCCTCACCGGCATGGAGGTTCCCCTCCGGGTCGCCGTCATGGGGTGCGTGGTGAACGGGCCCGGCGAGGCGCGCGAGGCCGACCTCGGGGTCGCCTCCGGCAACGGCAAGGGGCAGATCTTCGTCAAGGGCGAGGTCATCAAGACCGTCCCCGAATCCAAGATCGTCGAGACCCTCATCGAAGAGGCCATGAAGCTGGCCGAGAAGATGCAGGACGAAGGGGTCGCCTCCGGCGAGCCCACGGTAGCCGTCGCCGGCTGACCTTCCTCGCCCCCGCCGCCCCTACCCACCCCGTCCCCCAGGGGCTCCGCCCCTTCGACCCCGGGGGAGGGGGGTTTGGGCGGGCGGTCGGGTGCGGGTCCGTCGTGGCTTGTCGCGCAGTTCCCCGCGCCCCTGAAAAGACCGGGCTGGGGTGAGTGGTCGAGGTATGCGGCTCCGCCGCGTGGGCGCGAATGGCCACGATGTACCCGCGGTTTCCCTCCGACGGTGACCACGTCCTCCAGGGGCGCGGGGCTGTATCAATTTGCGGCTACCGCCGCGTGGGCGCGACCAGCCCCCACGCACCCGCAGTTCACCCCCGACCGCCACCACGTCCTCCAGGGGCGCGGGGCTGTATCGATTTGCGGCTACCGCCGCGTGGGCGCGACCAGCCACCACGAACCCGCAGCCGCCGAACCGCCACACAGCACCCACCCCATGAGGCGCCCCCCGCTCAGCCCCCGGCACGGGGAGGCGGGGCTCAGCTTCCGCAGGTACAGTGCGGGGGATCGAACACCCCACCGTGAGGCCCCGCCCGTGCTGACCCACACCACCTCCCGGGTCCTCGAACCGAGCGACCTGGACGCAGCCCTCGCAGTCCTGGGCCGAGAGCCGGTCGCGAACGCGTTCGTGACGTCGAGGGTGCAGATCGCCGGCCTCGACCCCTGGCGCCTCGGCGGCGAGATGTGGGGCTGGTACGAATCCGGCATGCTCACCTCCCTCTGCTACGCGGGCGCCAACCTCGTACCGATCTGCGCCACCCCCCGAGCCGTACGCGCCTTCGCGGACCGTGCCAGAAGGGCGGGCCGGCGCTGCTCCTCGATCGTGGGGCCCGCCCAGCCGACGGCCGAACTGTGGCGCCTCCTCGAACCGCACTGGGGCCCGGCGAGGGAGGTCAGATCCCAGCAGCCCCTGATGGTCACGGACCGCATGCCGACGGACATCACCCCCGACCCCTACGTCCGCCGCATCCGCAAGGACGAGATGGAAACGATCCTGCCGGCCTGCGTCGCGATGTTCACGGAAGAGGTCGGCGTCTCCCCGCTGGCCGGCGACGGCGGCCTCCTCTACCAGGCGAGGGTCGCCGAACTCGTCGGCACGGGCCGCTCCTTCGCCCGCCTCGACGACCGCGGCCAGGTCGTCTTCAAGGCCGAGATCGGCGCCGCGACCAGGGACGCCTGCCAGATCCAGGGCGTGTGGGTGGCCCCCGAGTACCGGGGGAGGGGCCTCGCCGCCCCCGGCATGGCCGCGGTCCTGCGCTACGCCCTCGCGGACGTCGCCCCGGTCGTCAGCCTCTACGTCAACGACTTCAACACGCCCGCGAGACGGACGTACCGGCGCATCGGCTTCCAAGAGGTCGGCGCGTTCATGAGCGTCCTCTTCTGAACCACGGGGCACACCCCCTGTAGGCTCCCCGCATGGACCTGGTGATCGGCCCCCTGGACCTCTCCGCCCGCGTGGACGAGGCACTGTCGGTCCAGGCCATCGCGTTCGGCCTGGCCCCCGACGAAGTGGCGGTCAGACGCCAGATCGTCCTGCGCCACATGACGAACCCCGGCGCGCGGGCACTCGGTGTCACCACCGCCGAAGGCCGCCTCGCGGGTTTCGTGTACGGCATGCCGAACGACCGCGCGCACTGGTGGTCCACCGTCGTCGAGCCCTACCTCAGGGCGCTCGGCAACACCCACTGGCTGGACGACTCCTTCGTCATCACCGAACTCCACGTCCACCCCGCCTACCAGAACCGCGGCGCGGGCCGCGCGCTGATCACGGCGATCACGGACGACGTCCCGCAGCCCCGCTCGATCCTCTCCGCGATCGACATCGACAGCCCCGCCCGGGCCCTCTACCGCTCCCTCGGCTACCACGACCTGGCCCGCAGGGTCCTCTTCCCGAGCGCCCCCCGACCGTACGCGGTGATGGGCGCCCCGCTGCCCCTCCTGCGGCGGCAGACGGATTTCCGACCATCCCGGGCCGACGGTTAATCTCCTAGCCATCACCTTTATCCGGCAGGAGTACGAGAACCATGGCGAACGCACCGGTCCAGCGCATGTCCCAGCTGATGGCGAAAACACTGCGCGACGACCCGGCCGACGCCGAGGTCCTCAGCCACAAGCTCCTGGTCCGCGCGGGCTACGTCCGCCGCACCGCCGCCGGTATCTGGTCCTGGCTGCCGCTCGGCAAGAAGGTCCTGTCGAACGTCGAGCGGATCGTCCGTGAGGAGATGGACGCCATCGGCGCCCAGGAGGTCCTGCTCCCCGCCCTGCTGCCCCGGGAACCCTACGAGGCGACCGGCCGTTGGGAGGAGTACGGGGCGGAGCTGTTCCGCCTCCAGGACCGCAAGGGGGGCGACTACCTGCTGGGCCCGACGCACGAGGAGATCTTCACCCTGCTGGTGAAGGACCAGGCGTCGTCGTACAAGGACCTGCCCGTCATCCTCTACCAGATCCAGCACAAGTACCGTGACGAGGCCCGCCCCCGGGCCGGCATCCTGCGTGGCCGCGAGTTCCTGATGAAGGACTCGTACTCCTTCGACACGGAGGACGAGGGCCTCGCGAAGTCCTACGCCCTGCACCGCGAGGCGTACCAGAAGGTGTTCGCCCGCCTCGGCCTCGACTACCGCATCTGCGCCGCGACCGCCGGCGCGATGGGCGGCTCGAAGTCGGAGGAGTTCCTCGCCCCCGCCGAGGCCGGCGAGGACACCTTCGCGGACTGCCCGAACTGCGACTTCGCGGCGAACACGGAGGCGGTGAACTTCGCCCTCGTGCCCCAGGAGGCCACGGCCCCCGCGCTGGAGGAGATCCCCACCCCCGACACCCCGACGATCGAGACCCTGGCCGCCGCCCTCGGCGTCCCCGCCTCCGCGACCCTGAAGAACCTGCTGGTCAAGGTGGACGGCGAGATCGTCGCCGTCGGCGTCCCCGGTGACCGCGAGGTCGACCTCGGCAAGGTCGAGGCGCACTTCGCCCCCGCCACCGTCGAACTGGTCACCGCCGAGGACTTCACCGGCCGCCCCGACCTGGTCCGCGGCTACGTCGGTCCGCAGGGCCGGCAGGAGAAGCTCACGTACATCGCCGACCCGCGCGTGGCCCCCGGCACCGCCTGGATCACCGGCGCCAACAAGGACCAGACGCACGCGAAGAACGTCGTCGCGGGCCGTGACTTCGAGGTCGACGCGTACGTCGACGTCGTGGTCGTCCAGGAGGGCGACCCCTGCCCCGCCTGCGGCACCGGCCTCAAGCTGGACCGCGCCATCGAGATCGGCCACATCTTCCAGCTCGGCCGCAAGTACGCCGACGCCCTCAAGCTCGACGTCCTCGGCCAGCACGGCAAGCCCGTCCGCGTCACCATGGGCTCCTACGGCATCGGCGTCTCCCGCGCCGTCGCCGCGCTCGCCGAGCAGACCGCCGACGACAAGGGCCTGTGCTGGCCCGCCGAGGTCGCCCCGGCCGACGTCCACGTCGTCGCCGCCGGCAAGGCCCTCCAGACCGAACTGGCCCTGGAGGTCTCCGAGAAGCTCCGCGAGGCCGGTCTGCGGGTCCTCGTCGACGACCGCGCGGGCGTCTCGCCGGGCGTCAAGTTCACCGACTCCGAGCTGATGGGCGTCCCGAAGATCCTGGTCGCCGGCCGGCGTGCCGCCGAAGGCGTCCTGGAGCTGAAGGACCGCAGGACCGGTGAGCGCGAGGAGCTGACGGTGGACGAGGCGATCGCCCGCCTCAGCGCGTAAACCAACTCCTCAGAAACGTCTTTGGCCGCCTAAAGGGATCTCACAGACTTCTCTCAGGCCGTTCCCCGACCGTAGTGCGTGACAGAACGTCACCACGGAGGGGAACGGTCATGGCGACCAGGGAAGAGGAACGCGGCGCCGCCTCGGCGGTCCGCAGAGGAGCGAGGCGTACGGCGGCCTTCGCGGCGGCGGTGACGCTGGCCGCGGCGGCCGGGATGTTCGCGCTCGTCGGCACGATGCAGGCGGACGCGGGCACGACGGCGAGTTCGAGCACCAACTCGTCGAGCAGCAGCGGGAGTTCGTCCAGCGGCACGACTGACTCGTCCGGTACGACGGACAGTTCCAGCTCCACGACGGACAGCTCCTCGAACTCCGACAGCTCCAGTACCAGCAGCTCCACCACCGACTCCGGCTCCAGCGGCCTCACTTCGTCCTCCGGCGGCTCCTCCGACTCCACCTCGGGAGCGTCGTGATGACCACGTCGCTCGCGCCCCGCGTCACCGCCGCCACCGAATGGCGCGCCCTCGGCACCACGGTCCGCCTCCTCGTCACCGACCCGGCCCTCCTGGACCCCTGCAACCTCCTCCTCGCCCGCCACCTCGCCGAGGTCGACGCCGCGTGCAGCCGCTTCCGTCCGGACTCCGAACTCACCGCCCTGGACGGCACATCGGGCCGCCCGGTCCGGGTCAGCCCCCTCCTCGCCGAGGCCCTCGCGGTCGCCCTGAAGGCGGCCCGCGACACGGACGGCGCGGTCGATCCCACGGTCGGCACCGCCATGCGAGCCCTCGGCTACGACCGCGACTTCACCCTCGTCCGCGAGGACGACCGCCCGGTCCTCCTCACCCTGCGCCGCACACCCGGCTGGCGCACGGTCCGCCTCGACGGCGACACGGTCACCCTCCCCGAGGGCGTCCGCCTCGACCTGGGCGCGACGGCGAAGGCGTGGGCGGCGGACAAGGCGGCCGACACCCTTGCCCAGGCTGCCGGTTGCGGAGTCCTGGTGAGCCTCGGCGGCGACACGGCCGTAGCGGGCGAACCCCCGGCGGGCGGCTGGCAGATCCGCGTCCAGGACATCACGGGCCCGGTGGACGAGACGCCGACGCCGGGTACGTACGACACGGTCGGCCTCACCTCCGGCGGCCTCGCCACCTCCGGCACCACCGCCCGCCGCTGGCGCCGGGGCAGCCAGGACCTCCACCACATCGTCGACCCCCGTACGGGGCTGCCGGTCCGCTCCCCGTGGCGCACGGTCTCGGTGGCGGCGGCGACCTGCGCGGAGGCGAACGCGGCGAGCACGGCGGCACTGGTGAAGGGGGCGGGGGCGGACCACTGGCTGACCCGACAGGGCCTGCCCGCGAGGCTGGTGAGGCACGACGGGGAGATCGTCACCACGCCGGGCTGGCCCGGACCGGCCTCGTGGAGGGCAGCCGCATGACCTCCGAAACCCTCTGGTACGCCAACAGAGCCACCGGCGCCGTAACTCTCGTCCTCTTCACCGCGGTCGTCCTCCTCGGCATAGCGGTGAAACTGCGAACCCGCCTCCCCGGCCTCCCCCGCTTCGGCACCATCACCCTCCACCGCACCCTCTCCCTCTCCGCGACCGCCTTCCTGCTCCTCCACATCACCGCGGCGATCGTCGACACCTACGTCGACATCACCCTCACCGACGCGATCGTCCCCTTCCTCTCCGACTACCAGCCCTTCTGGCTCGGCCTCGGCACCGTCGCCCTCGACCTCATGCTCGCCGTCCTGATCACCAGCCTCCTCCGCGACCGCCTCGGCCACGGCACCTGGCGGACAGTCCACCGGCTCGCCTACGCCTCCTGGCCGATCGCCCTCGCCCACGGCATCGGCATCGGCACGGACACCGGCACCGACTGGATGACCTGGCTGACGATCACCTGCGTCACGACCGTGGTCGCCGCCTTCGCGATCCGCGTCACCCAGGCGGCCCGGGAGTCCCGCCGCACACCGACGACCCTCCTGCACACGGGAGCCCGCTCATGACCGCCACCTTCCCCGACCTCCACATGTCCCCCCGCCTCCTGGCCCCCGGCCACACTCCGGCGGACCTCCCCACCCACCTCCAGCGCTACGGCCCGGCCCGGTACGACGACCCAGAGCGCCTCCTCGCGACGCTCGCGGAGTCCGGCCTCACGGGCCGAGGCGGCGCCGCCTTCCCGGCGTACCGCAAACTCGTGGCCGTCCGGACCAACGGCACCCGCACCGGCCGGCCCCCGGTCGTGATCGCGAACGGCGCCGAAGGGGAACCCGCGAGCCGCAAGGACCGTACGCTGCTCCAGCTCTCGCCCCACCTCGTCCTGGACGGACTCCAGGCGGCGGCCCACGCGGTCGGCGCGGGGGAGGCGTACATCGCGGTGGAGGACGGCGCGACCTGGCTGGAGTCGGCGGTCGCCCAGCGCCGGGACGACCCCCTCCCGACGAAGGTGGTCAGACTCCCCAAGTCCTTCCTGTCCGGCCAGGCATCGGCGCTGGCCCGCTACGTCTCCGGCGGCCCCGCCGTCCCCGCCCACCAGGACCCGCCGGTCCGCGAACGGGGCGCGCACCGGGCGCCGACCCTGGTCCAGAACGTCGAGACCCTCGCCCACCTCGCCCTGATCGCCCGCTACGGCGCCGACTGGTTCCGTACGGCCGGCACCGCCGCCCACCCCGGCAGCGCACTCCTCACCCTGCACGTCCCCGGGAGGGAACCGAGGGTCGTCGAGGCGCCGTACGGCATGCGGATCGGCCGGCTCCTCCCGCTGGCCGACGTCTCGGCGGTCCTCGTCGGCGGCTACCACGGCACCTGGATACCGGCCGCCGAGGCCGCCGAAGTCCCGCTGAACGCCGACCACTTGGGGGCGGGCGTCCTCCTGGCCCTGCCGGTGACACGCTGCGGGGTACGGGAAACGGCGGACATCGTCCGGTACCTGGCCCTCCAGTCGGCCGGCCAGTGCGGACCGTGCCTCAACGGCCTCCCCCGGATGGCCAACGCCTTCGCGGCCCTCGCGACACCGGGCCCGCAGGGCAACGCCCGTACGGACCTGACCCGTTGGGCCGGCCTGGTGGAGGGGCGCGGCGCCTGCCACCACCCCGACGGAACGGTCCGCCTGGTCCGCAGCGCACTCACGACGTTCACCGCGGAACTCGACGCGCACGCCCAGGGACACTGCACGGCGAAGGGGAACCACTGACATGGACCAGCGCATCGACATCGACTGGACGTCCTGCCAGGCACACGGCCTGTGCGCGGAGCTGCTCCCGGAACACGTGCGACTGGACGAGTGGGGCTACCCGCTGCTGAGGGGCGCACCGATTCCGGAGAGCACGGCGAAGAGGGCGAAGAAAGCGGCAAAGGACTGCCCGGCCCTAGCGCTGAAACTAAAGACCAGCCATGTCTTTTAGGGGCGCGGGGAACTGCGCGACAAGCCACGAAGCACCCGCACTCGGCAACGCACCTTCAAAGCCACCCCGCAAATTCCAGCAGCAACTCCGCATCCCCCGCCCGCCCCACCCGCATCGCCCGCACCCCCGACTCCACCGCCCGGAACAGCACCCACCCCCGCAGCCGCTCCTGGTCCACGTCCAGCGCCTCGGCCAGCTTCTTCACCCGCCGCCGCGCGACCGCCGCCCCCGACGGCGACCCCACCAGATCCTCCACCCGGTCCCGGACCAGCCGGGCCAGATCGAACGCGCACTCACCCACCACCGGATCGGGCCCCACCGCCAGCCACGGCGACCGCTCACCCGCCAGCACCTTGCTCTGCCGGAACGTCCCGTGCAGCAACCGCACCTCGGGAGCCGACGCCACCAGCTCCGCCCGCACCCCCAGCGCCGCGTCGACCAACGCCCCCACGGCGGCGTCCCCGTGGTCCGTCGCCCGCATCGCCTCCGCCTGCCGCCCGGTCCGCTCGGCGACCGTCTCGAACACCCCGGCCCCACCGGCGCCTTCCGCGGGCGGCTCCACCCACAGCCGCCGCAGCGCCCCCGCCGCCTCCAGCGTCGCCTTCGCCTCCGGCAGGGTCCGCACCGACACGTCGGGCCGCAGCCGCTCCAGCAGCAGCACGCCCTCGCCCTCACCCGGCAGCACCTGAACGGCCCCGAGCCCACCCCAGTGCGTCAGCGCGGCCAGCTCCGCGCCCGGCCGGAACCGCTCGGGCGCGACCTTCAGCACAGCGGGACTCCCGTCCCCGCGCCGGACGAGCACGACGAGACTGCTGCGCCCCCCGGGCACCTGCACCCGCTCGACACTCACCCCGCACACCGCGACGGCCCGCTCGACGGCGGCCGGCAGCTCCGCCAGCCAGCCGGCAGCCCCCGGCACGCTCTCGGAGAGCGCCCGGACCAACCGCTGAGGCGGCTCGATGTGCGGCATGCGTGAGGTGTTCCCTTCCAGTTCCTGACCAAGCGGACGGGGCCGGCCGGCCCCGCGAGGCCGAGACGCGCCCGGAACAAGCCGAACACGCCCCGCACCCTCCGGCGAACGCAGCCCCCGACGGACCGGGACTCTGCGACCCCGGGAGCCGGAACCCCCGGTGTCCCCGGAACCCCGGCGCCCCAAGACCCGACCGCCGCCTACGCCCCCGACCCCGCCGACGGAGTCGCCCCCGCCGAAGTGGCCGAATCCTTTCCACCCCGCTCGGCGAGCCCAGGGAAGGCTACGTTGTCTCCGCCCCACCGCACCGCCCGCACCGCCGCTTCCCGCAGCGCCCCGGCCGCGTCACCGCGCCGGGTGCCGGTCGTGGCCCGCACCAGGTCGGAGTAGATCCCGGAGATCCGCTCCTCCAGCTCCGCGGCGAGCCGTACGGCGGAATCCGGCCCCTCCACCGGGAACGGCAGCGCGTACCCCGCGTTCGCGGCGACCGGCTCCGCGCCCAGGTCCCGTACGGTCCGCGCCAGCGAGTCCCGGCGGGCCCGGTGGGCGTCCCAGGCGGCCCGCGCCTCGGCACGCCGGGCCTCCCCGATCTGCCCGCCGACGACCCCGTACCCGTACACCGCCGCGTGCTCCGCGGCCAGCGCCGCCTGGACGGCGTCCAGCTCCGCGCTCATCGCGCTCCCTCCGTCAACACGTACGCGTGCACGGCCCCCGCCGCCGCCACCGACGCCAGCAGCCGCGCCAGCTCCCCGGGCACCGTCAGCAGATCGGCGGCCCGCCGATCGGCCAACGCCCGCTCGGCGGTGGCGAGTTGGGCGAGGGCGGTCTTGTCGTCGACGGGAGCGGCATCGGGGGACGCCGATCCCGTAGTACCCGTAGTACCCGTAGTACCCGTAGTACCCGTAGTACCCGCGCCCCCGCTCCCGCCCCCCGAGGACGGCGACGGCGACGCCGACCCCGTAGCCCCCGTACTCCCCCCGAACGCCCCCACATGCCGCGCCACCTCCCCCCGCAACGGCTCCAGCACCCCCGCGAGTCCGGGCCGGGCGGCGAGGACGGCGTCGTACCGGGTCAGCAGGACCTTGCTGTCCTGGGCCGCACGCGCGCGGACGCGTTGGGAGACCGAGGGGGCGCCCGCCGCGGTCTCCTCGGTGGAGGAGTTGGAGGAGCAGCCCGCGAGAAGGGCGGCGGCGCCGGCGCCCGCGCCGGCCAGGAAGGTTCTTCGGCGCGGTCCCGAGGGGGAGCGCGGCGGGGAGTACGGCACGTCAGACGTCCTCTGGATGGTCGTACGAAGGGATGGTCGGGCCCGACTGCGATCACCGTACCGGCGGCCCCCGCCCCCGGCGTCGCCAGGCACTGTCCCCCAGCCGGGGGACAGCCGAGGACAGTCGCGGGGACGGCCGGGGGGACAGCCGGGTGGACGGCAACACACCCCGCGACCGGATACCCTTTGACCAGACACGCGAACCGTTCCACAACAGCACACGCGGCCGAGGAGTCACCCGGATGAGCACCACCCAGAGCGAGAGGCTCCGAGAGCTCCTGGAACCGCTCGTCACCTCCCAGGGGCTGGACCTCGAAGAGATCGCGGTGGAGACCGTCGGCCGCAAGCGCGTGCTGCGTGTCGTCGTCGACTCGGACACCGGGGCCGACCTGGACGCCGTCGCCGATGTGAGCCGCGCGCTCTCGGCGAAGCTCGACGAGACGAACGCGATGGGCGACGCCGCGTACGACCTGGAGGTCGGCACCCCCGGCGCCGAGCGCCCGCTCAAGGAACACCGGCACTACGTGCGCGCCGTCGACCGCCTGGTCCGGTTCCAGCTCACCGACGGCGGTGACGTCACCGCCCGCATCCTCGCCGTGGACGACGAGGGCCTCGACCTGGAGGTGCCCGGCGTGAAGGGCCGCAAGGCCACCGCCCGCAGGCTCGCCTTCACCGACGTCGACAAGGCCCGCGTCCAGGTCGAGTTCAACCGTAAAGACAGCAGCGACACCACCGACAACAGCGACAACAACGAGAAGGAAGAGGAGGCGTAGCCGTGGACATCGACATGAGTGCCCTGCGGGGTTTGGTACGGGAGAAGGAGATCTCCTTCGACCTGCTGGTCGAGGCGATCGAGTCGGCCCTCCTCATCGCCTACCACCGCACCGAGGGAAGCCGCCGCCGCGCGCGCGTCAAGCTCGACCGGGAGACCGGGCACGTGACCGTGTGGGCGAAGGAGGACCCGGACGACCTGGAGGAGGGGCAGGAGCCCCGCGAGTTCGACGACACCCCGTCGGACTTCGGCCGGATCGCCGCCAGCACCGCCAAGCAGGTCATCCTCCAGCGCCTGCGGGACGCCGAGGACGACGCGACGCTCGGCGAGTACGCCGGCCGTGAGGGCGACATCGTCACCGGCGTCGTCCAGCAGGGCCGCGACCCGAAGAACGTCCTGGTCGACATCGGCAAGCTGGAGGCCATCCTGCCCGTGCAGGAGCAGGTCCCCGGCGAGACGTACACGCACGGCCTGCGCCTGCGCTCGTACGTCGTCCGGGTCGCCAAGGGCGTCCGGGGCCCGTCCGTCACCCTCTCGCGCACGCACCCCAACCTGGTGAAGAAGCTCTTCGCCCTGGAGGTGCCGGAGATCGCCGACGGCTCCGTCGAGATCGCCGCCATCGCCCGTGAGGCCGGTCACCGTACGAAGATCGCCGTCCGCTCCACCCGCAGCGGCCTGAACGCCAAGGGCGCCTGCATCGGCCCGATGGGCGGCCGGGTGCGCAACGTGATGGGCGAGCTGAACGGCGAGAAGATCGACATCGTCGACTGGTCGGACGACCCGGCGGAGATGGTCGCCAACGCCCTGTCACCCGCGCGGGTGTCCAAGGTGGAGGTCGTCGACCTCGCCGCCCGCTCCGCCCGGGTGACCGTCCCCGACTACCAGCTGTCGCTGGCGATCGGCAAGGAGGGCCAGAACGCCCGTCTCGCCGCCCGGCTGACCGGCTGGCGGATCGACATCCGGCCGGACACCGAACAGCAGGAACCCCAGGCCGGGGAATAGATCACGCCGGTCAACGGCTGGATCACGTCAGTTATATCGCGGCACGTGTTCGACTCCTGACCCAAAGGGGTGAGGTCGCCGCGGGGAGGTAGACTTAACAGTGTCTGGCCGGACGCACGCCCGAGCATGCCCTGAACGCACCTGTGTGGGGTGCCGGGAGCGAACGGCCAAGACAGGACTGCTGCGCATCGTGGCGGCCGAGGGCGAATGCGTCCCCGACCCTCGCGGTACGCTGCCCGGCCGGGGCGCGTATCTGCACCCCGTCCCTGTCTGTCTCGATCAGGCGGTACGCCGCCGGGCGTTCACGCGGGCCTTGCGAGCCCCGGGTGCGCTCGACACAAAGGTGTTGCGCCAGTACGTCGAGCAGACGACCGTTGCCGATCAGGCGACACCGTAAGGAAGTGGCGCGCGGACCGTCCGCGTGGCCAGGTACCCCGCGAGTTGGAAGTAGGTCGAGATTGCGATGAGCACTCGATGAGCACGCGATGAGTACGCCCATGAAGTAGCGACGGTCCGGACTGAACCCGGACCTCAAAGGAGCGAAGTGGCTAAGGTCCGGGTATACGAACTCGCCAAGGAGTTCGGTGTGGAGAGCAAGGTCGTCATGGCCAAGCTCCAGGAACTCGGTGAATTCGTCCGTTCGGCGTCTTCGACCATCGAAGCGCCCGTCGTACGCAAGCTGACGGACGCCTTCCAGGGCGGCGGCAAGCCCGCCCCCCGCAAGGCTGCCCCCAAGCCCGGCGCGCCCTCCCCGGCGGCGTCGGCACGTCCGGGACCGCCGAAGCCGGCGGCCCCCAAGCCTCTGGCGGCGCAGGCACCCGCGGCTCCGGCCGCCCCGGTGACCCCCGCGCCCGCCCCGCAGGCCCAGGCACCCTCCGCGCCGGCCCCCGCGGCCCAGGCGCCCTCCGCCGGTCCGCGTCCGGGTCCCAAGCCCGCGCCGCGTCCGGCCCCGGCCGTCCCGGAGTTCACCGCTCCGCCGTCGGCCCCGGCCCCGCAGACGCCCGCCGCGCAGGGGCCCCGCCCCGGTGGCCCGCGTCCCGGTCCGGCCCCCAAGCCCGGTTCCCGTCCGGCCCCGCAGGGCCAGGGCGACCGCGGCCAGCGTCCGTCCGGTGACCGTGGTCCGCGCCCCGGTGGCGCTCCCGGTGCCCGTCCGGGCGCCCGTCCGGCCGGTCCCCGTCCGGGCAACAACCCGTTCACGTCCGGCGGCAACGCCGGCATGGGCGCTCCGCGTCCGCAGGGCCCCCGTCCGCAGGGCGCGGGTCCGCGTCCCGGCCCCGGTGGCGCTCCCGGCGCCGGTCCCCGTCCGCAGGGCCCCGGTGCCCAGCAGGGCGGCGGTCCTCGTCCGCAGGCTCCCGGCGGCGCTCGTCCGTCTCCCGGCGGCATGCCGCGTCCGCAGGGTCCCGGTGCCGGTGGCCCGCGTCCCGGCGGTCCCCGTCCCAACCCGGGCATGATGCCGCAGCGTCCGGCTGCCGGCCCGCGTCCCGGCGGCGGCCCCGGTGGCCGTGGTCCCGGTGGCGGTCCCGGCCGTCCCGGCGGCGGTGGCGGTCGTCCCGGTGGCGGCGGCGGCTTCGCCGGTCGTCCCGGTGGCGGCGGTGGCGGCTTCGCCCGTCCCGGCGGCGGTGGCGGTGCCGGTGGTGGCGCCGGCCGTCCCGGCGGCGGTGGCGGCTTCGGTGGCGGTGGCGGCGGTGGCCGTCCCGGCTTCGGCGGCCGTCCCGGCGGTCCCGGTGGCCGTGGTGGCACGCAGGGCGCCTTCGGCCGTCCCGGCGGTCCCGCGCGTCGCGGTCGCAAGTCGAAGCGGCAGAGGCGCCAGGAGTACGAGGCCATGCAGGCCCCGAGCGTCGGCGGCGTGATGCTGCCGCGCGGCAACGGCGAGACCATCCGTCTCTCCCGCGGCGCGTCGCTCACGGACTTCGCGGAGAAGATCAACGCCAACCCGGCGTCCCTGGTCGCGGTCATGATGAACCTCGGCGAAATGGTCACGGCGACCCAGTCCGTCTCCGACGAGACGCTGGAGCTGCTGGCCGGCGAGATGAACTACACGGTTCAGATCGTCAGCCCCGAGGAGGAGGACCGCGAGCTGCTCGGGTCCTTCGACATCGAGTTCGGCGAGGACGAGGGCGACGAGGACGACCTGGTGGTCCGTCCCCCGGTCGTCACCGTCATGGGTCACGTCGACCACGGTAAGACCCGACTCCTGGACGCGATCCGCAAGACGAACGTCATCGCGGGCGAGGCCGGCGGCATCACCCAGCACATCGGTGCCTACCAGGTCGCGACCGAGGTCAACGGCGAGGACCGCGCGATCACCTTCATCGACACCCCGGGTCACGAGGCGTTCACCGCCATGCGTGCCCGTGGTGCCCGGTCGACGGACATCGCGATCCTGGTCGTCGCGGCCAACGACGGCGTCATGCCGCAGACGGTCGAGGCGCTCAACCACGCCAAGGCGGCCGACGTCCCGATCGTCGTCGCGGTCAACAAGATCGACGTCGAGGGCGCCGACCCGACCAAGGTGCGCGGCCAGCTCACCGAGTACGGTCTGGTGGCCGAGGAGTACGGCGGCGACACCATGTTCGTCGACATCTCCGCCAAGCAGGGTCTGCACATCGACTCCCTGCTGGAGGCCGTGGTCCTCACCGCGGACGCCTCACTCGACCTGCGGGCCAACCCGCACCAGGACGCGCAGGGTATCTCCATCGAGTCGCGCCTCGACCGCGGTCGCGGTGCCGTCTCCACGGTCCTCGTCCAGCGAGGCACCCTGCGGGTCGGCGACACGATGGTCGTCGGCGACGCGTACGGCCGCGTCCGGGCGATGCTCGACGACAACGGCAACAACGTGACGGAAGCCGGCCCCTCGACCCCGGTCCAGGTGCTCGGTCTCACCAACGTCCCGGGTGCGGGCGACAACTTCCTCGTCGTCGACGAGGACCGCACCGCCCGCCAGATCGCCGAGAAGCGCGCCGCTCGCGAGCGCAACGCGGCGTTCGCCAAGCGCGTCCGCCGGGTCTCCCTCGAAGACCTGGACAAGGTGCTCAAGGCCGGCGAGATCCAGCAGCTCAACCTCATCATCAAGGGTGACGCTTCTGGTTCCGTCGAGGCCCTGGAGTCCTCCCTGCTCCAGCTCGACGTCGGCGAAGAGGTCGACATCCGGGTCCTGCACCGCGGCGTCGGTGCGGTCACGGAGTCCGACATCGACCTGGCCATGGGCTCGGACGCCATCGTCATCGGCTTCAACGTCCGCGCGGCCGGCCGCGCGGCGCAGATGGCCGAGCGCGAGGGTGTCGACGTCCGGTACTACTCGGTCATCTACCAGGCGATCGAGGAGATCGAGGCGGCCCTGAAGGGCATGCTGAAGCCGGAGTACGAAGAGGTCGAGCTCGGTACGGCGGAGATCCGCGAGGTCTTCAAGTCGTCCAAGCTGGGCAACATCGCCGGTGTCCTCATCCGCTCCGGCGAGGTCAAGCGCAACACGAAGGCCCGCCTCGTCCGCGACGGCAAGGTCATCGCGGAGAACCTCAACATCGAGGGTCTGCGGCGCTTCAAGGACGACGTCACCGAGATCCGCGAAGGGTTCGAGGGCGGTATCAACCTCGGCAACTTCAACGACATCAAGATCGACGACGTCATCGCGACGTACGAGATGCGCGAGAAGCCGCGCGTCTAGTTCTTGGCCGACGGTTCGTGCTGGTCGGCGGGAGTTCGCTTCCGTCGGCCAGCGCGCCGTTGTTTGTGGGGGCTGGTGTTTTCCGGCGTCCCCAGCGGGACGAATATCCGTCGAGCGGCCTCGGCCCTTGCGTGTACGGTTCCCGTATCGGTGCCCGAGCGCGGCGCCCGTACCCCGTACCGGCGGGACATCCGGATACACACATGTACGTGGGGACTCTGTCCTTCGATCTTCTCCTCGGCGATGTCCACTCGCTGAAGGAGAAGCGTTCCGTCGTCCGTCCGATCGTGGCCGAGCTCCAGCGCAAGTACGCGGTGAGCGTGGCCGAGACGGGGAACCAGGATCTGCACCGCAGGGCCGAGATCGGGCTCGCGGTGGTCTCGGGGGACGTGGAACACCTGACCGATGTACTGGACCGCTGCGAGCGCCTCGTCGCCGCGCGGCCGGAGGTGGAGCTGCTCTCGGTTCGACGCAGGCTCCACGGCGACGAAGACTGAACCAAGCGGCAACTCAGCAAGTAGTAGTGACGAAGGAGACGGACCAGTGGCCGACAACGCGCGCGCCAAGAGGCTGGCGGACCTCATCCGAGAAGTGGTGGCCCAGAAGCTCCAGCGGGGTGTCAAAGACCCCCGGCTCGGTACGCACGTCACCATCACGGACGCCCGGGTCACCGGTGACCTGCGGGAGGCGACCGTCTTCTACACGGTGTACGGCGGTGAGGAGGAGCGGGCCGAGGCCGCGGCCGGACTGGAGAGCGCCAAGGGCATCCTGCGCTCCGAGGTGGGCCGCGCGGCCGGCGTGAAGTTCACGCCGACCCTGACGTTCGTCGCGGACGCCCTCCCCGACAACGCCCGCACCATCGAGGACCTCCTCGACAAGGCGCGCCAGTCCGACGAGAAGGTCCGCGAGGCATCGGCCGGCGCGGACTACGCCGGCGGCGCCGACCCGTACAAGAAGCCCGGCGACGAGACGGACGACAGCGCCGAATGACCAGCAAGCCCACCCCGCCCGACGGCCTCGTCATCGTGGACAAGCCGTCGGGCTTCACCTCGCACGACGTGGTCGCCAAGATGCGCGGCATCGCCCGCACCCGCCGCGTCGGCCACGCCGGCACCCTCGACCCGATGGCGACGGGCGTCCTCGTCCTCGGCGTCGAGCGGGCCACGAAGCTCCTCGGGCACCTCGCCCTCACGGAGAAGGAGTACCTCGGCACGATCCGCCTCGGCCAGACGACCGTCACGGACGACGCGGAGGGCGAGATCACGGCGTCGGCCGACGCGTCCAAGGTGACGCGCGAACTGGTCGACGACGGCGTCGCCAAGCTCACCGGCGACATCATGCAGGTCCCCTCCAAGGTCAGCGCCATCAAGATCGACGGCGTCCGCTCCTACAAGCGGGCCCGCGACGGTGAGGACTTCGAGATCCCGGCCCGCCCGGTGAAGATCTCCTCCTTCCAGGTGTACGACGTCCGCGAGGCCGTCGCCGAGGACGGCACCCCCGTCCTCGACCTGGTCGTCTCCGTCGTCTGCTCCTCCGGGACCTACATCCGCGCCCTCGCCCGCGACCTCGGCGCGGACCTCGGCGTCGGCGGCCACCTCACGGCGCTGCGCCGCACCCGGGTCGGCCCCTACAAGCTGGACTCCGCGCGCACGCTCGACCAGCTCCAGCAGGAGCTGACGGTCATGCCGGTCGCGGAGGCGGCCACCGCTGCGTTCCGCCGCTGGGACGTCGACGCGAAGCGGGCCCGCCTGCTGCTGAACGGCGTCCGCCTGGACATGCCCGACGAGTACGCGGGCGCCGGCGCGGTCGCCGTCTTCGACCCCGAGGGGCGCTTCCTCGCGCTGGTGGAGTCCGAGAAGGGGAAGGCGAAGAGCCTGGCGGTCTTCGGCTGAGCCCCTGAGTCCCTGAGCCTGTGGGGCCCGTGGAGCGGCGAGCACGGGGTGTGCCTGCCGCCGCTCCACGGGTTCTCCCCCCTCGGTTCCCCCACCCCTAGGGTTGTCCATCCGCCCCCGTCCATTCACCCGTCCGGGCGGGCGCTCGGAGTGAACCGAGGGAGCGTGAGGGGGCGCGTTCGCCCCGCGATCTGTCCCGCCGATCACCGCCGCCCTACCGTCGGGGTGAGGGCGGACGCGCGGCGGGAGGGGCAGCGGATGGGGGAGCGGGACGATCCGGACGACGTCGGCGTGCCGAGCGCGGACGTCGTCGTCCGTATCCGGGATCTCGCCGGGCGCCCCCGCGGCCTCGGCTTCCTCGCGGACCACCACGGCACGCTGATCACCGCGCACGAAGTGGTCGACGGCCTCCCCAGGATCGTCCTGTACGGCGCTGGCGACCGGACCTGCGTCGTCACCGCCGACGCGGTCACCCCGCTGCCGGAGCTGGACCTCGCGCTCGTCCGCACGGACGGCCTCGGCACGGACCCCCTCCCGGTGACCGTCCGGGACGAGGTGCCCGAGGGCACGTACGTCCGGGTCGCGGCGGGCGCCTGGCGGGAGGCCAGGGTGCTGTGCGCCGCCCAGGTCACCTACACCGCCACCGACCGCTTCCACCTCCTCGACGACGCCCTCGAACTCGCCATCGGCACCACCGGCCGCGACGCGCTGCGCCTCGGCGGCGGGGCGGCGGGCGGGCCCGTCCTCGACGCGGCCACCGGAACGGTCGTCGCCGTCCTCGGCACGGCCCTCCACTCCGCCCACCGCGACGTGGGCTTCGCCATCCCCCTCCGCCCCTCAGCCACCCGCAGCGCCCCCCTCACCACCCTCCTCACCCACAACGCGGCAACAGTCCCCGCCTACGGCCCCGACCTCAACCTCGCGGGCGTCCTGGAACTGACAGCGACATCAGTGGGCTCGGACGGGCCGCAGGGGGCGTTGTCGGGGTGCGTCGGGGGGTGGCCGGGAGAGGCGGAGGGGGAGTACGGGGTGGCTGGGGGCGGGACGACAGGGAAGTACTGGGACGCGGGTGTCGACGGGGGCGGCAGGGCAAGTGGTGTCTGGGGTGGGGGTGTTGGCGAGAGCGGGGAGGCCGGTGCGGGTGTTGGTGAGGGTGAGCAGGTGTGGGCTGCCAGTGGCAGGGGTGTTGACGGGGGTGCTCGGAGCGCCGGCGTCGGTGAGGGTGGGGGGCGTAGCTGGTTCGGTGGGGGAGGGGGGAAGGCGGGCGGTGGTGGGGGGTGGTTCGGGGGCGTCGGTGTCGTACCTGTCGAACGGGCCGTGCCTGTGCGGGAGTTCGCCGCGTTCTCGGCGGGGACGGCGTCCGTGCTCGCGCTGGTGGGGCCGCCCGGGAGCGGCCGTACGACGGAGCTGGCGGCGTTGGCCGCGCGGCGGCACCGAGCTGTCGAGCCGGCGCCGACGCTCTGGCTGAGGGGAGCGGATCTGCGGGACGACGACGAGTCGCTGGCGGACGCGGCGGGCCGTGCGCTGCGCAGGGCCGCGAGAATCGTCACGACCTCCCAGGCACCGACGGCACCCCCCGACCCCGAGACGCTCACCCCCGCCGACCTCTCCCACATCGCCCGCACCGCCGGCCGCCCCCTCTATCTCCTCCTCGACGGCCCCGAGGAGATGCCCCCCGTCCTGGCCCACCGCCTCTCCGCCTGGACGAACGGAACGGTCCACTGGCTCCACGAGACCGGCGCCCGCCTGGTCCTCGCGTGCAGGCCGGAGTACTGGGAGTCAGCGGGCACCCACTTCCCACCGGCCATGCTCCACACCCCCCACCCGAACCCCACCCCCGCACCCCCCTCCGACGCCTCCCACCCGAACCCCACCACCGAGCCGCCCGCCGCCCGGCACCCGAACCGCGCCACCGAGCCGACTTCCCAGCCGTCCGGTGCCCAGCACGCGGACCGTGTTGCTGCGTCGGCGTCTCAGCCCTCCGACGCCCTGCACGTGGACCGTGCTGCTGGGTCGGCTCCGCAGTCGTCCGGCGCCTTGCACCCGACCTTCACCCCTGCGTCGGAGTTTCAGTCCTCGGGCACCCTGCACGCGGACTGCGCTACCGAGCCGCCCGGTGCCCAGCACGCGGACCGTGTTGCTGCGTCGGCGTCTCAGCCCTCCGACGCCCTGCACGTGGATCGAACTGCCGGGTCGGCTCCGCAGTCGTCCGGCGTCTTGCACCCGACCCTCGCCCCTACGTCGGCTTCCCAGTTCTCCGCTGCCCGGCACGCGGACCGCGCCACTGAACCGACCGCGCAGTCCTCCGATGCCTTGCGTGCGGACCCCGCTGCCGAGTCGGCCTCCCAGCCCTCCGGCGCCTTGCATCCGACCTTCGCCCCTGCACAAGCCTCCCAGCCCTCCGACGTCCTGCATTCGACCCTCGCCCCCGCGCCAACTTCCCAGCCCTCCGGCCCCCTACCCCCGACCCTCGCCCCCGCGTCAACCTCCCAGCCCCCCAGCCCCCTCCCCCCGACCCTCGCCGCCTCACCAGCCCCCCAATCCCCCCACCCGACCCCCGTCACCTTGCCAGCCCCCCAGCCTCCCCACGTCTCCCACCCCACCCCGCCAGCCCCCCAGTCCCCCCACCCCACCTCGTCGGCCCCCCAGCCTTCCGAAGCCCCCCACCCCCCTCCACCTCACCCCACCACCCCCACCCACCCCCCAGCCCGTCCGGCGTTTGAGGACAAGGCCCGTTCAGGGCCGGAGCGGGGGCCGG
>NZ_JBEXLS010000037.1:0-75034 GCF_040610055.1 Streptomyces sp. NPDC004539 | reverse complement strand
ATCATCGGCTCTCGGGTGACAGCCACACCCGGCACTCCTGGGTGTCCCGATCCTACGAATGACCCGGATCAACCCACGAAGAAAGGTATGGATCGGGTGACGGGGGCGGTGTGAGGTCGGAGTGCGCAACGGACAGAGCTCCTGTGCCGTTGAGGGAGGTGTTCGACGTCTCAACTCCGCAGCACAGGAGACCTGTTGGTTCCGTATCCTGCCGTACTCGACCTGCCTCACGCCTTGGTCGAGTGGGTCACGATGCTCATCGTCACCCGTGAGGGTGACCGGCGGTGCAAACTCCCGCCGCACCGCCGTGCGCTGGTCGCACTTGTGTACCTGCGTCGCCATGACACCCTCGCCCGTATCCCCGCCGCTTTCGGGATATTCGTCGGCACCGCCCACGCCTACGTCACCGCGGTCACCGCTCTGCTCGCCGAGCAGGCGCCGGGCCTGCTGAAGACGCTGCGCGTGCACGACCCGGACTTTGTTCTCCTGGACGGCACGCTCGCCAAGTGCGACCGCGTCGGCGACGGCAGGGCCGACTACTCCTCGAAACACAAGCGGCCACGGGGTGAACGTGCAGGTCGTCACGGATCCGGCCGGCGAGATTCTGTGGCTGTCGCCGGCGTTGCCGGGCCGGACCCACGATCTGACGGCCGCCCGCACCCACAAGATCCTCCGGATCTGCGCTCGCCAGGGCGTCCCCATCCTCGCCGACATGGCCTACATCGGTGCGGGCGACTGCGTCACCACCGCCAAGCGCCGCCCGCCAGGCGGTGAGCTGACCCTCACCGAGCGGACCGAGAACCGGGCTCTGTCCGCAGCCCGGGCACCTGTCGAACGAGGCATCGCACAGCTGAAGTCCTGGCAGATCTTCCGCAGATCCCGCATCAGCCCCAACCGCATGAGTGTCATCACCAAGGCCGTCCTCACTCTGGAGAAGCAACGCTGAACGCTGAATCGTTCCGGGTTCGGTAGGGACTCGATCGTTTGAGAGGATCGAGTCATGATGGTCAACTCCCGTGGATCGCCTCGAAGTTCATCGAACAGGGAGGTGCGCCGGCTCCCAACCTGAGAGACGTCCTCGCCAGTCATAGGGGAGTGGTCCCCCAAGACGTCTTCCTCCGGATCGGCTTGAGTCTCTCCCTGGCTCTCGTCCACGCTCACGAACTCGGCCTCGTACACGGCTCCGTCGCACCGAGAGCGGTCCTCCTGGCCGATGACGGTGTCCGGCTGATCGGATGGATGACCGCGAGCGTGGACGGAACTGACAGTCCGCACCGTGACCTTCTCCCCCTCACCGAGACCTACCTGGGTGGGGGTGAGGTCTTTCCCGAGAGCGATATGTACGCCGCCGGCGCGCTGCTCCTGGCATTCCCGGCCGGGAGCAGGGAGAACCCCAGAGTTGGCTTGGCCTCTCGGATCGATCCGGTGCTCCTCATGACACTTCGGCACTGTCTGGAGCACGAGCCTGCGCGCAGACCGTCCGCGCGGGAGTTGGCGGAGGCGTTCACCTCGGCAGTGGATGGATCAACGAGCTCTGACACGAAGGAACTTGACCGCCTGTTCGATGACCTCCTACGGATGGAGCCGTTGGCTCAGGAGGACCTGCTGACCCTTGGACCGACGCTGGTAGGCCGCCTGATGACCTACTCCAACTACCTGGCGAACCTGGGAGAGCGTGAGGAATCACTCGCACAGGCGGAGGAAGCTGTGCGCGTCTGCCGCGAGTTGGCCGCGGAGGCTCCGCAGGAGTACGCGACCGGCTTGGGAGCCGCGCTCAACAACTTGTCTGTGCGGCTGGGGGAGTTGGGCCGGGCGGAGGAGAGTCTCGCCGCCGCTTTCGAGGCGCGGGAGGTCTACGAGGCACCGGGTTCCGGACCCGGTCTCGCGATGGTCCTCAACAACCTGTCCAATCGCCTGGCGGCGGTGGGCCGGAGAGAAGAAGCTCTCGCGGCGGCCGAAGAAGCTGTCGCCGTCGGGAGCTAACGGGGACTTGGCGAGGTTGTCCACGACCCTCGGCAACCGACTGAGTGAACTGGGCCGGAGGGAAGAGGCCCTGGACGCCTTCCTGTCAGCCGTACACAGCTACGACGGACACGCCACGCCAGACCACGCCACCACCCTCAACAACCTCGCCGTCCTGTACGCCACCCTCGGCCGCCGCGACGACGCTCTCCGCACACTCGACGAGAGCACCACCCTCCAGTCGACACTCGAAGCCGACCCCATGAACACCCTCCCCCGGATCCGCGCACAATCCGACCGCATCAGAACCTGGCTCACAGGATGATTCCAAGTCCCCGACGTGTTCCCTGATTAGACCGAGCGTTCTCACATACTTCCCAAAGGACCCCGAACCATGGCAGCAGAACTCTCCGACGCCTTGAAGCAACACATCGATGACACCAAGGTCTTCGCCACGGTCGCCACCCTCGCGACCACCGGCCACCCCCACCTCACCGTCGTCTGGATCAAACGGGACGGCGACGACCTCGTCTTCTCCACGACCGTGGACCGCGCACAGGGGAAGAACCTGGCGCGCGACCCCCGAGTCACGATCATGATCACTCCTCCGGACAACCCCTACACTTACGCCGAGATCCGAGGTACCGCCACCATCACCCCCGACCCCACCAACGCTCTCCCCAATGAGCTGTCCCTCAAGTACACAGGCCAGGACTACGTCACGTTCAACCCGGCCTCGAAGCAGGACGCGGACCGCGTCATCGTCCGAGTGACCCCGACAAAGGTCACCGGCCGCTTCTGACCCCGGTCTCGCGGACGGCGGTGTCTTCGGAGTTCGACCGCCGTCCGCAGGCTGTGTCATCAGCAGAGACCGCTGAACCTTCTCGCTCACACCCGGAAGCGGCCGGTACGAGCTCACCGCGTACGCCTCCGGCTCCGCTTCACCTCCTGGTCGACGGCCCACGCATCGGCGACCGGTCAGAGGTGTCCGAGTTTGTCGGTATTGATGACCGAGCGGATGGTCTGGACCTCGCCGTCGAGGACGTCGAGGACCAGGGTGTGGAGGACCTTGCCGTCCCGGTCACGGAAGACCGCACCCGGCTGGCCGTTGATCTCGTGCTTCTCGAACGTGATGTCGATCCGAGCCATGACCGGATAGACACCGGCGAGCAGGCGTGCCACGTTCTCGGCGCCGACGACAGACCTGGCCAGCTGCGGAGCCTTCCCGCCGCCGTCCCCGACCAGCTGCACGTCGGCGGAGAGCAGACTCCGCAACCCGTCCACATCACCCAGCGACAGCGCCTCGAAGAACCGCGTCGCCAGTTCCTGCCGCTCCCGCCGGTCCGCCTCGAAACGGGGTCTCCCGGCCGCCATGTGCCGACGCGCACGCACCAGCAGCTGTCGGCAAGCCGCCTCCGAACGGTCCACCGCCGTGCCGATCTCGTCGAAGCCGAAGGCGAACACCTCCCGCAGCACGAACGCCGACCGCTCCAGCGGACTGAGCTTCTTCGAGTTGGCCACCGATCAGGTGATGGCCGGTGAAGCGCAACGAGCGAGGCCCCCGGGCTGTTGATCGAGATGTCTGACGTCTCCATCACATTGCTCGGGGGCCTCGTTGGTCATCCGTCCTGCCGCACTCGACCTGCCGCATGCGCTCGTGGAGTGGGTGACGATGCCGATCGTCACTCGTGAGGGCGACCGCCGCTGCAAGCTCCGCCCGTCCCAACACGCGATGGTGGCACTGGTGTACCTGCGCGAACACACCACCCTGGCAAAGATCGCCGCCGGGTTCGGGATCAGCGAGTCCACCGCCCACGCCTGCACCAGCCAGGTCATCGACCTGCTCGCCGGCCGGGCACCGGGTAGGTCCTGCGCGAGACCATGGCGGACTTCGTCCTCCTGGACGGCACCCTCGCCGAGTGCGACCGGGTCGGCGACGGACGGGCCGACTACTCCCACTGTGAGGATGGTGGCTGTGTCGTTCTGGCCACGGCTTGACTCGTACTCTCACTGGCCGTTTGTGCCTTGTGTTTGATCTGTCGGCCCGGCCGGAGCGGCACGTACCGGCACCGGGCCGGCGGAGCGTGTCTCGATAGGGGCCTTGGCCTCGAAGGCACCGTCACAGTTCTGACCGCTCCATTCACCCGGCGCTGACAATCGGTACGTCGTCGAACAGGAGCACCGTGATCACCCCAGGCATGCCGGCTGTCTTTCCTGCTGTCCACGCTGTCGAGGCAGCAGCCGAGCAACGCGCGGTGGTGCTGGGCGTCGACACCCACAAGGACGTGCACGTCGCCGCCGTCCTTGACCACCTTGGTCGCCTGCTGAACACAGGGGAGTTCCCGGCCACCGAGGCCGGCTACCGCCACCTTCTCGACTGGGCACGCCAGTGCGGGACGGTGCTGCGGGCGGGAGTGGAGTGCACTGGCTCCTACGGTGCGGGCCTGGCCCGCTACCTCGCGGCCCAGCAGGTTCCGGTGGTGGAGATCAACCAGCCGGACCGGTCCACCCGGCGCCGCCGTGGCAAGACCGACGCCGTTGACGCCGAGTCTGCCGCCCGCGGCGCGCTGTCGGGCATGGCACGGGCGCCACCGAAGAGCGGCGATGGGCACGTGGAAGCGTTGCGTATGCTCCGGTTGGCGAAGAACTCCGCAGTCAAAGCCCGCACCCAGGCACTCAATCAGCTCAAGGCCGTGCTGGTCAACGCTCCGTCCACCCTTCGCGAGGAGCTGGAGCCGCTCTCGACTTCGCTCCTGGTCCGGCGGTGCTCGGAACTGGCCGACTCCCGCGACGGTAACCCGGCAGCCGACACAGCGGTCTTCACGCTGAGGCTGCTGGCGCAGCGCGTTGTGCAGCTTCGGCAAGAAGCCACCGAGCTCGGACGGCGGATGACCATAGCAGTCCGGGCTACCGCGCCCAGCCTGCTGGAGCAGCTCGGGATCGGACCGGACAGCGCGGCGGCCCTGCTGATCACCACAGGCGACAACCCAGAACGGCTGGCCAGCGAGGTATCCTTCGCCGCCCTGTGCGGTGTCAGTCCTGTGGAGAAGTCCTCAGGCAAGAGCCAGCGCCGCCGGCTCAACCGCGGCGGAGACAGGCAGGCCAATGCCGCGCTGCACCGCATCGTGGTCACCCGTATGCGACAAGACGAGCGCACTCGCCTCTACTTGGAGCGACGCACCGCCGAAGGAAAGGGAAAACGCGAGGTCATGCGCTGTCTGAAACGCTACACAGCCCGCGAGGTCTACTGCCTGATCCGCGCCGACATGATCACGCGTCACCAGCAGCCTGATACCTCAGCGACCCTGATGACCGCAGCTTGACGAACATAGGGGCATCAAACACCGGCGCCACGGCGTGAACGTGCAGGTCGTCACCGACCCCGACGGCCGGCTGCTGTGGCTCTCACCCGCTCTGCCGGGCCGCACTCACGACCTGACCGTCACCCAGAGGGGGTGCCCCCAGCCCGCACCCACCGGATCATCCGCGACCTTCAACCGGGCACTGGCCGCTGCACGAGCGCCGGTCGAGCGCGGCGTCGCCCGCCTGAAGTCCTGGCGCATCTTCCGCAGGTCCCGGTGCAGCCCGAATCGAATGACGTCAATCGCCAAGGCCATCCTCACGCTGGAGCAGCAACGCTGAAGAAGCTCAATGAAATCCGCGAGTTCGGCAGGGCTCGGGGTGTCCTGCTCCGGTCGGTCCGGCCGGGTGGGCTTCGCCCTGCCGCTCAGAGGCGGCAGCTGATCTCCATGCCGTCCTCGACGGGGAACGTGACGCTCTGGTATCCGTTCGCCGGGGCGCGTACGTAGTCGAGGTACGGCCGCAGACTGCTCAGGCCGACGTCGTCGGCCACGACGAGTGTGCCGGGTCGCAGGCGCGGTTCGAGCAGCCGCAGGACGGGCAGGCACAGCTCTTTCCAGCCGTCCAGCAGGACGAAGTCCGCGGGGGCGTCGAGGCTGCGGAGGGTGTCGCGGGCGTCTCCCTCCAGCGTGGTGATCAGGTCGTCCAGGCCGGTCTCGGTGAAGGTCCGGCGGGTCGCGGCGATCTTGTCCTTGCTGAGTTCCGTGGTGATGACGCGTCCGGTGCCGTTGTCCCGTACGGCTGCGGCCAGGTACAGCGTGGAGATCCCGAAGGACATGCCGAACTCGACGACCGTGGCCGGGCGGACGGCCCGGACCAGGTTGTACAGCAGCTCCCCGCCTCTGGCGGAGATCGGCATGTAGACCTCCGCCACGGCGTCGGCCCGCTCCTGGGGTGTCAGCGGCGCGAACCCACCGGGCAGTTGCGCGCCGACGCGCGCGGCGGTGGCTTCGTCCTGCTCGGCTCGCTCGAACATCCGGCCGAGGGCTGCCTCGATGCGGGGGTCGGCGAGCGTGTGAGTGTGTGTCATGAGATTTAGGGTAGACGCAACGTTGCGTCAAATCTAGGGGCGATATCCTGACCGCCGGGAGGCGAAATGGCATCTGCGACAAACGCTGCCGAGGCGAACGGCACCGGCGGACCGGGGCGGCGGCACCACGGCAACCGGCACGGACGCAGCGAAGAGGCCCGGCTGGCGGTACTGCACGTGGCCGACGGACTGCTCGTCGAGAAGGGTTTCGCGGGCGTCACGATGGAGGGCATCGCCGCCCGGGCCGGTGTGGCCAAGCAGACCATCTACCGCTGGTGGAAGAGTAAGACCGACGTCTTGATGGACGCCTTCCTCCAGGACGCGACCGAGGACCTCACGGCTCCCGATTCCGGTGACATCGCCCTCGACCTGCGCGACTATCTGCGCCGACTGGCGTGGTTCCTCAGCGAGTCCGACTCCGGCGCCGTCTTCAAGGCGCTGATCGCCCAGGCGCAGCACGATCCGGTGTTCGCCCAGGACTTCCGGTCCCGGTACCTCGACGGGCAACGCCGCCGCGACCGCCTGCTGTTGGAGCGGGCCGTGGACAAGGGGCAGTTGCCCGCGGACCTCGACATGGCGGCCGAGACGGACCAGCTCGTAGGCCCTCTCTACTACCGCGTACTGGTGACCGGCGAACCGGTCGGCCGCGAATTCACCGACGGGCTCGTCGATGCGTTCCTCCGACGGCACACGCTGACGACGCGGACGAAGTCCTGACCGGTCAGCGCACCCAGGGACTTGTTAGTGCGTGTTGTGAAAGTGGGGACGGGGCTCACCGTGCCCACGAAATTGTTGGGCGGCCAAGGATGTTGATCACGTCATGACTCAAGGACCAGCGCCTCGCCCACTGTCCGACGAAGCCCTCTCCGATCTGCTCGGCAAGCAGCAGTTCGGCACGCTCGCCACTGTCAAGCGCAGTGGCCATCCGCACCTGACCACCATGCTGTACAGCTGGGACTCCGAGGCCCGCATCGTGCGGTTCTCGACGACGGTCGACCGCATCAAGGTCGGGCACCTGCGACGCGATCCGCGTGCCTCACTGCACGTGCAGGGCGGCGACGTGTGGTCGTTCGCCGTCGCCGAAGGCGAGGCCGAGGTCTCGGAGATCACGAGGGTTCCTGGCGATGCGGTTGGTCGGGAACTGCTCGGAATGATCCCGCAGGCTGCGAAGCCTGAGGATGAAGACGCGTTTCTGGAGCAGTTGGTGGCCGAGCGCCGGGTGGTCATCAGGTTGAAGGTGGACCGGATGTACGGAACGGCACTCGATGTCAACGGCTAGGACGAATCGGGTCGGTGCTGGTCGCAGCCACTCGTTGATGGCTGCGACCAGCACGGTCGCGTGATAGCGGACGGCGAGTTTGTCGTACCTCGTGGCGACGGCGCGATGGCGTTTCAGGCGGTTGATCCCGCATGCGACGGCGTGCCGCTGCTCATGGTCGGTCTTGTCGAACTTCGGCGGGCGGCCACCGCGGGAACCGAGCCTGTGGTGATGGCGAATCCGGTCGGCTTTCTCCGGGACGGTGCACCGCGCGCCGCGCTTACGCAGGTAGGCCCGGTCGGCTCGGCCGGATTCGGGGCGCGCGGATGGCGTCCATGGCCGGCTTGAACTGGGGGCTGTCGTGCCGCTGGCCGGCGGTGACGAGCAGGGGCAACGGTTTCTGTCCCTGCTCGACCGCCAGGTACAGCTTGGTGGTCAGCCCGCCGCGTGAGCGTCCGAGGTCGTGGTCGTCAGGCTCTGCATCGACGCCGCCGGGAGGCTCCTTCTGTAGATCCCCTTTGCCCGCGCCCCGGCGGCGTGCTGGTGGGCTCGGGCGATGGTGGAGTCCACGCTCATATCCCAGGTGATCAGGTCCATCTCGTCGGCTTCGGCCCGCAGTTGCTCCAGATGCGCTTCCAGGTGCCGTTGCGCTGCCAGCGCCGGAACAGGTCGTAGACCCGGTCCCACGGTCCATACCGCTTGGGCACGTCCAGCCACGGTGTCCCGGTCCTCGTCCGCCACCTTGTGCCGTCGAGCGGCTTCCGACGCGTCCAGGTCCGTGGACGGCCCGGCTTCTTACCGACAGACAGCAAGGGTTCCAAGCGAGCCGGGCGTGAACGCCCGGGGTTCCACGCTAGATCAAGCTGAAGCCGTCGACGGACAACTGGAAGACGCGTTCCGCCTGAACGGCCGGGTCGGTGTGGTGCTCGGTGGCCAGGGCGATTCCGACGATCAGCGTGAGCAGATCGTGGATGGTGGTGTCGGCCCTGACGGCCTGGTCTTCGATGGCCCTGCGCAGCAGGGGGGTACCGGCTGCCTCGATGGTCGCTGCGCAGGAGTCCGGGGCGGCCTCGTCCTGGAGGGGCTCGTAGGAGAGGGCGTCGGCCAGGCCGCGTGCGTCGAGCGAGTAGGCGAGCAGTTCTCGCAGCCATTTCAGCAGGGCGAGGCGGCTGTCGTCCTGGCCGCTGAGCGTATGGGCGAGGTCGCACAGGGCCTGGACGCGCTGTTGGAAAACGGCTTCGAGCAGGGCCTTGCGTGTAGGGAAGTGGCGCCGCACGGTGGCTGATCCGACGCCTGCGACGCGGGCGATCTGTTCGAGAGACGCCTGGGCTCCTCGGGCTGCCACTTCGGCCTTGGCCACGGTGAGGATGTGGGCGCGATTGCGGCGGGCATCCGAGCGCTGGCCGGTCATTGTCTCCCCAACGTTGATAAGTGGCGGGCCCCGCCATATTCTAGCGAAACAGGAAACGGCGGGCTCCGCCGTTTCTGTGGTGCCTGATCGTTGAGGGAGATGCGCTCATGACTACGGTCGCGACACCGATCCTCGTCACCGGGGCTACCGGCCGCCAAGGCGGCGCCACCGCCCGTGCCCTGCTCTCGCAGGGAACGCCGGTCCGTGCACTGGTACGCGACCCGAACACACCGCGGGCACAGGCGCTCGAAGAACTCGGCGCCCACCTGATCGTGGGCGATCTGACCGACCCGTCGACGCTTGAAGCGGCTGTGGACGGCGTGCGGGCGGTCTTCTCCGTACAGATGCCCGCGTACACCGAGCAGGGTGTCGACTTCGATGGCGAGGTCAGCCAGGCGGACAACCTCATGACGGCCGCCAGGGCCGCAGGGGTGGAGCACTTCGTCCAGTCTTCGACCAGCGGGGTGGGGCAGCACACCCATGCTCCGGGCTGGGCCGAAGGGCGCTGGGCGACGATGGAAGCCCCCCTGGGGACCAAGGCGGCCATCCAGGACCGCCTGCGCGAACTCGACTTCCCCTGCTGGACATTGATCAAACCGGCGTTCTTCATGGAGAACTTCGAGCCGTCCATGCGGTTCTACTTCCCCCGCGGAGTCGAAGGGGGGCTGGTCACCGTCATCAAACCGAGCACGCACCTTGCCCTCGTAGCGGCACAGGACGTGGGCCGGGCCGCCGCGGCAGCCCTGTCCGCGCCCGAGAAGTACCACCGCGTGGAACTGGAACTCGCGAGCGACTACCTGACCATGACGCAGATCGCCGGCATCCTCTCCCGCGCTCTGGGGGTCCCGCTGTCGGCGCCGGACATGACCGAGGACCAGGCCCTCGCAGCCGGCATGCCGGACATGGGCACCACCCACGAGTTCCTGAACGTGGTCGGCCAGCCGGCCCGCCCGCAGTTCGCCCGCGCGCTGGGCATCGACCTGACCAGTTTTGAACAGTGGACGCAGCGATACCTGTCGGCCACCGCCTGAAAGTGCTGCGCACCAGTCCTCTGGGTGATGTCCCTTGCGCGGTGTCGTCCATCCGGACCTGGCTGGAGGGCCATCCCCGCACCACCAACTCGCCTACTGCGGCGCCGATATGTGTACCCCCTTTGAGGAACTCGGCACCAACTGGTTGAGCTCGTCAGCCCCCAACGGTGATTAGGCCGCCGCGGCGACCGTGACCGTGCTCGGCTTTCGGAGGGCGAGATGGAGAGCGACACCCCACCCGATGAGTGATGCTCCGAGAAACAGATTGATCACGAGCACCAGCCACCTGCCCTTCACCTCCCGAGTGAACGCCAGGTAGGACGGCAGCAGGTAGAGGAGAGCCAGGACCACTCCGACAACCACGACACCTATGTTGATATCCACGGACTTTCTCCCATCTGGAAACGCTCTCTGAGGCGACCGGGCCGCCCGGCACCGGTCCCTTTGGTCTTCGGGATCACCCGGACAGCCGGGCTAGCTGCCGGTCGTGCCACCGGCTGAGCAGCTGCAGCGCGACGGTGGCGCCGATCAGCGCGCAGAACATGTCCCACTGGGTGTCCCACACATCGCCTTGCGTTGCCAGGAAGTCATCCGCCGCGTGCCCGCCGATGACCGCCGCCGCCCACTCGAACATTTCGAAGACCGCGCTGAAGGCCAGGCACGCGCAGACCGTGAGCGGTGCCAGCCAGCGGCTGCCGCGCAGCGGCGAGGTCCGGCTCAACAGCTCCCTTACCAGAATGGCCGGCACGAAGCCCTGCATCAGGTGCCCGAAGCGGTCGTACGGATTCCGTGCCAGCCCCAGGCCGTCCCGCGCCCACTCGCCCAGCGGTACCCGGGCGTAGGTGTAGTGCCCGCCCATCGCCAGCACCAGCGCGTGCACCGCGAGCAGACAGCACAACAGGCCCGTGAGCGGGAAGCGCCGCCAGGTCCAGACGGCCAGCGGCAGCCCGATCAGCACCCACACCACTTCCAGCAGCCAGGTCGTCCGGTCGTACGGCGCCCATGCGGATACGGCGACCCCCGCGACCACCACCGCGGCGCAGACGCGAGGGAGCAGGGAGGGTGGACCGACCGTGGTCGCCGTACGGCCACGAACAGCTGCGGACAGAGACATCGGAGGCGCTCCTTCTTCTCGGGCACCTCATCATGGCGGCCTCGGACCCCGATGCCCTGAGTACGACTACTCAGACGATCCCCGTACTACAGCCTCAGATCTCGTGACTGAGGAACTGCCGTCGCTCACCGCAGAGTTGGGGCCCTTGTTCGCGGACCTGGTCGAGGGTCTGTTGTCGGATCTGAGCCACAGGAACGGCTGGACGATGGCCGGGCGGGCCGGGCACACCACGCCACACCGCCCTCACCTCCGCCCGCCGTCCGCCCATTCCTCGATCAGGCGAATCGTGCGGCGGG
The DNA here is from genome assembly GCF_040610055.1 of Streptomyces sp. NPDC004539. Lineage (NCBI taxonomy): Bacteria > Bacillati > Actinomycetota > Actinomycetes > Kitasatosporales > Streptomycetaceae > Streptomyces > Streptomyces sp. NPDC004539. The sequence continues at coordinate 63,572 of NZ_JBEXLS010000037.1, read as the reverse complement.
GGTGCTCCTCGTGCACGTAGTGCCCGGAGTCGCCCCAGTGATCGACACGGGAACCCGGCACGCGCAAGGTCCCGCGTTCCCACTCCGCCGCCTCCGCCGAGGTCCACACCGTGAGCGTGGGCTGTGTACGGCGGCGGAGGAAGTCCTCGGTCCGGGGCCGTACGCCGATCGCGCCGGGGTCGGTGTACATACCGGCGTACGCCTGGGCGATGACGTGGTCGGGGGTGCCCAGGACTGTACGGATGTGCGCGGTACGCAGCCCCGCGGGGGCGTTCGGGGAGAAGGCGCCGGCGACGAAGTCGGCCGCCGCGAGGGCGCCGTGCTCCTGGTACCGGGTCAGCCGGGACGGGATGTCCTCCACCTCCGCCCCGTGCGCGCCGTGGGCGGGATCGAGGGCGACGACCGAGTGGACGAGCTCCGGATGCCGTACGGCGAGAAGGCTGACGACCTGAACACCCATGGAGTGCCCCACGGCGATCACCGGCGCCGTACCGAGGTGACGCAGCAGCGCGGCGAGGTCCTCGGCCATCTCGACCGGCGTGTTTCCCTCGTCGGGCACCTGCGAACGCCCGTGCCCGCGCAGATCCGGGACGATCACCCGGAAGCGGGCGGCGAGGGTCTCGGCGTGCGCGGACCACTCCCGGCCGTCCCCACCCCATCCGTGCACCAGCAGCAGAGGGATCGCCCCGTCGGCCCCGAGAGACGTGTGGAACAGACGGACGCGTCCCAGATCCGTGATCGTCATGCGCGGCCCTCCGAAACGGTCAGGTACGTGGCGTAGGCGAAGTCCGCGTACACACCGGCGCCGTCGAGATCCTGCGCCCACAGCCCCAGCATGGCCCCGGTGAAGCCGAGGACCCGCAGTTGGCCGTCGTGGAATTCGTCGGCGTGCTCGTCGGAGAGGACGGTGGCGTCGAGTTCCAGCGGGAGTGTCCGAGGCCCGTCGCCGGTGTCGTACGCGAAACGCAGTACCGGGACGTCGAGTTCGGCGCGCAGCACGACGGGGTGGCCGGGCCGGAGCGGGATCTCGGGTTCGTGGGCGGTGAGGTGTCCCGCCGCGCAGCTCAGCGCGCGCAGGGCGGGCGAACCGTCGTCGCGGGCCGTGACGTACAGGTAGTGCCAGTTGCGGCTGTTGTAGTAGGCGGTGAGTCCGGCCAGGTGGTCCGGGGTGCGCGGGGTGAACGTCAGGCTGGTCTCGAAGGAGCAGCGTGGCGCGGTCACCCGGCGGGCGAGAAGGCTGGGGGAGCGGCGGCCGGCGGGGGACTGGCCGCCTCGGATGCGCAGCCGGCCCGGTGCCGGATCGATCCAGTCGGCGGTGGCCGGGCGGCGCAGGGTCGACCAGTCGGGACCGAGCGCGGGGGCGTCGAAGTGGTCGGTCGGCGCGGGTTCGGGTACGGGGGACGGCGGAAGCGTCGGTGCGGGGACGGTGACCGCGGGGACCCCGCCCGCGATCCGGGGCCAGCCGTCCTCCGTCCAGGTCACCGGCTGGAGCGCGGTCTCCCGGCCGAGGACGCACCGGCCCCGCTCGGTGTGCGGGCGGGCGGTGATGTGAGCGGCGTACCACTCGCCCGTCGCCGTCTCGACGAACGAGCAGTGTCCGGCCTTCTGGAGGGGGAGCGACGGGTCGTGACGGGACGTCAGGAGCGGCCCGGCGGGGTCGGGTTCGTACGGGCCGAGGAGATCGCGGGAGCGGGCCACCGCCGCGCCGTGCTCGTACCCGGTGCCGCCCTCCGCGTGCACCAGGTAGTACCAGTCGCCCCTCCGGTAGAGGTGCGGGCCCTCGGCCACCCCCGCCGCCGTGCCGACGGAGATCGTCCGGGCCGCGCCGAGCAGCGTGCGCGTGGCGCGGTCGTACTCCTGGATCTCGATCCCCGCGAACGACTCCCGCTCCGGCCGCCAGTCGAAACGCATGTTCAGCAGCCAGCTGCGCCCGTCGACGTCGTGGAACAGGGACACGTCGAAGCCCTTGCCGTGCAGGGGGACCGGATCGGACCAGGGACCCTCGATCGTGGGGGCGGTCGTCACGTAGTTGGGGAGGTCCTTCCAGCCCTCCGCGTAGGTGTCGATGACGGTGAAGACGAGGTGGAACAGCCCGTCGGCGTACGACAGTCCGGGCGCCCAGATCCCGCCGGAGTCCGGCACCCCCGTGAGGTCGAGGAGGCGCCGGCTGTCCAGGGCCCCGCCCAGCGGACGCCAGTCGACCAGGTCACGGGAGTGGTGCAGCCGTACCCCCGGGTACCACTCGAAGGTCGAGGTGGCGACGTAGAAGTCGTCCCCGACCCGCAGGATCACGGGGTCGGGTTCGAAGCCGCGCAGGACGGGGTTGTCGATCAGCGGGGTCACGGGAGCTCCGGTCAGAGGGTGTACATCAGGGTGCCGAATCCGGGATGGTCGCACTGGAATCCCGGGCCTTCGGGGCGTATCCGTTCGATGGCGGCGTAGGTCCAGGGCGCGCCCAGGCCGCGGCGTTTGACGTAGTGGTTGAAGACCATCTCGTAGATCGGGCGGAGCTTGCCGCGCTCGACGGTGGAGATCGCGTTGTAGGTGGCCTGGCAGGAACCCCACACCGTGTACGGGACGTCGCTTCCGGTGTTGTACTTCGCGGTGTACTCGAAGCCCGTGAGGAGCCGGTTGCCGGAGGCGGAGTACAGGTCCTGGCCCTGAATCCAGGCGATCTCGCACGCCTCGGCCAGGCTGCCGAGGATCAACTGGGTGTGCGCCTGGTCGCGCCCGCTGTCGACGCACTGGCCGGAGTCCCTGATCACACGGCTGAGCTTGCAGCAGTCGTGGAGGTGGAAGGCGTCGACGGCCGCGTTGTAGAGCGAGGTGTCGTTACAGAACACCCCGAACGCCATCATCGCCTTGATACAGCTCGTTCCCCAGCCGGCGTCGCCGAACGTCCGGACCAGGGGCACCAGCACGTTCTTGATCATGTTCTCGGTCCGGGTGACGTCCGCCGCCGCCCAGGAGCCGGAGGGCGCGGTGTACCGCATCAGCTCGGCCGCCGCCGCGAACTTGAAACCGTAGATGGCCGCGGCGAGTTGCGCGTCCTTTCCGGTGATCGAGGTGAGTGTCGAGGACCAGGCCCTGATGATCTCCAGGGCCTTCGCGGCGTGCGCGGTGGTACCGGTCAGGTTCCACATCAGGGCGTTCTGGTAGGCGGCGTTGCAGTCGTTCCAGAACTCCCAGTTGTGCAGCTCGGTCGAGCCCCGGTCGACCGAGGCGAACGGGCCGAGCATCTTGTACGACGCCTGCGAGAACGCGTCGGCTTTGAACACGTTCCAGCCGCTCAGCCAGGGTTCGGTGCCGGCGGCGATCCGGCTCTTCGTCCGCTGGATGTCGGAGAGTTTGTGCAGCACACCGGGGTGGATGAAGGACGTGAGGGCGTCGGCCTCGGGCACGAGAGCGGCGCCGGCCGCGGCCGTGACGGCGCCGACGGCGGTGATCTCCAGGAAACGGCGGCGGCTGGGGGAGTGCGGCTCGGGCATGCGTCTTCCTCTTTCACTCGTCGTCGAGTGGGCGAAGGCGGGGGAGTGCCTGACCGGGAGCCGGGGTCCCGCCCGGCTCCCGGTCACGGGGATCAGCGGGCGGTGCGCCGGCCCCGGTACAGGACGAGCGTGCTGAGCGGGCCGAGCTTCGGCCGCTGTCCGGCGCCGATGGTGTGTCCCGTCGCGAGGTCCCGGGCCGGCCCGAACTCCTGGCGGGCGGGGAGCGTGAACGTCTTGTCGGTGCTGGTGTTCATGGCGATCAGATAGTCGCCGTACTCGCACAGGTAGAAGGGGGCGCGGCCGACGAGCATGGTCTCGACGCCGTCGAAGTGGACGCCCATCGCGGGGTCCGGGACGTCCGCCGGGACCGGCGCGAGGTGGTAGACGTCCCCGGCGAGGGCCTGGTGGAGGGTGTCGCCGGGCGGCGGGAAGCCGCCGGGCGGGATGTGGCCGGCGCCGGGGTCGTTGATGGCGTAGTCCCACAGAATCCAGTCGCGTGCGGTGAACGTGTCGCCGGTGGTGCCCGCCGAGCGCTGGCGGACGGTCGCGGAGCGCTGGTCGACGGGGGTGAGGTGGTGGACGCGGGCGTAGTCGTTGACCCCCTGGCGGGCGCGCCAGTAGAGGGAGGCGAAGAGCAGTTCCCGGCCGTTCTTCACGGCGAGGACGCCGTTCTCCTCGTCGGTGAAGACGAAGTCGGGCCGGTCCCAGCCGGTGGGTATGCGGCTCGGGCGCGCGGGGAGCGCCTGGAAGGCGTCCCAGTCCCGGGAGACCAGACGCAGCCCGGCCAGCCCGACCCGGGTCCAGGTGTGGTTGATGAGCAGGTCGAGCTGCTTGTAGAACTGGCCGTCGCCGACCATCTCCTGGGTCCAGCCGACGATGTCCGGGTCCTTGAACACGGCGGCCGACAGCACCGGGTGGGAGTCCCACGCGGTGCGTGAGGCGTAGGCGATCTCGCCGGGGTAGACCTCGTTGCGCCAGCCGACGACGGTCTCGATACGGGAGACCCGGGCGCCCGTCTCGTCGACGTCGACCACCCGGAACCGGCCGCGCGCCTTGATGATCTTGACCATCTGCTCGCGGAGCTCGGGCGCGCTCCGGCCGCCGTACCCGCGGGTGACCGACTCGTACATCATCACGAGCCAGTCTAGGACCTCGCCGTAGCTGCCCACGTACCCGAGTTCACGGGTCAGACCGGCGCGGCTGACCTGGCGGTAGCCCGTGCCGAGCGGCTTCGTGGGGGTGCCGTCCGCGTTCTCCGGGCCGAGGTAGGGCGTCATCCCAAGCGACTGGTACAGGTAGCCGCGCACCTTGTCCTCCGGCAGGGCGAGCGCCGGGTCGAGGAGGCCGAGGCCGCGGTTGGCCTGGTAGATGCCGATGGCGCAGATCTGCGACTGGTTGGTGTAGTGCGGGAAGTGCTGACGCCAGTAGTCGCGGCTGGACTTCAGCATGTCGGTGTAGGCGGCCCGCCGGACCGGCTGCTCCGAGCCGCCGGTGCCGTCCGGCGCGGTGAGCGTCAGGTCGTCGAACCAGGCGGTGCCCGGTCCGGACAGCCGCAGATGGAACTCGGCCTGGGTGGCCCCGTCCGGGGTGTCCAGGTCGATGGAGACGTACTCCCAGTCGTGGGTGCCGGTGGCCGCGAACTGGCGGTGGTCGCTGCCGACGAGTTTGCCGGCGTCGTCGAAGAACAGCGGGTCGATATGGGCGCCCGAGCCCGTGACGCCGTCCGTCCTGATCCACGCGCTGTAGGTGTGCGTGCCCTTGCCGACCCGGACCTTGGGGGAGTTGTACACGGTGATGAAGCCGTTCGCCGCGGTCGCCGTGACCTTCAGCGAGGCGGAGCCGGAACGGGAGACCCCGGTGTCCCGGGCCCAGGAGGCGTCGGCGGTCCTGCCCCAGCCGGGCACGTCCCAGCCCTCGGGGGTGCCGGCGCCGTCCTCGAAACCGGGGTTGGCGAGCGCGTACGGGGAGCCGGTCACCGTCCGGTCCAGCCGGTCGCCGAGGTGCTCCCAGAGCAGCGCCAGCACCAGCCCGACCCGTCCGAAGCCCTGCCACTGCTGGTCCGACCCGGTCAGCACGGCGGGGTCGGCCTTCCACGCCAGGTACCGCCCGTCGAGAGCGCGCAGCACCCGCTCCAGCGCCACCGGGTTGCCGTACGCCGGGCTGCCGGACCACAGATAGCCCTCGGCGAGCGACTGGAACGCCCAGGCGTCCATGCCGGCCGGGTTCGCACCGGCGAGGTAGTACTGCTGGTCCTTCAGCACGCGCCGGCGTACGGCCTCCAGCGCCTCCGGGCCTTCGACCGTGCGCTTCTTCGGCACGGGGGCGGGACCCTGGACCTCGCCCCTCGGCGCGACGAAGTACGGCTCGGTGTGGGTGTAGATCCGGTAGATGCCCCGCGACGGCGTGGTCATCTTGTAGTAGAGCTGGTCGGCGTTCTGGCCGTAGGACCAGATCCGGCCCATCGCCCGGATCTCCAGCGTCACCTTCCGCTTGCCCCGGGTGAGCCGCTCGGGCAGCGGCAGGGTGTGGAAGAAGAACCGGCCGGGAGTGCGCGGGGAGGTGTCCAGGATGTCGAGGCTGTCGACGGCGCCCTCGTCCTGGTGGCCGACCTGGAGCCCGTCGCAGAAGAGCTGGAGCCGCCACATGTTCGTGCCCGACGCCGCCTGCTGGGACGTCTTGTCGTAGTCGTCGCCCCACAGCCGGACGGTGACGTAGGTGGTGCCGGCCGGGCTGACCGCGACGTCGAACTTGAGCGTGCCGCCCCAGTAGCCGGCCGGGTCGGTGGGGTTGAGGACACGGGCGCTCTGGCCGAGGCCGCCGGTGACCGTGTCGGAGAGGGTGGCGGTCAGCCGGTGGGCGGTCTCGGACGCGGTGTCACCGAGGACAACGATGTCCAAGGGCTTGCAGGCGGCCGGCGTGAGTGCGTCGGGGGTGGCGGGCGCCGCAGCGGCGGCCGGGGTGTTCAGCAGGCCGAGCCCGGCCGCCGCGACGCCGGTCGTGCCGGCGTACTTGAGCACCTCACGACGGCCGGGAACTCTGGGGGAGTCGGTCACGACTGATGATCCTTTACTTGAGGCTGCCCATGAGGATTCCGCTGCGCCAGTACTTCTGGAGGGCGAACATGAAGACCGCGAGCGGGACGATCGACACCAGGGACCCGGTGAGGACGAGGGTGTTCATGTCGCGGGCGGTCTGCGCCTGCTGGAGCCACGAGTAGAGGCCCAGGGTCACGGGGAAGGTGCGCTCGCCGTTGAGCATGAACAGGGGGAGGAAGAAGTTGTTCCAGATGCCGATGAAGTCGAGCATGAAGATGGTGATGCCGCCGGTCCGCATCAGCGGCAGCGCGACCGACCGGAACACGCGCAGGTCGCTCGCCCCGTCGAGGCGGGCCGCCTCCATCAGCTCGGTGGGTACGGAGCTGTCGGCGTACACCTTGCCGAGGTAGACCCCGAACGGATTGATGAAGTAGGGGATGAGGAGCGACCAGATGGTGTCGGTCAGACCGACCTTCGCGAACACCAGGTAGAGCGGGAACGCCAGCAGCGTGCTGGGCAGCAGCGAGGCGCCGACGATGGTGGCGAACAGGGCCCCGCGGCCCCGGAACCGGAACTTCGCGAGCCCGTACCCGGCGGCGAGCGAGATCAGGGTGGACCCGGCCGCTCCGAGGGTGGAGTAGAGGATCGAGTTGCCGATCCAGCGGGTGAACACCCCGTCGTGGTAGGTCCAGATGCCCTGGAGGTTGTCCCCGAGGTGGTTGGCGGAGAACCACAGGCCGAACGTGGAGTAGAGGTCGGTCTGGTTCTTCGTCGCCGAGACGATCAGGAACCAGGTCGGGGCGAGCGAGTAGAGCAGGAAGAGGACCAGAAGCCCGGTGGTGAGGACCATCGCGCGACGGCTGGGGCGGACACCGCCCCCGGAGGGGACACTGCTCATGACATCTTCCTGTTCGTCACACGGTGGAACACGAAGGCCAGCACGCCGGTGATGACGGCGAGGACGATCGACTCGGCGGCGGCGTACTGGTAGTCGCCTGCTTTGAACGCCCGGTCGAAGATCTCCATCATGGGCGTGAAGTCCGTGTTGATGGACTCCGGCGCGATCTGCCGCAGGAGCAGCGGTTCGGCGAACAGCTGAAGCCGGCCGATGAGCGAGAACATGCCGGTCAGCACCAGGATTCCGGTGATGTTCGGGATCTTGACCGACCAGGCGATCCGCCACTCCCGCGCGCCGTCCAGCCGGGCCGCCTCGTACAGCTCGCGCGGCAGGGCCTGCAACGAGGCGGAGATCAGGATCATGTTGAACCCGATGCCCTGCCAGGTGAGCAGGTTGCCGAGCGAGAGGTAGGTGTTGAGGCCGCCGAAGAACTCGACGCTCGTACCCGCCCGGTCGGCGAGGTCGAGGAGCGGGCTGCCCGTCGGGCTGTAGAGGAACAGCCACATCAGGGTGGAGACCACGGCCGGGACGACGTAGGGGATGAGCAGGGCCGCGCGGAAGAACTTCACCGCCCGGGCGGCCACGCCGTCCAGGAGGAGGGCCAGCAGCAGGGAGATCCCGAGCATCACCGTGATCTGCACCGAGCCGAACAGCAGGGTACGCAGCACGCTCCGCCAGAAGTCCCCGTCCGTGAGGACCGAGGCGAAGTTGCTGAAACCGGTGTAGACGACGCGCGTCGGGCCGAAGCCGAGACCGGTGCCCTTCTTCTCGTACAGGCTCTGGCCGAACGCGTAACCGATGGGCACGACGTAGGTGGCCAGGAAGCCGAGGAGGAAGGGCGAGGCGAACAGCAGCCCCTTGTAGCCTCCTCGTTCCCCGGTCCGGCGGGAGGAGGACCGCCGAGCCGGGGAATCGGTGGCGACCTCGGGCGGTCGCGTCAGGGTGGACACGGATTTCTCCAGGTGAGGTGTGCCGGCTGACACCGGTGGTGAGGAAAAAGGGGGTTCAGCCGGCCGCTTCGGCCTTGATGCCCTTGCGGTTGAGGTCGTCGACGGTCCACTTCTGGAGGCTCGCCAGCATGTCCTTGACCTTCAGTTCCTTCTTCATGACCTTGCCCCACTGCTTCTGCATCTCGGAGTACATGCCGGCGTAGTTGGGGCCGTACTGCCACTGGTCGCCGACGCGGGACGCGGCGGTGGTGATGACCTGCGCGCTGTCCGACTTCCCGTTGAACATCCCGGTCGGGATGATCTTGGCGACGTACGGCGAGACGTCCTTGACCGCCGGGAACAGACCCGACTTGGAGGCGGGGTCGGTCAGCGTGGTCAGCGACTCCTTGCTGCTGGACAGCCAGGCCGCGAACTCGGCGGCCCGGTCCGGGTACTTGCAGCCCTTGAGCACGGCCGTGGTGTCGAAGTTGCTGGAGGTCAGCGGCTTCGCGGTGTCGAAGACCGGCGAGTCGGCCAGCTGCCACTTCCCCTCGGACTTCGGGAAGTTCGTGGCGTAGATCGGCAGCTGCCAGGTCGAGGTGGTCATCGCGATGGTCTTGCCGAGGTCCCACGTCTTGAACACCCCGGGGTCGGCGTACGACGCCCCGGAGGCGAGGTCGTTGTCGACGAGCTGCTGGACGACGTCACCGGCGCGCAGGGCCTCGGGGGTGGTGAAGCCGATCTCCCAGTGGTCGCCGGCCACCTTGTACCACTGGGCGCCGGACTCCCAGGACAGGTCGACCAGCGTGCTCGGGTCCTCCCCGGCCATGTTGTAGATCTTGACGTTCTTGTCCTGCTGCCGGACCTTCTTGCCGGCGGCGATCAGGTCGTCCCAGGTCTTGGGGGCCTCGATGCCGTACTTCGCGAATAGGTCCGCGCGGTAGGCGGTGAACAGGGGCGAGGAGCCCATGGGGATGCCGAAGGTGGTGCCGCCGGGGCTCACCGCGTTCCACGCCGCGCTCGTGTACGGCGCCTTGTACTTGGCGGCGGTCTTGGTGATGTCGGTGAGCAGGCCGTCGGCGGCGAAACTCGCCAGGTTCGCCCCGTCCATCTTCGACAGGCAGGGGGCGGTGCCCGCGTTCACCGCGGCGCGCAGCTTCTGGTAAACGGTTTCACCAGCCGCGTTGACGTACTTGACCTGGGTCTCGGGGTGCTCCTTGTTCCACGCGTCGGCCTGGGCCTCGATGCCGTCGGTCCAGCTCCAGAACTCGAGCGTGACGTTCCCCTTCGTGTCGGCGGCGGCCTCGCCGTCGTCGGAACCCGAACAGGCGGAGAGCAGCAGGCAGAGCGAGACCGCGGCAGCCGTCGGGACGAAGACGCTGGTGCGGGACTTGGACATCGGTCCTCCACGAGAGAACAAGACGGCGCGTGCGGTGCGGGGGAACCTGCGCGGTCGACGGCGGGACGCAGCGAAGGGGGAGAGACGACTATCGCCCGAAAAGGGGTCAGTAACCGTTTGCTGTCTGACTGCGTGGACCGTACGACCGAAGGGGCCGCGACCACAAGGGCAAAGGGCCGGATTATTTCGTCAAACTTTCAGAGATGTTACCTGTCGAGGCGTTGACCTGGGCATTTATCGCCTCGGACGAAGTGGGCGATCAGGCCGTACGGAGTGAGTCGAGGTGCGGGGCATTGACCGGCGCGGCGCGGGACTCCTAGCGTGGAATACGTTTACTTCCCTGGTGAGGCCCTTCTGTGGCGCCCTCATGATCGCCCTCATGCCCGCCTCCGTGCCCGAGCAGGAGCACCATGCCCACTCCCTCGCTGCCCTTCGCCGTGTTCGCGATGAACCCGGCGCATCTGTCCGAGCTCTTCCCGCCGCGCCTCATGGAGCGGCTGCGCAGACAGGCGCGGATCGACCCCGGGCTCGTCGTCCAGGACTTCGCCGACCCGGCGGTCGCCCCGGCGCTGGCCCGCGCGGAGGTGCTCATCACCGGCTGGGGCTGCCCGCACCTCGGCGAACAGGCGCTCGCCGCCGCCCCGCGCCTGCGGACCGTCCTGCACGCCGCGGGCAGCGTCCGCCACCTGGTCGGCGAACCGTTCTGGGACCGGGGACTCACCATCTCCAGCGCCGTCCGCGCCAACGCGCTGCCCGTCGCCGAGTACACCCTCGCCGCGATCCTCCTCGCCGGGAAGGACGCCTTCGCGCTGCGGGAACGGTTCCGCGCCGAACACGTCTACCCCGAGCCCCACGAGTACACCGGCGTCGGCAACCTCGGCCGCCGCGTCGGCCTGATCGGCGCCTCCCGCGTCGGCCGCCGGCTGCTGGAGCTGCTGCGCCCCTTCGACCTCGCGGTGAGCCTGTACGACCCGTACGTCGACCCCGCCGAGGCGGCCCGGCTCGGCGCCGTACCGCTGTCCCTGGACGAGCTGCTGCGCACCAGCGACATCGTCAGCGTCCACGCCCCGGACACCCCCGAGACCCACCACATGCTCTCCCGGGAACGCCTCGCCCTCATGCCCGACGGAAGCGTGCTGATCAACACCTCGCGCGGCGCCCTCGTCGACCACCGGGCCCTCACCGGCGAACTCCTCAGCGGGCGGCTCGGCGCGGTCCTCGACGTCACCGACCCGGAGCCGCTGCCCGCCGACTCGCCGCTCTACCGCCTGCCCAACGTCTTCCTCACCCCGCACATCGCGGGCTCGCTCGGCAACGAACTCGCCCGGCTCGGCGGCACGGTCCTGGAGGAACTGGAGCGCGTCGTGACCGGGAACCCGCTCGCGTACCCGGTGCAGCGGGCGGAACTCGCCACCAGCGCCTGACGATTCCAGCCAGCCAGCCAGCCAGCCAGCCAGCCAGCCCGCCCGCCCGCTCGACCGACCGCCGCCTCGCCGTCAGCCGTGTGCCCCACCCGGCGTGGTCGATTCCACCCCTCAGGAGTTCCCCACCCGCAGGCCGGTGCCGGTGTCCCGGCCCGCATCCGAAAGGAAACCCGCCTTGCCTTCCGAATCCTCCGCACCCCTGCCCCTGCCCCTGCCCCGCAGATCCGCCCTCAAGCTCGCCGCGGGAACCGCCGCCGGCGGATGGCTGTGGCAGTCCGGCACCGCCCACGCCGCGAACGCGCCCAAGCCCTCCGGCACCGCCCTTGACACCCTGGTCCTCGGCGACGCCGCCTCCGAGAGCACCCACCGACTCGCCGCCACCCTGTCCGACGTGGTCACCGGCGGCCTCGGACAGCCCGCCCGGGTACTGAACCCCCGGCAGACCCCGGACTTCTGGGGCGGCACCCTCGCCGCGACCCTCGCCTGCCGGCCGCACGGCCCCACCTACGTCACGATCAAGCTCTGGGGTTCGGAGAGCGGCGAGGACCTGGGCCGGCTCCAGCTCTTCGCGGACGGCAAACAGGTCGGCCACTACCACCTCGGCGCCGTCGACCCCCTCGACATCCCCGCCGCCGACCCGCGCACCCCCGAACGCTTCTACTTCCACACCCTGCCGCTCCCCCCGGAACTGACCGCCGGGAAGAAGACGGTACGGCTGGAGGTCCGCTCCATGGGACGCATCGCCGGATACGCCCAGACGGCCGCCGAGTACTACAAGGCCATGACCCGCCCGAGCCGCACGATCTACCGCCTCTACACCCACGGCGAACCGCACCTCGCGCTCGCCGCCGACGACCGCACCGGCACCCGGCCCGCCGCACCCGCCCGCACAGCGCCCGGCCCCGAGGTCGTCGACACCGTGAACGCCCGCGTCGTCGCCCAGGCGAACGCCGAGGCGTCCCGCACCGTCCCCCAACTCGACCTGTGGTACCTCGAATTCCTGGCCCGCGCCTACGCCATGCCGTCCACCAACGCCTACCGCAACACCGCCGTCCCCCTCCAGATCGCCAGCAGCCTGGACGCCCTCTACTGGAACCACCTCGGCAACCCCAAACTGGTCACCGACTCCAGCCAGCAGTGGATGGGACTCGGCCGGATGGGCCTCCCGCTCCTCCAACTCGCCGACGAACTGCGCCCGTTGCTCGACGAACCGGTCTTCGGTTCCCCGGGGACGCTCCCCAACCCCGGCTTCGAGTTCGGCGCCACCCTGCCCACCGGATGGCGCACGGTCACCTACACCGGCCAGGGCACCGCCACCCGCGACACCACCGTCGCCCGCGCCGGCGGAGCCTCCGCGAAGATCACCGTGCCGACCGCGGGTGTCGTCGCCCTCGCGCCCACCGCGCGTACCGCCGTCGAGCAGGGAACGTACACCTACGGGGTGTGGATCAAGACCGAGGCGGTCGCCGCCGACGGCGCCTATCTCGACATCCTCTTCTTCGACGCCGACGGGCGGCTGGTCGGGGGCGACAACAAGTACTTCGCCACCGCGGGCACCCACGACTTCGAGCACGTCACCGCCACCCTCCCCACACCGGCCGGCGCCACGCAGATCGAGGCCCAGATCCGCCTCGCGGGCACCGGCACGGCCTGGTTCGACGACCTGACACTCACCCCGCCCGGCACCGCCACCGTCAAGCCGGTCCTGCGCCGCGCCGCCTGGACGAAGATGCTGCTGGACAGCCGCGAGTACTGGCGCCGGCACATCCCGCAGTACACCAACCAGGCCATCATCTGCGCCATCGGCCTCTACCTCGCCGACCGCGGACTCGCCCTCCTCGGCTCCGCCGACGCCTGGGGCGAGACCAAGGCCCGCGACTACGTGTACCAGTCCGTCGGCCTCACCCCCTGGCTCGGCCCGGAGACCGAGGACGGCACGCCCACCCGGCCGCTCGGCGGCGCCTACCACCAGGTCACGAAGAAGGGCATCTCCAAAGAACTCGGCTACGCCGGCAACTACGGCGAACTCCAGGACTGGCTCTCCCTGGTTTACGACGCCGTCATCGGCATCGGCGGCGTCCGGGACGACCGGCTGCGCGACCACCTGGTCAAGATGACCAAGGCCCGGGCCTTCTTCCACCACCCCTCCCTCGACGCCGACGGCCACCGCACCATGCGCATCGAGGCCGTCATCGGCTGGCGGGACGCCGAGTACCCCGGCAAGACGGCCTACGACGAAGGCAACAAGTGGGACGGCCACCCCCTGCGCCTGGCCGCCCAGCTCAAGGACCCGGACCTCATCGCCTACGCCCGCCAGTCCATCGCCGACGGCCAGTTCTTCCACGTCCTCAAGGAGGCGTACGACCTCGGCGGCTCCGCCCGGATGAACCTCAACCTCCTCAGCACGGCCGACGACTACGCGTACATCACCGGCGCCGACGGCAGCGGCAGGCGCCTCCCGATGACCCAGGGAACACCCGGCCTCGTCTTCACCGACGAGGAGAACGGCCTCGTCGCGGTCAAACACGGCGACGAGATCCTCTACGCCTCGCTGTACTGGCGAGCCCGCTGGGGCGTCAACCGGCTCGCCCGCATCCACCACATCACCGCCGCCGGCATCGAACGGTCGGCCACCGTCTGGCAGGACGTGAAGTACGTCCCCGACGGCCGCGCCCACACCGAACCCGACTGGGTCAACTGGGAGTTCACGGTGGGCGACCTCAACATCCCCGACGGCGGCTTCGACCCGCCCGGAGACGTCCTCCACCAAGCCTTCGCCGGCCAGGTCCTCCCGCTCGCCAAGGCCCCGGCCGACGCACCCGAACGCGCCGTCGGCGAGGAGTCCCCGTTCGCCGGACGGGCCTCCTTCTACCGGTGCGCGTACGGCCCGTACCTCATCGCCATGAACACCACCGGCGACCGCACCTACACCTGCGACCTCAAGGGCTTCGGCGCCGCCCGGAACCTCGTCACCGGTGCCGCGGTGCGCGGCGACGCGTGCCTGACCGTCGCGCCCGGCACCACGCTCGTCCTGCGCAAGAACTGAACCGCCTCCCGTCCCCGCCGCCCTGGAGACCCCATTGAACGCCCCACCCCTCGGCCCCGTCCGCCTCACCCCGGACGCCGTCACCACCCTGCACCCCGCCACCCTTGCCCGCATCGAGGGCGGCTTCTGGGCCGAACGCCGCCGGGTCAACGCCAAAGTGTCCGTCGCCGGCGGACCCGAACGGTTGGAGGCCGCCGGAAACCTGGCCAACTTCCGTGCCGCGGCGGCGCCTTCCACCCCCGGGGACGGCGCGCCGGGCTTCTCCGGCGACTTCCAGTTCCAGGACTCCGACGTCTACAAATGGCTGGAGGCCGCCTGCTGGCAGCTCGCCGACTCACCCGACCCGGGCCTCGCCGACGAGGTCGAGGCCGTCGTCACGCTGGTCGCCTCGGCCCAGCGCGAGGACGGCTACCTCCAGACGTACTTCCAGCTCGGCGACGCTGAACCCTGGACCGAACTGGGCTGGGGACACGAGCTGTACTGCGCCGGACACCTCATGCAGGCCGCGGTGGCCCACCACCGGGCCACCGGATCTCACCGCCTGCTCGACGTGGCCCGCCGGTTCGCCGACCACATCGACTCCGTGTTCGGCCCCGGCAAGGAGCGCGACGGAGTCTGCGGACACCCGGAGGTGGAGACCGCGCTGGTGGAGCTGTACCGCACGACGGGCGAGCCCCGCCACCTGAACCTCGCCGCCCACTTCGTCGACCGGCGCGGCCACGGCACCCTCGCCGCGGGCGCCGACCGGGGCCACGACCGCGACCCCGGCCCCGCCTACTGGCAGGACCATCTGCCGGTCCGCGAGGCCGACGAGGTGACCGGCCACGCCGTACGCCAGCTCTACCTCCTCGCCGGAGCCGCCGACCTGGCCGCCGAGACCGGCGACCCGGGGCTGCGCGCGGCGCTGGAAAGGCTGTGGCGGGACATGGTCACCACCAAGACCTACCTCACCGGCGGCGTGGGCTCCCGGCACGACTGGGAGTCCTTCGGCGACGCCCACGAACTGCCCGCCGACCGCGCCTACACGGAGACCTGCGCCGCCATCGCCTCCGTCCACTTCTCCTGGCGCATGGCCCTGCTCACCGGCGAGGCCCGCTACTCCGACCTGATCGAACGCACCCTGTTCAACGGCTTCCTCGCCGGGGTCGGCATCGACGGCCTCACCTGGCTCTACGTCAACCCGCTCCACCTGCGCGCCCGCCCGCACGAACGGCCCGGCGACCAGACCGCCCACCGCACCCCGTGGTTCCGGTGCGCCTGCTGCCCGCCCAACGCGATGCGCCTGCTGGCGAGCCTGCCCCACTACGTCACCAGCACCGACGCGAACGGGCTCCAACTCCACCAGTACGCCACCGGCACCTACGGCGGCGGCGACCTCACGGTGGCCGTGAGCACCGACTACCCGTGGCAGGGCGCCGTGACCGTCACCGTCCAGGAGGCGCCCGAGACCGGACGCACGCTCTCCCTGCGCCTGCCGTCCTGGTGCACGGAACACACCCTCACCGTCGACGGCACCCCGGCCACGACCCGGGCCGAGAACGGCTGGCTGCGCGTCACCCGCGTCTTCGCCCCCGGCGACACCGTCCGCCTCACCCTCGCGATGCCGCCCCGGCTGACCACCCCACCCCCTCGCGTCGACGCCGTCCGGGGCTGCGCCGCCGTCGAGCGCGGACCGCTGGTGTACTGCCTGGAACAGACCGACCAGCCCGACGGCCTCGACCCCGACGACGTCGCCCTCGACCCGTCGGCGCCGCTGGCCCACGAGGACCGTCCTGACCTGCTGGGCGGCATCGTCACGGTCACCGCCTACGGCGATCCGCTGCCGGCACCGGCCGACGGATGGCCGTACGCACCGCACGGCACGCGCCCGCCACGGCCGGACCGGCCGGTCGAGCTGACAGCGATCCCCTACTACGCCTGGGCCAACCGGGAGCCGGGCGCCATGAGGGTCTGGATACCGGTGGCGGACCGGGACTAGCGAGAAGGGCGGTCGGGCATCGTGCCCGACCGCCCTTTCCGTGTCAGCGGGTGGCGAACTCCAGCAGCACCGCGGACCGTTCGACGGGGAGAGTCACCTGGAGCTCCCGGCCGTTCCACTCGTACGCCGGGACCGGACCCGCCGAGAACAGCGTCCTCGGCCGCACGCCTTCAGCGATCCAGGGCAGGGGGACGTCCAATGTCGGCGGCGCGCCGTCGCGGCGCCAGAGCGCCAGCAGGGTGGTGTCGTCCTTCGACGTGAGGGCCAGGGCCACCCACGTGTCGCGCCAGTCGGGCAGGCCCAGGGGCCAGCGGGGCCTGGCACCGGGCAGGAGATGCCGGTAGGCCGTGTACGTGTCGACGGCCCGGCGTACCAGCGCCGCCTGTTCCGGGGCCAGCAGGTCGGGGCGTCCGCTGAGATGGACACGGCCGAGCAGCGCGGAGACCAGCACCGTGCCGAGTTCCGCCTCGGTGTGCTCGGGCAGCGGGTACGCCCAGATCGCGCCCTGCTCGGGGGTGACCGCGCTGGGCGCGGCGGCGGCGATCGCGGGCATCAGACGGAAGTCCTGCTGGTCGCTGACGGAGTGCACGGGCAGCCGGGAGAGGATCGCGTGGTCGGTACGGCTGCCGCCGGCCGCGCAGCTCTCCAGGACCAGGTCCGGGTGGCGGTCGAGGACGCCGTCCAGCCAGTCGAGATAGGCGCGGTTGTGCCCGAGGAGGCCGTGGCCGGGGCCGTCCTCGGGGCGGGGGCCGTCGGTGCCCGGACCGATGTCGATGTTGTAGTCGAGCTTGAGATAGCCGATGTCGTAGTCGCGCACCAACCGGTCCACGACCGCGTCCAGATGGGCACGGGCCGCCGGATGGCGCAGGTCGAGCTGGTGGCGGCCCCACTCCACGAGCCGCACGCCGTCCCGGCGGAAGAACGCCTCGTCGGGCAGGGCGGCGGCGAGCGGGCTGCGGACGCCGATCACCTCCGGCTCCAGCCACAGCCCCGGGACCATGCCCCGCGTACGGATGTGCCCGATCACCTCGCCGAGGCCGCCGGGGAACCGCTCGGCGGACTCGACCCACTCGCCGACCGCGTCCCACCAGCCGGGCACCCCACCGGGGCCCACCGCGCCGGGCGGCTCCGCGTCGTACCAGCCGGCGTCGATGCAGAACACCTCGGCCCCGGCCTCGGCCGCCGCGTCCACGAGCGGCAGCAGGGCCTTCGTGGTCGGTTCGCCCATCAGGCTGTTCATGAAGTCGTTGAAGACCACCGGCAGCCCCCGGTGGTCGGGATGGGGCCGCCGGGAGGCTCGGCGGTGCCGGGTCATGGCGTCCACCGCGGTCTCGAATCCGCCGGACGGCACGATCGCGACCGAGACGGGCACCGTACGGAACGACTCGCCCGGCGCCAGGAGATGGCGCCACTGGTGCTCGCGGTCGGTGGGCCCGGACAGCGCCAGGTACACGTCGTCGAAGCGGTCGCCGAGTTCGGCGTGCCAGGAGCCGTTGTGCTCGATCTGCCACATCAGGGCGGCGCCGGTCGAGGTCTCCTCGACACAGCCCAGCGGCAGATGCTCGGAGGACGACCACGAACCCGTGCTGGTGACGGCGACGCGGTTCTTGGAGCCGGTCTGTCCGAACGGCACCATGCCGACGTCGTAGAGACCGCGCTCGGCGAGCGTGGCCCGAGACCAACGGAACTCGCCGCTCCACGGGTTGGCCGCCAGCCAGAGGGCCAGCGAGTCCTCCCACCGGGCGCCGTCGGGCAGGTGCCGGGCGAGGTTGGACAGCGCGAAGGACGAGACGTACTCCAGGGTGACGGGTGCCTCGCCGGCGTTCTCCACGTGGACCTCGGTGGTGAGGACGGGGACGCCCTCGCGCAGCCGGTGGACGGCGGTGGCCGTCAGCCCCGTGGACTCGTCGGCCATCCGTACCCGCAGGACACGCAGACCCTCGCCCTCCCGGGTCTCCTCGTGGCCGGTGTAGCGCAGGGCGCGGGAGGCGGCGCCGTCCACATGACGCTTGCCGGACGTACCGAGGCGCCCGCCGCCGGCGGTCTGGATCTCGACCAGGGGGAGCGCACTGTGCGCGAGCCGCGCGCACAGCTCGGGGTGGAGAGCGGGGCTCGGCAGGGCGGCGGCCTCCCCGGCCGCCAGCAGCCGCACCGGCTGCTCCGGGGCGTGGGAGAGGAGCAGGGACAACTCGTCGGTGCCCCAGCGCAGATGGGTGACGGACACGATGACAGACTCCGTTAGTAAACGATTACTGTTGATGGGACAGTAGTTTCCGCATCTCATCGTCCGCAAGGGGCCTGCGATGCAGTAACGTCGGAGCGTGACGGCGAATGGAAACGGCTCCGGAGCGAGTCCCACCACCCCCAGGACAGCAAGGCGTCGGCGGGTCCGCGGCAAGGACGACGACCGGCCGAGCACGATCCGGGACGTCGCCGAGCGGGCCGGAGTGTCCGTAGCAACCGTTTCCCGCACGCTCGCCGGCAACTACCCCGTCGCGGCGGTCACCCGGGAGCGGGTCATGGCGGCGGTCGAGTCCCTGCACTATGTCGTGAACGTTCACGCCAAGGCGCTCTCCGGCCGCGTCGCCGGACCCGTCGCCCTCGTCCTGAAGGACATCACCGGCCCGTCGCTGGCCCATGTCGCGGCCGGAGTGGAGCAGGAGGCGGCGACCCGGGGGCAGTTGAGCCTGGTCTGCGCGACGCACGGCGACGAGGACCGTGAGGACGACCTCGTACAGATGATGCGTGAGCAGCACGCGGCGGCCGTCGTCCTCGTCGGCGGGGCCTCGCAGGACGAGGCGTACCTCCGGCGGATGACCGAGTACGCCCGGGCGCTGGACGCGGCCGGCTCGCGGCTGGTCCTGGTGGGCCGCCCTCCGCTGCCCGGCGACCTGCCGGTCACGGTCGTCGAGTACGACAACCGCGGCGGAGCCTTCCAGGCCGCCGACCACCTTCTCGCCGCCGGGCACCGGCGTCTCCTCTTCCTGGGCGGCATCCCCGGAAACAGCACCAGCGACCAGCGCCGCGACGGCTACACGCAGGCCCTGCGCGCCCACGGAGTGTCGTACGACGAGGAACTCGACCTCCCCGGCGCCTACACCCGCGTCTCGGGCTACCAGCGCACCCGGCAGGCCCTCGACGCCGGCCTCGACTTCACGGCGATCGCCGCGGGCACCGACATGGTCGCCCTGGGCGCACTGGCCGCCCTCCGCGACGCCGGCCTCGACGTCCCCGGCGACGTCTCCCTCGTCGGCTTCGACGACGTCCCCTTCGCCGCGGACCTCACCCCCGCGCTCACCACGGTCCGGGTGCCGTACGAGGACCTCGGGCGTACGGCGGTTCGGCTGGCGGTGGAGCGGGAGGAGCGGATGACCGGGGACGACTACGTGATCCTCAGTACGCAGTTGGTGATCCGTCAGTCGGTGCGTCGGCTTTCTTGACGGAGAGCGGGACCGGGGTGCTCCGGGTTGTTCGACGGGCGCGTTTGTGGAAGGTCCGGTAAGGGTGTTGAGGGTTGCCGGCGTAGGAGTTCACGGGGGATGTCGCACTGGCTGGAGAAGTTTCAGATGACGGACCTCAGCTGCGTGGTGGACGATCCGGCGGTCTGGGTGCCGATCCATCGGATCGCCGGAACGCTCGACAAGGCGCTTCCTGAGCTGTTCGCGCCTGACTATGAACAGCGGCTTGCGGCCGCTCGTCAGCGGCTTCGGCCGGAGGGTTGATCGGGCAGTCCGGACTCCGTACCGCGCCACGGCCGGTTGAGGCTCGTTCGCGCTGCTTCTCCCCTCCGGGAGGGCTGTGCGCCGCGGGGCGAGGGGTCCGAGCTGGGGCAGCGGACGGTGCGTCTGCCGGGCAGGTGCTCGTGGTCTTTCAGGTGCGTGGGAGTCCGGTGGCGCGGGAGATGAAGCTGTCGAAGCCGCGGTCGGAGAGGACGCTGCGGAGGGTGATCATGGGGCGGGCGCCGAAGCCGGCGGCGTAGCGGGTCTTGGGTTTGCGGGCGGTGACGGCTTTGCCGATGGCGTCGGCGATGACCTGGGGGGAGGACATGCGCTTGGCGTTGGCCTCGGAGGTCATGGAGGTGGCGACGGCGTCGGCCTGCTCGGCGTAGGCGCCGTCGGCGGATGCCTTGCGCAGGCCGTCGGCGGCGATGGAGCCCCATTCGGTGGCGATGCCGCCGGGTTCGATGACGACGACGTCGATGCCGAAGGGCTTGGTTTCGAGGCGGAGGCAGTCGCTGAGGGCTTCGAGGGCGAACTTGGTGCCGTGGTACCAACCGCCGAGCGGGGTGTGGATCTTTCCGCCCATCGAGGTGACGTTGATGATGCTGCCGGACTTCTGTGCCCTCATGTGGGGCAGTACGAGCTGGGCCAGGCGCATGGCGCCGAAGACGTTGACCTCGAACTGGTAGCGGCCTTCGGACAGGGGGACGTCCTCGACGGCGCCGTAGGAGCCGTACCCGGCGTTGTTGACCAGGACGTCGACGCGTCCGGTGTCGGTGATGACGCGTTCGACGCCGGCCTGCATGGATTCGTCGCTGGTGACGTCCATGGCGAGGGGGCGGATGCCCTTGGAGGCCAGGTTCTGGAGGCGGTCGGTGCGACGGGCCGCGCCGTAGACGGTGTAGCCGAGGGACTGGAGCTTGAGGGCGGTGGCTTCACCGATGCCGGAGGAGGCGCCGGTGACGAGTGCGGTCTTGGACATGGAGGTTCCCGGAGGTAAAGTGAACGTTGGTTCATGAACTACTATGAACCGCGGTTCACGTTAATGCAAGTCCAGAGTCCAGAGCCGCCCACCGGGGCAGCGAACCCGCCACCGGCCCTTCGGAGAGCGAGAGCCCCGCATGACCCCAGCCCGAGCCCCACGCGCCGATGCGGTCCGCAACCGTAAGAAGATCCTCGACGCGGCACGCGAGCAGATCACCCTCAACGGACCCGACGCGGGCATGGACGAGATCGCCGCCGCCGCAGGCGTTGCCGTCGGCACCCTCTACCGGCACTTCCCGACCAAGACCGATCTCGTGGCCGCCGTGCTGGCCGAGTACAGCGGTCGTATCGCCGACGACGTCGAAGCCGCCCGCCGGCGCGCCGCCGAGGGTGCGCGCGCCCTGGAAGAGATCACCGGTTTCCTCGCCCGCGTCGTCGAAGCCACCGCCACCAACCACGCCGTCAAGGCCGCCGCCGGCACCCTCGGTGCCCACCTGGACCCCGATGTCGAACTGCGCGCCCGCACGGCACTTGAGGAGCTGATAGCCGTCGCCATCGCGGACGGCGACGTCCACGCCGACGTCGGCGTGGACGACATCTATCTGCTCATCTCCACGGCCCCCACCAGCCAGCCCTCCGCGCACCGCAGCCGCTGGCTCACCCTCGTCCTCACCGGCCTCACTACTCACACCCGCACCGGCAGGGCCTGACATCTTCGGCCGCGCCACACTTCCGCACCGGCTCAGTTCCGGTCGGCGGCCGTGCCCCGGATGATCGTGACGTTCGCGAGCACGCTCACCGCGCAGAAGACCGCGCCCACCAATATCGGTGCGGCAGGTCCACGGCTGTCGATGGCCACGCCGCCGACAAGTGCCCCCATGGCGATGGAGGCGTTGAACACGAGGACGTAGATCGAGGCAGCCGCCTGCCCGTTCTCCCCGCCGCTGCGCAGGACCAGTGTCTGGAGCACGACCGGTATCCCCGAGTACGCCATGCCCCAGACGACCAGCAGGACGATCACGCCCACGCGCACGTCGAGGACCAGCAGGAGCGCCAGCGCCGTCGTGACGATGAGGCCGAGCCCGCCCAGCACCGTGGACACGGAGCGGCTCCTGCTCAGCACATGACCGGCGAGGAAGTTCCCGAAGACACCGGAGATCCCGTACACCAGAAGGAAAGGACCGATCATCGACAGGGAGACCCCGCGACTGTCGGAGAGGAACGGCGAGATGTAGGTGTACGCGGCGTAGTTGCCGACCACCACCACGAAGGTGACGAGCAGCGCTCCCAGCAGAGCCCTGGACCGTACGAGAGGCCCGAAATCGCGAACCCGGAGGACGGACTGGGAGGGCAGCTCCGGGACCAGCATGCGAATCACCAGCAGGGTCACCCCACTGAGAACCGCGAGCGACGCGAAAGCCGATCGCCACCCACTGAGATTCCCGAGCAGACTCCCGAACGGCACACCGAGCACCAACGCGATCGAGATCCCGGAAAAGGCGATGGACGTGGCTTTCACGCCGTCCTTGGCGGCGACGAGCCGAATCGCGATGGTGGCGACGATCGACCACATGAGCCCGTGGAGCATCCCCGTCGCTATGCGGGACACGATGAAGAGCCAGTAGGTCTGCGAGACGGCGGCCACGGAGTTTCCGACGGTGAACACCGCGAGAATCATCAGAAGCAGGGTGCGCCGGTCCATGCGACTGCCGAGTACCGTAGCCACCGGTGCCGACAGACCCGCGATCAGCCCGAACGCGGTCACCGCGATCCCGGCGGTTCCGACGCTCACATCGAGATCGCCGGAAATCTTCGGCAGCAGCCCGACCGGCATCATCTCGGTCGTGGTCACCACGAAGACGGAGAACCCGACCGCCCACACGGAAAGCCACTCACGCCTCCCGGTGGACTCGTCCGCAGCCGGCGCGGACTCGTGCCGAATCGAACCTGTCTCCACTGATCCTCACATCGTCAGCCACGGTCACCGCTCGCTCTGTGAAGGTAGCCCACGGTGTCGAGTTTTGGTATACCAACGTGGTGCGACGGTTCGGCCTGAGTGAATCCGCCGCACTCCGGCGGAGCGCAGGCACGCGCCCACGATGACCGAGACAGCCGCGACGCCGTAGGCCGCGGCCTGGACGGGGAAGCCGGGCAGCAAAGGGCCCGCGAGATAGAGGACGGTGCCGGCGAGGGAGACGGTCAGCCACTCCCAGCGGCCGTCCAGGGCGACGAGCGCGATCACCAGCAGGGAGTACCAGGGGTAGTTGGGGGAGAAGAGGAGCAGTGCGGTGCCGGTGAGCAGGAGGGCGCCGCGCCAGGGGCGGTCGGGGTCGCCACGCCACCACACGTACAGGCCGGTCAGGACGAGCACACCGGCCGCCGTCAGTTCCGCGGCGGTGTCCGGCAACAGGAGCCGGAGCAGGGCGAACCGGCGTACGTCGCCGGGGTCGTACCCCTCTTCGTGGAGGTAGCCCGGCAGATAGCCCAGCACGTCGGGGCCGGACGCGACGACGTAGGGGAGGTAGGCGAGCGCGACGGTGGCGAGTGCCGCTCCGACGACGCGCAGGACGCGGGCCGGGCCCCGCTGCCCGGACAGGGCTCCCGGCAGGGCGAGGACGGGAAGGATCTTCACGGCGATCGCGGCCCCGAGCAGCGCGCCGCGTCGGGTTCCCGCGGTGGCCGTGCCGAGCGCGAGCACGAGGAACAGCACGCCGAGGGTGTCGATGTGGGCGTTGTCGACCGCCTCCAGGGCGACCGCCGGACACCATGCCCACAGCGCGGCGCGGGCCGGAGCCCGCCGGGGATCGCCTCGGCGGCGCAGGACGCGCAGCAGGGCGACGGTCGTACCGAAGGCGAGGACCGCTCCCGCGACCTGGAGCGGCTTGTGGCGGCTCCCGGCGGGGGAGAGGGTGTGCACGGCGAGGTACCAGCCCTCGGCGACCGGGGGATAGATGGTGGGGACGGTGGGGCGGTTGATGCGGACGCACAGGCCGGTGCCGGTGCGGGTGAGACCCCAGCTCCCGCAGTTCCCCTCGGTGGGGAACAGCCACTCGTCGCGCAGGCGGGCGAGTTCGGGCGCGGCGGGCGGATAGGCGTACGGGGAGATCCCGGCGGCCTGGACACGGCCGTCCCACGCGTAGCGGTACATGTCGTCGCTCGTGCGGGGCGGCGCGGTGAGCCCGGCCAGGGCGACCGCCGCCGACCCGGCGAGCACGAGGAAGGTCGCGGTCCGGACCGGCAGCTTGCGCACGGTCCGCACGGCGGCGGCGAACAGGACCCAGGCCACGGCGTATCCGGCCAGCAGCCGGCCCGCGGCGTGCTTGTTGTCCCCGGCCTGGAGCGTCACGGCGATCACGGCGGCCAGAGCCGTGACGAGAAGCGCGGTCGCGGCGGTTCTCAGGCGCGCACCGGAACGCGTGGGCAAGAGTGCCGGATTCCGCCGGAGCAGTGTGGTGGCCCCGGTCATGGACGGGCCCGCCCTTCACGCGACGCGGGAGCGGGGACGGCGTGGAATTCCCTGTAGGGGCTGCGGAGTTCGAGGAAGGCGCGGTCGTCGGTGGTCCACCGGCCGGTGGGGACCCACCCGGCGGCCTCGGCGGCGCGCAGGAGCGCGGTGGTGCCGACGTGTGCCCAGGGGAAGGGGCGTCCGTGCAGGCCGTGACCGTCCTCGACGCGGACGACGAGGCGCTCGTCCACGTCGAGGACGGCGGTCTCGGCCAGCAGACGTCCGCCGGGGCGCAGCAGCTCGCGCAGCCGGGCCAGCAGCGCGGCCGGGTCGCCGCCGATGCCGATGTTGCCGTCCATCACCAGAGCCGTCGACCAGCGGCCCTCTCGGGGGAGCCGGTCGAACACGGACCGCCGCAGGGCGGCTGCGCCGTGGCGGCGGGTACGGGCGACGGCGGCCGGGCTGACGTCCACCCCGAGCGCCGGTACGCCCGCGGCGGCCAGAGCGGTCACCAGTCGCCCCGGGCCGCAGCCGACGTCCAGGACGGGCCCTTCGCAGCGGCGCAGCACACCTTCGTCGGCGGTGTCGGGCGGGGCGCAGAAGCGTTCCACGT
This sequence comes from Streptomyces sp. NPDC004539, assembly GCF_040610055.1. NCBI lineage: Bacteria > Bacillati > Actinomycetota > Actinomycetes > Kitasatosporales > Streptomycetaceae > Streptomyces > Streptomyces sp. NPDC004539. The sequence goes on along the minus strand of NZ_JBEXLS010000037.1, from coordinate 38,614 downwards.
CCAGGGGCAGCAGCTCGGCCGCCTCGGCAGGGTGCGGTGACACGCGGCGCAGGAACAGCGGGCCCCGACCGGTGCGCAGGGCGCGGCCGTAGAGGTCCTCGGTCCAGGTCGCCGGGGTGAGGCGCTCGGAGAGGGGACGTGATCCGGTCTTCCCCGGTGTCGTGGTGCTCATCCGGCGACCCGCGCGAGCGAGCCGAGGGCGGCGGCGAAGCGGGAGCCGGGCCGGCAGCGGGCGGCCACCGAGGCGGCGTCGGCGGCGGTGTCCACATCGCGCAGCACAGGCAGGTCGGCGACCGTCAGCCCCGCCGTCACCAGCCTGCTCCGCTGGACGGCTCCGGTGCGGTCGGTGGACATCGGGACGCCGCGTACGAGCGCCCCGCAGCGGGCGGGGTCGGCGAAGCCGAGGGCCCAGAAGCCGCCGTCGTCCGCCGGGCCGAACCAGGCGTCGTTCCCGTCCTCGCCGACGCCGGCCAGGAGACCGGGGGTGAGCTGCGGGGTGTCCATGCCGACCAGGAGCGCGGGACCGCTCCCGCAGCCCTCGAACGCGGCGGCGAGGCGTTCGTCGAGACCTCCGGACACCTGGGTGACGACCTCGAATCCGGGCGGCAGCCAAGGACCGGGGGAGCCGTCGAGGACGACGACGCGGCGCCTCGCGGGGATCTGGAGGATCGTGTGGAGCGTGTCGGTCAGCGCGGCCTCGGCGAGGGCGGCGGCCTCCTCGGGGGTGTAAGGCGGGGTGAGGCGCGTCTTCACCCGCCCCGGGACCGGCTCCTTCGCGATGACCAGCAGGGTGAGCGGACTCGGCGCCGCTGAGCGGGAGTTCACCGGGCGGCTCCCGAGGTGCGGACGGCCGGCGGCTCGGCGAGGACGTCACGCATGTCGCGTACGGCCTGCCAGGTGCCGCGCCACGTGCCGGTGACCTTCGAGCGGCCCGTGCGCGGGAGGTAGGGGACGTCGGTCTCGGTGACCCGCCAGCCGGCGTCGGCGGCGCGGACCACCATCTGGAGGGGGTAGCCGGAGCGCCGGTCGGTGAGGTCCAGGGCGAGCAGGGCCTCCCGGCGCGCGGCACGCATCGGACCGAGGTCGTGCAGGCGCAGCCCGGTACGGCGGCGGACCAGGCGGGCCAGCTCCAGGTTGGCGAGGCGCGCGTGCGCAGGCCAGGCACCGCGCGCGGTGGGCCGGCGCCGGCCGAGGACCAGATCGGCGGTACCGTCGAGGACGGGACCGGCGACGGCGGGCAGCAGGGCGGGGTCCAGGGAGGCGTCGCAGTCGCAGAAGCAGACCGTGTCGGCGGTGGCCTCGGTGAGGCCCGCGTGGCAGGCGGCGCCGAAGCCGCGGCGCGGCTCGTGGACGACGTGTGCGCCCAGGCGGCGGGCGATGCCGGGGGAGCCGTCGGTGGAACCGTTGTCGACGACGATCGCACGCCAGCCCGGCGGAATCCGCTCCAGCACCCAGGGCAGGGCCTCGGCCTCGTCGAGGCAGGGCAGCACGACGTCCACGGAAGAAGGGGGTGTCTCGATCACGCCACTCACCCTACGAACCCGAAAGGTGCATAACGGACTTGGCGTCCTTACGGAACGCTGACGTCGCATCCCGGCCGCCGCACACCGCGTCCTCCCGGTGTGAGACTCGTGGCGTGAAACATGTACTCGTCGTGGACGACGACCCCACGGTCTCCGAGGTCGTCGCCGGATACCTGGGCCGGGCGGGGTTCGCCGTGGACGTGGCCGACGACGGCCCGACCGCCGTGACCCGGGCCGCCGCGCGGCCCCCCGACCTCGTGGTGCTGGACCTCATGCTGCCCGGCATGGACGGACTGGAGGTCTGCCGCCACATCCGCACGGCCGGCCCCGTGCCGGTCATCATGCTCACCGCGCGCGGCGACGAGGAGGACCGCATCCTCGGCCTCGAGGTCGGCGCGGACGACTACGTCACCAAACCCTTCAGCCCCCGCGAGCTGGTGCTGCGGGTGGAGTCCGTGCTGCGCAGGGCGGGCGCGGCGGCCCCGGCCGGGGCGGCGGGAGCGTGGCTGAGGTCCGGCCCGCTCGCCCTGGACCCCGCCGCCCGGCGCGCCACCCGCGACGGCCGCGAACTGGCCCTGACCATCCGGGAGTTCGACCTGCTGGAGTTCTTCCTCCGGCATCCCGGGCAGGCCACGAGCCGGGAGCAGTTGATGCAGCGGGTGTGGGGCTGGGAGTTCGGCGACCTGTCGACCGTCACCGTCCATGTGCGGCGCCTGCGCGAGAAGGTCGAGGACGACCCGGCGAGCCCCCGGCTGATCAGCACCGTGTGGGGCGTCGGCTACCGCTTCGACCCTCCCCTCGCGCACGGGACGGAGGCCGGACATGCTGGGTGACACCCTCCTCATCGCCCTCTACGCGGCGATCGGCGCGGCGGGTGCCGGACTGGTGGGCGTCGTGCTGCTGTGGGCGCTGCGGAAGCGGTCCGTTGCCGTATCCCTGGCCGTCGTCGCCGGCGTCACCGTGGCGGCGATGCTTGCCGGGACCATGATCGTGGCCCGCGCGATGTTCCTCTCTGACCACGACCTGTGGGTCGTGACGACGGTGTGCGCCATGGCCGCCGTCGTCTCGCTCGCCGTCGCCCTCCTCCTGGGCCGCAGCGTGGTGAAGGGCAGCCGGGAACTCGCCGAAGCCACCCGCGCCCTCGGCGACGACGGCGACTTCACCCCGCCGCCCGCCGCCCCCACCAGCGAACTCGCCGAGCTGGGCCGCCAGTTGGCTGCCACGAGCGCCAGACTCGCCGCCTCCCGGGAACGGGAGCGGACCCTGGAAGCCTCCCGGCGCGAACTGGTCGCCTGGATCTCCCACGACCTCCGTACGCCGCTGGCCGGCCTCCAGGCGATGACCGAGGCCCTGGAGGACGGCATCGCCGACGATCCGCACGTCTACCTCACCCGCATCGGCACGGAGGTCGGACGCATGAGCGCCATGGTCGGCGACCTGTTCGAACTCTCCCGTATCCAGGCCGGAGTACTGGCCCTGTCCCCGGCGAGGATGTCCGTCTACGACCTGGTGGGCGACGCCATGGCCGGCGTCGACGCGCTCGCGAGGGAGCACGGCGTACGGCTCGTGGGCCACGGTGTCGAACCCGTCCCCGTCGAGGTCGACGGCCGGGAGATGTCCCGGGTCCTCGCCAACCTGCTGGTCAACGCGATCCGCCGCACACCCGCCGACGGCACGGTGGCCGTCTCTGCCTGCCGTGAGGCCGACCGGGTCGTGCTCTCGGTGACCGACGGATGCGGCGGGATCGCCCCGGAGGACCTGCCCCGCGTCTTCGACACCGGGTGGCGGGGCACGGACGCCCGTACGCCGCCGGCCGGCGCGGGACTCGGACTGGCCATCGTGCGCGGCATCGTGGAGGCCCACCAAGGACGCGCGGCGGTGCGCAACGTGCCGGGCGGCTGCCGGTTCGAGGTGCACCTGCCCGCGGTGGTCTGAGGGATCACCCCGCCCGCAGCGGTGCCGTCGCGAACTCCGTCATGCCCTCCTGGAAGCCGACCTCCGGCTTCCAGCCGAGTTCGTCCCGCAGCCGCTGGGAGGAGGCGGTGACGTGGCGGACGTCGCCGAGCCGGAACTCCCCCGTGACGACAGGCATCGGACCGTCATAGGCCCTGGCCAGGGCCGTGGCCATCTCCGCCACCGTGTGCGGGTCCCCGCTGCCGACGTTGTACGCCCGTAGCCCGCCCGCCGCGAACTCGTCCAGGCCGTTCAGAGCGGCGAGGTTGGCGCTGGCGACGTCCCGGACGTGGACGAAGTCCCGCCGCTGCCCGCCGTCCTCGAAGACACGCGGGGCCTCCCCACGCGACAGCGCGGACCGGAACAGGGAGGCGACGCCCGCGTAGGGAGTGTCCCGGGGCATGCGCGGGCCGTACACGTTGTGGTAGCGCAGGGCGGCGACCCGGCCGCCGGTCGCCCGTGCCCAGGACGCCGCCAGATGTTCCTGAGCCAGCTTGGTCGCCGCGTACACGTTACGTGGATCGGCCGGGGCGTCCTCCTCCACCAGGCCGGACGCCAACTCCTCCCCGCAGTACGGACAGGGAGGCTCGAAACGGCCCGCCTCCAGGTCCCTCACCCGGCGCGCCCCCGGCCGTACGACGCCGTGCCGCGAGCACGCGTACCGCCCCTCCCCGTAGACCACCATCGAACTCGCCAGCACCAGACGCCGTACGCCGGCCCCGGCCATCCCGGACAGGAGTACGGCGGTGCCGAGGTCGTTGCAGGAGACGTAGTCCGGGGCGTCGGCGAAGTCCTTGCCGAGACCGACCATCGCGGCCTGGTGGCACACCGCGTCTACGCCCCGCAGGGCGTCGGCCACCGCCGCCCCGTCGCGGACGTCGGCGTGGCGCCAGTCCACCCCGCCGGGAATCGGCGGCTTCGAACGGTGCGCGGCGGGCAGCAGGGCGTCGAGCACACGCACCTCGTGCCCGGCGCCGGTGAGAGCGGTGACGATGTGCGAGCCGATGAAGCCCGCGCCTCCGGTGACCAGGATCAACATGCCTACGACCGTAGGGCCGCGAGGCCGGACACGGGCCGCCCGCGCCGGGGACGTCAGGGGTTCGTAAGCGTCTCTAATCAGCTAAGCGATCCCATGTCAGACGTAGCGTCTGGCAACGGGATTGTCCACCGTGGAGGGGTGGCGTGGGCGTGCAGGTGGAAGCCTGCGCCCAGTGCCGCTCCTCGTGGCTGGTGCTTGTTGGTGGGTGCGCTGATCGTTGTCACGCCCTGGTGCCGGTGGGCTGCGCGGGGCAGCCGGTTCCGGTCCGTGTGAGCGTGTCCCTCCGGACGCTGGCCCGCCGGACCCGAAGGTCTGGCAGGGGAGGGTGTCCGGCGTCGCCCGGGCGTCGGACGTGTGGTTCGAGGCCGGGTGGGGCCGGTCTTGGACCGGTCGTTCCGGCTGGTGTTGTCGGTACTCGGCGTGACGACCGCGCCCGCTTCGAGCGTGTCCACCACTGTGCGGATCGCCATCGCGCCGCTGGTGCGGTCCGTGACGGTCTTGGTCTGGTGGGCGAGGCCACGTGCGGCGATGCGCCGCCACGCCCCGTCGTCGCGGTCGCCCTGCCACCGGCAGGAGGGGCAGAGGGCCCATTTCCATCCGGGTGTGGTGGGCCGGTCGGGGGCTTTGCGGTGCCGCAGCGGGGTGAGGCAATGGGGACAGTGCTTGGAAGTGTTGCGCGCCGGGACGGTGACGAGGGCGATCCCCACTTCTGCGGCGAGGTGGCGCATGCGGTCCACGATCTGTCCGCGCACTTGCTGGGAGAGGCGGGTGTTCATGGTGCGGCCCATGCCCTTGGCTTCCATCGACCGCAGGTCTTCGACGTAGATCACCGTGGCCGAGGCGGTGATGGCCTGGTCCACTGTCCAGCGCGCGGCAGCCGACGCGAGGGCGTCGTTGAGGTGGGAACGCCGGTCACAGACGTGCCGGATCTCATCGGACAGGACCGTGTGCCTGGCGGTCAGCGAATGCTGCTCGTCCCCGCCGGTGAGCCGCTGGTAGTGGTCGGACTTGGCGTGCAGGTGCTCGGACAGGCGCCGGAGCCGGTGCTGTTTGGCGAGAACCCCGGCGGCGCGGAACTGTCCACCGGAGCCGAGGGCAGTGATCTGGCCGTCGTCGTGCAGGCGTGCGGCTCCGGCGGACAGCAGGGTGTTCAGGCCCCAGTCCACGCCCAGCGCGATGGTGTGACCGGTGCGGGAAGCCCTGGGAACGGCGTGGGTGTAGGCGAGATCGGCCCGGACCCGGCCCTGGTGGATATGCAGGGTGGGCAGGTGCAGCACCGCACCGGCCGGGATCGTCGCAGGCAGCACGATGGGGCAGGCGACCCAGGCCCAGTCTTTGTACGAGGCCGGGTCGGGGCGGGTGGGCAGTTGGAGCCGCAGCAGAGCGCGGCCGCCTTCGTCGGCGCGTTCGATGGTGGCCTGCTGCGCGTCACACGCCGAGAGCAGCAGCATGTGTGCGATCCGGGGCGTGGGCTCCAACTCGAACACATCGACCGGCATCCGGCCGTTCCTCCGGACGAACGCCGCAGCCTGCCGGGTACGGGACTTGATCACACTGGACGGCAGGAACTGGCCGCCGGGTACCGCCTCGCGCACCGCGTCCCACTCGCCTGTGGTGCGCTTCGTCGGATCGGCGGGCCACGTCTTGAGCACACCGGCCGTCAGGGCGGCGCGCCACTTCGCCGACCGCAGGGCACGCCCGGCCTGCTCCTGGGCCATCCGCACGATGCGATCGTTGGCCTTGACACCCTCGGGCGGCCGGGCGGCCCAGCCCAGGCGGCGCAGCGCCATCCACGCGTTCGACGGCAGTTTCCTGCCCCCCGCGTCCTCGCCGGATGCCAGGGTGTCGACGTCGGCGGTGTTCCAGTGCGCGACGGTCAGCGCACCGACCATGCCCGACACCAGGCCCGCGCACCAGCCCACACGCTCCGCCACCGCAGCGGCGGACAGGAGTTCGCCGGTCCTCTCATCCGCGCCCGTGCGCAACAAGCCACGGGCGCATGCGGTGCGGGAGGTCTCGCCCTCGGCGAGCGGCAGCTTCCGGCTCACCGGCCGCCACCGTCATCAGCGCACTGGCCGGTCTCAGCGAGCAGCCGTCTGCGGGCCTCTGCTGACCGCATCCCGTACAAACGGCCCGCGAACGTGGTGACCAACGAGACAAAGTCGTCGAGGAGTTCATCCCGGCCGCCGGACTTCTTCGGGTGCAGCACTTCGAGTGTGACGCCGTACACGGCGAACAGACGCTTCAGCCAGCCCACACCGAACCGGGCGAGACGGTCCTCATGCGTCACCCGCACCACACTCACCGAGCCGTCGGACACCATCGCCAGCACCCGATTCAGGCCGGGCCGGTTCTCCCGCAGGCCAGAGCCACGGTCCTTGACAATTTTCACGACCTCGCCCCTGGAGGTGGCCCGCAACTCCTCCTCCTGCGCGGCCAGCGAGGACTCCTGCCCGGACGATCCCGAGACACGCACATACAGAACCTCCCGCCTCGGACGGGAGGTTGCGGAGCCGCTTCCGCGCTTCATGTTCTCCACATCGACCGAGGAGAACCGGCGCTCACGGCCGACCCAGGAGAACGGAATCTTGCCGTCGACAGCCCACTGGCGAAGCGTCATCGGGTGAATCCCCAGACGCTTCGCGGCCTTGGACATGCGCAGCAACTCCATGTGCACGACGATACATACATAACACTAGGGATGACTAATGAAATTGGTGAGCCTTTCCGGCTGTCCCCGCGTCAGCCCCCGGACGGCCGGCGACCGCGCCGGACCCTGCGCGCCACCAGGACGAGCGCGGTCGCCACCGTCACCGCGGCCAGCGCGAGCAGCCAGTTGCGCGGGTAGTCCAACGGCAGCACCGACGAGTTGGGCTTCGGGCCCGGCCGGAGCAGCACCGGCAGCGCCACCACCGTCAACGCTCCCGCGACCAGCAGGCCACCCCGAACGGGCCCCCGGGCACCGCCGCGCACCAGGAGCGGCCCGGCCAGCAGCACCGTGGGGGCGAGGACCGCGTCGTGCAGGACGACCGCCCCGCCCAGCCACAGCAGCACGCCTGGCAGATCGCGGACGTCCACGAGCAACGACACCCCGACGCCCATCAGGACGACGCCGACCGCCCCTGCCACCACACGCGCCGCCTTCACGCCAGCACCTCCAGTCGGCCGACCCACTTGGTCTGGAGCACCCCCGGCCGGTCGGGGGCGATGAGCCGCACCGGATAGCCGTGGTCGGGATCGAGTTCCTCGCCGTTGAGGCGCAGGGCGAGCAGGGTCAGCGGGTCGCGGGCGTGCCGGTGCCCCATCTCGGACACCCGGTAGCCGCCCCGCAGCTGCAACGACACGACCCGGACCCGGGCCCGCGCAGGCGCCTGCGCGCGCTCCAGCAGATCCACGACCCGTACGCCGGTCCAGTGCGCCGACTTGCTCCAGCCCTCGACGCACGCGATCGGCAACTCGACCTCGTACTGCGGCAGATCGCGCAGTTCCGCCAGGGTCAGGGTGTACGGCCGGGGGCCGGCCACCGTCAGGCGGTACTCCTCGGCGGCGATCCGGCCCACCCCGGCCGCGGCGGCGGTCCGGTTCACCGGCAGCGCCTGCGGGCCCTTGTCCGGGTGCCGGGGAGCGAACAGGACGAAGTCCTTCAGCGGCGTGAACGACTGGCCCACCGTGGTGAGCGTGACGGCCCCGACGGCCGCCCCCACCGCGGCCAGCAGCGAACGGCGGTCAGGTACGTCCTGTGCGGGCAGGGCCAGTGTTCCGGGGGACCGGCGTGTCCAATGCGCCTCGATCTGCGGCGCCTTGACGGTGATGTGCAGCACCAGCGTCCCGACGACCAGCCACGCCACCGCGTAGTGCACGGGCACGAAGGAGAACGGCCACGGATACCACTGGGCCGTGTTCAGTAGCCCGGTGGCCAACTCGAACACCGAGCCCGCCACCAGCACCGCGACCGAGAGCCGCTCCAGCGCGTGCCGGACCGACCGCAACGGCGGCCACTCGAACAACCGCGGATACACCGCCCACAACTTCGCCAGCAGCAGTGGGATCGCCGCGATTCCCGACGCGACGTGCAGCCCCTGCGTGAGCCGATACCCCCACGACGGCCGGCTCGGGATGGCGTCCGCCAACCATCCCGGCGGATGCTGCATGACATGGCTGACCAGCCCGGTCACGAAGCACACGGCGAACGCCGGGGCCAGCCAGCGGCCGATCGAGGTCGCCGTACGGGCGTCGTGCAGTCCGCCCCTGAACACCGGCGGGGAGAGCCTGAGTTTCATGCTCCCATCCCACTGGGCGGGCGGGCGCATCGGAACAAGCGAACCCTTACGGAACGCGGACGTTCCCGGGAGCCGGGGGGCTCAGAGTCCGGCGACCGCGTCGGCCACTTGGTCGAGCAACTCCTTGAGCCGCACGGACCCGTCCGCGCCCAGGGCGGCCGTGACGCGCCGTTCGATCTCGGTGATCTCGGCGTCGGCCGCCCGCAGCGCCGCGCGCCCGGTGTCCGTGAGGTGGAGTTCCTGGACATGGCGGTGGCGAGGATGGGCGCGCCGCTCGACCTGCCCGCGGCTCTCCAGCCGGGCGACGAGGGACGCCACCGCCTGCGGGGTGACGTTCAGCCGGCGGGCCGCCTCCGCTCCGGTCAGACCGGGTTCGGAGTGGACGAGGATCAGCAACTGGTAGTGGGCCACGGCCATCCCCAGCGGACGCAGCCGCTGCTCCTTGAGCCCCTGCACCGCAACCTCGGTCCGACGCAGGGCCCAGACCACGCGCTCCAGGGCGTCGGCCGCCATCGGCCCGTCCTCTTCTCTGCCTGCCACACGCGAACAGTACACCGGTTCATAACCATCAAACGTTTGACACTAGACAAGTGGATGAGGAAGGCTCATCGCATGTCACGACCTCTCGCACTTGTCACGGGCGCGTCCTCCGGGATCGGCGCCGCCTTCGCCCGACTCCTCGCACCCGACCACGACCTCGTCCTGGTGGCCCGCCGCGCGGACCGCCTGAACCGGCTCGCCGGCGAACTCCGCACGGCCGGTGCCGAGACGGAGGTCCTGGCCGCCGACCTCTCCACGTACGACGGAATCGCCACGGTCACCACCCGCCTCGCCGCCGGGGACGTACGGCTGCTGATCAGTAACGCCGGAGCCGGCGGCTACGCCCCGCTCGTGGACGTCGCGCCGGACGAGGTGGACCGGCTGCTCACCCTCAACGCGCTCGCCCCGGTTCAGCTGGCCCGCGCGGCCCTGCCCGGCATGCTCGCCGCCGGCGAAGGCTCCGTCGTCACCGTCGCCTCGCTCCTGGCGTTCAGCGCGGGCCGGGACAACCCGCACATGCCGCGCCGCACCCTGTACGCCGCCGCCAAGGCGACCACCGTCGCCTTCACCCGCACGCTGGCCGGGGAACTCACCGGCACCGGGGTGCGCGCCCTGGTGGTGTGCCCCGGGATCGTGGCGACGGAGTGGAACGGCGGCTCCGGCCGCACCGTCCCCTCGGCCATGTCCCCGGAGGACGTCGCCGCGGCGGGACTGGCGGGCCTGCGCCTGGGAGAGACCGTCTGCGTCCCCGGCCTGGAGGACCAGGACGTCGCATTGAAAGCCCTGCTGAACGGCGAGGCCGCGTTGATGGACGGCGGTGGCCGCAAGGACCTCGCCGCGCGCTACCGGTAGGACCGAGATGCCCGTCCGCGAGGCGCGGCGGACGCGAGGCCGGCACGGTGCCCGCTGCCTCACGCGGTCGAGCGTGTGCCGGCGCGCTTCGAGCCCCCGGCTCCCGGCAGGAGAACGTGGCGCGGGACGGGCGGTCCGGTAGTCGGCCGGATGGGTAGCCCTTCTCGGAGACAGCCCGTGGGGTACAGGTGCCCGGGTCGCGGAAACCCGGGCACTCGCAACGTGACCGTGCGCCCCGACGGCTACGCCGGCTCGTCGCCGTGGAGGGAGGCGTCGAGGAGTTCGATCGGGTGGACGACGGGGATGGTGGTGTCGTCTGCGTGGCGGCGGATCTGGAGGAGGCAGCCCGCGTTGCCGGTGGCGATGACGTCGGGGCGGCCGGCGAGGAGGTTTTCCGCCTTGCGTCGGCCGAGCCGTTCGGCGGGTTCGGGCTGGACCAGGTTGTAGATGCCCGCGGAGCCGCAGCAGATGTCCGGCTCCGCCACGTCCAGCAGGGTGAGGCCGGGGATGGTGGTGAGGAGTTGCCGGGGCTGGGCGGTGATGCGCTGGGCGTTGGCCAGGTGGCAGGCGTCGTGGTAGGCGACCCGGAGGGGCAGCGGTCGGCGCGGGGCGACTGGGGGGAGTTCGGCGAGGAGTTCGCTCACGTCGCGGACCTTCGCCGCGAACGCCTCGGCGCGTTGGGCGTAGTCGGGGTCGTCGTGCAGCAGTTCGCCGTATTCCTTGAGCGTGGACCCGCAGCCGGCGACGTTGACCACGATCGCGTCCACGTCCAGGTCGCCGAGGGCGTCGATGGTCCGGCGCGCCCGCGTGGCGGCGTCGGTGTCCAGGCCGGCGTGCATGCTCAGCGCGCCGCAGCAGGGCTGGCGGGGCGGGACGACGACGTCGCATCCTTCCGCCGACAGGACGCGGACGGTCGCGGCGTTGACGTGGCTGAAGTGGACGCGTTGGGCGCAGCCGGACAGCAGGGCCACCCGCAGTCGCCGTTCGGACCGGGCCGGTACGAAGGCGGGAGTGCGGGAGAACAGGGCGCGCAGGCGTACCGGCGGCAGGAGACCGTCGAGGGCGCGCAGCCGTGGCGGGAGGAACCGGCGCAGGAGGCGCTGCGCGCCGGTCCGCTGGTAGAGCAGCCCGAGCACGGTGGCCGCGCGCAGCCGGCCGGGGTGGGGGAACAGGGTGAAGACCAGCCGGCGGAACAGGGCGTCCGCCGGTGCGCGTGGCACGTTGCGCTCGATCTGTGGCCGGGTCGTCTCCAGCAAGCGGTCGTACTTGACTCCGGAGGGGCAGGCCGTGACGCAGGCCATGCAGCCGAGGCAGTTGTCGAAGTGCTGGGCGAACGTGGCGTCCAGCGGCACCTCGCCCCGCTCGGCCAGGTCCATCAGCTGGATACGGCCGCGAGGCGAGTCCGTCTCTTTCCCGTCGAGCACGTAGGTGGGGCAGGTGGGCAGGCAGAAGCCGCAGTGGACGCAGTCGTCCAGCAGTTCCCGGCGGGGCGGATTCGTCTCGTCGAACGAGTTCAGAACCATGGGGAGAACCTTCCGGCGCCGAATCGGTCCGACGGATCGAACCGTTGTTTGACGGCCCGCATCACGGCTACGGATGCCGGCGGCGGGCCCCACGCCGGCACCTCGGTCCCACGGCGCAGGACGGCCATGGTGCCGCCTCGGTGTGCGAGGTCCTCGCGGAGCGACCAGAACGCCGGGGCCGTGATGTCCGGCAGGCGGAGCGTGTGCACGCCCGCGCGGCCACCCACGGCCACAGGGAGGGCAGGGTGCCGATCCGGACGCCGGTGACCCGGGCCCGTCGCGTCACGCCGGTGGCGGTGCCCTCGAAGCGGGCCAGCAGCCGACCGTCTTACCACTCCAGCGCCACCGGTTCCAGAGCTTCGCGGACCAGTCGGTCGGCCTGCTGGAGGGCGTCCTCCGGGGCGCGGTCGACGGTGACGGTGGACCGAGCGCAGAGCTCGTTTTCCTCGCCCGCCGAGCGGTGGCGGACCGCAGATGGAGTGAAGCGCCCTTGAGCGCCTGCCGCTGTGTACGACCGTGGGGCCGACGCACCGCCCCCGGCGGCGACAGCCCAGAGGTGTCCGCTTTCCGGGAAGTCAGCGGCTCGGACGCATCGCCGCAGCGGTCCGCTTCGTCAGAACTGCCGCTCGCCGGGGCGGACCAGACCGGTCTCGTAGGCGATGACGACGAGCTGGGCACGGTCTCGGGCGCCGAGTTTGGCCATGGCCCGGTTGGCGTGGGTCTTGACGGTGACGGGGGTGACGAAGAGGCGTTCGGCGATCTCGCCGTTGGCGAGGCCGGAGCCCACCAGGGCGAGCACCTCGCGTTCGCGGGGGGTCAGTGTGGCCAGGCGTGCGTGGTCGACGAGGCCGTCCGGCGAGGGTTGGGCCAGGACGCGGGCGATGAGGCCCTTGGTGGCGGAGGGGGAGAGCAGTGCCTCGCCCGCTGTGACGAGACGGACGGCGTCCAGGAGCTGTGCCGGTTCGACGCCTTTGCCGAGGAACCCGCTCGCACCGGCCCGGAGCGCCTCGATGACGTACTCGTCCTGTTCGAAGGTGGTGAGGACGAGGACTTTGACGCCGGCGAGGTCCTCGTCGCGGCCGATGAGGCGGGTCGCCTCGATGCCGTCCACTTCCGGCATACGGATGTCCATCACCACGATGTCGGCGCGCTCGGACCGGGCCAGACGTACGGCTTCGTGTCCGTTGGACGCCTCCCCGACCACCTCCATGTCCGGCTGGGCGTCGATGAGCAGTTTGAAGGTGGCGCGGAGCAGAGCCTGGTCGTCGGCGAGCAGGACGCGAATGGTCATGGGGCGATTGTCCTCAGGCGGCGTTCGGGGCGGGGGCGGTGGAGAACGAGACCGGCAGGTCGGCGACGACCTGGAAGCCGCCCTCCGGCCGGGGGCCGGCCGTGACGGTCCCGCCGACGACCACGGCCCGCTCGCGCATCCCGATCAGCCCGTGGCCGGTGCCGGGTCCCTGGGGCGCGCCGGGGAGTCCGTCGTCCGTCACGGTGACCCGCAGTGTGTGCGGGCCGTAGTCGAGCACGACGGCGACCCGGGTCGCGTACGCGTGCTTGTGGCTGTTGGTGAGGGCTTCCTGGACGATGCGGTAGGCGGTCAGCTCGGTGGCGGGCGCCAGCGGCACGGGACAGCCGGTGCGCGCCACCCACACAGGCAGTCCGCCCGCGCGCATCCCGTCGACGAGGGAGTCGAGATCGGCCAGCCGGGGGACCGGGGCCCGTGATTCGGGCGCGTCGTCGGGCTGGCGCAGCAGACCCACGGTGGCCCGCAGTTCATCGAGGGCGGCGCGGCTGGTGTCCTTGATCTGGGCGAGCGCCTCGTACGCCTGGTCAGGATGGTCGTGCAGGAGATGATGGGCGACACCCGCCTGGGCGTTGACCAGAGTGATGTGGTGGGCGACGACGTCGTGCAGGTCACGGGCGATCCGTACGCGTTCCTCGGTGACCCGGCGCAGGGCCTCCTCCTCCTGCCTGCGTTCGGCGAGTTCCACGCGTGCCCTGGCCTGCGCGAGGTGGTCGCGGCGGCTGCGGACGGCACGGCCGATCGCGGTGGCGGCGATCGCGGCGTCCAACCGCAGCAGACTCGCCCCTCCCACCAGGGACTCGGAGTGGGTGGCGGCGAAGACACCGGTGATCGCCACGGCGGCGGCCACCCCGACGGCCCACGCGGTACGCCGCTCGCCCAGGACAGCGAGTGTGTACAGGGCCACCAGCCCCGCCGCGGGCGCTGCGACGGTCCCCGGCGCGAACGCCATCAGCGTGAGACCGTTCGCCAGCGTGACCAGGGCGACGCCCAGCGGCCACTTGCTGCGCACGACGAGCGGCGCACAGGACAGCGCCGTCCACAGCGCCTCCGCCCAGTGCGGCTCGTGCCAGCTGGACTTGCCCACGGCGGTCGCGGCCACGGCGATGACCGCCAGCGGCACCGCGGGGAGCGCGTCCCTGACCCGGTCATGACGGGCCAGCCACTGGCGCCACACCATTCTCACGTCCACTCCCTCACTGTAAGGAGCGCGGACCCGGCGGCATGCCGGGTCCGCGCAGGTGCGTCGACGTCAGTCGGCCAGCCCGGCCGGCTGAGGTTCGCGCACGGGGTGCCGCGGCACGGCCGGCTCGTCAGCCGGCCCCTCCACGGACACGTTCGGCAGCGCCTTGTCCAGGCTTCGCGGCAGCCACCAGTTCGCGTTCCCGCACAGGTGCATGAGCGCCGGCACCAGGCACATGCGGATCAGCAGCGCGTCCACGGCGACGGCCACCGCGAGGCTGACCCCGAACTCGGCGATCACGCGCATCCCGCCGAAGACGAAGGACCCGAAGACGCAGAACATGATGGTGGCGGCGACGGCGATGACCTTGCCGGTCTCGGCCTGACCGACCCGCACGGCACGGCGGTTGTCCCCGGTGCGGGCCCACTCCTCCCGCATCCGGCTCACCAGGAAGACCTGGTAGTCCATGGAGAGACCGAACATGATGCCGACGACCAGGATCGGCACGAACGACTCGATCGGCCCGCCGGACCCGAGCCCGAGCAGCGGCGAACCGAACCCGTACTGGAACACGACGACGATCGCGCCGAAGGCCACCCCGATGCTGAGGATGTTCAGGACGGCGCCCACGGCGGGGATGAGCAGGCTGCGGAAGGCGATGGTCAGGAGGAGGAACCCGAGCGCGGCGATGACCAGCACGAACACCGGCAGCTTGGTCATCAGGGTCGACGCGAAGTCGTCGTTGCTCGCGGTGACGCCCCCGATGTAGACCTTCATCGACGTACCCCGTTCGGCCGGCGGGATCACCCGGTCACGCAGGTGGTGGATCAGGTCGGAGGTGGCCGCCGACTGAGGGGAGGTGGTCGGTACGACCGAGACGACGCCGACGGTCTGCCCCTCCTTCCACGGGGCGGCGGAGGCACTGGCGACGCCCTCGACCTGCTTCAGATCGGTGACGAGCTTCGCCTCGGCCGCCTTGTCGGCGGCGGTGGGGGCCTGGACGGCCAGGACGAGGGGGCCGTTGAAGCCGGGCCCGAAGCCGTCGGCGATCATGTCGTACGCCTGTCGGTTCGTCGAGGTCGTGGGCAGGTTGCCGTCGTCGGACGCGCCCAGGCGCAGCGACAGCGTCGGGAACGCGAGCGCAGTCAGCACGGCGAGGGCGACCAGACCGAGCGCCTTGGGACGGGACTGGACGCGCTCGGCCCACCGGGCCCACGGGCCGGGCCGGGACGGAGACGTCCGCCGCGTCCCGCCGGACAGCTCCCGGCGCTCCTTCTTGCTGAGGACCCGGGGGCCGATCATGCCGAGCAGCGCGGGCAGCAGGGTGATGGCGGCCAGCACGGTCAGGACGACGGTGACGGCCGCGCCGATCGCCATCCCGTTGATGATGCCGACGTTCAGGGTCAGCATGCCGAGCAACGCGACGACGACGGTCAGCCCGGCGAACACCACGGCCCGGCCGGAGGTGTTGAGGGACTTCGCGACCGACTCGGCCGTCCCCATGCCCGCCATGAGGTTGGCGCGGTGCCGGTTGACGATGAACAGGGCGTAGTCGATGCCCACGCCGAGGCCGATCAGGGAACCGAGGGTCAGGGTCGTGCTGGACAGGGTGATGGCGTGGCTGAGCAGCATGACCGCGACCGCGGAGGTACCGACGCCGATGATCGCCGTGATGATGGGCAGCGCGGCCACCCACACGGCACGGAACACGAACAGCAGCACCAGGAACGCGAGGATGATGCCCATGGCGTCGGCGACCGCGTTCGGCTCGGGGTTGACCGTGAACGCCTGGCCGTTCAGCGCGACGCGCAGGCTGCCCGTCTCCGGGGCCGTGGCGAGTTCCTTCACATGGTCGACCTGTGCGTCCGCCACCTCCCGGGCGAACGAGACGGTGGCGTACGCCGTCCGGCCGTCCTTGCTGACCTGCGTCTTTCCCTCAGGCGTGTAGGGGCTGCTGACCGCGGCCACCCCGGGGGCGTCGGCGATGCGGTGCAGCGCGTCCGTCATCGCCCGCTCGGCGGCGGGTTCGGTGACCGTGCCGCCCTTCACCTGCCAGACGACCCGGCCGCTCTTGCCCGCCGCGCTGTTGGACGCCCGCTGCAACAGGGCCGTCGCGCGGGCCGAGTCGGTGTCCTGCGAGGTCGGGCTGTTGCCGAAGGCACTGCCGGCCGCGCCGACCCCGCCGCCCAGGGCGACCAGCAGGCCCACCCAGACCAGGACGACGGCGAGCCGGTGCCTGTGGCACCAGCGGGCGAGAGAAGACATGGACGAGCCTTTCACGAAGTGCGCCGTGCGGTGGGCCGGTGATCCCGGCCCGCTTTCACGCTCGCAGTTCCGTGTTCTCTCGTCGTTGGCCGATCGCAGACACTTGCGTCTACTGCGCCCGCAGCAGACGAGCTTCCCCGCCCGTTCATTCCGACGAGGGCCGGGGGCGCCAGGTGCCGTCGAGCGGAATGCCCGCAGCCGCCGCGATCCGCTCGCGCGACGCGAGCAGCCGGGTCCGCAGCGCCGCCAGGTCCACGTCCACGAGCACGCCGTCGCGTTTGACGACGCGGCCGGAGACGAGGACGGTGTCGACGAGGCCGGGGTGACCGGCGCTGACGATGCTGGCGACCGGGTCGGTGACCGGGAAGACGGTCAGGTCGTCGGCGCGCAGCAGGACGATGTCGGCGTCCTTGCCGGGGGTGATGCTTCCGGTCCGGGCGTCCAGTCCGCAGGAGGCGGCGGCGTCGAGGGTGACGAACGAGAGCAGGTCGCGGGAGCGCAGGCCGCCGTCCAGGCCGCGCTGCACGGCGAAGGCCGTACGCATCGTGGAGAACATGTCGCCGGCGGCGGAGGGCACGTCGTCGACGGAGAGCGTCGGGCGCAGTCCGGCGGCCAGGGCCCGGCCGGTCATCGGCCGGCCGAATCCCATCTTGAGCTCGACGTCCGGGCTGATCGACAGGGAGCTGCCCGCGTCGGCGAGCATCCGCAGTTCCTCGTCGCCGAGGCCGTTGCCGTGCACGAAGGTCGTGGTGTCCCGGAGCAGACCGTGCGCGTGGAGTTCGGCGACGGCCCCGGTCGTGAGGTCGACGTGCAGACTGGTGCGCAGGCCGAGTTCGGCCGCCAGCTTGAGCTCCCGGGCGACCGTGTCCAGGTCGGTGGCCTCGGGGCCGCGCAGGCCGAGCGCCATGGTGACCGGGCCGTCGCCGGGCAGGACGTCCCGGACGCGGCGGACGTCGCTGTCGACGGGGTCGGGGGTGCCCCAGCCGGCACCGAGACAGAAGATCGAGTGTCCCGGGGCGTCCCGCAGCGCGGCGACGGCGGCGTCCTCGTGCTCGTGGGTCCCCGCGACGTGGTACCAGTCCAGCATCGTGGTCACGCCGGAGTGCAGGGCCTCCAGACGGCCGAGGAGGGTGCCCGCGTACACGTCCTCGGGCCGGTAGTGGGGTTTGACGGTGCCGTGCATGGCCACCGCCCACTCGGCGAACGTCCAGTCCGCGCCGGCCCCCCGGAACGCGGTCTGCCAGGTGTGGCGGTGGTTGTCGACGAAGCCGGGCACGACGATCCGGTCGGTCGCGTCGATCACCTCGGCGTCAGGCGCGTCGATCCGCGCGGCGACCTCGACGATCACACCGTCCTCGACGAGCACGTCACCGGGGGCGAGATCGCCGACGGCCGGGTCCATGCTGACCACGGTGCCGCCGGTGAGCAGGGTTTTCATCGGTTGAACTCCTTCACGGACGCCTTCGCGTCGTTCACGGTCATGGTGCGGGGGCCGCCGGCGTCCCGCTCGCGGGAAGCCGTGCGGAACCGCCGCGAGGTGGGAGCGGCACTCGCGCGGTCAGTGCGTCGGCCCGGGTGCCGAGGGGTCCAGGACGGCGTCGGCGGCGGCGAGCACGTCGGCGACCAGGTCCGCCGTGTCCTCGGTGCCCGCGGCCAGCCGGACCAGGCCCGGAGGGACCGACTCGGCGAGCTGGTCCTCGCTGAGCATCCCGCGCCACATGGACGCCGGATGCACGGCCAGGGACTCCACGCCGCCGAGGCCGGCCGAGCGGCGCGGGTAGCTGAGCTCGCCGAGGAACGCGTCGGCCGTCCCGAAACCGCCCGCGAACTCGACGCCGAGCACCCCGCCGAATCCGCTCATCTGATCGACGGCCAGTTTGTGCTGGGGGTGGGACGCCAGGCCGGGGTAGTGCACCCGGCTCACGGCCGGGTGGCTGTGGAGCGCCTCGGCGAGGGCCTGGCCGTTGGCGTTGTGCCGGGGTACGCGCAGCGGCAGGGTGCGTATGCCGCGCAGCAGCAGCCACGCGTCGATCGGACCGAGCGTGGCGCCGGTGAGCAGGCTGACGTCCCAGATCGGGTCCAGCAGCGCGGCGGGCCCGGCGATCACGCCGGCGGAGACGTCCGAGTGGCCGTTGAGGTACTTGGTCGCGCTGTGCCAGACCAGGTCGACGCCGAACTCGGCCGGACGCTGGTTCAGCGGGGTGGCGAAGGTGTTGTCCGCCATGGTCACCATGCCGTGCGCGTGGGCCAGTTCCACGACGGCCCGGAGATCCGTGATCTGGAGCAGCGGGTTGCTCGGGGTCTCCACCAGGATCAGCCGGGTCCGCGGGGTGAGCGCCTTCTCGAACGCCTCCGGGTCCGTCTGATCGACCAGGGTGGCCGACACGCCCAGGCGCGGCAGCAGGTTCAGCAGGACCGAGGCCGTCCCGCCGTAGGTGGACCTCTGACCGATCACGTGGTCCCCGGCTGACACCAGGGCCAGGACAGCGGTGGTGAGCGCGGCCATCCCGGAAGCGGTGACCATGGCCGCCTCGGTGCCCTCCAGCTCCGCGACGACGGCCGCTACCTGGGCATGGTTGGGGTTCCCGAAGCGGGTGTAGAAGTCCTTGCCGCGCGCCTCGGTGGCGGCGAGGGCGAACGCCTCGCCGTCCTCGGCCGAGAACGCGGCCGTCTGGTAGATGGGCGGCGCCACGGAACGGCTGGGGTGGATGTCGCGATCGGCGTGGACGGTGACGGTGCTCTTGCCCGGCATGGCTGACCTTCCCTGGACCCTCGGTGACTCCACTGAAGGGTGGCCGACCGGCATACGGAATCAACGGGTTCTCGGCAACGTCGGCAGTAAATTGCGCGCGGGGAGGGTGCGCGATTGTGGTAGGGAGCGCCTCGGCGCAATAATCTGCTGCCATGGATGAGGTGGACCGGTCGATTCTGGCCGTGCTCGAACGGCACGGCCGCATCAGCAACAACGAACTCGCCGCCCGGGTCGGGCTGTCCCCGTCGCCCTGCCTGCGGCGCGTGCGGCACCTGGAGGAGACCGGTGTCATCCGCGGCTACCGGGCGCTGATCGATCCCGCCGCGATCGGCCGTGGCCTGCGCGTGTTCGCGGGGGTGCGACTGATGCGGCACAACCGCGCGGACGTGGTCGCGTTCGAGAACGGCGTCACCCAGCTGTCCGAAGTGGTCGCCTGTCACCACATCACCGGCAACTTCGACTACCTGCTCCAGGTCGAGACGGCCGACCTGCCCGCCTACGAGAACTTCCACGCCAACCGCCTGGCCGCTCTGCCCGGCGTGGCGAACGTGACCAGCTACGTGACCATGAAGACGCTCTCCGCCGACACCGCGTGATACCCAGGACGGCGCTGGGGGGTGAAGAGCCGCACACTCCGCGTCTCGGCGAGCGTCTCAGCGCTGAGACGCGGGGAAGAGCACGCGGAGACTCTGGACGCGCCGGTTCCGTCGGACCATGAGCCAGACCAGGGACGGGGGACAGGGGTCGGGGACACCTACGGGGTTGATGACATCCATTTCCCAGATGGTGACGGTTCGACTCGCCGTCACGTGGCGCAGCCGCTGCGTCACCCCCTTCTCCCGGTTCCTCCGCATGGCCGGGAAGGGATGGGAGCGTTCCCCCGGGGTGCTGAGGACACCGAGCAGTTCGGTCTCGGCAGGCCAGAGCTCCAGGATCTCCCTGGACTGACGGCCGCACCGGGCGCCCTCCAGCGTCACCTCGGCCTCCCGCCGGCTGTCCTCGGCGAGCCGGGAGAAGTCGTCGTGAGCCTGTGTCGCGGTCGCCAGCAGTACCTGGGCCAGTGTGGACCGGGCCTGGCTGAGCCGGCTGCGGACGGTACCCACCGGGATGTCGCAGGCGCGGGCGATCTCCTGGTACGAGGTGACGCCGCTGAAGTGACGGAGCATCAGCACCAGCCGCATCGGCTCGGGCAGTTGTTCCACCGCGTCCCAGATCCAGTCGCGCATCGCATGCCGGTCGACGACTTGCTCGGGGTGTGATGCCACGGACGGGCAGGGAGGGTGCGCCGGCCCGACACCACCCGGACGCAGGCGGTCGAGACTGTCCAGACCCGGTGCCTCCCGTTCCGCGCGCAGATGCATCCGGGACCTGTTGCGCACGATCGCCCGCAGCCACGCCCCGACGGCTGCGGGGTCCCGTACGTCGCCGATGCGGCGCAGCGCGATGAGCGCCGCGTCCTGCACGGCGTCCTCCGCGTCGGGGCCGTGGCCGAGCAGGCTCAGCGCCACCGCCCGCATCGGCGCTCGATGGCGGTCCAGCAGCAGCCCGAGCGCCGCGGTCTCACCTGCCTGGGCCCTGCGGGTCAGTTCCTCGTCCGCGGGGATCAGGGCTGTCATGGTGCGAACTCCTCCGTGCCGACGCGGTACGCGCCAGATGGGCCTCGGCGGGGAATTCTGGCAGCCGGCAGAGGGAGAAGGCGACCAGGAGAAGGTAAGCGTTCGTGGCCGGGGGCGCCCCGCTCTTCCCCGGCCACGAACCCGGCTCAGTGTTCGTGCGTCGTCCCCGCGTCCTGGGGGGTCTGCCGGGGCGTGTCCTGGCCTGCTTCCAGGCGTGCCTGGGCGCGGGCGGGATGGACCTTGGTGAAGAGAGCGGGGCCGGCGAGCCCGACGACGTGGGCGGCGATGCCCACCCAGGCGGGAGCGCCGACGGCGCCCGCCACGGCGAGACCGACGCCGATGAAGGTGAAGCCCGCGCCCCACGCGCTGGTGATGTGGTTGTTGACACGGACGAACTCCGGCATGTCCCAGAACTCGCGCGGTGTCCGGCGCTTGGCGATGCCCAGGGTGAACGGGCGGCGGATCGCCAGAGTCCCCCAGGCGGTGGCGGCCAGCCAGGCGAAGGAGAGGACGTCGGTGTGGTGCGACAAGGACGCGTGCGGCCGGACCACGGCCACGGCGCCGACGACGGCGAAGTACACGATGGTGCTCGCCTCCAGGATCAGCGCGTCGAGGTCGACCCCGCGGCGCCGGTCCTGGAGCAGGAGCAGCAGCCCCGAGACGAAACCGCTGACCGCACCCCAGCGCCAGTCCACGAAACCCGACACGAAGCCGGCGACGATCCAGGGGATGAATCCGCGCATGTAACCCATTGAGCTTTTCCTTGAGTGTCCGGAACGAACATGGTCGACGCGGACTGGATGCGCGGCGGGCACGAAAGTTCGAACCTCGGCACGTGACCTCGGTCACAGCTCGGCGACGGCGGCGGCGACGGCGAACTCACCCAGGGCGAAAGAACCGGTCTGGTGCGCCCGGGGAGCCTCCGAACCGAGTTCTCCCGGGCCGGATCACTTCTTACGAGAGCATGACGTGGCGCCCGATTCCTCGAATTCCCTCCGTCGCACGGGCCACTCTGGCTCCGCCGGCCACCCCATCGGTGGTCGGCCAGGACTGGAGGATCACCCCATGAGCAGGCACACCAGGCGTCGTTCACCCCTCAAGACCCGGCTGGGGATCGCCGGCGCGGCCGTTCTCGCGACGGGCGCGGCGGCGGCGACGATGAACTTCGCCTCGGCGGGGGAGCCCGCCCACAGCGAAGAGGCGACTGTGTTGCGAGCCGGCGCCGACCACGCCGTGTTCGTCCAGGGAAACGAACTGGCGGGCAACACCATCCGAGTCTTCCGGCGGGGCGACGACGGCACCCTGACCGGCGCGGGCACCTACGCGACCGGGGGCAAGGGCGGCGACCAGGTGGACGCGCCCACCGACTCCCTCGCCTCCCAGGGCTCCCTGGTCTACGACCCCGGGTCCGGGCGGCTCCTGGCGGTCAACGCGGGCAGCGGCACGGTGACCTCGTTCCGGGTCACGGGCCAGAAGCTCACCGATCGTCAAGTGGTGCGCTCGGGCGGCGACTTCCCGTCGTCGATCACCGTGTCCGGCGGCCTCGCGTACGTGATGAACGCGGGCGGCGCGGGGAGTGTCCAGGGCTTCCGGATCACGGCCCGGGGACTTACCCCGCTGAGCGGCTCGCACCGTTCGCTGGGACTGCGCAACAAGAAGGTCCCGCTGTTCACCAGTTCCCCCGGCCAGGTCGCCTTCACCCCGGGCGGACACGAACTGGTGGTGACGACCAAGTCGGCCGACACGATCGAAGTGTTCCCGGTGCGCAAGGACGGCCGCCCCGCACACCGGGCGGTGGTCAACCCCTCGGCCGGCGGCGTCCCGTTCGCCATCACCTTCGACAAGGCCGGGCACATGCTGGTCGCGGAGGCCGCGAAGTCGACCGTCAGCACCTACCAGGTGCGGCACGACGGCACCCTCAAGGTCGTCCAGAAGCCGCTTCCCAACGGCCAGAACACCCTGTGCTGGCTGGAGCGCGCGGGTGACTTCTTCTTCGGCGGGAACACCGGCAACTCCACGGTCACCGGCTACCGCACCGACCGCACCGGGAAACTCGCCCTCACCGACCGCTCCGGCGTCGCCACACCTCCGTCGCCCCGTTCGCAGGGCGTCATCGACCTGGCGGTGACCGTGGACGCGCGGTTCCTGTACGTGCAGAACGCCACCTCCGGAACGGTCGACGGTTTCCGGATCGGCCGCAACGGCTCGCTCACGAAGGTCACCACCGTGACAGGGCTGCCCGCTTTCGCCGCCTCCGGCATGGAGGGCATCACGGCGGTCTAGGGGAGCCGGTCACCGCTCCCGGGGCGGGCCCCACCGAGTCACGGAGCCGGATCTCGGCACCGATGGTCCGGTAGCCGTGGGTCGGCTGCCCTGCTCGGCGAACGCGTCGCGGGCTTCCAGGTCTGCGACTGGACCGTCCCGCTGCCCGCCGGCGTCCTCACCGGCCGCGGCCTGATCGGCGACGGCTGTATCGACCTGCGCCGGCTGCGCCAGGCCGTCGACGACACCGGACACCAGGGCCTCACCGAGGTCGAGATCTTCAACGCCGGGCTGTGGCGGAAGCCCGGCGCGGAGATCTTCGACCTCGCCTGCGAGAGGTACCCCGTGTGCGTCGCGCAGGACGCCTGCGGAGACCGGGTGTTCAGGAGTAGGAGACGGGCTGGGCGTACACGCGGCCGTCGAGGACGGTCGTCATGGTGCCCACGGGCCGGTAGGAACCCCGGAGGGAGGACAGCGGCGAGACGGTGTAGCCGCCCGGCTCGCTGGTCGTCCGGGTGCCGGTGTGTTCCCCCGAGACGCGAAGCCGTGTATGGAAGGTCACCGGGCTGGACGCGGTGCCGGCGTTCTCGGCGCTCTCGGTGCCGTTGAGGAAGGTCCTCCCGTCGTCGCTGTAGTTCCTGTACGTCACGGAGATCCGGGCGAGTGCGATGCCGTTGGCGTTCTCGACGAGGTCGACGACGGCCCGCCCGGCGGCGGTGCCGTCGAGGGTGTACCGCCCGGCCGGCAGATGGGGCCGCTTGGGGTCCGGGTCTCCGGGGCGGTAGGGCGTCCCCCAGGGGACCGAGTCGGACACCGGCCGGACGGGCGGGAGACGGAGCGGCTCGCGGCTGGTGAGTTCGGCCAGCATCAGACGGGAGGTCCGGCCGCCGGGCTCGCCGGACGGCGGGCAGGCGACCAGGTCGAAGGGCGGTCCGCAGTCGCCGGGGGAGGAGTAGGTCTGGCCGTAGACGATCCGTGTGCTGTCGGGAGACCAGTAGGAGTCGGCGCGGGCGGCCCAGAAGGGGGAGTCGGCCGCGCTGCCAGGCCCGGTGGCCGACGTCGAGCAGGGGCCGGTGGTGCAGGCGTTGATCTGCTGGTCGCGAAGGCCGTTCCGGTCGACGAGGTAGGGCTGGAAGAGCCGCCGGGTACGGATGTTGTA
The DNA here is from genome assembly GCF_040610055.1 of Streptomyces sp. NPDC004539. Classification (NCBI taxonomy): domain Bacteria; kingdom Bacillati; phylum Actinomycetota; class Actinomycetes; order Kitasatosporales; family Streptomycetaceae; genus Streptomyces; species Streptomyces sp. NPDC004539. The sequence continues at coordinate 14,361 of NZ_JBEXLS010000037.1, read as the reverse complement.
GCCGGCGGACGCGGCGGCACCTGTGGGCAGCATGTCGACGAGCGGCGGCACGCCCGGCAGGCCGGCCATGAAGAGGAAGCGGTCCCGGTAGCGGACGTCCATCACGACCGTCCACTTGCCGTCGGGGGAGCTGGTCGCGGGATCGCTGTATCCGGGGTCGGAGTTGAGCCTCCGGGACTTGCCGGTCGTGAGGCTGGTGGCGAAGTGGTCCAGGCTCACGGACCGGGCGTTGCCGATCCCGATCAGGGACCCGCCGTCGCCGGTGAAGTTCTTGAACTCGCCCACCGCTGCCTGTTGTTCGTACCGAAGCCGCGTGGGATCGCGCGGGTCCACCCGGAAGAAGTGGCCGTTCAGAGCGGGGTCCGCGCTGTAGAGCCCGGTCACCTTGACGATGTCGTAGCGGGGCGTGAGAGGGGTACCGGTGGTGGGGTGCGGGTTGAAGCGGAGACGGCCGAAGTAGGCGATCTCGTCGAAGGAGTCACCGGGTCCCGTCGGCCGGATGATCTTGTTCCAGCCGACGTGGACGTTGTCGGGGTGGAGTTTGAGTCCCACAGGGGTTCCGCCCGCTCCCGATCCGTCGGGCGTGACGTTCCAGCGGACGGGACGGACGTGGGTGGTCGCCGGGGTGCAGCGGGGGTCGGTGAGCGGGTAGGGGGAGCAGTCGACGACGCCGGCCTCCGACAGCACCCGTCTGCCGTCCCGGAACGGCTGGGCGTACCGGAAGGCCCCGGAGACCCCTTCCCGGTTCGCGGCCGGGACGCCGCAGGTCACGCACTTCCAGGGGGTGCCGTCCGGGAAGACACGGCCGTCGGTGCGTACGAGGACGAGCTGGCTGCCGTCGTAGGGACTCCCGGAGGGCCCTTCGGCGTAGGTGAACGTGGCGGTGACGGTCCGGCTGTCGGGCAGGAAGCCGCCTGCGGACACGGCGCTGACGCAGCCCGTGGCGCTCATGCAGGAACCGGTGGTCGGCGACGGCGCGGTGGGGGGTACGGGGAGTTCACTGACGGTGACGGGTTCGGATCTCGATGCGGCCGGTGGTCGGGCCGCTGCTCCTGTTGTCGAGCCGAACAGCGCCATCGCGACCATCAGGAGAGCGGTCAAGAGGCGACCAGGTGAGAGGAGCGAAGGCTTGGCAGGCACGGTGACTCCTGTGGTGGGGAGGCGGAGAGAGACGGCGGCCCTGCCAGGGCCGTGCGAATCGGCCGGTCGTGCTCAGGTTCCGTTCGCGGGCTGGGTGTAGGTCCGGGTGCCGACGGTGGTGGTGAGGGTGCCGGTCGCCTCGAAGACCGTCTGCCACAGGTCGATCGTGAGGTGGAAGCCGTCCGGACCGGTCTTCTTGGTGGCCAGGGCTTTGCCGTTCCGCCCGGTCCTGATCAGGTCCGAGGACCAGTCGAGGGCGGTGAGGGTGGTGGTGAGGCTCGTGCGGGTCACGCTCTCGGTGCCGTCGAGGAAGCCCTGCCCGTCGTCCGAGTAGTGCGTGTAGCGCGCGGACACCGTGCGTACGGCGGTCTTGGCGTCGTCCCAGAGGATGTTGACGCTTGCGCTGCCGGACGCCTTGCCGCGCAGGGTGTAGGTGCCCTGCGGGGGGTAGGGGCGCTGCGGGATCGCGCTGCCCGGGACGTAGGGCGTGCCCCACGGGACGGTGTCGGGGGCGGTCCGGGCCGGCCGGGGGTGCACGGGGTTGCGGTCGGTGAGGCGGGCGATCATCAGGCGGGTGCGGCGGCCGCCGGGTTCGGTGGACGCGGGGCAGGGGAGCGGGTTGAGGCCGCCGCAGGCGGGGGCGGAGACCAGGCGTTCGTGGTAGGCGACGGACGTGCCGTCGGGGGACCAGCGGGGGTCGGCGCCGGCGTTCCAGTCGGGGGAGGTGTCCGCGTGGTTGAGGCGCTGGCCCCGGTAGGTGCCGCGGTCGCCGTAGCGGTCGATGAGGTAGGGCTGGAAGAAGCGCCGCTGGCCGTTGTTGCGGATGGAGGAGACCGCGGAGGTGGAGAGCAGGTCGGTGAGGGCGGGGATGCCGGTCATGCCGGAGGTGAACATCATCCGGTCGTAGCCACGGGTGTCGAGGGCCACGATCCACCGGTCGTCGGGGGAGGCGTCGACGGGATCGGTGTAGCCGGGGTCGGCCGTCATCCGGCGGACCTTCCCGGTGCGCAGGTCGACGGCCATCAGGTCGATGTTGGAGGACTCGACCGGGTAGCCGACGTAGAAGACCTCCCGGCCGTCCTTGGAGAAGCCGCGCAGCTCACCGACGCCGGGGAGGGTGGGGTCGAAGTCGAGCTCGGACGGGTCGCGGGGGTCGGTGTGCACCGGCTGCGAGGCGGGGGAGGCGTCGAAGAGGCGGGTGACCCTCTCCACCTCGTAGCGGGGGACGAGGGGGGTTCCGGTCGTGGGCGTGGGGTCGAAGCGCAGGCGGCCGAGGTAGCCGTACTGGTCGAGACGTCCGCCGGTGACGGTGACGCTGTTGAAGCCGAGGTGTACCTGGTCGGGGTGCAGGCGCAGTTCCCTGATGGCGCCGCCGGGTCCGGAGCCGTCGGCGGCGGTGTTCCAGCGGATCGGGTAGACGTGGAGCCGGTCCGGGGTGCAGGCGGGTGAGGCGAGGGGGTGGGGGCCGCAGTCGACGATGTTCGTGCCGTACAGGACCCGCCTGCCGTCCGTGAAGGGCTGCGGGTAGCTGGTGTCGGCGGTCATGCCCTGCTTGTTGGCGGGCGGCGTACCGCAGGTGAGGCACTTCCACGCGTCACCGTTCGGGAAGGTCCGGCCGTCCGTGCGTACGAGGATCAGCTGGTCCCCGCTGTACACGCTCGCCGGGTCGGGGGCGGCCGGAGCGCCGGCGAGCCGGACGGCCGCGGTGACGGTGCGGCCGTCCGGGAGGAAGCCGCCGGTCCGCAGGCCGGAGTCCCAGCCGGCGGCCATGCAGCCAGTGCCACGCGGGTTGGCCTCGCTGTCGCAGGCGCCTTCCGCGTTCGAGGGGGCGGTCGGCGGTAACGGCAGCCGCTCCACCCGAATCCGCTCGGGAGCGGGCGGGTGCGGGGAGGACGAGGCGGCCTGGGCGGGCGGGAGGAAGAAGGTGAGGCCCATCAGGACTGCCAGGGCGGCGAGGCACTTGGTTCGTGCACGTCTGTTTCGCATGCTCCCTCTTCATGTGGGGGAGGGGGACGGATGGGAGAACGACGAATCTTGGATCGGTAAGTCATACTCTTTGTATCCAAGAATGTGATTCTCGTACAGACGGTTGTGTGTAGGTGTGTCGTGGGCGAGCGGTGTTCTGGTCCGGCCTCGCTCGCGGGCGGGCCGGTGTTGCGTCACCGGAGCCCGCTGTCAGGCCCCCGTCCCCCCGGGCGTCCCGTCCGCTCCGGGGATGGGCAGTCCGGCCAGGACCGCGCGCCGGCTGGCCCTCACGTGCTCGCGCATCACCTGCTCGGCGCTGTCGCCGTCCTTCTCCAGGATCAGCTCCAGCACGCGGTGGTGTTCACGGTCGGACTGCGGGGTGCGGCCCGGCCGGCTCAGTGACGTGTCCACGAGCCGGGAGTAGGCCAGCTGATTCATCAGCATCCGGTAGTGGCTCTCCAGCTTGCTGTTGTCGGCGCCGGCGATGAGGAGGTCGTGGAACTCCTGGACCAGGGCGGCGTACCGCTTCCGGTCGTCGCGGGCCACCACTTCGCCGGCCTCGCGCAGGTTCCGCTCCAGCAGGTCGATCTCCGCGACGCGCCCGCGCCGGGCGAGCAGGCGGACGGCCGCGCCTTCGAGGAGCTCCTTCATCTCGAAGAGTTCGGTGATCTCGCGCCGGGAGGGGGTGGTCACGAACGTTCCGACACGGGGCCGGATCTCGACCAGCCCCTCGGTCTGCAACTGCTTGAGGGCTTCGCGCACCGGCGTACGGCTGACGCCGAACTCCTCCGCGAGGGCGATCTCCGAGAGCGGAGCCCCCGGGCCGATGTCGCCCCTGATGATCCGCTCGCGCATCTCGGTGATCACCCTGGCCTGCATCGAACCGTTCGCCGGTCCGCTCTTCGCGCGATGCACCGAACCCCTCTCCCGTCCTCCCGGCCGTCCGCCGGTCAGCTCAGCGGAGCGAGCGCGCCGCCGTCGAAGAATCTACCCGCGCTGTAGACCATCGGACTGCGGTCGTCGACCGAGGCGTGCACCACGCGGCAGATGAACACCGTGTGGGTGCTCGCCTGGAGCCGCTCGCGGATCTCGGCCTCCATGCGGGCGCCGCTCCGGGCGATCAGCGGACTGCCGAACGGGCCGCTCTCCCACTCCACGTTCGCGAACTTGTCGGCGGCCTTGCCCGCGAACGTGGCGACGACGTCGAGCTGGTCCGTGGACAGGATGTTGATCGCGAGGTGGTTCGCCCGGAACAGACAGTCGTGGGTGGAGGAAGTGCGCTGGACGCACACCATCACGGTGGCGGGGTCGAGCGAGACACTGGAGAACGCGTTGACGGCCAGCCCCCTGGGGGTCTCCCCGTCCATCGTCGTCACGACCGTGACACCGGTGACGAACTGTCGGTTGACCTGCTTCATCACGTCGAGGCCGGGATTCGCCGCAGGCGTCGCCATGGAAGTGCTCCTGCTCATCTCGATCAGTCCTGTCCCACCTGGATGATCCCCAGCGCCGCGAGCAGTGCCCGGGGGTCCCATGTCACGTGCTCCTCGACGATCCGTTCGCCCTCGAAGCGGGCGAAGGTGGCGCCGCTCACCTCGACCTGCCGCCCGGTGGGCGGGACCCCGAGGAGCGCCTCCTCGTGGGTTCCGCTGCTGTGCCAGCGGATCGCCGCCCGGTCGCCCTCGACGACGATGTCGTCGATGGTCGTGACCAGGTCCGGGAAGGCCGTCCGGGTCGAGACGATCGCGGCCTTGAAGCCGTCCACGTCCTGCGGGGGCGAACCCTGGCCGTGGCGCCGGTACGACGGGCTCAGCAGGGTGTCGAGGGCATCGACGTCGCCCTGGCCCCAGGCCGCGGCCCAGGTCTTCTCGATGAGTGCCCGTCGGGTGTCAGTGCGGGACATCGGTCTTCTCCTTCCGGTCCGCGCGCAGTTCCTTCCAGAAGGACACCGTCAGACCGGCGATGATGACGAGGAACGGCAGGGACGTCACGATGACGGTGTTCTGGAGGGCGTTGAGTCCGCCGGCGAGCATGAGGACGACCGCGGTGACACCGGTGAGGACACCCCACAGGACGAGCACCGGGCGACGCGGGGTCAGCGATCCGCCCGAGGTCATCATGGACAGCACGTAGGTGTTGGCGTCGGCGCCGGAGACGAAGAACATCACGACCAGGAGGATCGCGACCGCCGAGGTGAGGTCGGCGAGCGGGAAGTGGTCGAGGGTCGCGAAGAACGCGCTGTTGATGTCGGCGGCGGTCTGCTGGGCGATGTGGCCGCCCTCGAACATGTCGATGTGGATCGCGGTGCCGCCGAAGACGGTGAACCAGGTGAAGAACACCACGCTGGGGACGACGAGGACGCCCATGACGAACCCGCGGATGGTGCGGCCACGCGAGATGCGGGCCAGGAAGACACCGACGAAGGCGCCCCAGGAGACCCACCAGGCCATCATGAAGTAGGTCCACCACTGCATCCATTCGAGCCCGCCGAACGCGGTGCCCTGCAAGCTCATCCGGAAGAAGTCGGTGGCCCACTGGCCCACGGCCTCGGTGTACAGGTTGGCGAGGAACACGGTCGGGCCGACGACCAGGACGAAGACGAACAGCGCGACCGCCAGCAGCGTGCTGCCCTGGCTCAGCAGTTTGATGCCCTTGCTGACACCGGTGACCGCGGAGAGAGTGAAGACCGAGGTGACGACGGCGATGATGAGCACCTGGCTCACCGAGTTCACCGGCATCCCGAACAGCCTGCCGAGACCGTTGTTGACCTGGAGAGCTCCCAGGCCCAGGGAGGTGGTGGTGCCGAAGAGCGTCGCGAACACGGCCAGTACGTCGATGGCCTTGCCGACCGGCCCGTTCACACGGTCGCCGAGCAGCGGCGTGAACATCTGGCTCACCAGGGTGCGCCGGCCCTTGCGGTGGGTCGAGTACGCGATGGCGAGACCGAAGACGGCGAAGATCGCCCAGGCTTGCAGGCCCCAGTCGAAGTAGGAGTACTGAAGGGCGCGTACCGCCGCCGCGGGGGTGTTGGGCTCGGCGAGACCGTGGGGCGGTGCCGCCAGGTGGGAGATCGGTTCGGCGACGCCGTACGAGACCAGTCCGATGCCCATGACCGCGCTGAGGATCATGGCGAACCAGGCTGGGGTGGAGAACTCGGGGCGGTCGTCGTCCTTGCCGAGCCGTATGTCGCCGGCCGGGCTGAAGGCCAGGAACACCAGGAAGATCAGGATGGCGAGGGTGATCACCAGGTAGGACCAGCCGAACGTGGACGTCACCCAGTTCAGCGAGTCGTTCGTGACCTTGTTCAGGTTGTCCGTGAACAGCGCCGCCCACGCCACGAAGATCGCCGAGATGCCGAGCGAGGTCCAGAAAACGGAACCGAGCCGGCTCTCCGGGTCGACGTCGTCCGTGGGTCTTTCCCCGCCGCTCTCCGGGAGGATCGCGGGCGACGCCTCCGCGTCCGCTCCAAGGTGACTGGACATGGAACTCCTTGGGTCCGGGGCCCTACAACCGCCCGCTCTGGCATACAAGAAGCAGTAAGGCATGCTGCAAATGGGCCGTCAAGAGGTCGGGTGAGCGGAATCTTCCCGGTCGCAGGGAAGCGCGAATAACGGCAGATGGGGAGCGCTTTTCCCGCTCTGGTCGGGCGATATCGCGAGGTGGGTGGGCTCTCTTCTTCTCAATCTCTTGACCGGCTGAAGGGCGGCGCCTATCGTCCTGTGCCATGCAAGAGCCCATGCATCACCTTGACGAGGGCATCGGCCTCCGCAAGCTGGTGGTCTACCGCGACGCCGTCCTGACCGAAGGCGGCGAGACGCCCGCGCGACCCGCGCGACGAGCCAGTGTCGCCGCGGTGATACGGAACCCGTGGGCGGGCACCGGCCCCTCGGCCGATCTGTCCGCGGAGCAGGCCCGTGTCGGCCCGGTGCTCGCCAGACTCCTGACCGACCGCCTCATCGCCTCCCTGGGCGGCGCGGACGCCATCGAGGCGTTCGGCAAGGCCGCGATCGTCGGATCGGCGGGCGAGGTCGAACACGCCGGTGCCCTCATCCACACCCCGTACTTCGGGAATCTGGTGCGGGAGTTCCTCGACGGCGAGTCGATCATCTGCTTCGCCGACACCCGCGCCGAGGCCGGCGAGACGCTGGTCGTCCCGCTGTGGCACAAGACCCTGGCCTCGACACGCAGCCACTACCAGACCGTCAGCGCCCGGGTCTCCGACGCCCCGCGCACGGACGAGATCGTCGTCATCGCCGCCGCGTCGACAGGACCGCGCCCGCACCCCCGCATCGGGGACCGGCGGACGGACCCCGCCGTCACCACCCGCACCCTGGAGGAGATCCCCTCATGAGCGTCCGCAAGATCGTGACCGTCGTCGAGGAGATCCGCACCGAAGGCGGCCGGGCGCTCGCGCGCCCCGCCCGGATCGCCGTCGTGGCCGCCGTGATCGAGAACCCCTGGGCCGGTCAGGGCTTCGTGGAGGACCTGGCCCCCGGCATCGACGCGAACGCCTCCGCGCTCGGCGCGCTGCTGGCCCCGGCGGTCCTCGACGCCCTCGACGCCCCCGCCGAGGCGTACGGCAAAGCGGCCGTCGTCGGCCTGGACGGCGAGATCGAGCACGGCTCGGCGCTCATCCACACGCTCAAGTTCGGTGACCACTTCCGCAAGGCCGCGAACGCCACCACCCTGCTTCCCGCCGTCGAGAAACGCGGCCCCGCCGGCGTTGTCTTCGACATTCCCCTCAAGCACATCACCGACGCCACGATCCGGTCCCACCATCAGAGCTTCGAGGTCCGGATCAGCGACGCGCCCCACCCGGGCGAGATCGTCATCGCGCTGGCCGCCGCTGCCCAGGGACGGCCCCAGCAGCGCCTGGCCCCGCTCTCGACCGAGCAGTGAGCTGACATGAGCCAGCCCACCGTGGTGCTGCTCCACGGCGTCGGACTCGACCACACCATGTGGGAGCCCACCGCCGAGCTCCTGTCCGACCGGTTCACCGTGCTCACCCCCGACCTGCCGGGCCACGGCACCCGTCCGCCGGTGCGGGACGGGGTGACACTCGCGGACCTGGCGGACGGGGTGGCCGACGAGATCCCGCCGAACTCGCATCTGGTCGGGTTCTCGCTGGGCGCTCTGGTCGCGCAGCACCTGGCGCTGCACCGCCCCGGACTGGCGGCCACGCTCACCCTCGTCAGCTCGGTGTGCACGCGTACCGCCGAGGAGCGGGCGTCCGTACTCGACCGGCTGCGCGCCGCGGAAGCCGACTTCCCGGCGAGCGTGGCCGCCTCCCTGAAACGCTGGTACGACGGCACCGACGTCGGCCCCGGCCAGGTGGCGCGTACCGAGGCCACCCTCCTCGCGAACGACATCGGGTCCTTCCTCGCCTGCTACCGCGTGTTCGCCACGGCGGACGCCTGCCTCGCGCCGCACCTCGCGGCCATCGGCACCCGGGCGCTGGCGGTGACGGGCGAGAATGATCCCGGGTCCACACCCGACATGACACGCCGGCTCGCCGCGGCGCTTCCCGACTGCCGTGCGGTGGTCGTCCCCCAGGCGCGCCACATGCTGCCCGTCGAGCGCCCCGCGGCGTTCGTCGACTGCCTCACCACCTTCATCGGAGAGTGCGCGGATGTCTGAGCTCACCACGTTGCGGCACTTCATCGACGGCGCCTGGGCCGAGCCCGCGTCGGGCGAGTACTTCGAGAGCACCAACCCGGCCACCCGCGCGATCCTCTACCGGGCCGCGCGCGGCGACGCCGCCGACGTCGGCCGGGCCGTCGCCGCCGCGCGCAGGGCGTTCGAGGACCCGCGCTGGCGCGACCTCAGCCAGACACGGCGCGGACACCTCCTGCGCCGCCTCGGCGACCTGATCGCCGAGAACGCCGAGGACCTGGCCCGCATGGAGACACGGGACAACGGCAAACTCCTGCGCGAGATGCGCGGCCAGCTCGCCACGCTGCCGGAGTACTACCACTACTACGCCGGGCTCGCCGACAAGATCCACGGCGACTTCATCCCCACCTCCGACCGGCAGGTCCTCAACTACACGGCCCGCGAGCCCCTCGGCGTGGTCGGGGCGATCACGCCCTGGAACTCCCCGCTGACCCTGACCAGCAGCAAGCTGGCGCCCGCGCTCTGCGCCGGGAACACGGTCGTGATCAAGCCCTCCGAGCACACGTCGGCGACGGTGCTCAGACTGGCCGAACTCGTCCTGGAGGCGGGCTTCCCGCCGGGCGCGGTGAACGTCGTCACCGGATTCGGCGCCGAGGCGGGACAGGCCCTGGTCGACCACCCCGACCTCGCGAAGATCTCCTTCACCGGCAGCACCGCCACCGGGGCGCGCATCGCCGCCGCGACGGCGAGCCGTTTCATCGGCTCCACGCTCGAACTCGGCGGCAAATCCCCCAACATCGTGTTCGAGGACGCGAACATCCCGAACGCGGCGATGGGGGTGGTCGCCGGGATCTTCGCCGCCGCCGGACAGACCTGCATCGCCGGCAGCCGGGTCTTCGCGCACCGGTCCGTCTACGACGAACTGGTCGAACGGGTCTCGGAGCGCGCCCGGAGCATCGTCATCGGCGACCCCCTCGACGAGAAGACCGAACTCGGCCCGCTGGCCTTCGAGGAACAGCGCGCCAAGGTCGCCGCGTACGTCGACCTCGGGCGCGCGGAGGGGGCCAGGGTGCTGACCGGCGGCCGGGCCACGGACGGCGGCCTCGGCGGCTGCTTCTACGAGCCGACCGTCCTCGTGGACGTCGACAACGGCATGCGGGTCGTACGCGAGGAGATCTTCGGGCCCGTCGTGGCGATCATGCCGTTCGACACCGAGGAGGAGGTCGTACGACTGGCCAACGACACGGAGTACGGACTCGCGGCCGGCGTGTGGACGACGAACCTCGCACGGGCGCACCGGATGGCGGCCCGCCTGGACGCCGGGACCGTGTGGGTCAACACGTACCGGGCCATGTCCCCGATGTCACCGCGCCAGGGCTTCAAGGCGAGCGGCGTCGGCGTCGAACACGGCACCGAGACGATCAAGGAGTACACGCGCCTCAAGAGCGTCTGGATCAACACGAGCGAGGAGCCCGTGGCCGACCCGTTCACGATGCGGAGCTGACATGCCACAAGTCGTCGTCACCCTCGCCGAGGGCCGCACCCCACAACAGATCCGGGCGTTGATCCACGAGGTGCACACGGCGGTCCTGCGCACCGTGGACACCCGCCCCGAGTACATCCGCGTCGTCGTCCAGGAGGTCCCCCGGACCCACTGGGCCACCGGCGACGTCACCCTCGACGACATGGACGCCGCGCGAGCGGCCGAGGAGCTGCGATGAGGTTTTCACTGTTCGCGCACATGGAGCGCTGGGACGAGGAGGTCAGCCACCGGCAACTCTTCGAGAACCTCTCCGAACTGGCCCTGATGGCCGAGGCGGGCGGGTTCGCCACCGTGTGGATCGGCGAGCACCACGCGATGGAGTACACGATCTCCCCGAGCCCGATGCCGTTGCTCGCCCACCTGGCCGCGAAGACCTCGACGATCCGGCTGGGCGCGGGGACGATCATCGCCCCGTTCTGGAACCCGATCCGGGTCGCCGGTGAGTGCGCGCTGCTCGACGTCATCAGCGACGGCCGCATGGAGGTCGGACTCGCCCGCGGCGCCTACCAGTTCGAGTTCGACCGGCTGGCGGACGGCCTCCCGGCGGCGGACGGCGGCCAGCATCTGCGCGAACTCGTCCCGGCCGTACGGGCGTTGTGGCAGGGCGACTACGCCCACGACGGCGAGATCTGGCAGTTCCCGACCTCGACGAGCGTCCCCAAGCCGATCCAGCGGCCGACCCCGCCCATGTGGATCGCCGCCCGCGACCCCGCCTCCCACGACTTCGCGGTGGCCCAGGGCTGCAACGTCATGGTCACGCCGTTGATGAAGGGCGACGAGGAGGTCGTGGCCCTCAAGGGGAAGTTCGACGCGGCCGTGGCCGCCCACCCGGAGGTCCCGCGCCCCGACCTGATGGTCCTGCGCCACACGCACGTCCACTCCGCCGACGACCCCGAGGGCTGGCGCCCGGCGGCGGAGGCCGTCAACCGCTTCTACCGGACCTTCGACGCCTGGTTCGGCAACAGGACGACCCCGGTGAACGGCTTCCTGCCGCCGAGCCCTGAGTCGAAGTTCGAGGAACGCCCCGAGTTCCGGCCGGAGTCCCTGCACAGGACCGCGATGATCGGCACCCCGGCCGAGGTCGTCGAGCGGCTGCGCGCCTACGAGGAACTCGGCGTCGACGAGTACAGCTTCTGGATCGACAACAGCCTGCCGCACGAGGAGAAGCGCAGGTCCCTCGAACTGTTCATCAAGGAGGTCATGCCGGCCTTCCGGTGAGAAGCCGGGCCTGGTGAACAGGCCCCGGAGGCACCGGTCCCGGTGGTGTGGCCGGCCGGGGAGCGTCCGGCTCAGTATGCGACGGTGATGCGGCGGCGGATCGCCGTGCTCTTCTCGGCCTCGTCGACCAGCGCGACCGCGTAGTCCTCGGCGCTGATGAAGCTGGTGCCGTCCTCGGCGGTCAGCAGGTCGTCGCCGCCGATGCGGAACGTGCCGGTGCGCTCGCCGGGGGCGATCTCGTCGGCGGGGGAGACGTAGGTCCAGTCGAGGTCGGTGACCTGGTCACGGAACAGGCGCAGCACCTCGCGCTGGGCGAGCGACTCGGCCTTGTACATCTCGGGGAAGTCCGGCGTGTCCACGCGGTCCCGGCCCGAGGCAGTCCTCAGGCTGCCCGCGCCTCCGACGACGACCAGCCGCCGTACGCCCGCGTCGCGCAGCCCGGTGACCAGGGACGTGTACGTCGCCAGCAGGGGAGCGGCCGGGTCGGAGCCGTCGCGGGGCGGGGAGACGGCGGAGATCACGACGTCGTGTCCGGCCGCCGCCTGGGCGACCTTGCCCGACACCGAGGCGTCGAGGGCGAGGACGGTGAGCGCCGGACGGGCGGACAGCGCGTCGGCGAGGCCCGAGCGGGTGGCGGCGGTGACCTCGTGGCCCCGGCTCAGCGCTTCCGCGGCGACACGGGAGCCGATCATGCCGGTGGCGCCGATCAGGAGGATCTTCACAGGTGACTCCGTAAGGGTTCGTACGGTGATCGCCGACGTCGTCAGCGCTGGATCTTGAAGGTGACCTTCGCCTGTTCCATGGTCTCCTGGCGGACGCGCACCTCGCCGGAGGCGTTCTTGTAGGCGCCGGTGCCGCCGGTGACGGCGAAGGACTCGTCGAAGACGGGGCCGGTGGCGGACAGCCGCGCCGTGCCGGTCGTGGTGATCTTCCCGCCGGGCAGTTCGTAGACGAAGGTGAGCAGTTCGGCGGTGCGCGGCTTCGCGTCGGTGGAGACGCCGATGAAGCTGCTGGTGCCCAGCTTGCGGCCGTCGCGGCCGATGAGGTCGCCGGTCCCGATGAGCTGGTCGCCGAGGGCGGAGTCCGCGGGGGCGACGTCGACCAGGTTGATGGCGGTGCCCTTCTCCACGGCCTCGATGGTGGTCGTGTGCCGCGTGCCCGGCGTGGAGGAGGCGTCCGCCGAGGCGGACCCCAGGAACAGGCCGGCGGTGAGGACACCGGCCACGCCGAGTGCGGGAAGGATGCGGCTGCGCATGAGCGGGCTCCATCTGGATGCGGCTGGGACGAGCGGTTGTCTGCCGATGCAGACAATATATCTGCTGATGCAGATATTGCAACGGCAGAGTCTTCCGGGCGTGGATTTCTGTCACCCTGTAGAGGTGGACGAGCGACTTCTGAACGACGACGACGTGACGCTCTACGGCCTGTTCGTGGAAGCCTTCACCCGCCTCAAGCCCTTGGTGCACCACGACCTGGGAGTCCCGGACACCTGGTTCGAGGTGCTCCTGAGGCTCGGCCGCACCCCGGAACACCGGCTCCGCATGACCGACCTCGCGGAGGCCGTCTCCTTCAGCTCGGGCGGCTTCACCCGGCTCGCCGACCGGATGGAGAAGGCGGGACTGATCCGCCGCGACCCCGACCCCGCCGACCGGCGCGCCGCGCTCGCCGTACTGACCGAGGAGGGCGGCGAGGCGCTGGACCGGGCGATGGCCGTACACGTCGCCCACCTCCGCACCAGGGTCACCGGACCGCTCTCGGCGGACGACCGCCGCGATCTGGAACGCATCCTCCGCGTCCTGCGGGACGCGGCCGGGTGACCTGCCGGGACGGAAGCACCGGACCCGCTCGCGCCAGGGTGCGGGGGCCGGGCGCGTCCTTCCCCGGGTGACGGCTGCCTTGGTGGTCGACTCCAGAGGCCCTTCGGGGGTTGACTCCGGAGCCGGCCGCGGGGCGGGGTCGGTCGATCATGGTTGGATGCTGCGTCGCGGCGCTCCGGGGGCTGGTGCCGTGTCGTGTCCGCCTTCTCCCTGTGAGGTGACACGGGCCACATCGGCCTCATGTCACGAATGGAGGGGCAGCTTGCGTCTGGTGGTCGTCCGCACGGCGGGAACGACCGACAGGAAAGAGGCGGCGGAGCGATGAACACGACAACGCGGCAGCACGAGGTCCTGGTCCTGGGCGCCGGCTACGCCGGGCTCTCGGCCACGATGCAGCTCGCGGCCCGTACCAGGAAGCGTGGGAACCTGCGGGTGACGCTGGTCAACCCCTGCGACACCTTCACGGAGCGGCTGCGGCTGCACATGACGGCCACCGGCCAGGAGACGGCCGGACTGGACATCCCGGAGCTGCTGGAGGGCACCGGCGCCGGCTTCGTCCGCGGCTGGGTCACCGCCGTGGACGCCGATGCGAAGACTGTACGGATCGGCGACGACCGGGTCCTGCGCTACGACACCCTCGTCTACGGCCTGGGCAGCGTCGCGGACACCGTCGCCGTCCCCGGCGTGGACGACCACGCCTACACCCTCGACAGCCCGCGGGACGCCGCTCTCCTCGCCGGCCGGCTGACCCGGCTCGACGGCGGAACCGTCGTGGTCGGCGGCAGTGGCCTCACCGGCGTCGAGGCCGCCGCGGAGATCGCCGAGCGGCACCCGCAGCTCCAGATCGTGCTGCTCGGCCGGGCGGAGCCGGGCGCGGGCATGCACCCGAGGGCCAGGGCCCACGTGGACGCGGCGCTCGCCCGGCTCGGCGTGCAGGTGCGCAGCGGCGTCGAGGTGGCCAAGGTGCTGGCGGACGGTGTCGAGCTCGCGGACGGCTCCGGCATCGGGGCGGCCGTGGTGCTGTGGACCGGCGGCACCCGTGTCCCGCCGCTGGCCGCGGCCGCG